>NZ_AOJL01000014.1 GCF_000337035.1 Halorubrum coriense DSM 10284
GCTGTTCCGGTGCGGGGAAGTACTCCTCGACGGGCACCAGTGTCCGTTCGCCGGAGTCGTCGGTCACGGCGACGTACTCGCCGTCATCGAGCGTAACCGTCTCGTTCTCCGCGGCGTCGTCGGCCCCGAGGATCGCCTGCCGGTCGAGCGCCTCGACGAGCGTGAACTCGGTGGCGTTCTCACCGGCGACCTCGACACGCCACTCGCGGTCGTCGACCGAGACGGTCGACCCGTTCGCCCACGTCTCGGAGGTCTCCGCGGTGAACTCGCGTTCGAGCGTCCCGGTGACCACGGTCGTCGCCGCACCACCGTGACCCCCGCCGCCCTCTTCCGTCTCGGAGATATCTGCCACCACGTACGACTCACCGCCGGCGTCGATCGTGTCGCCCTGTGAGGCGTCGATCTCCGGATTTTCGAGCGCAATCTCCGGACTATCGGCCGTCGCGGTCAGCGCGCCCGCCACGCCCGCGACGGCGAGGAACAGCGCGACAAACACGGCCACAGCGCGTCGTTGCATAGTTGACGCATGGGTCACCCGGTGTTTAACGGTTACTAAGCGGGTCAGTTCGTGAGACCGATGTCGCTGTACATTGCGGCCGCGATAGAAAGCCAAGGGCCGGATTTGAACCGGCGTTGGGCGGCTCTGCAGGCCGCTGCGTCTGACCGAACTCTGCCACCTTGGCGCCGTTCGAACGTACCGCTGTCGAGCGTTTAAGCCTAGCGGTCGCGTGTGGGCGGCGCGTCCGCTCGCTGTATATGAAAAAAGCCCACGGACGCGATGTCCGTGGGCTGAGTGGGAGTATTCTCCCGGATGAATGGGCAGGCGGCGACCCGTGGTTCCCAGAGGATCGCTCACTCCAGTACTTCACGGTACGCTGGTGGGCTTAACTTCCGTGTTCGGAATGGGTACGGGTGTTTCCCCACCGCTA
>NZ_AOJL01000015.1 GCF_000337035.1 Halorubrum coriense DSM 10284
TTAGCCTCAGTTTCCCGAGGGTATTGTGTTCCGAAGGGTAGTTTGGCCACGTGTTACTGAGCTATTCGCCACGAGTCTGAACTCGTGCGACTAGCATGGCTAAATCGGATCCCAATAGCAATGGCCTCCGGCAGGATCAACCGGAATGAATATCCTTCGAGCCTGATTCCCGGCTCGAAGGGGGTGTTGGCGGGTGTCAATCTCGTTGGAAACGAGGGTTGACACACCATTGCATTGGTCTGTGTGGTGTCCGGCCCATCCAACGGCTTGGATGACACCGAACGACCACGGCTCACATCAGATCACCGCTTACGCCGGAGCGCAGGGGGCGTGATCCTCATCGGGTGAGTCGGATGAACCGACTCTGCGAAACCGGGCCGAGTTGAACGGCCCGAGTCCGCGGTGCGTTCTTCGCATTTCAACCGAACGGTCTTATACACTTAAGCACGTCGGAACGCTTCGACCGGCCGCGTCAGCGGCCGGCCGGTGCCCCCTCGTCGGGGGCTCCTCGCATTCATTCGAATGCCCGGGTTGTATTTAACCCCGTCGAACCATCTGCTCCACGTCATGCGGTTTCATGGACCGTTCCGAGCGAGCGGGGGGAGCCGTCGAGAGGAGACACGGTAATGTAAACGAACGTATCGATCGACTCGATGAGGAGCGTTTGCGGACAAAATATCAGATGATACTCATGAAAATCCTCCGTGTTCGGGTGAGTCTCGTGCGTGCGCGCGAGCGCACCGAAAACACGCAGTGGGAAAGCCCGGCCGTTTATACCACGGGCGTTTATAAGGGAGGGGGCCACATATAAAAGCGAACGATGACGAACCCTGCAGACTCGATCGAGATTCAGAACGTCGTTGCATCGACAGGTATCGGTCAGGAACTCGATTTGGAGGCGCTCGCGGAGGACCTCCCAGGTGCGGATTTCAACCCCGACAACTTCCCCGGGCTCGTTTACCGGACCCAAGAGCCGAAGGCGGCCGCACTGATCTTCCGCTCGGGAAAGATCGTCTGTACGGGCGCAAAAAGCATCGACGACGTCCACGAGGCGCTCGGGATCATATTCGAAAAGCTTCGCGGCCTTCAGATTCCGGTCGAAGACGACCCGGAGATCACCGTTCAGAACATCGTATCGAGCGCGGACCTCGGTCACAACCTCAACCTCAACGCTCTCGCGATCGGGCTCGGCTTAGAGGACGTGGAGTACGAGCCGGAGCAGTTCCCCGGACTCGTCTACCGGATGGATGAGCCGGAGGTCGTCATCCTGCTCTTCGGGAGCGGGAAGATCGTCATTACCGGCGGCAAACGGACGGACGACGCTGAAGAAGCGGTCAAGGAGATTGTCGAGCGCATCGAAGGGCTCGGTCTGCTCGGCTGACGCGTTGGCATCGATCGGTCTGTTCGGTGACCTCGTTTCGGAAGGGAGGCGGTACCCGGGTTCGGCCGGTCCGGAAGTAAGTTAGATCGGTCGACTGTCGGTGCGAAACGCAGATAACAGGCCTTACGACTCTGTGCTGTCTTCGGTGAGGACTTCCTTGACCACGCTCGGATCCTCGAGGAGCTGGTGTTTCGTGTAACTCCCCTCCGCGCTGCCGCCACTGTGTTTCGACTGCTCGATGATGTCCAAGAATGCGTGCTCTTTCAGGAGATCGCGGACGCGTCGCAGCGAAAGGCTGTCAGAGCCCTCCTGTCGGCAGATGTTCTCGTAGATCTCGTACACACGACTCGTCCGGAATCCGTCCTGCCGTCCGTTCGAGAGCGACAGCAACGCGAGCGCTTGAAGGACGTATCGGGAGTGTGGCGTGGACCCGCGGATGAGCTCTCGAAAGCGGTCGGTCTCGGCTCGCTCGCGCGCCTGCGTAACGAACTCCTCGCGAACGGTGGGTTCTCCGTTCGCCTGCGCTATCTCCCCGGCGTACCGGAGGATGTCGATTGCCTTCCGCGCGTCGCCGTGTTCGCGGGCGGCGAGTGCGGCGGCGCGGGGGATCGTCGACGGTTCGAGAACGTCATCGTGAAACGCGTCCGCGCGCGCTTGCATGATCTCACGGAGTTGGTTCGCATCGTACGGGGGGAAGACGAACTCGCGTTCACAGAGGCTCGATTTGACGCGCTCGTCCATTCGGTCTTTGTACTGAATCTTGTTACTGATTCCGACGACACCCAGCTTACAGTCAGTGATCTTTCCGGCCTCACCCGCGCGAGACAGCTGCATCAAAATGGCGTCGTCGTCTAGCTTGTCAATCTCGTCGAGCAGGATCAAGACGACGTCGTACCGCTGGTCGAGGATGCGCCAGAGGCGTTTGTAGTACGTCGAGGTGGAGAGTCCCTTGTCGGGGACGTTGATCCCGGTCTCGTCCGGGTCGTTGACGCCTTCGGCGATCGTCTGGACCGCCTGCGTCTCGGTGGTATCCTGCGCGCAGTCGACGTAGGCGAACGTCGCCGTGACGCCTTCCTCGCTGGCGGTCGAAACGAGTCGCTTGGAGACGTACTTCGCACACAGCGACTTCCCGGTGCCTGTCTTCCCGTAGATGAGCACGTTGCTCGGGCTCTGCCCGAAAATAGCTGGGTTGACGGCGGTCGCCAAGTCGGCGATCTCGTCGTCTCGACCCACGATGCGTCCCTCGCCGGGTAAGTGACTGATCTCGAGGAGCTCCTTGTTCGAAAAGATGGGGTCCTCTCTCGTGAAGAGGTCGTCCGCTGCGTCCATGAGAGAGACACCGGGTTTCCGGTGAAATGCGTTCTGTTTCGCGGTGGTGCTTGAGCCGGCGTAAGGGGTGAGTCAGTGAATGGAGACACACACCGTGTTTCCGGTGAAAGGATGAGCGGCCGGGGGAGGTCGGGGGGAGGTCGGGGAAAAGTCGAGGGCAATCGGTTGGGGAAGAGTTGGGGGCGATCGGTTGGGGAAGAGTTGGGGGCGATCGGTTGGGGAAAAGTCGGGGGCGACCGGTTAGGGGCGGTAGAGGATAGTCGGTTGGAAGCGATTGACCGGAGGCGATTGACAGAGAAGCAGGATCAGAAGAGCGTCTAGGCGGAACAAGCGAGCGGTCAATAAGCGGAGTACTCGAGGTCAGCTCGACAGAGGACGTGACCAAGCGGTAACACGTATACGGAGCGCGTGAGGCGGGGACGGGCGAAGAAAGTACACGACGATAACAATGGGGTGGACGAAAAGACGGTTCGAAGAAGGTTCGAGAGGAGGCATCTAAAACAGACGTTTCACCGGAAACGAGGTGTTCGTTGGGAATGTTGTGCGGTTCTGTCAGCAGGGGGAGACCGGGTTTCCGGTGAAATATCGGTTTCCGACGAAGTACGAGTTACCGACGTGTTTCGAACTTCCGATGAAACGCCATTACCGCTCGGCGAGCACTCGCTCACTTCGCTTGGCGAGCTTTACTCTGATATAGCACATAAATCCTGTTGTTCTGAACTGGTCATGACTAGGACTTGGCCGAGCATAGCGAAACCACCCCCACCCAGCACGCCCCCCTTTCACCGGAAACACGGTGTGTCTCCACACAAAACTACGCCGACCGACGGACCAGAATATGGGTCGGTAGGTCCGCCGACGGTATCCTGAGAAACGCGCACGACCGACGGGAAACAGACGTCCGGCCGGGCGCAGCGCAGTTCGCGAGCACGCAGGCCCGTGATTCCTCGCCGGACTACTCTTGGGCGTCCACGACGGCGACGCTGGCGAGATTGACGATGTCTTTCACCTCGTCGCCCCGCTGAAGCACGTGGACGGGTTCGTCCATGCCGACCAGCATCGGCCCGATCGCTTCGGCACCGCCGAGCCGCTGGAGTAGCTTGTACCCGATGTTCCCGGCCTCGAGGTTCGGGAACACGAGGACGTTCGCGGCCTCGTCGAGCTGAGAGAACTCGTACGTTCCGTTGAGGATATCGTCGACGACCGCGGTGTCGGCCTGCATCTCACCGTCGACCGGGAAGTCCACGCTGTCGTCGGACTGGAGGATATCGACGGCGTCGCGCGGCTTCCGGGTCCCCTGGTTGTCGACACTCCCGAAGTTCGAGTACGACAACATCGCGGCGCGCGGCTCGACGTTGAACCGGCGCGCGAGGTCCGCGGTGTGCCGCGTGACCTCCGCCAGCGTCTCCGCGTCCGGATCTTGGTTGACCGTCGTGTCCGCACAGAAAATGACCCGGTTCTTGAACGTGAGCATGTACACACCGGCGACGGTGTCTGTGTCTTCCGCGGACCCGACGACCTGAAGCGGGGGGCGGAGCGCCGACGGGTAGTGGTGGGTGAGTCCGGTGAGCATCGCGTCGACGTCGCCGGTCTCGACCATCACGCTGCCGAGGTAGTTCGTGTCGCGCTTGATCAGGTCGTTCGCCTCGCGTTTCGTGATCCCTTTGCGCTTGCGGAGTTCGTACAGCCGCTCCCCGTAGCCGGAGACGTCCCGGTTGTCAGGATCGACCACCTGCGGGCGGAACGAGAGCCCGAGTTCCGCCGCAGTCTGCGAGATGGTGTCGGCGTCGCCGAGCAGCACCGGCTCCGCGATCCCCTGCTCGGAGAGCTGGTAGGCCGCGCGGATCATCTTCTCGTCGGTGCCCTCCGCGAGCGCGATCCGCTTCGGGTCGCTCTTCGCTTTGTTCAGCACGACCCGCATCATCTCGCGGGACTTCCCCAGCCGCGCTTCGAGCCGCTCTCGGTACTTCTCTAAGTCTATCTCGGCCCGCGCCGAACCGGACTCCATCGCGGCCTCCGCGACGCGCGGCGCTACCTCGAACAACACTCGGGGGTCGAGCGGTTTCGGGATGACGTAGTCCGGCCCGAACTGGAGCGGGTCGTCGCCGTACGCCTTCACGACCGCGTCAGGAACGTCCTTGCGCGCGAGGTCGGCCAACGCCTCCGCGGCGGCCGCCTTCATCTCCTCGTTGATCTCGGTCGCGCGCACGTCGAGCGCGCCGCGGAACAGGAACGGGAACCCGAGCACGTTGTTCACCATGTTCGGGTAGTCCGACCGGCCCGTCGCCATGATCACCGTGTCGTCGCGCGCGGCCTTCGCGTCCTCGTAGGTGATCTCGGGGTCGGGGTTCGCCATCGCGAAGATGATCGGGTCGGCGGCCATCGAGCGGACCATCTCTTTGGAGACGATACCGCCGACCGAGAGGCCGACGAACACGTCCGCTCCCGCCATGGCGTCCGCGAGGTCGCCGTCCTCGACCGGGCTGGCGAACTGGCTCTTGTACTCGTTGACCTCGCCCGCCTCGACGCGCTCCTCGGTGATGATCCCGGAGGAGTCGCACATCGTGATGTTCTCTTTGCGCGCGCCGAGCGAGACGTAGAACCGGGCCGTCGCGATGGCGGACGCGCCGGCACCGGAGAAGACGATTTCGAGCTCCGAGAGGTCCTTGTCCGAGATGTCGACCGCGTTCATTAACGCCGCGCCGGAGATGATGGCGGTGCCGTGCTGGTCGTCGTGGAACACCGGGACGTCCATCTCTTCGCGGAGGCGCTCCTCGATCTTGAAGCACTCGGGGGCCTTGATGTCCTCCAAGTTGATCCCGCCGAACGTCGGCCCCATCGCCTTCACCGCCTCGCAGAACGGGTCGACGGAGTCGATGTCCAGTTCGATGTCGAAGACGTCGATGTCTGCGAAGCGCTTGAACAACACTCCCTTCCCTTCCATGACCGGCTTCGAGGCGGCGGCACCGATGTCGCCGAGCCCGAGGACGGCCGATCCGTTCGAGACGACGGCGACGAGGTTCCCCTTTGCCGTGTACTCGAAGACGGACTCGGGATCTGCCGCGATGTCGCGACACGGCGCGGCGACCCCCGGCGAGTACGCTAACGAGAGGTCACGTTGCGTGTTCGTAGGCTTCGTCGTCTCGATTGCGATCTTTCCGGGCGGCTCCTGTCGGTGGTACTCCCGCGCGTCGTCGTCTAGTCCCATGTCTCTCTCCATTCGTGAACGGAGTAAAAAGCTATCCGATGGTGTCGAACAGATGATTCGACATCTGACGATCGTTCGTCGTCACGAGTCCCGCGCGGCCACTACTCACCCGGACGGGGCCACTACTCACTCGGACAAAGGCATCATCGGGTACCGGCTCGCCCGCCGCCGATCGACGCTGTCCCATCGCTCGCCGCGCCAGACGGTGCCAGCGGCGACAGGTCCGGGTCGATCCCGGCGAGCGTCGAGACCTCGTACGCGGTCAGGTACGTCCGCGTCACCAACCGGACCGGGAGCGTCACGGCCACGAGCGCGACGACCGAACAGAGCAGCACGGTCCCGAGAACGAACAGTCCCGCAGTCGTCCCGAACACCGCCTCGACTCCGCCGAGCGGGACCGCCGCGACGAGGGCCACGACGAACCCGGTCACGGCGACGACGGCCGCGACGGACGCGACAGCGAGGGTCAAGACGATCCTGACGCCCGTCGCGACGAGAGCGTGAACGACGAGGTACGCGACGACCTCGCTCCACGATCCGCGGAGCGACGCCCAGACCGCTCGCCACCCCGCAATCACTCCCACGTCGCGAGCGACCATCGCCGGCGCGACGAACTCGAACGTGAGGCGGGAGACGACGATTCCGATCAGTGTCACCGCGACTCCGACCGCGACAATCGCGGCGGTCACCGGTCCCGGAAATCCCAACGATCCGCCGGGCGACACGCCAACGACGGGCAACGGCGTAGAACCGGTGAGGAATATCGACGTGGAGCCGACGGCAGCGACGACCGCGACCACCGGCGTCGCGGCGACGACCGCGATCCCCGCGAGGATGGCTAACAGCTCTGACGCCTGTCGAAATCGAGCGCGAAGCGAACGCCAGAGCGCGACCTCCCCCGTGGCGAGCGCGTCGTAGAACGCGAGCCGAAACGCGAACGAACACGCGACGAGCGCGAGCGCGACGAGCAGCGTCACGACGGCGAGCGCGACGAGCAGCGACTCGTTCAGTCCAACGAGGCGGTCGAGGCCCGAGGCCGCGGCTCCTCCGAAGGCCTCCGGCAGGAATCCGCCGCTCAACGGTACTGACTCGGCCGACGGCGAAACTGCCTCAGCCCCCGCACTGAGTCCGATCGTCGAAGCGCCAAATCCGGTCGTCAAAACGCCAAACCCGACCGTCGAAGCGCTGAACGACGGAATCCCGGCACGAAACCCGCTGATTCCCCCGCCGGCCATCGCGAGCGCGAGGAACGCGAGCTTCGCCCACCGGACCGCCTCGAAGGGGAAGAGGAACCGCCGGGTCCCGTCGGTCGCGCGGTCGAGCGCGTCGACGGCGTGCCAGTCCATACGGATCCTTGACCGGAGGGAGTGAAATAGACTGGCACCCGGACCGCCGCCGAACGAATCGCTCGGCCCGAGTCGACGGCGTCGACCCGCAGTCGTTTAGGGCGGACGCGACGAATCGGACCGCATGAAAGTCCGCGGCGAACGCGAGTGTCAGTCCTGCGGCACGCGGTGGTCGTACTACGAGACGGGCTCGGTCGCGTGCCCGAGCTGCGGCGACCTACGCAGCGTCGGCGTCGACGCCCGGACCGCGCACACGGACGCGCCCGTCGCGCTCGACCTCGCCGCTCACCGCGAGCGGTTCGGAGACGCTCCCGATACCCTCCCCCGATCGGGCGTCGACGAGCTCCAGTCTGACCTCCGGGAATACTGCCGGAAACGCGGCTTCATCGACGGCGGTCGACTCGCCTCCCTCGACGAGACCTACCTCGCGGCCCGCGAACTGCTGGAGGCCGTCGACTGCTTCGAACGGCTTCGGGACCCCACCGACGCCGACCGCGAGTACCTCCTCGACCTCCTCGCCCGCGCCGACGAGGGCGTCCGACCGGCGGCGGACGCGGTTCCGAGCGCGCTCCGCGAAGCCCGGGGAATGGCGACCGTCCGCGCCGTCGAGGCGTACCGCAGCGACGCGCTCGACTTCCTCGACGAACTCGAAGCCCGAGCCGACCGGAGCGATGTCGAGGCCGACCGAGACGACGCCGAAGCCGATGAAGAAAATGGTGACGCGGACGACGCCAGAACCGTCACCGTAGACGGGGGCCGTCCCGAAGCCAGAGTCGGCCCCGCTCGCGACACCTTCGAGCGCCTCCGCGACCGCGTCGCGCGCGTCGACGCGCTCGGCGGCGACGTGCCGCCCGCGACCGCGGACGCTCTCGTCGAGGCGGCCGACGCCGTCGGAGCGTACGTGCGAACCGGCGACGAGTCGGCGCTAGCGACCGCGAACGAGCGGATCGACGACGCGAGCGCCGGGGACAGCGACCCCGGAAGTCCCTGAAACGGACTGACACGCGTCCGGCCGACTCCGAGAGGATCAGTTCACACCAGGCTCGACGACGCGGTTCGAGAGCGTCCCGACGCCCTCGTAGGTGATTTCGACGCGCTCGCCGGGCTCGACGAGCCCGGGGTTCGCCGGGCTACCGAACGCGATACAATCACCGGGCTCGAAGGTGAACCGCTTCGAGAGGTACGACACCACCTCGTGCGGTCCGAATAACATCAGCTCCGTGTTGGCGTCTTGGCGCTTCTCTCCGCCGACCGTCGTCTCGACGTCGAGGTTCGTCGGGTCGACGTCGGTCTCGATCCACGGCCCCAGCGGCGCGGACCCGTCGAACGCCTTCCGCGCGGTCCTGCCCTGTTGGTCGAGCGCGTCGACGTCGTTCAGGACCGTGTAGCCGCGAACGACCTCCGGCACGTCCCCGGGGGCGAGGTCGCGACAGCGCTCGCCGATCACGGCGACCAGTTCGCCGGCGTAGGTCAGTTCGTCGGTCCAGTGGGGGTAGCGGATCGGCTCGCCGTGCGCGAGCAGACTCGCGGGAGGTTTGACGAAGAAGTCCGGCTCTTCCGGGCGCTCGTACTCCATCTGGTCGAGCGTCGCCGCGTAGTTCCGACCGACGCAGTACAGCGCGCTGGGCTCGCACGGCGGGAGCGGCCGCCCGTCGCGACCGACCTCGTAGCGGCCGTCGTCCGCGACGACCGCGCCGTCTTCGTAGCGACCGGCCACGGGCCCGTCCGGCGTGAGGAGTCGAGCGAATCGCATGGGACCACGTCCGCGGTGCGACACGAAAAGGCGTCGGTGGTGGGCCGACTCCCGCGACCGGCTCCGAGCCGACAGGGCCGCGGATCAGTCGGCTTCGCCCTCGCCCGCGTCTTCGCCCTCGTCCGTATCCTCGCCAACGCCGATGACCACGCACGACCGGATCTCCAAGGCGGTCTCGAACTCCTCTCGGCGGCCGCATCCGGAACCGATCCGCTCTACCGTCGCCTCGTGCGCGCGAACCACGGCGTCGCGCTCGCGGTCGGAGAGCCCGATCCGGTCCGCGACTTCCTCCCAGTGGTCGGGCTCGACGAGGAACGCCTCGCGGTCCGACTCGGCCGTGACCCGCTCGTATCGCCGGCGATACGCCTCGATTCTGGGGCCGAGATCCGCCTGGACGCGCGCGAGCAGCGTCGGGAGACGGGCGGCCGGCACGCTCGCGAGCGCGGTCGCCTTCACCAGCGCGGTCCCCCCGATCGGGTACGACCCGACATCCCGGTCGTCGTCCGAGCCGTCCTCGGAGCCCCCGGTCGTGCCCCCGTTGGAACCGTCTCCGGAGCCCCCGGTCGCGCCGTCGCCGGACATCACCCGCCGGCGCGCATGGCCTTCTGTCGGTACTTCGGGAGGAGGTCGGCGAGCACGTCGGGGTCGCCGGCGAACTCGGCGGTCACCTCGGTGAGCGTGATGGCGGCCGCCGCGGTCACCGTCTCGGCGCTGAGGGTCGCCCGCCAGCCGTCACCGTCCACGCGGGTCGCCGCCGCCGGGTCGTCGGTCCCGACCAGCTCTCCCCCGAGGTTCCTGAGGTAGTGGGCGGCGAGCCGTCGAGAGATGCCGCGGTACGCCACCGTCTTCCGCTCCCACCCGTCCTCGGCGGGCGGGAGGTCAGCCCCCGCCGCGTCCGCGTCAGCGACCGCCCCCTCGGCGGGCGGCGAGCCGTCGTCGCTCATGCCCCTCCCGCGACCGGCGGGAACACGGAGAGCCGGTCGCCGTCCCCGATCGGCGTGTCGAGCCCGTCGAGGTGGAGCACCTCGCGACCGTTCTTCAGGACGTTGATCTGCGGGGCGAGGTCGCCGTCGACGACCAGTCGTCCCTCCATCCCCTCGTACGTCGACTCCAACTCGCGCAGCACGTCGCCGACCGTGGAGTCGTCGGCGAACTCAGCGTTCACCGTCTTCCCACCGGCGGCCTCGCGAAACGTCGCGAAGAACCGCAGTTCCAGTTCCATACTCCTACGTCGGGTCGCGGCGGCTTAAAAGCGGCCGGCCGCGGAAGGCGGCGGCCGCGGAGGGAGACGGGCGACGGTCGCAGCGAGCCGCGACCGCGGAGTCGGATCGCCGCCGGCTACAGGTCGGACAGCCGGATGCCGTCCTCGACCAGCCGGAAGTTGCGCTCGCGGTCGAGGTCGTCGGCGAGCCACTCGTGGTCGTACAGCTGGCCGATGAGTTCGAGATAGAGGTTCCGCCACGCGATCGCGTAGATGGGCGACTGGCCCCACGCGCGAAGCTCCGGGACGTACTCGTGGTAGGTGCTCGCCTGCGTCTCCATGCGCTCGACCGCGTCCGCGACGACCTCGGCCGCCTCGTCCGGGTCCGCCTCGTCGAGCGCCTCGTTCAGTCGCGACTGGATCCCCGCGATGGCGCGTCGCATGTCCTGTTCGGCGGTCCCGTCCTCCTCCGGGAGCGACTCGACGACGCCCCGCGGAACGCCGAGTTCGATCTCTGGCATGCGATCACTTCGTGGGAGCGCGCTCAAAAAACCCGCTCACCCGGCAACGGCGAGCGCGGCGAGACGGACTGGCGCGGGCTGCGATTCGCCTCGGCCCGTTCGCCGAGCCACGTCCCGGTCGCGTTCCCGACCGCCTCCCGGCTGGCGGCGGGCGACAGCGACGCGGGATCGTCGCCGCGCTGCTTGCCGTAAGCCCCGAACCCGGCGTGGTTGACGCCGTCGAGTTCCGCGATCCGGGCGTCCGCCGGGAGGTTCGACCGCGACGCGCGCTCCCGTTCGGCGTCGATCACGCCGTCTGCGCCGCCGAGCACCGAGAGCACGTCGAGGCCGCTCTCGGAGACGTCGCGGTCGCAGTAGGCGGCGTGAAGCACGAGCGCGTCGTACGCCGCGGCGTTCTCGGCGGCGTGTCGACAGGCCATGGCACCGCCGAGCGAGTGACCGCCGACCGCCCAGACGCCCGCGTCCGGGTAGCGTTCGCGCACGCGGTCGGCGCGGTCCGGCGCGAGGACGGCGAGGTTGAGCGGCATCTCCACGACGACGACGAGCGCGACGCGGTCGGACGCGGCGAGGATGTCGGCGGCGGTGGGGACGTAGCTCTCGTGAGACACCCGCGCGCCCGGGTAGTAGACGAGTCCGACGGTCGAGTCGGTCACCGGTCCGTCGCGGACCGCGGTCCCGAGCGCCGTCCGATCGACGGAGACGCTCGGGTCCGCCTCGACCGCCGCCACCGCGTCCGCGTCCGGTCCCTGGCCGACGGCGAAGTACGCGGCCCCGCCGGCGACGACCAGCGCGACGAGGGGGACGACCGCGCCCCCGGCGATCGCGAGCCGCCGGCGCTCTGGCAGTCGGCGAGCGATCCGTCCGAGGACATCCCTCACGGCGTCGGCGCGGCCTTCTGGAGCGCCGTCTCGGCGATGTTCCCGCCGTAGTCGGCCGACCGGAGGACGGAGTCGACGACGAGCCCGAGCAGTTGCGCGCGGGTGGGGTCGAGGTCGCGGAGAACTTCGTCGATGGACCGGACGCGCTCGTCGATCGCCCTGACGCCGGTTCGCGCCTCGTTAGCCCGCCGGGTCGCCGCCTCGGTGTCGTCGTCGAACAGCGCGTCCATCGCGGTGTCGATCACCTCGACCGCGTCGCCGTGGAGGTCGTTGACCGCCTCGACGACGTCGTCGGGGAGCGGGTCGTCGATGTTCAGCGTCAGGTGTGCGATCTTCGTCGCGTGGTCGCCGATCCGCTCCAACTGGCGGGCGCTGGAGTGGTAGTCGAAACACTCCTCGCGCGGCAGGCCGAGCTCCTCGGCGGCCTTCGGTGTCCGCAACGTCGCGCGGAAGATTCGCGAGACGACGAGCCAGAGCCGGTCGAGGTCGTCGTCGCGACCGATCACGTCGCGCGCGAGGTCGTGGTCGCGCTCGGTGAGCGCGGCGAGCGCGTCTTCGAGCATCGACAGCGAGATCAGCCGCATCCGCGTGACCGCGTTGTGGATAGACAGCTCGGAGGAGTCGAGCAGGTCCTGGACGACGACCCGGTCGCGAGTCTCCTCCAGCACTTCGAGACCGACGAGGCTCTGGACCGCGTCGCGTATCGTCGACCGCTGCTCGGTGGTGATCTCGGCCGCCTCCAGTTCGATGACGTCGAAGCCGCTGACGTACATCGTCGTCACCGCCCGCTGGAGGGCCTGTCCGCTCAAGTCGGAGATGTCCAGCGTTCCCCTGGTCCGCTCCTCCTCCGACCGCGGCGTGAGGAACAGCGAGTCGCCGTCCGGGTGGAACTCGATCTCCGTCCCGGCCTCGACGTCGTTGTCGGTCGCCCACGTCTTCGGAATCGAGACCGTGTACGTCGAACCGCCGGTGACCTGAACCTTCCGCGTTTCCATACCTCACGCTCCGGAGCGGAACACCTTAATTTTGATCAAAATATATACCGCGTAGTAGGTTCGGATCGAATAGGGTACCGAGCGGTCGTTCAGATGGCTCGATAGAACGTCTCCGTGGTAATAGATAGAGAGTTATTTTTGCTATATATTACTATATACTCAGATCCGGTTCGGCACGATCGTCGCCTGCGTCGCCCTACACCACGCGGTTCCGGAGTTCGTCGCCGGCTTTCAGCCGCGCGACGTTGTCGGCGAGGATCTCCGCGAGGCGCTCGTAGTACTCGGGCGTGTGGCCGGCGTTGTGCGGCGTGATCGTCGCGTTCGACAGTCCCCACAGCGGGTGGTCTTCGGGGAGCGGTTCCGGGTCGGTGACGTCCAGCGCCGCGCCGCGGATGCGGTCGTTCCGGAGCTCGGTCACGAGCGCGTCGGTGTCGACGACCGGCCCGCGCGCGATGTTGACGAGGACGGCGTCGGGCCGCATCGTCCGGAGCGCGTCGGCGTCGACGAGCCCCCGAGTCGTCTCGGTGAGCGGGCACGCCAACACGACGTACTCGGCGTCCGCGACGGCCTCGTGGAACTCGTCGAACCCGCACACCTCGTCGGTCGGCCCGCCCTTTTCCGGAGAGTACCGGACGCCGACCGTCTCCACGTCGAACGACTCGAGCCGGTCGACGACCGCGCGCCCGATAGCGCCGAGCCCGACCACGGCCACCGTCGATCCGTACACCTCGGTCGTCTCGTACGTGCGCCACTCGCGCCGGGACTGCTGTCGGTACGCCCGGTGGAACTGCCGCGCGTGCGCGATCATCGACCCCACGACGTGTTCGGCGATGTTCGGGCCGTGGACGCCGGACGCGTTCGTCACGGCGACGCCGTGGTCGTCGAGCAGGTCGCGCGGGAGGTGGCCGGTCCCCGCGAACACGCAGGCGAACAGCTCCAGCTCCTCGGCGACGGCGAGCAGTTCTTCGTCGATGGAGAGGCCGACCGCCACCCGCGCGGTCCGGATCAGTTCGCGCTCTTCGGCCGGCGTTTTCGCCAGCGCGACGGATAGGTCGGGGAGTCGTTCGCGTATCGTCGCGGCCAACTCGCTCGCGCCCGCACCGTGGATCGTCTGGCGCAACACGACAACGTCTGGGTCGCTCATGTGTGAGAGAATCCCGACGACCGATAAAAGAATGCCCCCGTCCGGCGGACCTAGTTCCGGCCGACCGGGGGACGAGAACGAGCGCCGCTATTCGGTAGAGAACGGACGGTAGACACAGATCCCATAGAACTGTGAGTTAATTCTAAGTTTTAATTATAGGCATCTTTATACTAATCCGAGATCATTGTGTGATGGTATCATGCCGAACCCAGATTTCACCGCGGAGCTCGCGAGCATCCCGTACGAACACGTCATCGGAGAGCCGCTCCGGGCCGCCGTCGAGGCGAACGCGAGCGCGTCACAGACCGCGGCGGAGTACATCATGGAACTCGGGTTCACAGATCCGGTCGTCGGCGATCAGGAGCCGGTAATGGTCGATTTTACCTACTCCAAGCAGGTGATAGACGACGTCTCGGGCGACGAGGTGTCCGAAGAACACGTCATGTCCGTTCCGCTGTTGCTGCTGCTCCACATCCCGTACTTCGAGGTGGAAAACGTCACGATCGATTTCAACGTGAAGCTGAACTCGGTGGACTCGTACGCCCGATCGAGTCAGTTCGAGGTCGACTTCTCGAGGGAGGCCGAGGGCGGGTTCGACGTCGGGTTCGTCAACGGGAAGACGAGGTCGTCGGTGAACATCGGGTACCAGTCCTCGACTCGCCGGGGGAAGGAGATCAAGCGGACGTACGATCAGCGCGTTCGAGTCGAGGCCGGTTCGATAGAGCCGCCGGAGGGGGCTTCGCGGGTCCTCACGGCCCTCGAGACCGCGATCACCGACGACGTGTCGGGAGAGTGAGCGTGTGAGTCCGACCGATACGCTCGCCGACCTCCCGCTCTCGACGCTGTTCTCGGCGCCGCTCATCGCGGCGATCGACGCCAGCGCGCAGGCGCAACGGGAGACGGTCGATCTCCTCCGTGAGATCGGCTTCGAGCGGGACGGAACGCCGTCGACGGTGTCGTTCGAGTACGCGACGACGGAGCTCGACTCGACCACGGGCGAAACGGTTCAGCGCCGGAAAACGCTCGGCGTCCCGGTACTGCTGTTCCTGTCGCTTCCCGAACTCGTGGTTCACGAGATCGAACAGACGTTCTCGGCGAAGATCGTCGACGTCGAGTCGCCCGAAGGCCAGCGACCCACCAGTAAGGGCAAAGGCGAGGGGCGGGTCGAGGGAGGGAAGACGACGCGGTCGTCCTCGTTGACGCCGCGACGGTTGACGGTCGCCCCGGCGACCCGTTCCGAATCGTTCGCGCGTCGGAGTCGATCGTCCTTCGACCTCGATATCACGATGCGCGCCGAGGTCGAGAACAAATCGACCGGCGTCGACCTCCTCGAACGGACGCTCGCGACGACCGTCACCGACGGGGACGCGACCGACGAGCTGGCGGTCGACTCCAAGCGCGAGGCCTCGCGCGCCGACCGGGAAGAGGAGACGGAATGACCGAACTCCGCCACTTCCTCGCGTCGCTGTACGACGCGGTGTCCGAAGCGGAGATGCAAGCGCTGCTCAACGGACGGCAGCGGCTGCGTCGGATGGTCGAATCCGGTGAGTTCTCCGACGACCTGAGCCTCCCGGTGTATCACGCCGCCAACCTCTCCGTGACTCTCGACGTCGGGCTCGAAGCGAGAGAGACCAAACGCGGTATCCAGGTGTTCGTCACGGAGCCGTCGGCCGGCGACCAGACCGAACTCGGACTCGACCTCGAGGTGTACGACTTCCTCCAAGCGGGGGATCTCACCGACGCGACCGACGACCGCAGGCGTCCAGGAGGGGGTCTCGACGTCCACGTTCCGCTCCGGGAGCCGCCGGTCGACTCCGGAGACGCCGTGGGCTCCGTGGACGTTGACGAGAGCAGCGAGGACATCCGAAAAGAAGCGCGGAGCGGACACGAGCGGACGAAAGACGAACGAACGGACGACGAGCGAACAGACGACGAGCGAACGGACGACGAGCGGACAGACGACGAACAGGGGGAGACAAGATCACCGACCGATGAATCAACCAAGCCGACCACGAAGACCGACGAGAAGAGAGCCGATGAGGGTAAACGAAGCAAGGATGACGAGCGGAACACCGATGAAGATGCTGCGGAGAAACGAACCGAACGCGCACGCGAACGGCTTCGCAAGCCGGCGAAGTTCCCGGGACTCAGCCTCCCGCGGGGATGGGCACGCGACCGTGAAAACCGCGATGCGAGGGAGGACGACCGATGAGTGACGACCGGCCGGAAGTGGGGATCTACTTCGATCCGCTGACCTCGACGCAGCGTTCGTCGTTGCGTTCGCGCATGGAACGATACCGATCGCAGCTCGAGGACCGCGGATACGACGTCGCGATCGCGGAAGGGACCGGCGGACTGTTCGGCGGTGTGCTAGTGATAGACGACGACGGCGGCCGCGTCGGGTTCTTGGAAGCGAACGGCGCCGTCACCTGGCTCGACGGGTCGGCGAGCGGGCTCGGTGCCCTCGGCTCGGCCGTCACCCAAAACCACACCGAAGTGTTCGGGGCGGCGGTCGATTTCCCCGATGGCGTCGACGTGGACTGACACCTCAGTCGGAGTCGGTCATCACTGTGCCGCGTCGAACGCCGCCTGGAGGTCGGCCTTCATGTCGTCGACGTGTTCGATCCCGACCGAGACGCGGATCAGGCCGTCGGTGAGACCGGCCGCGAGGCGCTCCTCCCGCGGGATTGCGGCGTGCGTCATCGCCGCCGGCTGCTCGATCAGGCTCTCGACGCCGCCGAGCGACTCCGCGAGCGTGAACACTTCCGTCTCGCTCACGACCGTCGACGCCTCTTCGAGGGTGCCGTCCAGCTCGAACGAGAGCATCCCGCCGAAGTCGTCCATCTGCTCGGCCGCCAGCTCGTGGTCCGGGTGCGACTCCAGTCCCGGGTAGTAGACGCGGTCGACCGCGTCGTGCCCCTCCAGCCACTCCGCGAGCGCCATCGCGTTCTCGCAGTGGCGGTCCATCCGGACGGGGAGCGTCTTCGTCCCACGGAGGACGAGGAAGGCGTCGAACGGGCCCGGCGTCGCCCCGACGGAGTTCTGGTAGAACCCCAGCCGCTCGTCCAACTCCGCGTCGTCGACGATGAGCGCCCCGCCGATGGTGTCCGAGTGCCCGCCGAGGTACTTCGTCAGCGACTGGGAGACGATGTCCGCGCCGTGTTCGAGCGGGCGCTGGAGGTACGGCGTCGCGAACGTGTTGTCGACCGCGCAGAGCGCGTCGCGCTCGTGGGCGACGTCGGCGAGCGCGCCGATGTCGTTGACGTTCATCAGGGGGTTCGTCGGCGTCTCCACCCAGAGCAGCTCCGTCTCCTCGCGCATCGCGTCCCGGACCGCGTCGTGGTCGGTCGTGTCGACGAACGTGGTGTCGATGTCGTACTCGTCGTACACCTGCGTGAGAATTCGGTGCGTGCCGCCGTACACGTCGTCGCCGGCGACGACGTGGTCGCCCGCGGACAACAGGTTGAGGACGGTGTTGATCGCGCCCATCCCCGACGAGAAACAGCGCGCGTGGCTCCCCGACTCCAGCGAGGCGAGGTTCGCTTCGAGGTCGGTCCGCGTCGGGTTTCCGGTCCGGCTGTACTCGTAACCGCGGTGTTCGCCCGGCCCGTCCTGCTCGTAGGTGGAGTTCGCGTGGATCGGCGTCATCAGCGCGCCCGTCTCCGGGTCGGGCTCCTGTCCGGCGTGGATCGCGCGGGTCTCGATGCGACGGTCGTCGCCGTCGTGGCCGTGATCGCCGCCGGCGTCGTGGCTCCCGTCGTCGGATCGGTCGGTCATACGTGAGGGTCGTCTCCGAGGAAAGTGATTCTTCCCCTTCGGACCGACCGAAGTAGAAGCGCGCCGCTCGCGGTGTGAGAGTGGATGCTCGGTCAGGGATTTGAACCCTGGTCGTCGGCTGACTTCCGAACCGGCGCCGAAGCGCCGCGTCCGCCGAAAGGCCAACATGATTGGCCGGACTACACCAACCGAGCGCGTCCTTTGCTTACGCCGGGGACAATTTAACTCTTCTCAACTCCCCGCAGCGTGAGACGGTAGCGCATGCGGTCGACGCCCCGATCGCGTCGCGCCCGGCGCAGGGACGACCGACGCGAAACCGCGCACGGACCCGAACCACACGACGCGAAACCGCGCACGGAGCTGAACCACACGACGCGAAACCGCCCACGGAGCTGAACCACACGACGCGAAACCGCCCACGGAGCTGAACCACACGACGCGAAACCGCCCACGGATCCGAACCGCACGACGCGGTATCTCGACCGCCTCCGGGGTCGAAGTCGTTACTCGTCGACGTCGACGTGTTCGATCTCGACGGCCTCGCGGGGGTCGTCGTTGCGGCCGGTCGGCACCCCGCCGATCTCCTCGACGACGTCCATCCCGTCGATGACTTGGCCGAAGACGGCGTGTTTGCCGTCGAGGTGCGGGGTCGCGTCCAGCGTGATGAAGAACTGCGAGCCGTTCGTGTTCGGGCCGGAGTTCGCCATCGACAGGATCCCGGGTCCGTCGTGGGTGAGGTCGTCGTGGAACTCGTCGTCGAACTGGTAGCCGGGACCGCCGCGGCCGTTCTCCATCGGGTCGCCGCCCTGGATCATGAAGTCGTCGATGACGCGGTGGAAGACGATGCCCTCGTACAGCGAGTCGCCGCGGACCTCGCCGCTTTTCGGGTCCTCCCACGTGTTCGTCTCCGGCGCGGGCTCCGCGTCGGCGGCGGGGTCGTGGCGCGCCAGACCGAGGAAGTTCTCGACCGTCTTCGGCGCGCGCTCGGCGAACAGCTCGACGACGATGTCGCCGTGGTTGGTCTGAAGCGTCACCTGCGGGTTATCGGGGTTGGAAACCTCTCGTGCCATGTTCTCAGGGTGGAGCGCCCGTCGGAAAACCCTGCCCATCCGCGCGGGCCGGCTCCGACTCCGAACACCGCGCTTATAAACGAACACTGCGGACGCGTCGACATGAGTTCGACTCTCGTCATGACCGTCGCCGCGCTCGTCGTCGGGGTGACGGTCGGCGCGCTGTTCGCGTTCCTCCGCGTGCCGATTCCCGCGCCCCCGGAGCTGCCGGGCGTGGTGGCGATCGTCGGCATCTACCTCGGGTTCAAACTCGTCGGCTACGCCGGCGTCGGCTTCGACCTGCTCGACGCGCTCGGGCTGTGACGCCCGCCGCTCCGCGGCCTCGACGGCCGGTATCGTTTTCCGCCGGGCGCGAGCAGTACCGCGTATGTACGACGAGATCCTCCTCCCCGTCGCGCCCGGCGGCGAGGCGAACGACGCGATCCCGCACGCGGCCAGCCTCGCCGAGCGCTACGACGCGACCGTTCGCGTCGTCTCGGCCGCCGACACCGCGTCCGAGACCCTCGTCGGACCGCGGGCGGGAGCGTTCTCCGACCGGCTCGCCGACGCGGCCGCGAAGCGGGTCGAAGCGGTGACCGCCGAACTGGAAGCCGCCGGCGTCGAGGCGGTCGGCGACGTCGTCCGCGGCGAGCCGCTGGCCGTGATCGAGAACGCGATCGACGACGGGGCCGACATCGTCATCATGCCGAGCCACACCCGGCGAGGGATCCGCCGGCTCCTCCTCGGGAGCGTGACCGAGAAGGTCGTCCGCGTTGCGTCGGTGCCCGTTGTGACGGTTCCGATGGCCGACCCCGAAGAGGCGGACCGCGCGGCCGAGACGCCTGACGCAGACGGCGACGAGGCGGACGGCGGCGACGCGGACGATCCGCAGTGACGGACGCGTCGGGAGGAACGGACACGGTCACGCGCGCCTTCCGCGTCGCGTACGACGGCCGGGCGTACGCCGGCTTCCAGCGGCAGCCCCACGCGCACACCGTCGCTGACGCGCTCCTCGGCGCGCTCGCGGACCACGGGCTCGTCGACTCCGGCGACGGACCGACGCACGCCACGCCGCCCGGCTACGCGGCCGCCGGTCGGACGGACGCCGGCGTCTCAGCCGTCTCCCAGACCGTCGCCTTCGAGGCTCCGACGTGGCTCACGCCGCGCGCGTTCAACGGTCACCTCCCCGGATCGGTCCGCGCGTGGGCCGCCGCCGACGTGGCCTCGGGGTTCCACGCGACCCACGACGCGGTCCGCCGAACGTACCGGTACCACCTCTACGCGCCCGACGTCCGGGAGGACGACGCACCCGCCGCCGGAGCAGACGCCGCGACCGACGCGGCGCGTCGGGACCCGGAAAACGCGATCGACGACGAGCGGCTCCGGGCCGCGCTCGCGCGGTTCGACGGCGAACACGACTTCCACAACCTGACGACCGACGAGACGGGGACGGTCCGCGACCTCGACGCGCGGGCGACACGCGAGGGCGACACGCTCGTCGTCGAGGTCGCGGCCGGCGGCTTCCCGCGCGCGCTCGTCCGTCGAGTCGTCGCCGCGGCTCGGGCCGTCGGCCGCGGGACGGCCGAGGTCGAGTGGATCGACCGGCTACTCGACGCCGAACCGATCCCGGGCGACCGCGGCGTCGGTCCCGCGCCGCCCGAACCGCTCGTTCTCTGGGACGTGGGCTACCCCGACGTCGAGTTCGCCGTCGACCCCGAGGCCGCCGAGAGCGCTCGCGTCGCCTTCGGGGAGCGACACCGGGACGCGCGGCACGCCGCGGCCGCGACCGGTGCGGTCCGCGACAGGCTGTTCACGGCCTTCGGCGCGGACTGATCGGGTCAGCGATCCGTCGCCTCGGTGCCACCGAGCCGCTCGGGCGACCGAGTCGCCGCTCAAGCGGCCGACCCGCCAGTGGGGGTCTCCATGCCGTCGACGCGGACCAGGAGGGTGTTGCCGTCGACGTTGGTCGCGTCCACCGTCCCCGAGAGGCGCAGCCCGGTCGTCGGCGTCGGCCCGACGGTGACGTGGTCGCCCGCGTCGAACGGGCCCACCGGCCCGCGGATCACGAGTTCGGCGCGGCACAGCTCGGGATTCGTGACGCTCGATAAGTCGATCTCCGCGACGGTGACGTCCTCCACGGGAGTCCCCTCGCGCTCGACCGGCGTCGTCGCGGCGTCCTCCAGCCGCTCGATGCCGAGGGCGTCGTACGCCCCGTCGGTGGGGACGTAGCCACCGTCGGGCCCGGCGACGCCCTCCACGAGGCCGAGCGTTCGAAGGCTCCCCATGCGGTTCCGGACCGTCCCGGCGTTGCGGTCGATCGCGTCCGCGATCTCGCGCCCCTGTACCGGCGCGTCCCGCCCCTCGGCGAGGTTCACGAGCGCGGTGAGCACGCGGTTCTGACTCGAACTCAACTGGATATCGGACATGTGGAGATTGATAGCCACTAAACGCATAAATGTTCGTATATAACGTCATTATATGCTTAGAGTGGATTTTCTCAGAGTGCTTTCTACACATTCGAGTTATCTAAGCTCTGAAAAGTGCTAACTCACGGTGTAGTTATTTCTAACCGACCGGTTTCCAAACATTGTGAGATTCGATCGGATATCGGGAGACGAATATCGAACTCGTGCGTCGTTTAAGCGTCGTCCAAATATAATCGTACCAATTCCTTATACGATCCACACCGTAGGTATTTACCGGCACGACTGGAAGCGGCGGGCGACTGATGACGATTCAACGCGACGCTTGCGATCGCTCCCGAGGACGCACCGGCGCTCCGCGAGGCGACGTCGACCGGTCGGCGCACGGTTGGACGCGACGGCCGGACCCACCGGGGAGTAGTGATGCCTGACCGCGACTCCGCGTTCGACGCGGACGGGGTGGCCGCCTCCGAGCGGGCGGCGGGCGGAACGTCTCCGGACGCCCGGGACGCCCCCCGGGGCGGCCCGTTCCCCCGCCCGTTGCTCCCGGATCGAGATCCGGACGTCGAACGCGAGCGAAGCCGGTCGTTCGTCGCCGAGCGGGTCGACGCCGCGGGCGCGGACGGCGTGGTGGTGAACATGAGCGGCGGGCTCGACTCGACGGTGACGGCGGCGCTCGCGGTCGAAGCGCTCGGAGCCGACCGCGTGTACGGCCTCGTCCTCCCGTGTAACAAGATCGGCGCGCCCCACGCCCGCGACGCCGAGGCGCTCGCGGAGGCGCTGGGGATCGAACACGAGACGATTCACCTCCAACCGCTGTTCGCGCAGTTCGGAGCGGTCGTCCCCGACCGGTTCGCCCTCCACGACGAGCCGGTCCGGTCGGGCAACGCAGTCGCGCGGCTTCGGATGACGGTGGCCTACCTCGCCGCCAACGCGACGGACCGCCTCGTCTGCGGCACCGCGAACCGGAGCGAGCTCCTCCTGGGCTACCTGACGAAACACGGCGACGGCGCGGCCGATTTGTTCCCGCTCGGCCACCTATACAAGACCGACGTCCGGGCGCTCGCGGCCGAGCTCGACGTACCGGAGTTCGTCGTCGAGAAGCCGCCGACCGCCGGGTTCCTGCCGGGGCAGCGCGACGCGGACGACCTCGGAGCCCCCTACGAGGTCGTCGACCCCGTCCTCCACCTCGGCGTCGACCGCGGACTGGACCCCGAGTCGGTCGCCGAGCGGATCGCGGCGGCCGTCGCCGAGGCCGACGGAGACGCGGGCGACGACGGCGGCGATGGGTGCGACGGCGGCGAGGAGTCCGTGGCCGCCGCGCTCGCCGACGTCGACCGCGAACTCGTCGCCGACCTGCTCGGTCGCCACCGCGCGACCGCCCACAAGCGACTCCCGCCGGCGACGCCGGACGCGGACCTGGAGTGACCGGGCGGTCGGCGTCGGCCCGCGTCCCCCCCGCTCAGTCCCAGTCGGCCGGCCAGAGGTCGGCGGCGCGCATCCCCGTCTCGAAGTCGGCCTCGCGGAACGCGGCCGCCAGCTCGTCCCGGTCCAGTCGGGGTAGATCGCGCTCGGGGGCCGCGAACTCCGCGACGAGCAGGGCGACGAGCACCGCGTGCTCGCGGACGTTCCGGTCGTCGACCTTGTCGCGGGTGTCCGCGTGGGTGTGTCCCCACCCGCGCCCGCGGTCGCCGGAGTCGCTGTGGAGCTGGAGCGCGGGCACGCCGCGGCGCACGAACGGCCACTGGTCGGAGAAAGGGTGCGGCTGCGCGTCGACCTCGATCGGCTGGCGCGTCGCGGTCGACACGGCCTCCGCGACCGACGCGGCCGCCGTGGAGGCGTGCGCGAGCGCGACCAGATCGCGGAACCGCCCCGCGCCGTCGACGTTGACCACGCCCTTCACGCGGTCGAGGGCCACGCGCTCGGCGAGGTGTTCCGCGCCGAGGAGGCCGACCTCCTCGGCACCGACCGCGACGACGTCGACGCCGATCGGGAGGTCGGCGTCCGACAGGATCTCGGCCGCGGTCGCGACCGTCGCGATGCCGCAGCCGTTGTCGAGCGCGCCCTCCGCGATGTCGTGGGCGTCGTAGTGCGCGAGGAGGAGGACGCGCTCGTCGGTGTCCGGGCCGGCCGTCCCGACCACGTTGCGGCTCTCGCCCGGCGTCGTCGACGCCTCGACCGACAGCTCGACCTGCGCGACCGCGTCCGAGTCGGCCGAGACCGTCCCCTCGCCCCCGACCGCGTACTCGCGGAGCCACGCCCCGGTCTCCTTCGAGACGCCGACGGCGACCGCCTCGGCCTCCGCGCCGAAGGTGAGCGACCCGGTGGGCGGGAGCTGCCCGTCGAGGTGGTTGACGAACACGAAGCCCACCGCGCCCGAGTCGATCGCGTAGCCGAACTTCTCCATCCGGTGGACGAACCGCCCGCCGGACGGCGTGGTCGTCGAGGCGACCGCGATCCGCCCCGCCACGTCGCGCTCGTCGATCTCCGACGGCGTGCCGTACCCCACGTCGACGAGCTCGCCCGAGACGCTCCCCGCGGGCGAGTACGGGAGCGCCAGCGACTCGAACGAGCGCGTGGTCGGCTCGCCGTCCCGCCCCGAGACGGTCACGTCGAGCGAGGCCGATCCGCGCTCCCACGCCGGGAGGTCGAACGCCTCCGTGCGAACGTCGGCGAGGCCCGCGTCCTCGAAGGCGTCGGCGACGAGGTCGGCTGCCCGGCGCTCGCCCTCGCTGCCGGCCATCCGGCTCCCGATCGCCGTGAGGTCGGTGAGGAAGCGCCACGGCTCGTCGTCGGTCCACGTCGATCCGAGCGCGGGGGCGAGTTCGGCGGACCGCTCGCGCACGCGCTCGACCGCCTCGGCCGCGTCCGTCCGCGTTCCGTCTGCTGCGTCGTCGGTCATGAGCGTGCCTCCGTCGGTGACGGCTTAAGCGTGTGGCTCGCGGCACTCGCGGGCCCGGTCGCGGCTCGCCCGCCGAAACGCTACGTTGAAGTGGGACGGTCGGGTACTTCGATTCGAGCACCGTTGGTCCAGTGGTAGGACATTAGCTTCCCAAGCTAATAGCCCGGGTTCAATTCCCGGACGGTGCATTTCTCGAACGTAGTGAGAGAAATCACCGGACATAATTGAACCCTATCAGGCGCGCGCAGCGAGTGAAACGAGCGAGCACGTCTGATTCCGGTTCGATTCCCGGACGGTGCACTTCACTTCGTTCGTGCCCCGTCCGTTGTCCCGTTCGCTCCACTCACGGGACTCCCGGACGGTGTATTCTTGCGGCGAGCAACTCCGCGAGCCGCAGGTATGCCGGAGTTCTCTCTGACCTGTCGAATGCCTCCAAAGCCCCAGCCGTGGGGCGGGCGCACGCTCGCTGTCGTTCGAGACGCCTTCGGCGTCTCGTGATGACGAGAGAGCGGAGCTCTCTCGAACCACGCGCTTCAGTCNCGCACGCTCGCTGTCGTTCGAGACGCCTTCGGCGTCTCGTGATGACGAGAGAGCGGAGCTCTCTCGAACCACGCGCTTCAGTCGCTCGCGGTACTCGCTCCTTCCAGTGCTTGCGTCGCCTGCGCCCGCCCCACGGCTGCCCCTTTGAGTCCCGCCCCGCCCCGCACAGCCCCGCACCTCACGCCTCCCCAGCCTCGTCGGGCGCGTCCTCCGGGCTCCCTCCGGTCGCCCTCGTCGCGCCCGACTCCCTCGCACGCGCTCCTCGCGGCCGCCTCCGGCGGCCACTCGGAGGCGCGCGCCGCCGCACAGACATATCTGTTTATGAATAATCGCCGCTGTAATGCGCGCCGGGTTAACTACCACGTCGCACGAGCCCCTCAGAAGATGTTCGCCTGGTCGTACACCGAGATGCCGGTGTCCGTGATGTCGTACGGCTTCGTCTCGCGGGAGTGGTTCGCGTCGCGGATCTTCTGTATCTCCACCGCGAGCCGCGTCTCGCGGAAGTCCGACCCGCGGACGTACTGGAGGACGAACACCGCGTCGGTGAGGTACTCGACGATGCCGTGTCGGGAGGCGTACGGCGTGTCCTCGCTCGCCTCGGAGGTGAGCAGCGTCGTCACGCCCGCCTCCTTCAGCGAGCGGGTGAAGCCGAACACCTCCGAGCGACGCTTCGCGGGGTGGTCGTACATCATCTCCAGCAGCGAGACGGAGTCGAGCACCAGCCGGTCCGCGTCGAACTCCGCGATGAGCCGGACGAGGTCGTTGCGGATCGACGCCAGCGAGTTGGCCATCTCGATCGGGTCGATGGCGACGACGGCGAGGCGGTCCTCGGCCGCGTGTTCGCGGAACGACCACCCCTTCTCGGCCGCCGTGTCGAGGATCGACTCGCGGGTCTGTTCGAGGGTGATGTAGATCCCCTTGTTCCCCGATTCGAGGGCGTGGTTGAGGAACTGGAGCGCGAACGTCGTCTTCCCGGTCCCGGCACCGCCGATGACCGACAGCAGCGAGCGACTCGGAACGCCGCCGAGGATCATGTCGTCGAGCCCCTTGACCCCGATGTCGGTCCGATCGATCTCGGAGTCGAACTCGCCCGGGTCGACGTCGAAGTCGGTCGTCCCGCCGCCCCCGCCCGCCTCGCCGGCGAGGTCGCCGAACCCGAAGTCGTCGTCGCCGGCGCTCGCGGCGCCGCGGTAGCCGCCGAAGGGGTCGCCGCCCGCGCCGCCGCCTCCCGCGCTCCCGCCGGCACCGCCACCGCCCGCACCGCCGTCGCTCCCGCCGCCCCCCCGGCTCCCGCCGAAGGGGTCGTCCGCGCCGAAGGGGTCCGTCCCGCCGCCGGAATCGCCGTCCGCGTCGGGGGCGCTACCTGCGCCCGCGCCGGCGTCGCTCCCGCCGCCGAAGGGGTCCTCGCCGCCGAACGACCCGAACTCTCCGTCGCCGCCGTCGACGTCGCCGAACGCGTCCGCCGGCACGCCCTCGGGTCCCGGCTCGTCTGCGGGCCGGTCACCGCCGGACTCCTCGGCCCCGCCGAGCGGATCGACGTCGTCGGCCGTCTCTCCGGGAGGGTGCGTCTCGCGGTCGCCCACCGCGTCGTCTCCCGCGCCGCCGAAGGGGTCGCCGTCGCCCGCGTCCGTGTCTGCGTCCGCGTCCGGCTCCCCGACCGCACCGCCGAAGGAGTCGGCGGACTCGCCGTCGTCGCGCGACGCGCCCAGTTCGACCGCCGGGTCGTCGAACTCCCGCTCCGCGACGCCGGGAGCGTCGGCGCCGTTCACCGCGTGCTCCGAGTCCGGCGTCTCTTCTGCCGTTCCCTCCGACGCTTCTGTTGCGCTCCCCGTCCCACCCGTTGCGCCCTCCGTCCCTCCCGCCCCGCCGTCGGATCCGCGCTCCGCCTCGCCCACCGGGCGCTCGTCGGACTCTTCGTCGGTCTCGCGCAACGCGCGCTCGAACCAGTCGTCCTCCTCGCTCATCGTTTCCGCCGCCCGTGGGGGGTCGACATGGCCCGAGCAATGCGGTCGAGCGGCTTGAAACTTTCCGGCGAACTCTCGCGCGGCGAGAACTCGGCGGGGTTCCCCGATGTCCGCACGCTTTTATCCGGGGATCGGGATGGGTTCCCCATGGAAGTGGGCATCGTGGCGCGAAAGGGGAGCGAGCGAGCGGCGTCGCTCGCGGCGACGCTCCGAGACGTCGTCGTCGACGCGGGCGAGGCCGTCTGGCTCGACAGAGAGACCGCGAAAGCCCTCGACGCGGGCGACGACGCGCGCGCGGTCGACGCGTTCGGCGACTGCGACCTCGTCGTCGCGGTCGGGGGCGACGGGACCTTCCTCTTCGTCGCGCGCAACGCGGACGACACGCCGATCGTCGGCGTGAACCTCGGCGAGGTCGGGTTCCTCAACGCCGTCCCGCCGGCGGACGCCGCGACCGCGCTGCGCGCCGAGATCCGGGCGTTCCGGAACGGCGGACTCGACGTCCGCGAGGCCCCGCGGCTCGCCGCCAGCGCCGGCGAGTGGACGTCGACGCCGGCCGCGAACGAGGTGGTCGTCCAGGGCGAGCGCCGCGGCCCCGGCGGCGGCATCGACTACGAGGTGCGCGTCGACGGGTCGCGGTACGCCGGCGGCCACGCCGACGGCGTGCTCGTGGCCACGCCGACGGGGTCGACCGCGTACAACCTCTCCGAGCGGGGCCCCTTGGTCCACCCGGCGGTGGAGGGAATCGTCGTCAACGAGATGGTCGCCGAGGAGGGGATGCCGCCGCTCGTGGTCGACGCCGATGCGACCGTGACGGTCGCGGTCGCGGACGACGCGGGCGCGACCGTCGTCAGCGACGGGCGCGACACCGCGACGCTCGACGGACCGGTCGAAGTGACCGTCGAGCGCGCCGCGCCGCCGATCCGGATCGCGGGCCCCCCCTCCGACTTCTTCGAAGCGCTCGGCAAGCTGTCGTGAACCGGACGCGCAAGCTTCAACCGGCGGCCGGCCGGAGGTCCCGGAGATGAACGTCCCGCTCGGGCTGGCTCCGTTCGCCCGGCAGTCGCGCGGGGAACACGCGCTCGTCGTCGTCGGCGGCGCGCTCGCGTGCCTCGTCGGCTACGTCGGCGCGGCCGCCGCGTTCTTCGGGGTGGCCGCGCTGGGCCACGGGGAACCGGTCGGCCCGCAGCGGATCGCCGGGGTCTTCGCCTCGCTGGCGTGCTGGGGCTTCTACGCGCTCGCGTTCGTCCGCGGGAAGGGAGGTCCGGTGACGGACGTCCTCGCGTACCCCCTCGCGACGGTGACGGTCGTCCCGTTCGGGTTCCGGTGGATCGCCTTCGGGCCCGCGTGGGACGCGCTCGCCGATCGGGTCGGGTTCTTCCTCCTCCGGCCGGCGCTTTTCGTCGACGCCGCCGCGCACGTCGTCCCCGGCCTCGTTCTGTGCGTCGGGATCTTGACCGCTTGGGCGAGCCTCCTCGGCGAAGAGGCCGTCGAGACGTGGCAGCGCGAGCACCTCTCGGAACCGTTCCGCGAGGCGTTCGTCGAGGAGTGAGGCCGCCCGCACCCACAAAGCGTTTACCGGACGCCTGCCGACGCGAGAGCGTGAACTGCCGCTCGACGCTCGGGAGATACGCGGTCGCCGGCGTCGTCGTCGCCGCGCTCGCGGCCGTCGCGCTCGCGGTCTCCCCCGAGGCGGCGCTCTCGCGGCTGCGATGGCTGGCGACCGATCCGGTTCGCTTCGGGGTCGCCGTCGTCGCGCTCGCGGCGGTGCGGCCCCTTCTCGCCTGGCCGACGACGCTGCTCGCCGTCGTCGTCGGCTTCGGATACGGCTGGCTCGGGACGCCGCTCGCGCTCGCGCTCGTCGTCGCCACCGCGCTCCCGCCGTACGCGCTCGCCCGGGCGGGGCGGCTCCGCCTTCGGGACGACGCCGACGCGAGCGACGCCTCCGGGGTCGCCGCGCAGTTCTGTCGCGCCGGCGAGCGCTTCGCGGCGGAGTCCGGGAGCCTGCGCGCCGTGGCGGGGACGCGTCTCCTGCCGCTCCCGTCCGACGCGGTGACGGTCGGAGCCGCGGTCGCCGGCGTCGGCGCTCGGCCGTTCGTCCTCGGGACCGCCCTCGGCGAACTGCCGTGGGTCCTCTCGGGAATCGCGGTCGGCGTCTCGCTCGACCGGCTCACGGCGAGCGGCGGGTCGCTCGTCGACCCGACGGTGGTCCTCGGGATGGCGGCGGTCGGCGTGCTGGTCCTCGCGGGGCCGCTCTACCGCACGTTCGCGGGTCCGGACGCGGCCTCGTCGACCTGAACCGGTGCGTCCGAAGTCGGGCGACGCCCGGACGGCCGAGGAGGCTAACATGGCGGCGGGTCGCGGAATGCGTCGTATCGAAAAACGCGAAGAACGTCGAAGATCGCCCGTGCGCGTCGTCGCGCGGGCGATCGTGCGGGTCGTGTGCCTCTGACAGCGGACGGACGCTCTGGTTCGGGAACCGCTCGCAGCGGCGCGCGCATTCCCCCGGTCCCCGAACCCCGGGAACCGAACCCAGCCCTGACCCCGGAACCGCGGGCGCACGGCGCTCGCTTCGCGGCGAGCGACCGGACGCGGCCGCGATCCCAACGGGGGACCGGGGGAGCGCGGCACCTACGAGTCGCCCTCGGTCGAGTTCTCGCCGCCGGCGTCGCCGGACTCCTCGTACGTCACCTCGATGCCGCTCGGCACCGGCCGGAGGAGGTAGCGACCGTTCCCCCGTAACACCGGCGCGAAGTCCGCGGTGAACGTCGTCCGGGCGTTCTCGCGGATCTCGAACTGCTCGTTGAACTTCAGCGGCGCGTTGCCCGGGAGGTCGACGGTCGCGTCGCTCCCGTCGGTGAGCGTCCCGTCGGCCGACGACACGTCGAGCTGGAGATACGGGTACTCGCCGGTCTGGAGCTCTCGCTCGTCGATCAACTGCGTCTCGCCGTTCTGAAGTTCGACGAGGTCCGCCTCCTGCGACTCGTCGAACCCGAAGTACTCGCGACCGTCGGGACCGTCCTCCCCGCCGTCGGTCTCGTTGCCGTCGGCGGTCTCGTTCCCGCCGGCGGTGTCGTTCTCGTCGTCGCTCCCGCCGTCCGTGTCGGTCTCGTCGCCGCCGTCGGCGTCCTCCGGCTCGACGCCCTCGGGCCCGAGCCAGAACCCGTCGACGGTGACGACGAGGGACTCGAAGTCCGCGATGTCGGCCGGCTGGTCGGTCACCTGCGTCGCGAGCGTTCCGGTCGCGCGACCGACGCAACCGGCGAGGCCGGCCGCGCCGAGCGCGGCGGCGCCGGTCGCTCGGAGGTAGGTCCGCCTGTCGAGCGCGTCGAGGTCGGGGGCGTGATCCGTCACGTTACGCACCCCCCTCACCGTCGGCGGTCGTTCCGTCTCCCGCGTCGGTGCCGTCGCCCTCGCCGGCACCGTTCCCGGCGACATCGCTCACGGTCTCGCCGAGGTCGTCGACGCCGCCGGAGAGGAACTCGTTCACGCCATCGAGGATGCCGCCGACGAAGTCCGGAACTTGGCTCGGGAGGTCGCTCGGCGGCCCCGCGTCGCCCGGGGCGTCGTCCGGGCCGGGCGTCGCCGCGACGGCACCGGCGGCCGCGCCGGTCCCGATCAGTACCACCGTGGCCAGCGCCACGATCAGCGTCGTTCGTATCGCACTCATGACGGCTCCACCTCGGAGCGCCACACGGTTTAATACCCCAAGCCGTTCAGCCGAGTTACGCCCGATTTAATTCGGCTTAATCGACGGAAGACGGCCCGAGCTTCCGGAGCGGCACCATCAGGTGCGTCCTTATAAAAGAGCGCCTCGAACGATCGCGGTCGACGGCGCGAGCGCGGACCGCGCCGGTCAAGCGCGCGGCCCACGCCGACGGGCGCGGTCGAGCAACGGGGAGCCGTTCGAACCGACTACGGCTCCAGCCGGTTGGGGTCGCGCGGGAACATGATCGCCTCCTTGATGTTGTCGAGGCCGGCGACCTTCTGGACGAGGCGGTCGATGCCGAGCCCGTAGCCGCCGTGCGGGGGCGTGCCGTAGCTCAGCGCCTCGATGTAGAACTCGAAGTTCGCGGTCTCGACGCCCTCCGCCTCCATGACCTCGACCATGCGCTCGACGTCGTGTTCGCGCTGGCCGCCCGAGGAGAGCTCCTGACCCTTATAAATCAGATCGAACTTCCGGGAAGCGATCTCGTCGTCCGGCACGTCCTGCATGTAATAGAACTTCTCGTCGGGGTAGCCGACGACGAAGAACGCGGGATGCCCCTGCTCCTCGAAGTGCTCGCCCAGCAGCTTCTCGCCCTTCGTGTCGAGGTCGGTCGGGTCGTCCGGGAAGTGCCCGTACTCGGTCTCGAGGACGTCGAGCGCCTCGTCGAAGGTGATCCGCGGGAAGTCCTCTTCGGGGACGTCCAGGTCCACGTCGAGGAGATCGAGCTCGCGCTCGGCGTTCTCGGCGACCTCGCGGAGCGCGTAGCGGAGCGACTCCTCCTGAACGTCCATCACGTCGTCGTGGTCGTCGATGTACGCCAGCTCCACGTCGAACATCGCGATCTCGGAGACGTGACGCGAGGTGGCGAAGTCCTCGGCGCGGAACGCGGTGCCCGTCTCGTAGACCGCCTCGTAGCCGGAGGCCATCAGCATCTGCTTGTACAGCTGGGGGCTCTGCGAGAGGAACGCGTCCTGGTTGTAGTAGAGGATCGGGAACAGCTCCGCGCCGCCCTCGGCGCCGCCCTTCGAGATCAGCGGCGTCTTGATGTCGACGAACCCCTCGTCTTCGAACCACTCCTCCATCGCGGTGATCAGCTCGGAACGGAGGGTGAACACCGCCAGCGTCTCCGGCTTCCGGAGGTCGAGCGCGCGGTTGTCGAGCCGGGTCGAGAGGTCGACCTCGATGTCCTTCGAGATCTCCAGCGGGAGCGGGGACTCCGCCTCGTCGATGACCTCGTACTCGGTCGGCGCAATCTCGACGCCGCCGGGCGCTTGGTCGCTCTCCAGCGGTTCGCCGACGACGCGGACGACGTCCTCAGCGCCGACGTCCTGAACGGCCTCGAACAGCTCCGGCTCGCGCTCTTCCTTGAAAACGATCTGGATGAGCCCCTCGCGGTCGCGCACGATGAGGAACACGAGGCCCCCCAGGTCGCGGATCTCGTGGACGTGGCCGGCGATGGCGACCTCGTCCGCGTCCGGTTCGACGTCCGACGTGTGGATTCGCTCGATCATGGCGGTGTCTGCTTGTCCGCAACTGGTCGCGGACCCGGCATAGGCCTGTCGTCTTGCCGTCGGCGGAACCAGACGCGCGCGGCCGCTCAGGGGGATTCTCGGCGACTTCGGGACCGAACGCACTGTGGCATGTGGTAGCATGACTAACATAATTTTAAGACGAAACCGGCCGAGAACATGAATAACGGCGCTCCCCGCGCCGCGGAGACCGATCATGATCCGCTCCACCCCTTCGACGCTCGCGCGGTCCGAGAGCGTCGCGTTCCTCGGGTGGATCGGGTATTCGGCTCCGAACTCACGGTCCGTCCGCCCGACCGCGTGACGCGCGTCGGCTGGGGAGGATTTCCCCGGGACGGACCATCTCCCGTTCTCTCCAGCCGTCGCTGTCGTCGCGCGCGTCGAGGCGGACGACCGCCCCCTCGCGAGCGCCGCCGTCGGCGACCCCCGCCGTCGGTGCGTTCGAGGCCGCGGACCGGTCGGTGCCCGGGTTGCGAACCGGGACGCCGACCGACCGCGCCGCGTTCGACTCGCGGCGAGGGCGTATGGCGGCAGCCATCCACACGCCGTCGGTCGAGGCCACGGTGACCGTCCGCGTCTCGCAGGCGGCCGCCGGCGACCTCGTCGCCGGCGCGAGAGCACAGATCGAGCGAATCGACGGCCTCCGCGTCGAGGAGATCGAGATCGCCGGCCTCCGGCCCGGCCTCAACGACACCACGGTCGAGGCGGTCGCGACCCTCGCGGTCGGCGACGAGACGGGCCCCGACGCGGACCCGGACGCCGCCGAGGAACTCGTCGTCGACCGCGTCCGCGAGCGCCTCGCCGACGGCTTCGGCGTCGACCCCGAGCGCGTCGAGCGGGTCGACCCGCCCGACTGACTGGTCGACGGGGGCGTCCCCGTCGGTCCGTCGGTTATTCCTCCGCGAACCGCTCGCGCACGTCGGCCTCGGCGCGCCGAAGCACCTCCCGGATCGCGAGGCCGGTCGCCGCCGCGACCGCGGCCGCGTCGTCGTACTCCCCGCTGACGTCGTACACCGTCCCGTCGGTCGTCGAGGCGACCTTCACGGCCACCTCGTGGTCCGTCTCGTCGACCCGGAGCGTCGCGGTCTCGAACTCGCGCTCGGCGATCCAGCGGTGGCTCGCGCCCGACTGACGCACCCCGAGCGTGCCCGTCTCGCGGGCGAGCCGCTCCGCGACGGCCTCGGCGTCCGCCGGCTTACAGATCACCTTCACGAGGTGTCCGGGCCGAGACTTCTTCATCGTCGTCGGGACGATCGTCACGTCCCGCGCACCGGCGCGCGCGAGGGTCTCCTGAAGTCCGCCGAGCACCTCCGGCGCGGCGTCGTCGAGGTTCGTCTCCAGGACGGCGATGTCGTCGTGAGCGAGCGACCCGTCGGTTGAGTGGTCGTCGTGCGCGTGGTCGCCGGGCACGCGGTCGGCGTCGCGCTCCCCGTCGTCGCGTTCCCCACCGCCCGCTCCGGGTTCTCCGCCGTCGCCGACGAGCGCGCGGAGGACGTTCGGGTGGCGCTCGAAGTCCGCGTCGCCCGCGCCGTAGCCGGCGCGCTCGACCGCGAGGTCCGGGACCGCGTCGACGCCGTCGGCGACCGCCCCCAGGATCGCGGCACCGGTCGGCGTGAGCAGCTCGCGGTCGATCGGCCCGCCGACGATCCGGAAGCCGGCTCGGGCGGCGACCTCGGTCGTCGCCGGGGCGGGAACCGGATACGTGCCGTGGCTCATCTCGACGGTGCCGCCGCCGGCGGCGACCGGCGTCGTGACGACTCGGTCGGGGTCGAGGTCGGCGAGCAGCAGCGCCGCGCCGACCGCGTCGGCGATCGCGTCGTCCGCGCCCACCTCGTGGAAGTGCGTCTCGTCGAGGTCGGTGCCGTGGACCGACGCCTCCGCGCGCCCGAGCAGTTCGAAGGCGTCGAGCGCGGTCGACTCGACCGCGGCCGGGAGGCCCATCGACTCGACCAGATTGACCACCTCGCGATAGCTCCGGTGGACGCCGGCGCCCTCGGCCGGCGTGTCGGCTCCGGCGGATTCCGTGTCGTGGTCGTGTTCGTGGCTGTGGCCGTGTTCGTGGTCGTGACCGCGTTCGTGGTCGTGGCTGTGGCCGTGTTCGTGGCTGTGGTCGTGTTCGTGGCTGTGGTCGTGTTCGTGGTCTGCGACGGTGCCGGGCCCCTCGTCGCGTTCCTCGTCAGCGTCACCGTCGACGAGGACGTCGACCGTCGTCGCGCGGATCCCGTTCTTGTCGACCTCGCCGACGTCGTACCGGATCGGGAGCGCGTCGCTCACGGGGGCGAGCGCGTTGGGGTCCGCTCCGGCGGCGATCAGCGCGGCGCAGATCATGTCGCCGGCGGCCCCGGTCCGACCGTCGAAGACGAGCGTTCGCATGCTGGTTCCGACGCGACTGGCGGACAAATACCTCCGGATTCGACCGCGGGCGGGCGGCGAGCGCCGGCCGCGGTCACGGGCCCTCGCCGGCCGCGAACAGGGACAGCTCGCCGACGACTAACAGCGCGACCACCGCGAGCGGGACGGCGAGAACTCCGGCGACGTCGAGCGCGTTGAGCGCGAGCCCGACGAGCGCACCGGCCGCGAGGAAGCCGAGCCGGACGAGGAGCGATCGCATCGGATCGGAGAGGGAGTCGAACACGCCGAGCGGTCACCCCGAACGGGCAAAAAACGACCGTTGCGACCGCACGCAAACCAACGGCGAAAACGCACGCTTACGACGAGGTTTTAAGAGCGGGCACCTAACCATGCTATATGATAACACAACCTGCCGCGGTCGCCGGTCGCCCGTCGCGGAGCGGCGACACGGGCAACAGGCTTATTCCCGGACCGGGTCCAGATACGACCATCCCCCGCGAGGAATCATGAACGAAGTCCAACTCGAAGTGGCGAAAGCGTACCCGAACGACTCGGGGCGCGGCATCGCCCGACTCGACCCCGACACCCTGCTGCACCTGAAGCTCTCGCCCGGCGACATCATCGAGATCGAGGGCGCGGAGACGACCGCCGCGAAGGTCTGGCGCGCGGACCGCCAAGACTGGAACACCGACACGGTCCGCGTGGACGGCTTCACCCGTCAGAACGCGGACGTCGGCATCGGCGAGCGCGTCACCATCCGGAAGGCGGAGGCCGAGAAGGCCGACAAGCTCGTCTTGGCCCCGCCCGAGGAGGCGTCCGTCCAGTTCGGCTCCGACGCCGCCGGCATGGTGAAACGTCAGATCCTCAAGCGCCCGGTCGTCGAGCGCGACATCGTTCCGGTGATGTCGTCGACGAACCACCCGTTCATGCGGTCGCCGGGGCAGGCGATCCCGCTGATCGCGGTCGAGACGGAGCCGGACGGCGTCTGTCTCATCACCGAGGACACCGAGGTGGAACTGCGCGAGGAGCCCATCTCGGGGTTCGAGAAGACCGGTGGCGGCATTACGTACGAGGACATCGGCGGCCTCCAGTCGGAGATCCAGCGCGTCCGCGAGATGGTCGAGCTGCCGATGAAGCACCCGCAGATCTTCTCGAAGCTCGGCATCGAGCCGCCGCAGGGCGTCCTGCTCCACGGCCCGCCGGGCACCGGGAAGACGCTGCTCGCGAAGGCCGTCGCCAACGAGACGTCGGCCTCGTTCTTCTCGATCGCCGGCCCCGAGATCATCTCGAAGTACTACGGCGAGTCCGAACAGCAGCTCCGGGAGATCTTCGAGGACGCGAAAGAGGAGAGCCCGAGCATCATCTTCATCGACGAGCTCGACTCGATCGCGCCGAAGCGCGAGGACGTCACCGGCGAGGTCGAGCGCCGCGTCGTCGCCCAGCTGCTGACGATGATGGACGGGCTGGAGACGCGCGGCCAGGTGATCGTCATCGGCGCGACGAACCGCGTCGACAGCGTCGACCCCGCGCTCCGCCGCCCCGGGCGCTTCGACCGCGAGATCGAGATCGGGGTCCCGGACGAGGTCGGCCGCAAGGAGATCCTCCAGATCCACACCCGCGGGATGCCGCTCTCGGACGACGTGAGCCTCGATCACCTCGCGGACGAGACGCACGGCTTCGTCGGCGCCGACATCGAGAGCCTCACGAAGGAGGCGGCGATGAAGGCGTTACGCCGCTACCTCCCCGAGATCGATCTCGACGAGGAGGAGGTGCCGCCGAGCCTCATCGACCGGATGATCGTCAAGCGCGACGACTTCTCGGGCGCGCTGAACGAGGTGGAGCCCTCGGCGATGCGCGAGGTGCTCGTCGAGCTTCCGAAGATATCCTGGGACGACGTCGGCGGTCTCAGCGAAGCCCAACAACAGGTCCAAGAGTCGGTCGAGTGGCCGCTCACGACCCCGGAGAAGTTCGACCGCATGGGCGTCGACGCGCCGAAGGGCGTGCTGCTGTACGGCCCGCCCGGCACCGGGAAGACGCTGATGGCGAAGGCGGTCGCCAACGAGACGAACGCGAACTTCATCTCGGTGCGCGGGCCGCAGCTGCTCTCGAAGTGGGTCGGCGAGTCCGAGAAGGCGATCCGGCAGACCTTCCGGAAGGCCCGGCAGGTGAGCCCGACGATCATCTTCTTCGACGAGCTCGACAGCCTCGCGCCTTCGCGCGGCCAGGAGATGGGCAACAACGTCTCCGAGCGCGTCGTGAACCAGCTGCTCACGGAGCTCGACGGGTTAGAGGACATGGGCGACGTGATGGTCATCGGCGCGACCAACCGCCCGGACATGATCGACCCCGCGCTGCTCCGCTCGGGTCGCTTCGACCGGCTCGTGATGATCGGGCAGCCGGATCAAGAGGGCCGCGAGCAGATCCTCGACATCCACACCGAGAACACGCCGCTCGCGCCCGACGTGAGCCTCCGCGAGGTCGCCGAGATCACGGACGGCTACGTCGGCTCCGACCTGGAGGGGATCGCCCGCGAGGCCGCCATCGAGGCGCTGCGCGACGACGACGACGCCGAGGAGGTCGAGATGAAGCACTTCCGGCGCGCCATGGAGTCGGTGCGCCCGACGATAAACGAGGACATCCTCGCGTACTACGAGGACGTCAGAGAGCAGTTCAAGGGCGGCGGCGGCGAGTCGCTCCGCGACACCGGCGGCCGGATCGGATTCCAGTAACGCCGGAGCCGGTCGCCTGCGGGGGTTTTCGTTCACGCGCGTCCCGTGAGTTCCGTCCGAAGACGACGCCGAGGAGCTCCCGTCGCGGGCGTCGAGGGCTCCGTCTCGCCGCCACCGCACCGACCCGTTCCGCTCCTTTTAACCTCGACAGCGACCAAGGAGGGCCATGTCCCAGCCCCGCGTCCCCGGCGGCGACGAGAACGCGCTGGAGCTACCCTGCGGGGAGACGGTCGGCGTCGGCGAACTGGACCTCGGCATGCGCGAGTACGAGTGCGACTGCGGCGAGACCCACGCGGTCGTGATGGACGTCCACCCGCCGGAGCGGTTCCTCCCGGACTTCCTCGTCGAGGTGCTCCGCGAGGCCATCGAGACGACCAGCGAGGAGATGCCGGAGTTCGACACGCCGCACCTGCTCGGGGTCGTCTTAGAGGAGTTCCCCGAAGCGGTCGTCGCGCACGACGCCAGCGAGAACGCGGACGTGGGGTACGCGATGGCGTGGGTGACGGAGTTCGACTCCCGCCGGCTCCACGAGATCGTCGTCGAACTCGTCGTCGAGCTGATGGAACACGCCGTGAGCCACGCCGACGACGACGAGGCCCTGTCCGCGTTCGAACAGGAGATGGTCGAGTTCGACGTGAGCGAGTTCGTCGAGCAGTACCGCGCGGAGCGCGACCTCGAAGCCGAGGACCCGTACGCCTGAGACTCGGTCTCGCCGCGTCGCCAACTGCCAAAACCTCTCAGACCCCGGAAAACCGGCGCTTCGAGCCCCGTGTCAGACGCTCGTCCGACTTCTGTCTCACTGAACCCTATACGTCCGGAGACCGTACGTAAGACGTATGAGCGCCGGTGAATACGACCGGTACGACCGTATCCGCGGCGTGCTCGCCGAGGCCGACGAGCCGCTGACGGCGCGGGAGATCCTCGCGCTCGTCGAGGAGTGCGACGAATGCGAGGCGATCGACAGCCCGCACAGGGTCGCTACCGTGTTGGGACGCCGGGCCGAACGCGGCGAGGTCGAGGTCATCGCGGGTCAGCCGTACCGGTACCGGCTCGCGACCTGAGGTCGGCCCGAGGCTCCGAACGCGGCGGCCTGCGCCGAGGGGCCGGTGCGCGACCCTCCCCCGTCGGTCCGCGAGCGTTCTACGGCGTCACGATCAGATCGAACCGATAGACGCCGTCTCGGTACTCGACGACCGCGTTCCGGAAGTCAACCCGTCCCTCGTAGGCATCGAGCGGTCGGAGGTCGCCGGCGATGCCGAGCGCTTCGAGGGCGTCGCCGAGTTCGTCGGACGGCGGGTCACCCTCCTCGTAGCGGCGGGGCTCCTCGGCGATCGCGTCGTCGAGCACCCCCCGGGCGGACGCCGAGAGTCCGGCTGAGTCGAGGTCGCGCCCGATGATCTCCCCCCTCGCGTACTCGACGAACTCGCTCCGGGAGTCCGTTATCTCGTCGACCGCGTAGGTCCACTCGGGAACGTCGACCGTCCGACGCTCCGCGACGGACCGGAAGTACTCGCCCTCGTACTCGACGAACGCGAACGCCGGAGACGGGACGAGGTCGCTTGCCTCCGGGTCGAGCCCGTGGTGGAACTGGACGGTCTGGAGTTCGTCGAACTCCGGGTCCCCGAGGAACCCGTCGTTGCCGGCGTACACCGCGTCGAGCGCCGCGTCGAGCACTCGCTCGTCCTGCGCCGAGAGACCGAACGGCGGCGTCGCGACCGCGGCGTCGTCCGGCGGGGTCTCGTCGACCCGCTCGACCGCGAAGTGCCACCGGTCCCGTTCGAGCCGGCGCTCCCCGGTGACGCGGACCTCGTGGAACGACCCGTCTCGCCGGAGGAACGTCGGGCGCGGTCGGGTCTCGGTCCCCCACTCGTCGCGGCCGACGAGCGGCCACTGTCTGACGGTCACCTCTCCGGTCTCGAACAGTTCCGAGAGGTAGGCGGTCTTGGTTTCGGTCGCGAAGTCGACGCGGGTCGTGGCCCGGACGGACGCGGGGTCGGGGCGCAGGTACGGACGACCGATCGACGAGAGGTCCGCGGCGTCGCCGATGAGGGAGTACGAGTCGAGGCTCCCGGGGCCGAGACAACCGGCCGTCGCGGCGGTCGCACCGGCGACGCCGAGCAGTCGGAGGGCGCGGCGGCGGGAATAGGGCATGTCCGTCCCGGAATTTCAGACTTCCCGATAAATCCCTTGTGGTGGGGCTCAGCCGTCGGTTCGACGGGGTCGCGTCGAAGGACCCGGATCGCGTCGAAGGAGCCGGGACTCGACACGGCGCGCGGCGACCGGTACCGGCCGGGTGTCGCGTAGTACCAACCACCGTGGTACGACTTAGCTTGCGAAAATCGCAAAATCGCTGCGAGATTCGTACTCTACCGCCGGCCTTATTACGATGAGCGTATTCCGTCCGCGTAATGAGCGAGGACCGGACGATTCTTCTTATCGGCAGCGGACCGATCCAGATCGGACAGGCGGCCGAGTTCGACTACTCGGGGGCGCAGGCGTGTCGCGCCCTCCAAGAGGAGGGCGCTCGCGTCGTCCTCGTGAACTCGAACCCGGCGACGATCATGACCGACCCCGAGACGGCCGACCGGGTGTACATCGAGCCGATCACGCCCGAGGCCATCGCGGAGGTCATCCGCATCGAGGAGCCGGACGGCGTCATCGCGGGCCTCGGCGGCCAGACCGGGCTCAACGTCACCGCCGAGCTCGCGGAGGAGGGCATTCTGGAGGAACACGATGTCGAGGTGATGGGGACGCCGCTCGACACCATCTACGCGACGGAGGACCGCGACCTGTTCCGCCAGCGGATGGAGGGGCTCGACCAGCCGGTGCCGAAGTCCACGACCATCTCCCTGGACGAGGGCGAGTCGGTCACCGACTTCGACGAGGAGGCGTTCCGCGGGGGCGTTCAGGAGGCGGTCGACGCGGTCGGCGGGCTCCCGGTCATCGCCCGCACGACGTACACCCTCGGTGGCTCCGGCTCCGGCGTCGTCGACGAGTTCGAGGAGCTGGTCGAGCGCGTCCGCAAGGGGCTCCGCCTCTCCCGTAACAGCGAGGTCCTCGTCACCGAGTCCATCGCGGGCTGGGTCGAACTGGAGTACGAGGTGATGCGGGACGCCGACGACTCCTGTATCATCATCTGTAACATGGAGAACATCGACCCGATGGGGATCCACACCGGCGAGTCGACGGTCGTCACGCCCTCGCAGGTGATCCCCGACGACGGCCACCAGGAGATGCGCGACGCGGCGCTCGAAGTGATCCGCGACCTGGGCATCCAGGGCGGCTGTAACATCCAGTTCGCGTGGCACGACGACGGGACGCCCGGCGGCGAGTACCGGGTCGTCGAGGTGAACCCGCGCGTCTCCCGCTCCTCCGCGCTGGCCTCGAAGGCGACCGGCTACCCGATCGCCCGCGTCACCGCGAAGGTCGCGCTCGGCAAGCGGCTCCACGAGATCGACAACGAGATCACCGGCGAGACGACCGCCGCCTTCGAGCCCGCCATCGACTACGTGGTGACGAAGGTGCCGCGGTGGCCCATCGACAAGTTCGACGACGTCGACTTCGAGCTCGGCACGGCGATGAAGTCCACCGGCGAGGCGATGGCGATCGGCCGGAACTTCGAGGAGAGCCTCCTGAAGTCCCTCCGCTCGTCCGAGTACGACCCGGCGGTCGACTGGGAGACCGTCGACGACGGCGCGCTGGAGTCCGAGTACCTCGAACGCCCGAGCCCCGACCGCCCGTACGCGATGTTCGAGGCGTTCGACCGCGGCTACACCGTCGCCGACGTCGAGGACCTGACCGGGATCAAGCCGTGGTACCTCGAGCGGTTCAAGCGCGTGAGCGACTCCGCGCAGGCCGCCCAGAACGGCGAGTTCGCGCGGGCGGCCACCGCCGGCCACACGAACGCGGACATCGCCGCTCTCGCCGGTAGCGGCGTCGACGTCGACGCCGTGGAGGCGGACGTGCCCGGTCGGACGTACAAGCAGGTCGACACCTGTGCCGGGGAGTTCGCCGCCGAGACCCCGTACTACTACTCCGCGCGGCAGTCCGAGTTCGAGCGCGGCCCGCTGAAGGGCGACGCCGCGGCGGGCGAGTTGGTCGTCGACAAGAGCGTCGACAGCGTGGTCGTCGTCGGCGGCGGCCCGATCCGGATCGGCCAGGGCGTCGAGTTCGACTACTGCTCGGTCCACGCGATCCAGGCGCTCCGCGAGCTCGGCATCGAGGCGCACGTCGTCAACAACAACCCCGAGACGGTCTCGACCGACTACGACACCTCCGACGGGCTGTTCTTCGACCCGATCACCGCCGAGGAGGTGGCCGACGTGGCCGAAGCGACCGGCGCCGACGGCGTGATGGTCCAGTTCGGCGGCCAGACGTCGGTGAACATCGGCGAACCGCTCGAAGCGGAGCTCGACCGCCGCGGACTGGACTGCGAGATCATGGGAACGAGCGTCGAGGCGATGGACCTCGCGGAGGACCGCGACCGTTTCAACGTCCTGATGGACGAGATGGGAATCGCGCAGCCCGAGGGCGGCACCGCGACGAGCGAGGCGGAGGCGCTGGAGCTGGCCCACGACATCGGCTATCCGGTCCTCGTGCGCCCCTCCTACGTGCTGGGCGGCCGCGCGATGCGGGTCGTCGAGGACGACGCGGAGCTGGAGGAGTACATCGAGGAGGCGGTCCGCGTCTCCCCCGACAAGCCGATCCTCGTCGACCAGTTCCTCGACGACGCGGTCGAACTGGACGTCGACGCGGTCGCTGACGGGGAGGACGTGCTGCTCGGCGGCGTGATGGAACACGTCGAGAGCGCGGGCGTCCACTCGGGGGACTCGGCCTGTATGATCCCGCCGCGGTCGCTGGACGACGAGACCATGACTCGGGTCCGCGAGGTGACCGAGGACATCGCCCGCGCGCTCGACACGGTCGGGCTGCTCAACGTCCAACTCGCGGTCACCGGCGTCGGCGACCCCGGCGCCGAGAGCGAGGTGTACGTGCTTGAGGCCAACCCGCGCTCCTCGCGGACCGTCCCGTTCGTCTCGAAGGCGACCGGCGTCCCCATCGCCAAGCTCGCGGCGAAGGTGATGACCGACGACCTGACGCTCGCGGACCTCGACGCCGACGAGCAGGTCCCCGAACACCGCAGCGTGAAGGAGGTCGTCCTCCCGTTCGACCGCCTGCCGGGGTCTGACCCGCGGCTCGGCCCGGAGATGAAGTCGACCGGCGAGGTGATGGGCACCGCGACCTCCTTCGGCAAGGCGTACGACAAGGCGCAGGACTCGACCGGGAAGCCGATCCCGGAGTCCGGCACCGCCGTCGTCGACCTCTCGGCGGAGGAGTTCCCCGACCCGGGCACCGAGGCGGGCGAGGCGCTCGTTGACGGCTACGCCGATCACTTCGAGCTGAGCGGGGCGACGGACCTGATCGAGGCCGCGAAGCGCGGCGACCTCGACCTCATCGTCTCGCGCCAGCGCGACCTACTGGAGGTCGCCGTCGAGGAGGAGATCACCTACTTCTCGACGCACGCCTCCGCGACGGCGGCGCTGGAGGCGCTCGACCACGCGGGCGACGACCTCGACGTGATGGCGGTCTCCGACCGGCCGAAGCGCGTCGAGAAGTGGGGCGGCGAGTAGCCGGTCCCCGGAGGCGGTCACAATCCGCGGATCGGTTGTCAGCTATCGTCGGTGACCGCCGGCTTATTTATAAGGCTTCGAGCGTCGCTCGCTCCACCTCGGTCGCGGCCATCGCTTCGCCGCCGTACTCGGCGACGAACTCGTCGACGTCCCCGTCCTCGCTGAACGGGATCAGGTCCGGCCCCATCGCGCCGATGATCTCGCTCCGCACGACGACCGTGAGCTCCGGCTCGCGGGCGAACGCGTCGCTCTCGACGTGCGAGGAGAACATCGTGTCGCCCCCCTCCTCGAACACCGCTTGCTCGACCGCCGAGTAGTCCGTGAGGAACGTCGCCAGCGCGGTCCGGCCCTCGTCCTCGGCGTCGAAGCGATAGGTGTACGTACAGGTCCCGCTACAGAACTGCGCCGGGCGTCCGCCCTCCGGCCCGTCGTCCTCGAAGTGGACCTGCCCGACCGTGCCGGGGTGGTCCGAGACGATCATCCCGCACTGGTCGCAGGCCTGTCCGTCGTCGATGGAGACGGGGCTGATCGACGCCGACTCGTCGCCCGCACAGCCGGCGACGCCGGCGACCCCCGCCGCGGCGATGCCGCCGAGCAGCGCCCGGCGAGAGACCGGCGACTCGCCCTCGGGTCGGTTCGTCTGCGTGTCGGAACTGGGTGTCGACGGGTCGGACGGTTCCATGTCTCGCTCTTACCGAACCGTCCTCTTAGCCCCTTGGGACGGGTTCAGCGGGTCGTTCGAGGAACGAACCAGACCTCATAAGTCGCCGCCGATCGAAACAAGCGCGTGGCAGTTTTCGACCCCGACACCGCCCGGTCGCGTCGCGTCCGGCTCGCGGCCGTCGGCCTCGTCGCGCTCGCCGCGGTCGCGACGGCCGGCGCGTTCGCCGCCGACCCGAGCGACTCGGTCCCCGAGCCGGTCGCGTACGACGACGCGACCGAGCTGGGGCTCTCCTCGGAGACGGACGCGCTGATGGCCGGGGACGCGACGCTCCCCCGCGTCCAGGTGTTCTACTCGCAGCTCCAGTACGTCGTCGGCTACAACGGGGTCGGGTCGTTCGTCGCGTCGCTGTCGGACGGGCGGACCGACCGACAGTTCGGCTACCCCCTCGTCGCCTACGTCGACACGTTTGACCACCGGAGCCCGCGCACGACCGACTCGGGGCTGCTCGCCGCGAGCGGTTCCGGCGGGTGGACCCCGGTCGCCGACGCCCGGTACGTCGTCGGCAGCGACGCGCACACCCCGGCGGGCGAGACGGCCGTCCCGTTCGCGACCGACGAGGCGGCCGCGGCGTTCGCGGCCGACCACGGCGGCTCGGTCGTCGACTGGGCGGGGGTCCGGAACCGGTCGTTCGGCGTCGGGTCCGCGGCGCTCGTGCGCTCCACCGGACCGGAGCGCTGGCGGGCTGCCGACCGACGGATCGCCGCGGCGGAGCGGCGCGCCGACCGACCGGTCTCGGTCGTCGTCGGCGAGGACGCGCCGACGATAGCCGCCGCGGTCGACGCGGCACCGGCGAACACGACCGTCGCGGTTCCCCCCGGGACGTACGAGGAGACGCTGACCGTGAACCGCTCCGTGACGATCGCCGGCGGCGCGGTCCGGGGAGACGGAACCGGGCCGACCCGCGTCCGCGGAAACGGAACCGGCTCCGTGATCACGGTCCGCGCGCCGGACGTGGCGATCACGGGCGTCCGGGTCGAGGGGACCGGAAACCGGACCCGAGACCCGGACGCCGCCCGCGAGTCGCGCGACCCCGACGGCGGCACGTGGGACACGAACATCCAGTTGGGGTACGGCTACGGCGACGCGGGGATCAAGGCGGTCGGCGCGCCGGGGCTCGTCGTCGACGACGTCGTCGTCGACACGAACGCCAGCGGCCTGCTGCTGCGCGAGGGGTCGCACGCGACCGTCACCGACCTCCGCGTCGACGGGACCGACGAGTGGCAGGACGGGTTCATGGGGGTCACCGGGATGGGGTCCCGCGTCACCGTCGCCGACAGCCGGTTCGAGGGGGGTCGCGACGGGATCTACCTCCACCGCGCGGACGGCTCCGTCGTTCGGAACTCGACGTTCGCGGACAACCGGTACGGGACGCACCTCATGTACACCGGCGACGCGCTGGTGGCCGACAACGCCTACAGGAACGAGCTGTTCGCCGGCGTCACCGTGATGACCCGGCCCGCCGGCAACGTGATCGTCGGCAACGACGTCCGGGGGTCGAGCGCGGGGATCCAGGCGTCGGGGACGAAGACGTACGTCGGCTACAACACGCTGGTCGGCAACGAGCTCGGCTTCTCCACGAGCGCGCGCGGGTCGCTGTACGAGCACAACGTCGTCGTCGGCAACGAGCTCGGCGCGCGCGCGACGACCGTGGTCCCCTCCAGTCGAGTCGTCGCGAACGACTTCGTCGGCAACGGCGACCACGCCGCCGCGGGTGCCGGCGCGCTGCGCGTCTGGGCCGACGGCGGCCGCGGGAACTACTGGGAGGGCGCGAACGCCGGCCCGCACGGCGGCGCGGGCCGGGCGTACCGCCCGACGTCGCCGGTCGACGCGGCGCTCCACCGCGAGGCGAGCGCGGTCGCGGTGCGCGAGTCGCCCGCCGCGCGGCTCCTCGACCGACTCCGGGGGACCGTCCCCGGGGCGCGGTCCGGGAGCATCGTCGACCCGGCTCCCGCGCCCGCGCCCTACCACCCGGATCGAGTCGACGCCGCGACGGCCGATCCCGACGCGGACGGACCGACTCCGACGAACTGGCGGTCCGCGCTCGGGGAGGCGGCGAACGCCTCCGCGCTCCGCGACCCGACGCCGCGGAGCCGCGCCGACCGACTGGCGGTCGCGGGGGGCCGGCGATGAGCGACGAGCCGTCCGCGACCGTGACGGGGATCACGCGCACGTACGGCGGCGTCCCCGTTCTCACCGACGTGTCGCTGTCCGTGGGAACGGGCGTCACCGCGGTCATCGGCCCCAACGGCTCCGGGAAGTCGACCCTGCTCGGCGTGCTCGCCGGCGCGGTCGACCCGACGGCCGGATCGGTGAGATACCGGCACGGCGGCCCGCGAGAGGGCGGGGACAAGCGCGTCGGCTACCTCCCGCAGCGGGTCCCGTTCCGCGACGACCTCACCGCCCGCGAGACGCTCGGGTTCTACGCGGCGCTCGTCGACGGCGACGCGGACGCCGCGCTGGCGGCGGTCGGGCTCGCCGACGCGGCCGACAAGCGCGTCGGGGCGCTCTCGGGCGGGATGCGACGGCTGCTCGGGATCGCGCAGGCGACGCTCGGCGACCCGGCCGTGGTCGTCCTCGACGAGCCGACCAGCGGGCTCGACCCCGAGATGCGGGAGCGGGCGTTCCGGGCGGCGGCCCGCGCGGGCGACGACGCGGCCGTGGTCGTCAGCTCGCACGACCTCGACCTCGTCGACGCGCACGCGGACGCCGTCGTCGTCCTCCGCCGCGGGGAGGTCGCCGCGGCGGGCCCCCGCGAGCGGCTCCTCGCCGAACACGACGCCGCCGACGTCGGAGAGCTGTACCGCGCCGTCGCCGGCGGCTCGGCCGACGGACGCGGGGTCGACGACGAGGGGAGCGAAGGCGACGCGAGCGGTGAGGGATCGGAGACGGTCCACGTCGCGGGGGTGTCCGACCGATGACGAGCGCGGTTACGGGCGTCTGGCTCGTCTTCCGCCGCGAGCTGGCGACGGTGCGACGGACGCCCGGGTACGCGGTCCTCGCCGTCGGGCTGCTCGTCGTGCTCGGCGGGCTCGTCGCCGTCGGCGGCGGGGGCGCGACGGGGTTCGTGCCCGCGGTCGTCGACCTGCTGTTGCCGACGGAGGTGTTGGTTCCGCTGCTCGCGGTCGTGCTGGGCTACCGCGCGCTGTTCGCCGACGCCGCGAGCGGCGAGCTCGCCGTGATCCGGACGTACCCCGTGAGCGCGGCCGCGTACGTCCTCGGAGTGCTGCTGGCGCGGACGGCCGCGCTCGTCGCGCTCGTCGGCGGCCCGTTCGCGCTCGTCGGCGCGTACGTCTGGCTCACCGCCGCCCCGGACACGGGGATCTTCGCCACCCACGCCGGCGTCGACTCCCCCCTGCTCTTCGTGCGGTTCCTCGCGCTCGTCGTCCCGTTCGGCGCGGCGTACCTGTCGCTGTCGGCGGCGGTCTCGGTGGTCGCGACGAGCCGGCGGAGCGCGCTCGCGCTCGCCGTCCTCGCGCTGCTCGCGGGCGTCCTCGGCGGCGACCTCGCGGTCCTTCGGTCGCTGTCGGCCGGAGCCTCGCCGAGCGGGATCGCGGGGTCGATCGCGCTCACGCCCAACGGCGCGTTCAGGGGGCTCGTCTTCGAACACGTGATCGGCGTCGCCTTCGCGCCGGAGGGCGGGTTCGTGCAGAGCGGTCGGGCGGTCGCCTCGCTCGTCGGTTGGACCGTCGGCGGGGTCGTCGCGGCCGTCGCGGCCGTCGCCTTCGGTCCCCGAGTCGACGTCGCGGTCGAACACCTCCGCGCGAGGGTGGAGCGGTAAGCCGACCGGTCGGTTCAG
>NZ_AOJL01000016.1 GCF_000337035.1 Halorubrum coriense DSM 10284
GGTACGCGGCGAGGCTGACGGCGAAGAGGAGGCTCGTCCCGAGGCCGGCGGCGACCACGACCGCCAAGATCGGGAGCGACCCCTCTACGGACCACCCGGCGAGCGCCGGCGCCGACCCTGAGAGCGACTGCGTCACGCTTCCCCCTTCGGAGGCGACGGATAAGAAGACGTTCCCGCTCGCCGTTCTCAGACGGGGGGACCGCACGAGCCCCTTTTATTCCGCGAGCGGGAAACGCAAATACGCACGAATGTCGGACACCAGAGCCCGGATCCGACGCCACGTCCGCGACACCCCCGGCGTCCACTTCAACCGGATCGGCCGCGACCTCGACATCGCGACCGGACAGGCGCAGTACCACCTCCGGCGGCTCGTCCGCGACGGCGAGCTCGCGGTCGAGCGGATCGGCGGGCGCGCGCACTACTTTGATCCGGACACGGACGCGTGGGACCGGCGGACCCTCGCGTTCCTCAGGCGCGAGACGGCGCGCGAGATCGTCGTCCGGCTCCACGCGGCGGGGGCGACCCGCCCGGCGGCGCTCGCGGAGGACCTCGACCTCGCGCGGAGCACGGTGTCGTGGCACGTCTCGACGCTCGCCGACCACGGGATCGTCGAGAAGTCGCCCGACCGGCCGATGACGGTCTCGCTGGCGCGCCCCGATCAGACGGCGGCGCTGCTCGACGAGGTGTCGCCCTCGCTGCCCGACCGGCTCGTCGACCGCTTCGTCCGCACCGTCGACTCCCTCCTCGACGCCGAGGGCTGACCCCGCCGACGCTCGTCGGAGACAAGACGAGCGCGCGGCCGGAACCCTCGGAAGGTGCGACCGGAACGGCCCCGACCGTTCGCCGATCGCACCAGATCGGTTAGCGCCCTCGGACGCGTTCGTCCGATATGGGCATCGCCACCGGGACCGAGGTTCTCCGATCGCTCGTCGCCGCGGTCGGGACGGCGACCTGTGAACCGAGCGGGTCCCTCTACGCGACCGATTCGCTCAGCCTCGGGGTCTTCCTCCTCGTCGGACTGCTCGGCGGAGCGCACTGTCTCGGCATGTGCGGACCCCTCGTCACCACCTACGCCGACCGGATGCGGGCCGACGAGGTCGGCGGCGGGCGCGGGCGCGACGACGACCTCACCGTGCGGCAGGTGCGCCAGCACGCGCTGTTCAACCTCGGGCGGACGGCGAGCTACGCGACCCTCGGCGGTCTCTTCGGGCTCGCCGGGAGCCTCGCGTTCGTCACGGGGCGGACGGTCACCACCGTCGCCGACGACGTCCACGCGTTCACCGGGATCCTCGTCGGCGCGGTGATCGTCGCCGTCGGCGCGCGGTACGCGCTCCGGCTGGAGCTGGAGTCCGTCCCGATACCGGGGTTCGACCGGGCGGCGAGCGCGGTCAGCGACCGGATCGTCTCCCGCGTCGACGCGTGGGTCGGAGACTGGCGGATCGCCGGGCTGGGGGCCGCGCACGGGTTCCTCCCGTGCCCGCTCCTCTACCCGGCCTTCCTGTACGCGTTCGTCCAAGGGAGCGCGCTCGGCGGGGCCGCGGCGCTGGGCCTCCTCGGCCTCGGGACGGTGCCGTCGATGCTGCTGTTCGGCACGGTGTTCGGGTCGATCCGCCTCGAAACGCGGCTCCGGATCCACCGCGTGCTCGGCGTCGCGTTCGTCGCGCTCGGGTACGTCCCGCTCCAGCACGGGCTCGCGACGCTCGGCGTCCCGCTCCCGCACCCGCCGATCCCGTACTACGCGCCCTTCTGAGCGGGTCGGCGGCGGGTCGGAGCGACGCCCCGTCGCTGCCGCGGGACCGGCGGGCGTCCCGGCCGCGCTCGTTCGTCGATCGCACCAGACGCGTTATGCGCCGCTCGCTCGATCACTCGGGCATGAAGCGCCGAACGCTGCTCGCCGGCGTCGGAACGGCCGCCACCGGGTCCGCCGCCGGCTGTACCTCGCGCCTGTTCGGCGGGAGCCCGGACGGCGTCGTGCTCGATCCGCAGGAGGACCAGCTCGCGGACAGCGAGGACCTCGCGTACCCCGCGTACGGGCAGCCGCTCCCGTCGTTCGAACTGCCGGCCCCGCTCGCGGACGAGACCTTCGACAGCGACGCGCTCGACCGCACCGGCCTCGTGACGGGCGTGTTCACGTTCTGTCCCGCGGAGTGTTCGATCCTGCTCCGCCAGTGGGTGACGATACAGCGTCGCGTCGCCGAGGCGGGACTGACCGACGACGTGTACTTCATCCCGATCACCTTCGACCCCGAGCGCGACGACGCGGCGGCGCTCCGCGAGAACGCCGAGACGATCGGCGTCGACCGCGACGCGGGCAACTGGATCTACCTCCGCCCCGAGACGCCGGCCCGCGCGAAGACCGTGGTCGAGGACCGGCTGGGGATCGGGTACGAGCGGACGACCGAGAGCGACCGCCTCCCGGGGTACGACTTCACGCATATCGTCGTCACCCTGCTCGTCAACCCCGACGGCGTCGTCGAGCGGGCCTATCGCGGCGAGCGCGTCGACCCGGAGCGCGTCGCCGCGGACGTCGAGCGGGTCGTGGCCGCGTTCGCGGACGACTGACGCGCCTCGGCGGTCGCGTGGAGTCGCATCTCCGCCGGAGGGGAACGCACAAGCCGTCCGCCGCCCTCCGGAACGGTGTGAACGTCGACGTTCTGGTGTACGACGGGTTCGACGAACTGGACGGGATCGGCCCGTACGAGGTGTTCGACTACGCGCTCGGGTTCGCCGTCGAGGGGGACGGGAGCGACGGGGCGGACGACGCCGAGGGCTCGGGTCGCGTCCGGTACGTCACCCTCGACGACCGCGACCGGGTGACCGCGAGCCACGGGACCCGCGTCGGGGTCGACGGGACGCTCCCGGACGCGGACGCCGACGACGCCCCCGACCTGCTCGTGGTCCCCGGCGGGGGCTGGAGCGCGCGCGACGAGGAAGCGAGCGCGTGGGCCGAGGCGCAGAGGGGCGACGTACCGGACGCGCTCGCCGCGCACCACGCCGCGGGCACGCGGATCGCCTCGGTGTGTACCGGGTCGATGCTGCTCGCGGAGGCGGGCGTCACCGACGGTCGCCGGGCCGTCACGCACGCCTCCGCGATCGAGGAACTCCGGGCGTCGGGCGCGGAGGTCGTCGACGCGCGCGTCGTCGACGACGGCGACCTCCTCTCGGCGGGCGGAGTCACGTCGGGTATCGACCTGGCGCTGTACGTCGTCGAGCGCGAGTTCGGGAGCGACGTCGCCGACCGCGTGGCGACGGTCATCGAGTACGAGCGGCGGTACGACGTCGCGGAGTAGGCGGACGAAGTCAGTCGCCGCGGTCGTTCGGGAGCGGCACGTCGCCGTCGCCGTCCGGGTCCACCTCGTCGCCCGTGGTCTCGCCGTCGGCGTCGACGGTGATCACGGTACAGTCGAGCTCGCCCCGGAGGAACTCGTCGATGTCGGGGTCGGAGAGCAGCTTCTGGACCATCCGCCGCCACCGACCGGCCTGTTTCGAGCCGATGACGACGACGTCGGCCCCCTCGGCCACGATTTCTTCGAGGATCGTCTCCTCGACGAGGAACCCGCGGCGGACGACGTAGCGCGCGCGGCCGAGCCGGCCGATCCGCTCTTCGACGGCGCGCTTGAGGTCGCTGCGCGAGACGCCGCCGGAGCGCTGGAACAGGTCGACGTGGAGCACCGTGAGGTCGGCGTCGCGCTCCGCTGCGATGCGAGCCGCTTCTCGGAGCGTCGCCGCCGAGTGCGACGAGGGAGGGAATCGAACCGGGACCACGACGAGGGTCATGTCGGACCGGTCGCGCTCGTGACGTAAATACACTGTCGGTGTGGCGGCTCCCCGCGGTCAGTCGTGGCCGTCGATCGGGACCGGCTCGTACGGCTCGGCCAGCCAGTCGAGGTCGGAGTCGGAGAGGTCGACGTCGAGCGCCTCGACCGCGTCGACGACGTACTCCGGCTTCCGCGCGCCGACGATGGGCGCGTCGACCGCGTCCTGATGGAGGAGCCACGCGAGCGCGATCTGCGCCATGTTCACTCCCTTCTCGGCGGCGAGCTCCTCGACGCGCTCGTTGACCTCCCGCCCGCCGTTGACCGCGTACGTCTTCAGCCGCTCGCGGAGGTACTGGTCCGTCTCGCCGCGGACGGTCGTCTCCAGCTCGTCGTGCGGGCGCGTGAGGAACCCGCGGGCGAGCGGGCTCCACGGGATCAGGCCGACGCCGCGCTTCTCACAGAGCGGGACCATCTCGCGCTCCTCCTCGCGGTACGCGAGGTTGTAGTGGTTCTGCATCGTGGCGAACGACTCGTGGCCGCCCCGGTCGGCCGCGTGGAGCGCCTCCGCGAACTGGTGGGCCCACATCGACGAGGCCCCGAGGTGTCGCACGTCCCCGCGCCGGACCGCGTCGGTGAGCGTTCGCAGCGTCTCCTCGATCGGGGTGTCGTCGTCCCAGCGGTGGATCTGGTAGAGGTCGATCGCGTCCGTGCCGAGCCGGTCGAGGCTGTTCGACAGCTCCTGCTCGATCGCCTTCCGCGAGAGCCCGCCCGAGTTCGGGTCGTCGTCGTCCATCCGGAAGTACACCTTCGTCGCGATCACCTGCCGGTCGCGGTCGTAGCCCTCCAGCGCCTCGCCCAGCACGCGCTCGCTCTCCCCGGTATTGTACGCGTTCGCGGTGTCGAAGAAGTTGATCCCGTGTTCGATTGCGGTGTCGACGACCTCCCGTGCCTCGTCGGCCGAGAGGTGCCACTCCGCGTCGCCGCCGAAGGTGTTGGTCCCGATCCCGATGCGGCTCACCTTCGTCCCCGAACTCCCGAGCGTGGTGTACTCCATACGACGGCCACGCGCGGCGGGTACGAATGCGTTCGGTTCGTTCCGATCGCCGTCGTCTTTTTCACCGTCCCGCCGAAGCGGAAGGTGATGAGTCGGGTCAAGAAGGCGCGCTCGCGGGGACGATAGCCGTGGACCGGCTGCCCACGGACCGGCTCTCGCCGCTCGCGAGCCGCGTCGACGACGTCCTCGCGCTGTACGGTTACGAGATGCGACCGGCGATCGACGCCATCGACGACGCCGTGACCGGCTACGGCGGGCTGTTCGACCCGACGACGACCGACGCCGAGATCCGGACCGCGGTCGAGGCGGTGCTCGCCGCCGATCCGCCGCCCACGGACGACGACCGGCGCGAGTCCCCCGGGGACGTCGTCCTCTACGTGGACGGGAGTTCGCGCGGGAACCCGGGGCCGGCCGGCGCGGGGGCCGTGCTGCTGGTCGACGACGACCCGCTCGGTCGGGTGGGCCGGCCCGTCGGGGCAAGCGCCGAGAACAACACCGCGGAGTACGCGGCCCTCCACCTCGGACTGGAGGCGTTGGCCGCCCGCTGCGCCCCGACCGCCGTCGAGGTCCGCATCGACTCGCGGACCGTCATCGACGACATCTGGGGCGGCGGCGACGGGGTCGCATCGGCCGCGCCGTACCGGCCGGCCATCCGCGACCGCCTCGGCGCGCTGCCCGCCTGCGAGTGGACGCACTTGGCCGACAGCGATCCGAACCCGGCCGACGCCCGCGCCGCGGTCGGGGCCGACATCGCGGCGCTCGGCCCGTGACGGGGGCGGAGAGGAGGGACTTTTCGGGGCGTTACGACCGGTCCGCCTCGTCTCCGGGCGAGACGACCGCTGAGTCGCCCGACGGGGCTTCGAGGCTCACTGCGTGGCGCGCGTGGCGCGCGTGCGTCTCCGCCCAGCGACGCGCGGGTCGCTCCGCGAGGAACCGCTCGCCGGCCGGGCAGCGCTCGCAGCGCGCGGTCCACGGGGTCACGTCGTCCGGGTAGTGGCCGGTGTGTCGCTCGTGGTCGAGCGCGAACTGCTCGACCGCGTGGCCCCCCCGGGGGAATGTCGGCGACCTCGCGGTCGAGGTGCCACTCGCGGCCGCACCGCTCGCAGGAGACGGTCGGTGCCTCCCGTCCGTCGTCGGAGAACGCGTCGTCGGTCACGGGGGCGCTACGGTCCCCGCGCACTTGAACGGCGAGCCCGCGACGCCCCGACAGCGCCTCACAGCGCCGGCGGCTCGCCCCGGCCGATCACGATCTCCTGTCCCTCCACGTCTTCGAGGGCGGCGACGCGGCCGCCGATCTCGACGCGGCCGGCCTCCGTCTCGACGACGAGCGACGCCACCTCCTCGGTGTCGACGAACGCGACGTCGACGACCTTCCCGCGGACCGTCACCTCCTCGCCGGTCTCGATGTCGCGGCCCTCGACGGTCGCGTAGAACTCCTCGTCGTCGAACTCCCGGACGTCCTTCACGGCGCGGCGGATGGAGGCGTAGCGCCGCGGGAAGGGGCGCTCCTCACCGTCGGCGGCGAGCGTCTCGGCGGTCGTCCACAGGACCGTCCCGAAGAAGCCCGAGACGAGGAAGCCGAGCGCGGAGCGGTTGAAGATGACGCCGTAGCGCTCGCGGTCGTCCCGCAGCGCGTCCTGGGTGGCGTACACGGAGTACTCGCCGTCGCCGACGGCGAGGACCGGCGTGGTGATCCCGCGGCGCGCGCGGGCGGTCGTCGCCACTTCGAGGTAGTCGAACTCCGCCGGGTCGGGCGCGTTCGACGCCGGGGTGACGAGCAGTTCGACGCTGACGCCCGCGGCGACCTTCGCGGCGAGCTCGTCGCGGAACCGCCGGAGCAGCCCGGGCGTGAGCGACAGCGCGAGCTCGTACTCCGCGTTCGCGATCACCTCTTCGAGGTAGCGGAGGATCGTCGAGCGCGACTTGACGAGCGACACCGCCTCCGTCTCCCGGGTGGGCGCGGTGTACCGAGCCTCCAGCTCGTCGACCATCTCCGTGAACGACGAGCGCAGGTCGCCGAAGGCGTCCTCGGGGTCGACGGCGACGATCTTCATCGGCCGCGACTCGCGGAGTTCGACGAGCCCCCGGTCGGAGAGGCTCCGGACGGTGTCGTACACCCGCGGCTGCGGGATGTCGGTGCGGTCGGCGATGTCGCTCGCCGTCAGTTCCCCGTGTTCCAACACCGCGAGGTACGCGTCGATCTCGTACTCGCCGAGGTTGAATCGGTCCCCGACGCGATCGAGCGTGTCCCGGAGATCGTCAGTCATACCGGGAGAAGGGGGGCGGGGATTATAACATCTTACTATGAGTCGAGTTGTACGCGTTTTCGGAGTCACCTCCTCCGTCGGTCGCGTCCGGTTCCCGGCGGCGGTCCCCTCACATGTACATCCGGTCGTAGGACCCCTCCGGCTCCCGCTCGTCGATCCGCTCGGCGAGGTCCTCGTAGCGGCGGCGGATCTCCTCGGCGAAGGCCTCTAGCGGTGCCGCGTCGACGCCGAGTTCGTAGACCGCGTTCGCCGTGTCGACGAGTCGGACCGCGGCGTCGACGTCGGGGGCCTGCGCGTGGACCGGCGTGACGAACACGCCGACGCCGAGCGGGGAGTCGAGCCCCCGTTCGAGCAGTCCGGCGTTCGCCCCGTCGAGGAAGCCCGACTCCATCGCGGGGACGTCGGTCCCCTCGCCGAGGCGCGCGGCGCGGTAGTCCTCGGTCGCGACGTGGAAGGTGCGGTGCGCGTCCGGTCCGTGCGCCACGGGGACGCCGGCCAGCACCGCGATCTCCTCGACCCCGCTCGCCTCCGTCCAGTCGAGGAGGGCGTCGGCGAGCAGTTCGCCGAGGAACGGCGGGACGTACTGCTCGGCGATCAGGACGGTGACGTCGAGGTCCGGGGCGGCGTACAGCCTGACGGGGTGTCGCGGCGTCCCCTTGGTGAACGGCGTGATCGACGGCGCGCCCTCGATCCGGACGTGGCCCGTCTCTTCGAGGTCGAGGTCGTCGACCAGATAGTCGACGGCGGTCAGACCGGCGAGGCCGAACGAGGAGAACCCGGCTATCACCGTCTCGCTCGGCCGTGAGTCGTGTTCGACGCTAAAGCTCGGCGTCGTCGGGTCCGCGGGAGGTCGTGCCATACTCCCCCCTTCGCTCAGTCGCGTCATAGTGATTGTCCCGCCAGTCCTCCGCCGACGCGGCCTCGCTGATCGGCCGTCCGCGTGGAGAAACGCTTTTTCGGGTGGCCGACGGCGAATCGGCATGGTCTCTCGGGACGGGACGCCGGTCGCGGGGGTCGTCTCGCGGGTCGACGAGGTCGCCTCGCGGCTCGCGGACCTCCCGGGAGCCGGCCTGCTGACCGTCGTCGCGTCGGTCGCGGTCGGCGTCGTCCTCGCCAACTTCCTGGTCCGGCTGATCGGCCGGCCGGTGGCGCGCCGCGTGTCGCGACAGAGCGTCGCGCAGACCATCGTCCGCGGCGTCCGGGCGGGGACGATCGGGGCCGCGCTGCTCGTCGGTCTCGGGGCCGCGGGCTTCCAGTTCTCGGACCTCCTCCTCGGGACGGCGGTGTTCTCGGCGGTCATCGGTATCATCCTCGCCCCCATCGTCGGGAACTTCATCAACGGCGTGTTCGTCCTCGCCGACCAGCCGTTCGAGATCGGCGACATGATCGAACTGGAGGACGGGACCGCGGGGTTCGTCGAGGACATCACGATCCGGTACACGAAGATATTCACGATCGACAACACCTTCCTCGTCGTTCCGAACGGGACGATGCGCGAGCGCGACGTGACGAACCTCTCGGCCGAGGACGAGCGGACGCGGCGGTCGATCGACGTCCTCGTCACCTACGAGAGCGACGTCCCGCAGGCGCGGCGGATAATCGAGCGCGCCGCGCGCGACTGCGACGCCGTCATCGACGGCGGGCCCGACATCCGGATCGGCGTGGCGCGGTACATGGCCGGCCCCGACTGTCGGCTCCACGAGTTCGGCGACAACGGGATCCTCCTCCGGCTCCGGTACTGGGTGAAAAAGCCCTACAAGCTGGGGAAGGTCCAGTCGGACGTGAACACCCGGATCCGGGAGCGACTGGCCGACGCGGACGTGGAGATGGCGTACCCGCACCGCCACCTCGTCTTCGACGACACCTCGGGCGTCGCCCGCGTCGACGCCGAGTCGAGCGCGCCGGCCGGCGTCGACCCGAGCGCGCGCGCTGCTCCGGACCTCGGCGGCGACGACGCCGCCGACCCGAATCGCCACGGAGACGACGCTTCCTCCGCTTCGGCCGGTCCCGGCCCCGGAATCGACCGCGACGATCGGGGCGGCGACGGGGCGGATCGGTGACCGGATCGGAAGCCTGATGGAGCGTCCCGGTCGTTTTTCAGCTAGTGAGCGACGAGCCCGCTGCCGATCCGAACGACCCCTCCGACGGCAGTCCGTCCGGCGGACGCGACGACGACCGCCCCGGCGAACCCGACGGCGGTCGGCCGGGCGACTCCGGCGGCGATCCCCCGAGCGACTCCGGCGACGACGGCCCCCTCGACGACGAGTCGATCACCGAGGGGAGCCTCCTCCGGCCGCTGTTCCGACTGGCGTGGCCGATCGTCGTCATCCAGCTGTTACAGGTCACGTACAACATCGTCGACACCCTCTACCTCGGCCGCCTCTCGGCGGAGGCCGTCGGCGCGATCAGCCTCGCGTTCCCCCTCATCTTCCTGCTGATCGCGGTCGCCGGCGGCTTCACGACCGCGGGCGCGATCCTCGTCGCGCAGTACACCGGGGCCGACGGCGACGGCTCCGCGGGGCTCGTGGCGGGGCAGACGATATTCACCGTCTCCGTGCTCTCCGTGCTGATCGGGATCGGCGGCTACTTCTACACCCGGCCCGCCCTCGAACTCCTGCCGAGCGACGCTGACACCGCGGCGACCGTGATCCCGCTCGCGGCCGACTACATGGAGGTCATCTTCGCCGGGATCCCCCTGATGTTCGGCTTCTTCGTCTTCTCGGCGCTGATGCGCGGCTACGGCGACACGCGGACGCCGATGGCGGTGATGTTCGTCTCGGTCCTGTTGAACGTCCTCCTCGACCCGTTCTTCATCTTCGGCTTCGAGGGGAACCCGCTGTTCGCGTGGCTCGCCGCGGTGCCCGGCGTCGCGGCGCTCGACCCGGTCGCGCTGGAGGCGACCCTGCTCTCGGCGACGGGGATCACCGGCATCGGCATCCAGGGGGCCGCGCTCGCGACGATCCTCTCGCGCGGCGTCGCGACCGCCATCGGGCTCTGGATCCTGTTCGGGACCGGGTACGGGCCCGACGTGACGCTCGGCCACCTCGCGCCCGACCTCGACTTCATCCGCGACATCTTCCGGCTCGGGCTGCCCTCCAGCGTCGAGCAGACGACGAGCGCGCTCGCGATGATCACGCTCACCGCGATGATCGTCACGTTCTCGCCGCCGGTCGTCGCCGCCTACGGGCTCGGCAACCGGCTCATCTCCCTCGTCTTCCTGCCCGCGATGGGGCTCGGCCGCGCCATCGACACGATGGTCGGGCAGAACCTCGGCGCGAACCGCGCCGACCGCGCGGGCAAGGCCGTGAAGTTCGCCGCCACGACCGGCGCGGGCGTGATGTTCCTCGTCGCGGTCGTCGCCGTCGCGTTCACCGAGCCCATCGTCGGGGCCTTCCTCGGCGACGTGCCCGACGCGCCGGCGACGATCGGCCACGCGGTCGAGTACGTCCGGATCCGGTCGGTGGAGTTCGCCTTCATCGGCGTCTCGCAGGTGATCCTCGGCGCGTTCCGCGGGGCCGGCAACACGAAGACCGCCATGGTCATCTCGATCGTCACGCTCTGGGTTGGCCGCGTCGCGAGCGTGGCGTACCTCGTGTTCGTGGCCGGTTGGGGCGAGACCGGCGTCTGGGTCGGCATGGCCCTCGGAAATATCCTCGGAGCCGTCGTCGGCGTCGCGTGGTTCTCGCGGGGCACGTGGACCGAGCGGTACATCGACGACCCCGAGCCCGGCGTCGACCCCGTCGGCGACGACTGACCGGCCGGACCCCGCGACGACGGGGAAGCGACGGTCGACGTGACTCGGGGCTCAGTGCCGGAAGAGGCACACCGCGCCGTCGTCCCGCAGGAGACAGAACCGCGCGCCGTCGTTCTCCGGGAACGTCGTTCCCGCCCGTTTCGTGACGAACAGCCGCGAGAAGACGTCGTCGCACACCGGACACGACATCTCCGCCCGATTCTCCCAGAGGCTCGTCGCGCCCGCGTCGCGGAGCTGTTTCAGTTCGTGTCGGTGGTCGTGAACGTCGAAGCCGGTCATGAACGGGGGTTCGTCGGCGGGGTGTTGAACGTGTCCTCGTAAGTCTCAGTTCGGAGAACGCGGACTCAGCGCTCCAGCCGCATCGGCTGCGACTCCCCGTAGGTGAGCGTCCGCCACGCCCACTCGACGGGGCCGAACCGGAAGTAGCGCAGCCAGAGCACCGAGAGCGGGACCTGAACCGCCCAGATCGCGACGACGATCCCCATCGCCTCGACGCGGCTGACGGAGCCGAACAGGCCGAGCCCGTGGCCGTAGAAGATCGTCGTGGCGATGACCGTCTGGAGGAGGTAGTTCGTGAACGCGGTGCGGCCGACCGCGGCGAGCGCCCCGGTCACGAGTCCCTCGCCGCGCCACCGGACGAACAGGGTGACGAGGCCGACGTACCCGCCGGCGACGAGGAGGCTCCCGACGTAGTTGAACTGCCGCCAGTACAGGGCGGCCCCGGCGCTCCAGTCGTTCGCCTCGACGTACGCGACGCCCGCGACGACGATCCCGACGCCGACGACGCCGCCCGCGACGAGCCGGCGGTAGAACGCCGTCGAGCGCTCGCCGGTCAGCACGCCCTTCTTGTACAGCGCCATCCCGAGCAGCATGACGCCGCCGACCCGCCAGAAGCTCTGGCCGATGAACCCGGACGTCTGTCGTTGGAACGACGAGCCGACCCGGTGGCTCATCTGGTCGAGCCAGCCGCCGCGGTAGGTGGCCACCTGATCTCGGATCGCGGCCTCCGCGGGCAGCCACTGCCCGGCGATCGCCTCGCCCCCGATCGACACCGCGGCGAACAGTTCGACGGCGGGGACGAACAAGAGGAATATCCCGGCCAGTCCGGCGAGCCGACGCGCGTCGAGGTCGCGGACGAACAGCAGGAAGAGACCGGTGAGCCCGTAGGTGACGAGGATGTCGCCGTACCACAGCAGGTACGCGTGGAGCAGCCCGATCGCGATCAGCACCGCGGTCCGGCGGAGGTGGAGACGGACGGCGTCCTGACCCTTCTCCTCCTTGCTCTCGACGAACAGCAGGACGCCGGCGCCGAACAGCGCCGAGAACACCGTGATGAACTTCGACTGCGCAAACACGTGGCCAACGAACCACGTCCAGTAGTTGACCCCGGTGAAGTCGCCGTAGACGTTCGGGTTGAGCAGGGTCTGCTCCGGCATCGAAAAGACGCGGACGTTGATGACGAGGATGCCGAGCAGCGCGAAGCCGCGGAGCGCGTCGAGGCTGGTGATCCGTTCGGAGGGCGGCGTCGGGCCGGGGTCGCGGGTCACGAGTTGTTACCGGGAACGCCACCCAGCACCGAATAGGTTCCCATCGCGGCTCGCGGGTCGGCCCGACCGGACGGCGACTCAGTCCAGCCGCACCGCCGCTTCGGTCTCCGCGGAGCGATAGATCGCGTCGATGACCCGCTGGACGCGCAGTCCCTCCTCGACCGTGTTGATCGCCGGCGGCTCGCCCGCGGCGACCGCTTCGAGGAACGTCGCCTGCTCGGCGGCGTGCGCGTCGCCGTCGCGGGTCTCCACGCTCGTGTCCGCGAGGTGGTGCCCCCCGCCGACGCCCGCCTCGTGGATCGTGAGGTCGTCGCTGCCGCGGTCGAACGTCGCGCCCGCCTCGGTGCCGCGGACGACGAACTCGTCGGTCGTCGGCCGGTTCGTCGCCCACGCGACCTCCAGCGAGACGGTGCTGCCGTCGGCGGCGCGGATGAACGCGGACGCGGAGTCGTCCACGTCGAACCCCTCCGGACCGGCGTCGTCGCCCCACATGTGGACGTACGCGTAGTCGTCGCGGCCGCCGAACTCCGACCGCGTCTCCCCGGTTACCTCGACGACCTCGGGGTGGTCGAGGAAGTAGAGGGCGAGGTCGACGGCGTGGACGCCGATGTCGATGAGCGCGCCGCCGCCGGCGACCTCGGCCGACGTGAACCACGACCCTCGGCCGGGGACGCCGCGCCGCCGGACGTAGTTCGCTTCGACGTGGGTGGTCTCCCCGAACCGCCCCTCGTCTTGGTAGTGTTTGATCACCCGAACCGGCTCCGCGAACCGGTTGTTGAACCCGACCATACAGAAGCCGTCGGCGTCGCGGGCGGCCGCGGCGATGCGCTCGGCGCTGTCGAGCGTGTGCGCCAGCGGCTTCTCCAAGAGGACGTCGAGCCCGGCGGACAGCGCCGACGTGGCGTACGCCTCGTGGAACCGGTTCGGCGTGGTGACCAACACGGCGTCGCAGTCGTCGTAGAGGTCGCCCTCGTCCTCGTAGGCGGGGACGCCGAACCCCTCGTTGAACGCCGCGCGGGCGTCGGCGTCGATGTCCATCCCGCCGACGAGGTTCGCGCCGCGCTCGGTGAGCTTCGTCGCGTGGTGGGACCCGATGCCGCCGAGGCCGACGATGCCGACCGCGACGTCGTTCGGACGTGTCATGGGCGGCATTCACCACGAGCGCTGTTAAGGCTCACGTCCGGCCGAACGCGGAGAAAATCGACGCCTCGCGAATCCCCCTCGTCACGCGACGGCGACGAACAGCGCCAGCGCGGCGTCGACCGCCGGGGTCGCGCCACCGACGATCGCCGCCGCGCCGTCGGCCACCGCCGGCGACATCGAGTCGACGGCGTCGAGGAGCTCGCCGAGCGAGCCCGCGTTCTCGGCGAGACCGTCGCGCGCGTCGAGGAGGGCTCGGAACCGCTCCGGCTCGCGAGCGAGGACGAACCGACCGACGGTCGCGCCCGTCGCGAGGAACGCGACCGCGGCGAGGGCCCGAGAGATCGCGAGCAGCTTCAACAGGAGCGGGAGCGCCAGCGCCAGCGCCAGTGCGGCGACGACGCCCGTGATCACTTCGCCGAGCGAGCCGCCGTCGGCGAGGTCGACGACGCCCGCGCCGGAGAGCAGGACGAACCCCCCGACGAAGAGGGCCAGCGTGCCCCACATGAACGCCGCGAGGAGACGGACCGGGCCGTCGTATCCGGTCCCGGCGTCGTCCGGGACGTCGTCGTGGACCCACGGGTTGCGCATACCCGCAGTCGCGGGGCGACGCTCATATAGATCGCTTCAGATCTCCGAAACGCGCGGCGTGAAACTGAGCGGTCCCGAGAATCGGACGGCGAGCGCTCGCGCGGGCCGTCAGCTCTCACTCGCTCGGGTGCGGCCCGGTCATCCACTCGCTCGCCTGCGGTTCGGCCGGGTCGGTGACGACCTCGACGAGCGCGGGGCCGTCGCGGTCGCGGGCGCGTTCGACGGCGTCGCCGACCGCGTCGCGGTCGCGGACGCGCTCCGCGGGCAGGCCCATCCCGGACGCGACCGCGACGAGGTCGAGACCGGTCTCCGCCCAGCCGTAGCTCTGGTCCGGGAAGTCGTACGACCGCGACGCCTCCTCGCTGATGATCGCGTAGTCGTCGTTGTTGAGCGCGACGACGGTGATGTCAATCCCCTCGCTCGCCAGCGTGTGGAGCTCGTGGACGCACATCATGAGCCCGCCGTCGCCGGTGAGCGCAACCACGTCGCGGTCCGGGTTCGCGAGCTTGGCACCGAGCGCCGAGGGCAGTCCGGTTCCCATCGTCGCCCACGACCCGGGGTTGACGTACGACTGCGGGCCCGCGGCCGGGAACGAGACGAGCGTCCACAGCCGGAACCCGCCCGCGTCGGCGGCGACGACGGCGTCCTCCGGGGCCGCGTCGCGCACCGCCGAGAGGACTTCGACGGAGCGGAGGGGGCGGTCGTCGCCCGACGCCCCTCCCGGACCGTCGCCGGTCGACTCGGACAGCGCCGCGAAGCGCTCGCGGTCGGCCGCGCGGACCGACTCGGCGCGGTCGACCCCGTCGTCGCCGCGAGTTCCGGTCCGTTCGCCGTCGAGACGGTCGGCGAGCGCGCGGAGGAAGCGGTCCGCGTCGGCGACGACGCCGAGGTCGGCGTCGTAGCCGAACCCGACGTCGTCGCCGTCGAGCGTGACGTGGATGAGCGTCTCCGGCATCGAGACCGACCACGAGGCGGTCGCGACCGCGTCGAGGTCGGAGCCGACCACGAGCCCGACGTCCGCGTCCGCGAGGAGGGAGCGGAGCTCCGCGCTGGCCCCACCGCAGAGCACGCCCGCCGACAGCGGGTGCGTCTCGGGGAGCGTCCCCTTCCCCTTGTACGTGGTCACGACGGGCGCGTCGAACCCCTCGGCGACCGACCGGAGCGCGTCGCTCGCGGCCGCGCGCCTGACGCCGCCGCCGGCGAGCACGACGGGCGCGGCGGCGTCGCCGAGCAGGTCTGCGGCCTCTCGCACCGCCGCCGCGGGCGGTGTCGGCGGCGGCGACGGCTCGCGCTCGCCGACCGCGGGCTGGGGGGTCCGGCCCGCGAGGAAGTCCTTCGGGATCCCCACGCGGACCGGCCCCTGCGGGTGTTCGCGGGCGGTCCGGATCGCCTCGACGACGGCGGGGACCGCGCCCGCGGGCGAGTCGACGAGGACGTTCTCCTTGACGACGGTGTCGTACGTCTCCGGCGGCGTCTCGTGGATGCCGTCGCCGCCGCGGACCGATCGCTCGGTCTCGACGGCGAGGTGGAGCAGGGGGACGCAGTCGTTCAGGGCGTTCTTCAGCCCGTTCATCGCGTTGGTGTCGCCCGGGCCCGGGACGACGCAGGTGGCCGCCATCGCGCCCGGCTCGCTCGTCTCCGCGTACCCCCACGCCTGATGCGGCACGGCGGTCTCGTGGCGGGCGACGACGAACCGCGCGTCGCGGTCGGCGAGCGCCCGGTTCAGCGGGAGGGTCTGCTTCCCGGGGATCCCGAAGACGGTGTCGACCCCGCGGTCGAGCATGGCGTCGACGACCGCCTCGGCGACGGTGGGTGAGTCGTCCCTGTCGGCAGCGGGCGAGGGCTCGTCAGCGTCCATGTCGCGAAGTCGCCGGAGTATGTGTTGAAAGCTTCGCCCGACGGCGGGCCCGCGGGCGAACGCGAGACGCGACGCGGCGAGAGCGGGGAACGCCTCGGTGAAACGATGCCCCCTCGCGGTACACCCACACTTATCCTCACGTGCGCTGTCACATGGTACGTATGCGCTTACCAGAGACCCGTGACCTGTTCGCGAGGAAGCTACAGTTTCCGGCGGCCCGAAACGAGGTGTTAGAGACGGTCGGCGACACGGAGCTGTCGCCGCCGGACGGGGAGTCCACGACGATCCGGGCGGTCATCGACCGGTCGGACGTCGAGACGTTCGACTCGGCCGACGACCTCTACGACACGCTGATGATGCTCGTCGGCGCGCAGTTCATCGGCCGCCGGTACTACGACGACCGCGGCGGAATGCCGGGGGACGAGGAGAACGAGGTGAGCTTCTGATGTCCGTCACGCTCGTGTCGGGGGTCAACGGCGTCGGCCTCTCCAGCGTCTGTCAGGCGGTCAGGCGCGGACTGGGAGACGGCTACAAGCTGATCAACTTCGGCGACGTGATGCTCGAACAGGCGGCGGCGATGGGGCTCGCGACCGAGCGGGCCAAGCTCGGCACGCTCTCGCAGACCGAGACGCGCCGGCTCCAGCGCCGCGCGGGCGAGTTCGTCGCCCAGGAGGCGGAGACGACGAACGTGATCCTCTCGACGCATCTCGCGGTCGAGACGCTGACCGGCTACGTCCAAGGGTTACCCGTCGAAGTGCTCCAAGACGTCTCGCCGGACGCGTTCGTCCTCGTGGAGGCGGAACCGGCGACGATCCTCGAACGCAGAGGGGCGAGCGACCGCGACCTCGACGGGGTCACCGAACGCCAGATCGACTTCGAGCAGGACCTCAACCGGTCCGCGGCGCTCCAGTACGCGAGAGACCAGAACGCGCCCGTCCGATTCGTCGAGAACGAAGGGGAGATCGAGGAGGCGGCCGAGCGCCTGGCGGACGCGCTCTGACCGGGCGATCCGATTCGACCCGCGGGCGGCCCGACGGCGTCGGGCCGCGGGCTACTCCGCGACGTTCGTCTCGCGGACGCGGACGCCCTTCCGGCCGAGGTGCCGCATCTGTCGCTGCGCGAACTCCTCCTCGCTCGACCCGCGCGTCGCGAGGACGTAGACGAGCGCGGACCCGGTCGGGCGCATCGTGCGTCCCGCGCGCTGTGACCCCTGACGTCGGGAGCCGCCGAGTCCGCTCGCGACCACCGCGAGCTCGGCGTTCGGAAGGTCGATCCCCTCGTCGCCCACGCGGGAGACGACGAGGACGTCGAGGTCGTCGTCGGTCGCACTACCGCCGTCCGAACTCCCCGCCTCTTCGTCCGCGCGGAACCGCCGGAACAGTTCGGCCCGCTCGTGGTGCGGCGTCTCGCCGCTGATGAAGGGAACGCCGAGCGCGTCGGCGATCGCCGCGCCCTGATCGAGGTACTCGACGAAGACGAGCGCCTTCTTGTCGCGGTGGGCCGCGAGCAGGTACCGGATCTCCTCGACCTTCGCGGGGTTCTCGGCCGCGAGCCGTCTGCGCTCCCGGCCGTCCGCGGCGGCGTACTCGTTGCGCGCCATCTCCTCGCGCCACGGGACGTAGCGGATCTCGACCTCGGGCTCTTGAACGAAGCCGGCCTCGAAGAGCGAGTCCCAGTCCGCGCCGATGGGCTGGCCGATGAGGGTGTATATCTCCTCCTCGCTACCGGTCTCGCTGACCGGGGTCGCCGAGAGGCCGAGCCGGTGTTTGCTCTGGAGTTCGGCCGTGCGGGAGTATACCGGGGCGGTAACGTGATGGCATTCGTCGAAGCAGATCAGCCCCCACTCGCGGGAGTCGAAGAGGCTCCGGTGGCGGTCCATCCCGGCGATCTGGTAGGTCGCGATCGTGACGGGGCGGATCTCCTTGGTCCCCCCGTGATACAGGCCGATGTCGGCGGGGTCGACCGCGGAGTGCTCCAGCAGCTCCTCGCGCCACTGGTCGGCGAGCTCGCGGGAGGGGACCAAGATCAGCGTCTCGCCGCCGACCGCGGCGATCGTCGCGATCCCGGCGACGGTCTTCCCGGACCCGGGCGGCCCGACGTACACGCCCGACTTGCGGTCGAGGAACGTCTCGACCCACGTCTCTTGGTAGTCGCGGAGGTCGGTCGTGAGGTCGATCTCGACCGGGTCGCCGGTCTCGAGGTCGCGGTCGTCCTCAACCGGGTAGCCGGCGTCGTAGAGCGCGCGCTTGACCGCGGCGACCGCCGTCTCGTTCACCCACGCCTCGGTGTCCGAGATGGGCGCGCGGAGGTGGTCGTCGTCGAGGTGTTGGTCGGCGACGTTCCCCATCAGGTTCTCCGAGGCGGCTTCGAGGACGACGTACCCGTCCGCGTGGGTGTACAGCCGGAACCGGTGGGCCCGCCGCCACTGGTCGCGCACCCACGCTTCGAGGTGTTCGTACCGCCGCGGCAGCACCGACCGGAGCGCGCCCACGAGCGCGTCGGCGTCGTCGAACGGCGCGGCCCACACGTCCTCCTGCCGGATCCGGTAGAGGTACCCGCGGGTCCCGGGCTCGGTCCCGGTGGTGTCGACGAGGTTGGCGAACTGCGAGAGCCGCGCGCGAGTGTACTGGGTGGGGCGGTCGACGACGATCTCGCGGCGCTTCGGGAAGGTCACGACGCGCTCGCGGCTCGCCAGCGCGCCCCAGTCGCGCGGGTAGAAGACGACGGGGTCGGCCTCGACGTCGAGCCGGTCCACGTCGCCGCGGTCGACGAGCGCGCCGAGCGCGTCGCGAGCGGACGCCTGTGAGGTCCCGAGCCGGCGGGCGACCTCGCTCGCGGTCGCGACCGGTCGCTCTTCGGCTTCGAGCGCCTCGTGGAAGCGATCTACGGAGAGGTCCTCGACTGCGGTAGCGTCGTCGCTGGGATCGTCGCCGGCGTCGTCGCCGGTGTCGTCGGTCATCACCGCCGCTTCGGCCGCGACGCGGAAATGGATAGCGTCAGCGGACGGGACGAGTCAGAGATCTGGTGAATGTCGTGCGGAATTGCTCTCGGACGATCGACCGACGACATCTCCAAAGCCCCAGCCGCTCGGCGATAGGCGTCCGATAGCTGATCGACCGACACCACCTCCAAAGCCCCGGTCGTGCGGCCGCAGTACGCTCGTTGCGCTCCTCGCTCGCACCGCTCGCTGCGGTGCTTACGTCGCCTACTGCGGCCGCACGACTGCCCCTTTGAGTCCCGCCCCACCCTGCACCACAGCCTCACACCTCCCCAGCCTCGTCGCTCCCTACGGTCGCGACTCCCTCGCACGCGCTCCTCNTCGCGGCCGCCGGTGGCGGCCGCTCGGAGGCGCGCGCCACCACATGGCTCAGTCGTTCGCGAATCGAAGAAACGTCCAGCGTTCGCGGAGAACGAAACGCCTGCTACTAGCGGCCCGGCGACCGCTGCCGACACCGCCGCGAGGTGATCCCCTCCTTCGAGCGGAACCGACAGCCGCAGTCGGTACAGCGCACGAACGGCTCGCCCGGATCGGTTTCGAGGCGGTGTTCCCCCACCTCGAACGGCCGGGTCACCGTCCGGGGGCGGATCCGGTCGGGAATCGGCGTTGAGGCGGACTCGCTCAGCGCGGCCCGCACGGCGATGGTGTCGACGTCGACGCCGTCCCACCGCGGGGCCGCCAGCGCGGCGTCGCGGTCCGCGACCTCGGTCCAGCCGGTGACGACGACCGGGGAGTTCGTCTCCGTGTCGCTCACGACCACGACGAACCGGACGCCGCCCTCGACGAGGGCGAACCGCCAGCCGTCGGTGTTGTTCCAGCGGAGCTGTCCCTCGCGGATTGCGTCGCTCACGGTTCGGGTCGAGACGTAGCGACCGGGCTGTTCCAGCCGTTCGCGGAAGTGATCGGTGAGCGCGTACAGTGTCGGATCGCGCACCGGCGGGTCCTCCGGCGTTCGGGCGGCGGCCGTCCCGCCGCGGGGAGACTCGACCGACCGATACTCGCCGGCTCGACCGGTCGAGTCAGCGCGACCGGCCCGAGCGCGGCGGCGCGCGGGCGACTCCGGCGGCGACCGGGGTCGGCCGTCTGCCCGCCGGCCTGAGGCGGCGGTCGTGGAAGCGGTCCGACGCTCCGTCGATCCGGGCCCGAGGGGCTCCGCGTCCCCCGACCCGCCCTGTCGGGATGCCACTACAACACCGTACCGAGCGCGGTCTTAAGTGTGTTACGGCGACACAGGGGTAGACCGCGTTGCGGGCCGCCGTGAACCCCGGAATCCATTTCTCCGACCGGGCCGTTCGAGCGGTATGACGCGCGCCGCCGCGAGGGACGGGTTCGAGACGTTTCTGGGCGACGCCGTGAGCGCGACGCGACGCGAGTTCAGCGTCGAGCGCGCCCTCCGGGACGTCGGGTTGGGACCGGCGGGCGCGGTCGTCGACCGGCTCCGCGAGAACGCCGACGCGCTCGAACGACGGGTCGTCGAGCCCGAACTCGCCGCCTACCGCGACGACGCGCTCGCGCAGTTCGACGTCGTCCTCGAGTACGCGAGCGGCGAGGACCCGATCGACGCCTACGCCGACGAGCTGGTGGCGCGAGACGGGTTCTACGACGCGCTCGCCGCCGACGCCGACGACCGCACTGCGGCCGCGGTCGAGACGGCCATCGTCGAGCGGTCGCGGCGACTCGGCGACGCGGTGCGCCCGATCGTCGAACGGCCCGAGGACGCGTTCTGGCCGGCGACCACCGCCGCCTTCGATCGCGAGGCGGCGACGGCGCTGGTCGAGGACGCGTTCCCGTTCACGGGCGTGTTGCGGGAGTTCCCGTCCGCGTTCGTCTTCGAGGCGCGGATCGACCCAGAGGAGGTCGTGGGCGGTCCCTTCGCCGCCGCGCTCCCGACCGTCTCCGTCGAGTACACCGACGAAGCGTCCCGGGCGATGCGGCGCGCGGAGCGGCGGATCATCGAAGAGACGAAACGCGAGGTCGCGACCCGGTTCGACGCGGACTGAGGTGTCGTCGCGCGCACGGCCGTGCCTACAGTCGCGGCTCGACCGCGGCGGACTCGTCGAAGCCCCAGAGCCCGACTCCCCGCTCCCGCGCGTCCGCTTCGGTCGCGGCGTACGCGTCTCGCTTCGCGAACTCGGTGTCGTACAGCCGCGCGTACCCCTCGGCCAGCAGGCGCTCGTTGAAGTCCTCGCCGTCGACGTACAGCACCGCCAGCAGCCGCCCGTAGCCCCCTCGGCGGTCGCCGCCGGCGACGACGGTCACCTCCTCGCCGGCGAGTTCCGACTCGGCGAACGCGGCGGCCTCGCTCCCCCACGCCCGGAGGTGCGCCCGCCCGGACTCGGTGTCGGGGATCCCCTCGAACTCCCCCGGCGAGGTCGACTCGGCGCTCGTCTCGGGCGTGTCGACGCCGAGGAGCCTGACCGTGTCCACCTCGCCGTTCGGGAACTCCACGTCGACCGTGTCGCCGTCGACGACCCGCACGACCGTGCCGGTCCAGGCCGTGTCGGCCGGGTCGTTCGGGTCGACGCCGTCGGGGTCGGTCGGCGGCGAGTCGAGGTCGGCGGTGGGGGAGTCGCCATCGGTTACAGGAGCGGGAGCCCCGGCGCAGCCGGCCAGCAAGAGGAGCACGGCGACCGCGACGACCGCGACCAGGTTCCGACGAACGCGCATGGGAGTCGTGTTACATTGGTTTCTTTATAAGCAAGAGGGAAGTCTTCCGGCTCACTCGCGCGCGACTGGAGTCCCACTTGGCGGCACGCTTCGAAGAAATCGGTATCTAAAACAGATCTAAGCCGCGGAAGCCGAGTAATAGTGAGACGTGTGTCTCCTAAACGCCTATCGCGCGGATATGCCCGATTTGGTCGCCGCCCTCGACGATCACGGTGTCTTTCGACCCGGTGAACGTGAAGCGTGGGACGGGGGGGATCGACGAGGCCGACGAGACGAGCGAGCTGATGATGACCGGCGAAGCGCTACACGAGGCGATGGTCGATCGAGAGGGTACTGACGAGGTCGTTAGTGAATATACTGAGGGGCGGACGCAGGCGTTTGTATGAGGTACAAACAGCACGTCTAACTGTCTCGCTTTGGTTCAAAAAGTGATGTATCTGATATATAAATACTAAAATAGGTCTACGAGAAGACCGGCATATGGGAGAGCTATCTAATTGGCGGAGGAAACGTATTCTGCGTAAGTATCACATTGAAAAGGGCTGGAGCGCTAGGGAGATCGCCGAAGAAGCAGATGTTTCTCCGGCCTTAGTTACAGACTATCTCAAAAATCGGGATTTGCTGAGGCCAAGTTCGACATCTAGCTCAGGGGGCAAACAGGGAGGGGAAAAGGAGGGGCGGAAAGAACCGAAACAGGAGACGCATACCTGTCCAGACTGTGGAGAAGAGTTCGATTCGGTGGATGAGTGGTCAGATCATCACCAATTTGAACACTATAGCTGGGAGATATACGAGAGACAACGAATAGAATAGTGATATCACATACAAAAGAGCATATCCTAGCTTTCACCGCGTTCTAAGCGTCTAACAATCGGGTATATCATACGAGCCCATACCTGATCAAGCGACGTTGAATATGGAGTCATGTGCTCGAGTGTATTCTCAAGCGCGACCAGTAAAGCGATAAACGCGAACCTAGCACCAGTCGCCGGGTAGTACGACCGGACCGACGCGAACCTGAACAGCGACAGCGCCACACCCGTCAGAAAGCATTACGAGCCCGATACACCCCAACGAATCTCTCGCCGAAAAGAAATCACACACCCGCTCGCTGTTGCTCACGAGTCAGAAATCCAGTCCGCCCTCCCCGAATTGAACGGGGGACAAGTCGATCTACAGTCGACTGCTCTACCAGGCTGAGCTAAGGGCGGTTACCGTATGCTAGCCGCCGGATTCAACTTAAGGGTTCCCTTTCAAATCGGGTGTGATCCGCCGTACCGCAGCGAGGGGGCGGCCGGCCCGCGACCCGCCTCGACCGCGCTCGCCGCGGGGCTGTTAAGTCGCTCGCGGCGGGAGCGGGAACATGGCCGACGGCGACGACAGACAGGCGACGTTCGGGTCCGACGGGAGCCTCGAGACCGAGACGACGCCGGACGCGACGGGCGAGAACGACTTCGGCGAGGAGAAGGAGCCGAACGAGACCGACGGCGGCTACAGCCGGTACGTCGTCTCCAGCCTCCTCCAGAAGGCGGTCCGGCGCTCCGACGAGGAGGTCGCCGCGTGGGCCGCGTGGGAGCTGGCCCGCTCCGGGTACGCCTGGAACCTCTGGGACCGACTCAACCTCTACGTCGTCGAGGACCTCCGCGCGGGCGACGAGGTCGCGCTCACGATCGAGCGCTACGAGGAGCTCGCCACCGAGCGCTGGGAGCCCGACGCGTGGAAGGGCCGGCTCTGCGCGATCCACGCCGCGCTCGCGGCCGCCAGAGCCCGCTCGACGCGCGAGGCGTCGAACGCGGACGCCTACTTCGGCGCGGTCGCCGACCTCCGGGCCGAGGCCCGCGAGCGCGGCGAGGAGCCGGCGCACGACTTCCCGGTCGGCGACCTCGACCCGGACGGGAAGTTCGACGCGGTCTTCGACGGACACACCGGCGAGGGCTCCAAGCGCGGGCGCGGCACCCGGTTCTTCAAGACGCACGGGGCCCGCGTGGGGCCGGAGGGCGAGGACGAGCAGAGCGCGCGCTGGCAGCGACTCGCGATGCTGCTCGACGGAGAGATCGACTACGACGAGGGCGAACTCGACCGCGCGGTCGCCCCGGTCGACCCGGACGACCCGTGGAGCGAGTCGGAGTCGGACGCCAGCGCTGAAGCGAGCGGCTCGGGGTCGACCGACGACACCGCCGCCGCCGACGCTGACGACGACATCGACGACGAGACTGGTTCGCTCACCGACTTCGCGGAGTAACGTGCCGCTCTAGGCGGCGCTGCGGCGGTAGCCGGCTTCGACCCCCGCTTCCGTCAACGCTTATCAGCTGGGCATGAGTATTGCCCCCATGACACACGTCGCGATCGTCGGCGGTGGACCGGCGGGGCTGAGCGCGGGACTGTTCGCGGGCAAGAACGGACTCGACACGGTCCTCTTCGACACGGACGGCACGTGGCTACACAAGGCGCACCTGTTCAACTACCTCGGCGTGGGCTCCGTCGGCGGGAGCGAGTTCCTCGCGACCGCGCGCCAGCAGGTCGACGACTTCGGCGTCGACCGCCATCAGGACGAGGCGGTCTCCGGCGTCGAATCGGTCGACGACGGGTTCGCCGTGACGACCGAGGACGGCGAGTACGACGCCGACTACGTCGTCCTCGCCACGGGCGCGAACCGCGACCTCGCGGAGGAACTCGGCTGCGAGTTCGACGACGACGAGACGGTCAGCGTCGGCGTCTCGATGGAGACCAGCGTCGACGGCGTCTACGCCACCGGCGCGATGGCCCGCGCCGAGGAGTGGCAGGCGATCATCTCGGCCGGTGACGGGGCCGCGGCGGCGCTCAACATCCTCTCGAACGAGAAGGGCGAGCACTACCACGACTTCGACGTCCCCGACACCGCGGCGTCGGTGTTCGGCGACCTGATCGACGACGAGGACTGAGCGGTCCCTCGGGGCGGTCGGTCGCCCTCCCTGGGGCTGGTCCGCTCAGCGGCGCGACAGGCGACGGCGGACCGCGTCGACGGCCCGGCTCGCCCGCCGAGCGAGTCCCGTCGCGGCGAACGCGCCCCGGACGAACCAGTCGGTCGGAATCCGGTCCGGGAACGTCAGCGGGCCGACCCGCGAGACGCCGACGGTCCGCGTCTCGGTGTACCGCCGGATCCCCTCCGGCCCGTGTCGCCGGCCGAGGCCGGAGTCGCCGAAGCCGCCCATCGGCGCGTCGACCGCGCCCCACGTCGCGAGGAAGGCGTCGTTGACGTTCACCGTGCCGCAGTCGATCTCCCTCGCGAGCGCCGCGCCGCGCTCGCGGTCGCCGGTCCAGACGCTCGCGTTGAGCCCGTACGGCGAGTCGTTCGCGGCCGCGACCGCCGCCGCCGCGTCCGGCACGGGCGTCACCGCGGCGACGGGGCCGAACGTCTCCTCGCAGGCGACCGTCGAATCTGGCTCGACGCCGGTCAACACGGTCGGCTCGTAGCAGTACGGCGCGACGTCCGGGCGAGCGCGGCCCCCGGTCTCGACCGTCGCGCCCTCATCGCGCGCGTCGTCGACGTGCGACTCGACGCGGGCCAGCTGGTCGGCGTCGACGAGCGAGCCGAGGTCGGCGTCGTAGTCGTAGTCGGTCCCGAGCGTCAGGGACTCCGTCTCGCGGACGAACGCGTCGAGGAACTCGTCGTAGACGGACTCGACGACGTACACCCGCTCGGCGGAGAGACAGAGCTGACCCGCGTTCGAGAAGCAGGCCTGGACCGCGCCGCGGGCGGCCTCGTCGACGTCGGCGTCGCCGCAGACGACGAGCGGGTTGTTGCCGCCGAGCTCCAGCGAACAGCCGATCAGGTTCCGGCCCGCGCGCTCCGCGATGGTCCGGCCGGTCGCCGTGCTGCCGGTGAACGCCACGTAGTCGACCGCGTCGATCAGCGGCGGGCCGACCGTCGGCCCCTCGCCGGTGACGACCTGGAAGAGGTCGTCCGGGAGCCCGGCGACCTCCAGCAGCTCGGCGAGGAGCAGCGCCCCGTACGGCGTCTTCTCGTCGGGTTTGATCACGACCGCGTTGCCCGCGGCCAGCGCGGGGATCGCGTCGGCCATCGACAGGGTGAGCGGGTAGTTCNTCTTCTCGTCGGGTTTGATCACGACCGCGTTGCCCGCGGCCAGCGCGGGGATCGCGTCGGCCATCGACAGGGGGAGCGGGTAGTTCCACGGCGAGATGACGCCGACGACGCCGACCGGCTCGCGCGTGACCGTCGCGGTCGTGACGCCGGGCGCGACCCCGCGCCGGCGCTCCTCGGCGAGCGCGTCCGGGGCCTCGCTCGCGACGTACGAGCAGCCGGTGGGCACGTCGAACAGCTCTTCGACCGCGGTGCGCCGAGACTTCCCGGTCTCCAGCTGGAGGAGGTCGAGCAGCTCCTCGCGGCGGTCCGCGACGAGTTCGCCGAACCGGTCGACGATCCGAGCGCGCTCCGTCGCGGGCGTCTCGGCCCACGCTTCCTGCGCGTCCCGAGCGCGCTCGACCGCGGCGTCCACGTCGTCGGCGTCGCAGGCGGGCACGCTTCCGATCCGCTCGTCGGTCGCCGGGGCGAACACGTCGATGCGCGCCGAGTCGTCGCCGTCGCCCGCGGGTCGCGAGCGAAAGACGCGGTCGGCGAGCCCGTCGAGACGCCGCGCCGCGAGGGTCGGAGCGCTGTCGACCGCGGTTGGGGGGTCCGTCGAGGACATCAGGTATCGGACGGAGGGTCGCCCGATGGAAAGCCGTGCCGGTGGGATCCGGGGTCGACGGTCACCGCGTCGAGCCCGCGTCGCCGGCCGAGCCCGCCGCGTCGCCCTCGATCGGATCCGCCGCGTCGCCCTCGATCGGATCCGCCGCGTCGCCGTCGGCCGAGTCCGCCGGACCGCCGTGCTCGGAGAGCATGTCGATCGACTCGAGCAGCAACGAGACGACGAGCGGGCCGACGATCACGCCGACGGCCCCGAGCGTGAGGATGCCGCCGACAAACCCGACGAAGTAGAGCCCGGGCGATATCTTCCCGGTCCACCCGGCGAGTCGGGTGCGGATCACCGCGTCGGGCACGAAGGCGACGACGACGAGGCCGAGCACCAGCACGGCGGCCGCTCGTCCGGTCTCGCCGACGAGGAAGTCTGTGGCCCCGAGCCCGACGACGAGGACGCTCGGGCCGACGACGGGGATGAACTGGAGGACGCCCGCGATGACGGCGAGCAGGACCGGCGAGCCGTAGCCCAGCGCCCGGAACACCGCGACCGCGAGGACGAACGTCGCGGCGGCGGTCGCGGCCTGGAGGACGTATATCGAGTACAGCGTCTGCCGCGTCCGCTCGTGGAGCCGGGTGGGGATGTCGTGGTACTCGGCCGGAACGACGCCGAAGACGGCCGTCTCGACCGCGTCGGGTCGATAGAGGATGCCGTACACGAGGAACGTGAACACGACGACCTCCAAGACGAGCACCGGTGCCGCGCCCGCGACCGCGATCGCGACGCCCCGGATCCACGTCTCCGCGGCCGCGACGTACGGCGCGATCTCGACGACCGTCTCGAACCCGCCGACGCTGATCGGGACGAGGGGCGGGACCCCTTCGAGGAGGGCGATAAGCTCCGAGCGCCGCCGGTACAGCGTGTACAGCAGCGGCGCCACGAGGAGGGTCGCGCCGACGAACGCGACCCCGGTCGAGACCGCGCACGAGAGCCGGCGCGAGAGGCCGCGGTCGACGAGCCGCCGGCGGAGCGGGTAGAGGACGTACGCGACGGTGACCGCGAACACGACGGTCCGCAGCACCTCCGCCAGCACGACCGCCGTGAGCGCCGCCAGGGAGACGAACAGCGCGCCCAACAGTCGCTGCCGGTTGAGGACCATGCCGTCGTGTCGCAATCCCCGAGGAAAGGCGTTGCGATGGTACGGCGGCGTGGGCGGTGCGGGCGCGACGGTGGCGCTCCGATCGCCGGAGACAGTCGATCCGCCCCGTGACGCCGCGGACAACCACAGCACCTAACCTCGCGCCCGTCCGAATGCGGGTATGCGCATCGACCCGTTCGGCCTCGAACGCTGGTTCGCGGAGTACGAACACGAGGCCGACATCATGCTGGCCGAAAGCGGCATCCGGTCGCTCGACGCGAGTCGGTTCGACCTCGACCCGGGGACGCTCGGCTACGTCATCCCGACGAACGGCGACCCCGAGTTCCGGGCCGCCGTCGGCGACCGCTACGACCGGTCCGCCGACGAGGTGCTGTTCACCTGCGGTACCCAGGAGGCGAACTTCCTGACGTTCCTCTCGCTGCTCGGCGACGAGGGCCCGGTCGACGGCGGCGGAGACCGTACGCCGACCGAGGGCGTCGGCTCCGGCACGCACGCCGTCGTCGTCACCCCGACCTATCAGGCGCTTCACGCCGTGCCGGACGCGTTCGGCGAGGTGACCCGCGTCGAGCTGGAGCCGCCCGAGTGGGAGTTGGACCCCGAGGCGGTCGCCGACGCCGCCCGCGACGACACCGCCGTCGTCGTCGTGAACAACCCGAACAATCCGACCGGGCAGTACCACGACGAGGCGGCGATGCGGGCGGTGTACGACGTCGCCGTCGAGCGCGACGCATACCTGCTCTGCGACGAGGTGTACCGCCTGCTCGCCGAGGACCCGCAGCCGCCGGTCGCGAGCTACGGCGCGCACGGGATCTCGACGACCAGCCTCACGAAGGCGTACGGGCTCGCCGGCCTCCGGTTCGGCTGGATCGCCGGTCCCGAGCCGGTCGTCGAGCGCGCGTGGCGCTGGAAGGACTACACGACCATCTCGCCGAGCCTGTTCGGCCAGCACGTCGCGAGACAGGCACTGGGCCCGCAGGAGAACGATATCCTGACGGAGAACCGCGAGCTGGCGGCCGCCCACCGCGAGACGGTCGCGGAGTGGGTCGACGACCACGGCCTCGACTGGCTCGACCCGGTCGGCGTCAACGCGTTCGTGACGGTCCCCGACGGCTTCGCGGACGCGGAGGCGTTCTGTCGGACGGTCGTCGAGGAGGCGAGCGTCGTCCTCGCGCCCGGTCACCTGTTCGGGTTCCCGGACCGCTTCCGGATCGGGTTCGGGCTCCCGACCGACGAGCTGGAGGAGGGTCTCGACCGGGTGAGCGACGTGATCGCGGAGCACGCGCCGACGGCCGACTCGGCCGCGACGACCGGAGGTGACACCTGATGGGGTTCTTCGGCGACCTCAGGGACGACGTGGTCGAGTTCGTCCGCAACCCGACGGACGAACAGAAGATACTGGTCGTCGCCGCCCTCTCCATCGCGGTCGCGGACCGCGGTCTCTACTTCGTCGACTTCCCGTTCGTCGTCCGGACGACGGCCGCCGTCGGCGTCGGCTTCATCGTCATGTTCGTCGTCAGCTACCTGTACACGGGGCAGTTCGTCCCGCCGGACGGGAACGTCGACGACGACGAGGAGCCGGAGGAGTACATCGACGAGCTCGACCCGTAGCGTCTTTTTAAGCCCACGTCCGCCCGCGACGCGCGCTGTCGTCGCTCGCCGCCCGCTCGACCCGGGGAGCGGCGGCGTTCCAAACCGTTTATACACGCGCCGGCGGAATTAGCGCCTATGCCGCGAGAGCAGAAGCAGGTTCGCGAACTCCAGGAGGGAAGCTACGTGATGATGGACGACGCGCCCTGTAAGATCAACCATTACAGCACCGCCAAACCCGGCAAACACGGCAGCGCGAAGGCCCGCGTCGAGGGGAAGGGCGTCTTCGACGACAAGAAGCGCTCGCTCTCGCAGCCGGTCGACGCGAAGGTGTGGGTCCCGATCATCCAGCGTAAGCAGGGCCAGGTCGTCAACGTCAGCGGCGACGAGGTCCAGGTGATGGACCTCGACACCTACGACACGTTCACGATGCGCATCCCCGAGGGCGAGGACTTCGCCTCGGACGACAACATCGAGTACCTCGACTACGAGGGCCAGCGGAAGATCATCGGGTAGCCGGCGATGTTCCCCGGGGCGACGACCGACCGCGAAGCTGCTTCCTACGTGGTCGTCGGCGCTCCGCTCGACGCCACGACCACCTTTCAGCCGGGCACCCGGTTCGGACCGGACCGGGTCCGGCGATTCGCCGAGACGTACGACGACTACGACCGCCGCACCGGGAGCCACTTCTCCGCGCTGGGCGTCCACGACGCCGGCGACGTGCGCCCGTGGGACGACGTGCCGGCGTACCTCGACCACCTCGCCGCCGAGCTGCGGAGCGTCGTCTACGACGATGCGGTCCCCGCGCTCGTCGGCGGCGAGCACACGGTCACGTACGCGGGCGCGGACGCGGTCGATCCCGACACGCTCGTCGTCTGCGACGCGCACCTCGACCTCCGGGACGAGTACGACGGGAACCCGTGGAACCACGCCTGCGTCACCCGGCGGTGTCTCGACGACGTCGGCGTCGACCGCGCGGTGATCGTCGGCGCGCGGACCGGCTCCGAGGCCGAGTGGGACCGGGCGGCCGACGCCGACGTCGAGGTCGTCGCGCCCGAGGACGCCCGCGAGTGGGTCGACGCGCTCGACGCCGACGCGTTCGCGGGGGAGTCCGTCTACTGCTCCGTCGACGTCGACGGCCTCGACCCCGCGTACGCTCCCGGGACGGGGACGATGGAGCCGTTCGGACTGGAGCCGCGGACGGTCCGCGACCTCGTCCGCGCGGTCGCGCCGCTCGCCGACGGGTTCGACGTCGTCGAGGTGAACGACCGCGACGACGGGCAGGCGGCGGCGGTGGCCGCGAAGCTCCTGCGGGAGTTCGCGTACTCGCACGCGGACGCGGCGACCGAGTAGCCGCGTTCGACGGCGCGTTACGAGACCTCCGAGAGCCGCCGCCGCGCCGCGGTCACCGCCTCCATCGAGTCGATCCACTCGCGGGGGTCGGTACACCAGATGCGGTCGCCCTCGACGCTGACACAGAAGACGGAGTCGGCGGAGGGCGACAGCGTGACGCGGTCGACGTCGGGTCGGTCGCCGAGGTACGCGTCGATCAGCCGTCGGGCCGTCTCCGCCTCCGAACGGAGACGGTTCCCCGCGGCGTACTCGATAGCTATCTCTGCCATACGCCCCGTTAGAACTACATGATTAATAACTACTGTTTTCTGGCAGCGATTGCGCCTACCGTCGTCACCGCTCGGTGGGCGTGCCGCGCGTCGCCGTTTCGCGTCCGGCCCGTCGCCTACCGCCCGTCGAACACTGTCTCGCCGTCGACGACCGTCAGCGCGACGTCGATCTCGTCGATGGCGTCGGCCCGCTCCCACGGCGACGCGTCGAGGGCGACGAGGTCGGCTCGCTTCCCCGCCTCGATCGTCCCGAGTCGGTCCTCGTCGAAACCGGCGTACGCGGCCCCGCTCGTGTACGCGCGCAGCGCCTCGGTGACCGTGAGCCGCTGGGCCTCCGCCGGCGCGTTCACCGCGTGATGGACGCCGAACAGCGGATCCATGGGCATCCCGTCGGAGCCGAACGCGAGGCGGACCCCCGCGTCGAGCATGTCGCGGTAGCGGTTCGTCTCGGCGGTGCGCTCGGGGCCCAGTCGCTCCTCGTAGAGGCCCCCCTCCTGTGCCCACTTCAGGAAGTTCGGCTGGACGCTCGCGACCGCGCCCGTCTCCGCGAACCGCTCGATCGCGTCGTCGTCTGCCAGTTCGGCGTGCTCGACGCGGTGTCGCGCCTCGTCGGCGTCGGTCCGCGAGGCGTCCTCGTAGGCGTCCAACACGGCGTCGACCGCCTCGTCGCCGATGGCGTGAGCGGTGAACTGGAAGCCCGCCTCGGTCGCGGCCGCGACGGTCTCGTCCAGCTCGTCGGGGTCGACGACCCACTGCCCGGTCTCGTCGGGCGCGTCCGCGTACGGCTCCGAGAGGCGCGCGGTCCGGCCACCGAAGCTCCCGTCCGTGTACGACTTGATCGCGCCGGTCGCGACCATCTCGCTCCCGGCGTTCGTCGCGAGGCCGACCTCGCGGGCGGCGTCGAGGTGATCGCTCCAGTAGTTGATCCGGACGCGGGCGGTGAGCTCGCCGGCCGCGTCGAGGTCGCGGTAGACCCGCGGGGCGTGCGAGTCGCGGACCATGTCGTGGAACCCGGTGATCCCGCGGGCGGCGCAGCCGTCGAGCGCCGCCTCGACGACCGCGCGCGTCTCGGCCGGCCCGGGTTCGACGGCCCGGTAGATCGGGTCGATCGCGGCTTCGAGCAGGACGCCGGTCGGCTCGCCGTCGTCGTCCGTCGGCACGGTCCCGTCGGGCGCGTCCGCCAGGGCGTCCGCGAACCGGTCGAGCGCGACGCCGTTGACCGCCGCGACGTGCATGTCCTCGCGGAACGCCGCGACCGGGCGCTCGGTCGAGACGCGGTCGAGGTCCGCGCGGGTCAGGTAGCGCGACTCCGCCCACGTCGACTCGTCGTAGCCGTAGCCGAGGACCCAATCGCCGCTTTCGGGGTTCTCCTCGCCGCTCGCTTCGTGTTCCACTTCCGCCGCGCGCTCGGCGAGCAGGTCGACGGCCTCTCCCGGATCGTCGGCCGCGGAGAGGTCCGCGTGGACGAGGTAGCGTCCCACGGTGGTCAGGTGGGTGTGCGCGTCGACGAACCCGGGGAGAAGCACGCGCCCGCCGAGGTCGATCACGTCGGTGTCGACGCCCGCGAGCAGCTCCACGTCGTGCGTCCGCCCGGTCCGGACGATCTCGCCGTCGCGCACGGCGACGGCCTCGCGGACCGCGTCGCCGCCGTCGTCCGGGTCCGCGAGCGTGTGTACCTCCCCGTTCACGAAGATCCGGTCCGCGGCCTCGGTCATGGAGGTTCGGCGGGCCCACAGCGTGTTAACCGTTCGGGAAACGGCGACCGATTTATTCGGGCTCCCGGCGAATCGCCGCGTATGTACGACAACGTCCTCCTGCCCACCGACGGAAGCGTCGGCGTCGACCGCGCGACCGACCACGCGATCGACGCCGCCGACCGCTACGACGCGACGCTCCACGTCCTCTACGTCGTCGACAGCGACGTCATAAACGCCTACTCCGGCGACGAGTTCGTCGACGGCGCGGAGGGTGCGGAGGAGACGCTCGAAGAGGCCGGCCGCGAGGCGCTCGACGCCGCGGCGGAGCGGGCCCGAAACGCCGGCGTGGAGACGGCCACCGCCCTCCGGTACGGCGTCCCCCACGAGGAGATCCTCCGATACGTCGACGAGGAGGACGTCGACCTCACGGTGATGGGATCGAAGACGCGCTCGGGGGACTACCGCCGGATGCTCGGCTCGGTCACCGAGCGCGTCTCGCGGCAGTCGACCGGCCCGGTGAGCATCGTGAAGACGACCGTCGAACCCTGAGCCTCGCGCGCTTGTTATAACCGGTCCCGCGCGTCGGCCGCGACCGCGGACAGCGCGGTCTCCGCGGTCGGCACCCTGTCCGCGAGGCTACAGAACCCGTGCGCCATCGCCGGGTAGTGCCGGTGCTCGACCGGCGTTCCCTCGCGCTCGAACCGGTCCGCGAGCGCGACGCCGTCGTCGCGCAGGGGGTCGAACCCGGCCGTGACGACCGTCGCGGGCGGGAGGTCCCCCAAGTCTCGCGCTCGGAGCGGGACCGCGTACGGGTTCGCGGCGTCGACCGGGCTCCGCAGATACCGCTCGTAGAACCAGCGCATGTCGGCGCGCGTGAGCAGCGGGCCGTCAGCGTTCTCCCGGTAGGAGTCCGTCTCGAAGTCGTGCCCGGCGATCGGGTACAGCAGGAACTGCCCCGCGGGCGTCGGCGAGTCGGCGAACTCCCGGGCGCGGAGCGACGCCGCGACCGCCAGCGCGCCGCCGGCACTGGTGCCCGAGACGCCGATCCGGCCGGGATCGACGCCGAGCGAGTCCGCCGTCTCCGCCACCCACTCCAGCGCCGCGGTCGCCTCGTCGACCGCGACCGGGAACGGGTGTTCCGGCGCGAGCCGGTAGTCGACGGAGACGACGACCGCGTCGGCGCGGACCGCGAGCTCGCGGCAGATCCCGTCGACCGAGTCGAGCGTGCCGAGGGTCCAGCCGCCGCCGTGGAGGTGGACGAGGGCGCGGGCCGCCCGGTCGCCTTCTCCGCCCGTCGCCTCCGTCGCTCCCTCCGGGCGGTACACCCGGACCGGCACCACGCCGTGCGGGCCGTCGAACGCGAGGTCGCGAACGTCGGCCACCGGCGGTTCCGGCGGGCCCGAGAACAGGTCGTCTTCGAGGCGGCGGGCGGCCGCGACCGAGAGGTCGCTCCACGCGGGCGGCCCCAGCGACTCGATCTCGGCGATCGCCGCGGCGAGGTCCGGGTCGAGTTCGTCCGCGCGCATACCGGGGCGAGGCGGTGGGCCTTTGTAAGTCGGTCGGCAACTCCGGGCGATGGACGTCCGGCTGACATACGAGGACGGGACGGTGCGGGTCGACGCGGACGCCGACCTCGGGCCGGACGCGCTGCCGCCGCTGCCCGGCGTCGAGACCGATCCCCGGACGGGGACCGGTCGCGCGCCCGCGCACCGGTACGCCGAACTGCGGCGGGCGCTCCGGGTGGCCGGCCTCTCGGTCGACGACCGGGTCCTCGACGCGAGCGAGCGCGCCGCGGGCGAGGCCGGGCTGCCGGACGCGCTCGCCACCGACTACGACCTCCGCGCGTACCAGCGCGAGGCGCTCGACGCGTGGCACGACGCGGGCGACCGCGGCGTGATCGAGCTCCCGACCGGGGCCGGCAAGACCGTGATCGCGATCCGCGCGATGGTCGACCTCGGCGTCCCGACGCTCGTGGTCGTCCCCACGGTCGACCTGCTCGACCAGTGGCAGCGCGAGCTGGAGCGCGAGTTCGACGCCCCGATCGGCCGCTTCGGCGGGGGCGAGCAGCGCCGCGAGGCGATCACCGTGTCGACGTACGACTCGGCGTACCTGAAGGCCGACGGCGTCGGCGACGCCTTCGGGTTCGCCGTCTTCGACGAGGTCCACCACCTCGGCGGCGAGGGGTTCCGCGACGCCGCGCGCCTCCTCGCCGCCCCCGCGCGGCTCGGGCTCACGGCCACCTTCGAGCGCCCGGACGGCGCGCACGAGGCGGTCGCGGAGCTGGTCGGCGACCGCGTCTACGCGCTCGACGTCGACGACCTCGCGGGCGACCACCTCGCGCCGTACGACATCCGCCGGATCGAGGTCGAACTCACCGAAGAAGAGCGCGAGCGCTACGACGAGAAGCAGGGAACCTTCGTCGAGTACGTCCGCGACGCGGGGATCACGTTCACGAGCGGGAGCGACTACCAAGAGCTCGTCAAGCGCTCCGGCAGCGACCCGGCCGCCCGCGAGGCCCTCCTCGCGAAGCAGGACGCCCGCGAGATCATGATGAACGCCGAGCGGAAGGTCGGGCGGCTCGGGGAGATCCTCGACCGCCACCGCGACGACCGCGTCATCGTGTTCACCGCCCACACCGACCTCGTCTACCGGCTCTCCGAGCGCTTCCTCCTCCCCGCGATCACCGCGGAGACCGGCGCGAAGGAGCGCCGCGAGATCTTAGAGCGGTTCCGCGACGGGACGTACGGCCGGGTCGTCGCGGCCAACGTCCTCGACGAGGGCGTCGACGTGCCGGACGCCAACGTCGCGGTCCTGCTCTCCGGGTCGGGCAGCGAGCGGGAGTTCACTCAGCGGCTCGGCCGCGTCCTCCGCCCGAAGGACGACGGCGGGCGGGCGACCCTCTACGAGCTCGTCAGCGCCGAGACCGCGGAGGAGCGCGTGGCGAGCCGGCGGCGGTAGCGAGATCGGTCCCGAGCCGGGACTACCGCGGACCGCGACGACGGTATCACTTCAGTTCACAAATAGGTCTATTTCTCGGCCGCGCCTACCGGGGCCATGGCACTCAGCGCACGCAACAGCATCTCCGGAACGGTGAAATCAGTCACGAAGGACGAGATCATGGCCGAGGTGGTCGTCGAACTCCCCGACGGACAGCAGATCACGTCCACTATCACCCGCGGGTCCGCCGACCGCCTCGAACTGGCCGAGGGCGACGAGGTCGAGGCCGTGGTCAAGGCCAGCGAAGTGATGG
>NZ_AOJL01000017.1 GCF_000337035.1 Halorubrum coriense DSM 10284
CGGTGAGCGCTCGAAGAGCGCGAACCGCGAGGCTGGGGAGGCGTAGGGTGTGGTTGCTGGCAGTGTGGGGTGGGACTCGAAGGGGCAGTCGCGAGGACGAAGCACGCCGACGTAAGCACTGGAAGGAGCGAGCAACGTGAGCGACTGAAGCGCGCAACGAGGCGCGCGAGTCCTCGCGACTGGGGCTTTGACGGTGTTCGCTACCGTTCTCCTTCTGGCCCGGTTAACTGGGACAACGCATCGCGATTAATCGTCGCCGTCGACGTCGAGCGAGCGCTTCTCGCCGAGCTCCTGTTCGAGGCTGCCGCGCTCCCAGCTCCGCACCGCGTCGCCCTCGACCTCGGCGCGCAGCTTCTCCTCTAAGAGGTTCACCGCGACGCTGTTGGCCCCCTCCGGGATGATCACGTCGGCGTGTTTCTTCGAGGGCTCGATGAACTGCTCGTGCATGGGCTTCACCGTCGAGAGGTACTGGTCGATGACGCCCTCCAGGTCGCGGCCGCGCTCGATCACGTCCCGGCGGATCCGGCGCAAGATTCGCACGTCGGCGTCGGTCTCGACGAAGAGCCGCAGGTCCATCATGTCGTTTATCGCCTCGTCGTACAGCGCCAGGATTCCCTCTAGGACGATGACGTCCGTCGGCTCGACGGTGACGCGTTCGTCCTTCCGGTTGTGGATCTCGAAGTCGTACTGCGGCATCTCGACGGACTGACCCTCCAAGAGGGCTTCGAGGTGCTGCCGGAGGAGTTCCCACTCGAACGCCGAGGGGTGGTCGTAGTTGACCTCCTGCCGCTCCTCGAACGCGAGGTGCGAGAGGTCCTCGTAGTAGTTGTCCAGCGGGATCCGGGTGACGCTGTCGCCGAGGTCGCGGGTGACGAGCCGGGAGACCGTCGTCTTCCCCGCGCCCGTCCCCCCCGCGATCCCGATCACGAACGAGGGAATAGCCATACCGGCGTTCGAACGCCGGAGGGTTTGAACGCTCCCTTTTCCTCGTCGCGTGCGGCCTCCGATCGCACCGCACACGCGCCGCACGTCGAGTGGCGTGCGAACCGATCTCATGCGTACGTACGGCGCGGTTAAAACCCTACCGGGGGCATCTTTTAGCCGTTCGGAGCGGATCCGAGTCGTATGCGAACAGATACCACGGTCCGAGACGTGATGCACCGCGAGTTCCTCGGCGCCAGCGAGTCGGACTCGCTCTCGGAGGCGGCCGCGCTGCTGGTCGACGAGGAGACGAACTGTCTGGTCGTCGTGCGCGGCGGCGAGCCGGTGGGGCGGCTGGAGTCCCGCGACGCGCTCGACGCGCTGCTCGACGCGACCGGCGTCGCCGGCGAGTCCGAGGCGGACCCCGCCGACCTCACCGTCGGGGACGCGATGGGCCCGCCGCTGCCGGCGGTGTCGCCGGACGACTCGCTGGCGGCGGTCGAGGAGCGCCTCGTCGCGGAGGGCGCGGACCGGGTGGTCGCGGTCGATGACGGAGCGGCGGTCGGGGTCGTCACGGACGGCGACGCGCTCGCCGCGGTCGCGCCGCGGACGGGCACCGGCGCTGACGGGTTCGGCGGCGAGGCGCCCCCGGGCGAGCCGCGAGCGGACGAGGCGGCCCTGACGGCCGCGGCCGCGGCGGACTCCGGCGCGGGGCACGGCGCGGCGGCGACGATGGACCCTGAGGGCGCGACGGGCCGCGTCGCGGCCGGTCCGGGAGACGGAGCGGCGGGGACCGACGGCGGCGGCGATCCGGTCGCGGAGGCCACGAGCGGGGCCTCGACGCAGGGGGTCTGCGAGAACTGCGGCGCGCTGGTCCCCGACCTCGTAACGTCGAACGGGCAGGCGGTCTGCCCGAACTGCCGCGAGATCTGAGCCGACCCCGAGGCGACCGATCCGGCGGCCGGCAGCCTCAACAGGCAGCGAGCCGAAGGCGAGCGCATGGCCGAGACGGACGCGCGGATCGAGCCGGCGACCGCCGACGACGTCGACGCGGTCACCGACATGTGGGTCTCGCTCGCCGCGGGGCAGCGCGAGCACGGGGCCACGCTCCGCGCCGAGGCGAACCGGGCGACCGTCCGCGAGTGGGCCGCGCAGTCCGCCGTCACGGGCGAACTGTTCGTCGCCCGCGGCACGGAGGCGGCACCGGACGGGGCCGACGGAACCGACCTCGTCGGCTTCGTCGGCTTCACGCTCGAACGCGGCGGCTACGAGCGCGACGCCGTCCGCGGAACCGTCAGCAACCTCTTCGTCGTGCCCGACCGACGCGGAGAGGGGATCGGCGCGGCGCTGCTCGACGCGGCCGAGCGCGCGCTCGCCGAGCGGGGCGCGGACCGCGTGGCGCTGGAGGCGCTCGCCGACAACGACCGCGCCCGGGCGTTCTACGCGGACCGCGGCTACGACCGCCACCGCGTCGAGCTGACGAAGTCGCTCGGCGGCGAGACCCGCGACGACGACGGCGACGGCGCGACGGGAGAAAGCGACTGACGCCGGCCGGGTTCGCGGAAAGCGACACGCACTCATAGGAGGACCGAGTACGGCCGCACGCGCCAGGGGAGCATGGGTGGTTCATGCACTCGACTTGTAATCGAGACTTCCGGGGTTCAAATCCCTGCCCTGGCTTGACGCCGCGCGTCCGGTTTTTTCCCAGCGGCGCTCGCAGTGTCGCGCCCGGCGGTCGCGACCACCGATGGTTCTAGACCCGCTCGGTTTCAACGTGTCGTGTGAACGACCACCGAGATCACCGCGCCGGGCTCCGCACGCAACGCGAAGAGATCGACGACGCGCGACTGCCCGTCAGCGGGGCGTTTCCGGACTGGCTGTCCGGCGACCTGATCGGGAACGGGCCGGGGCAGTTCGAGGCCGGTGACACGGAGCTGCGCCACTGGTTCGACCCGTTCGCCATGCTCCGCCGGTTCCGGATCGACGACGGCGAGGTCAGGTACGCGAACCGGTTCGTCCGGAGCCGCGACTACGCGTACGCGCGGGAGCGCGGCGGCGTTCGAACGCCGTTCCCGGGGACGCCGCCCGACCGCCCGGTCTGGACGCGGCTCCGGCAGGTCCTCGACGGGACATTCCCGGACAACCCCGTCATCGGCGTCCAGCGGTTCGGCGACGAGTACGCGGCGGTCACCGAGTCGCCGACCGCGCTGACGTTCGACCCCGACACGCTCGAAACGACCGGCCGGATCGACCTCACCGCGGGGTTGGACTGCGACCTGACCCTCGCGCACGTTCACTACGACCCCGACGCCGAAGAGTTCCTCAATCTGGGGGTCTCGTACGGTCGCGACACCGTGTACACCCTGTTCAAGCGCCCGAAAGACGGCGGCACGCCGACCGCGCTGACCCGGCTCCGATTCGACGAGGCGCCGTACATCCACTCGTTCGCCGTGACCGACCGACACGTCGTCGTTACCGTGAACGCGTACGGGTTGGACACCGCTCGCCTCCTCAGGGGCGCGGTGACGGAGGAGACGTTCCTCGACGCGTTCCGACCGCTCTCGGCCCCCCTCCGCTTCGTCGTCCTCGATCGGTCGACCGGCGAGCGCGTGGCGACCGCGTCGGCACCGCCGGCGTTCGTCTACCACCACGCGAACGCGTTCGAGCGCGACGGCGAGATCGTCGTCGACCTCGTCGCGTTCGACGACGAGCGCGCGGTCACCGGACTCGCGCTCTCGAACCTCCGGAGCGACGAGCCCGACCTCCCGCGGGGCGACCTGTGCCGGTACGCGGTCCCGCTGTCGGGCGGCGAGGCCGAGCGCGAGACGCTTCACCGCGGGCCGGTCGAGTTCCCGGTGATCAACTACCGCGCGGTCAACGGCGAACCCCACCGGTACGTCTACCTCGCCGAGACCGACGGCGCGTCGAGCCTGCCGACCGATATCACGAAGGTGGACGTTGAGACCGGCACCGTTCGCCGCTGGCGCGAGTCGGGGACGCACCCCGGGGAGCCGCTGTTCGTTCCCGCCCCCGACGGAGACGACGAGGACGACGGGGTCCTGCTCTCGGTCGTGTTAGACCCCGAGGCGGACCGCTCGCGGTTGGTCTGCCTCGACGCCGGGACGCTCGATGAGGTCGGGCGAGCCGAGCTTCCCCACCGCCTGCCGTTCGGCTTCCACGGGCAGTTCTACGGGCTGTCGACCCCGGGACGCAGCATGGCGTGACGCCGCCGCCCGTCCCGCGGACCCACGTCGCGGTAATCGACGGAGGAGCGACGACGGCTCCCCCCGCGGCCATCGCTTAAGTGCGCCCGACGCGCACGTCGGGTATGGACTCGTCGGACCGAGCGCTGCTCGGCGCGGCCGGAATCGTCGGGGCGCTCGTGGTGGCCGTCGCGTTCGCCGGCGGTACCCTCTTCGGCTTCGATGAGTCGGTCGCGCGACCGCTCCGACTGCTCGCGGTCGAGCCGCTCACGTGGATCGTGATCGCGGCGCTGCTCGTCGCGGTCGTCGGGAACGCCTACATCGACTGACGGCGGCGGGCCGAACTCGGACCGAGACGGGTCGAGGGCGGGCCTCACCGAACGACCGTCACCGGCACCGGCGAGCGCTGAAACACCGCCTTCGCCACGTTGCCGACGAGGAGTCGGTCCGCGAGCGACCCGCTGTGAGTACCCAACACGACGACGTCGAACTCCTCGGCGTGATCGAGGATACCCCGCGCGGGCTTTCCTACCTCCACGATCGTGTCGACCGTCGCGTCGCACTCCGCGGCGATCTCGCGGGCCCGCTCGAAGACGGGTTCGGCGGCCTCGCGGATCCCGTCGTCGCCGGCCTCCGACAGGGCGATCCCCGCGGCCGCCCCCATCATCGGCGACGCGCCGCCGACGACGTGTATCACGCTCACCTCGGCGTCTCGGTGGGCGTCGAGCGCGTACCGGAGCGCGCGCTCCGAGAGGTCCGAACCGTCCATCGCCACGAGCACGCGCGATATCATACCCGGCAAGACGCGCAGCTAGCCCATAAACGCAGGTGGTGATCCGCGCCCGCCTCGCCGGCCGAGCAGCCGCTCAGGCGTCGCCGTCCTCGATCGTCCGGACGAGCGCGTCGAGCGCGCGTTCGGCCGCGCCGCGCTTCACCGCGTCGCGGTCGCCGTTGAGGACGACCCGCTCGGTGCGGACGAACGACTCGCCGGTGCCCCACGGGGCGGCGTGCGCGACGCCGACGTAGACGAGCCCAACCGGTTTCTCGTCGGTTCCCCCGGACGGCCCCGCGATCCCCGTCGTCGCGACCGCCCAGTCGGCGTCCGCCCGGTCGCGCGCGCCGGCCGCCATCTCGCGGACCACGGGCTCGCTCACGGCCCCGTGCGCGTCGAGCGACTCGCGGGAGACGCCGAGCAGCTCCCGCTTGGCGTCGTAGGTGTACGTCACGAACCCGCGGTCGAAGTAGGCGCTCGCGCCGGGCACGTCCGTCACCCGCGACCCGACCAGCCCGCCCGTGAGCGACTCCGCGGTCGCGAGGGTCTCGTCTCGGTCGCCGAGGAGCGCGTTCAGGCGTTCCGCCGGGGGCGTCGTGTCCTCCATACCGCCGCTCCGGGCGAGACGCCCCTGAGGTTTACGCCCCGTCGCGCCGAAGGCCGACCGTGACCGACACCGACTGGGACGACCGCTTCGCGTCGGGCGAGTACCCGCGCGCCCCCGAGCCGTCCCCCGTGCTCCGCGCCTACGAGCCGTCGCTGCCCGACGGCCGCGCGCTCGACGTCGCGGCGGGGACCGGCCGCAACGCCGTCTACCTCGCGGCCCGCGGCTACGACGTGGACGCGCTCGACGCGTCGGAGGTGGGACTCCGCGTCGTCCGCGAGCGCGCCGTCGAACGCGGGGTCGGAGACCGGGTCGAGACGGTCCGCGGCGACGTCTCGACGTACGGCTTCCCGGCGGAGACGTACGCGGTGATCACGATGAGCTACTTCCACGCGCTCGACCGGGTCGCCGACATGATCGCGGCGCTCGAACCCGACGGCTACCTCTACGTCGAGGGACACCTGCGGTCCGCGGAGCCGTCGCCGTCGGGGCCGAGCGACGACCGCTACCGCTTCGCGGCGAACGAACTGCTTCGGGCGGGACTGGGGCTGAGCGTGCGCTACTACGACGAGACGACGACCGAGCGCCCGGGCGACCGCCGGCGCGCCGCGGCGCGGTTGCTCGCGCAGAAGTCGACGGGCGGACGGCAGTCGTACCCGACGCGCCCGGACGCCCCGGACCGGTGGCCGGGAGACGCGACCGATCGGCCCACCGCGGACGGTTCCGCCACCGGTGCCGAGAGCGCCGCGGACGGGCGAGACGCGTGAGCGACGACGCGTCCGCGTCGCCCGCGGCGGTCCTCCGGACGCTGGTGGCGCGCGCGGTCGACGACGACGACCCGGCCGGGCTCGTCGACCGAGTCGAAGTCGCCGAACGCGGGGCGGGGCCGAAAGGCGGCTCCGGAGGCGGGCGCGACGCCCGGACGCCCGTGGAGCGCCTCGCCGGACTGATCGCCGAGGCCGACGGCGTCGTGGCCGTCGTCCCGCGGTTCGACGCCGACCTCGCCCGACGACTGAACGAGTCGGTGGCGGCGGTTCCGCACGAGGTCCGCGTCGTGTTCACCGACGCCGCGGGCGACCGCCTCGCCGGAGCGACGGGGCCGATCGTCCGGCGCGCGCTGGCCGAGCGCGGCGTCGACGCGTACCGGCACGACGGGGAGTCGCCGGTGGCGGTGGTCCTCGCCGACGACCGCGCCGCGGTCGGGCTGATCGACGGGGACGGTGTCGCGGCGCTGCTGACGACGGACGACCCGGCGGTCCGGGAGTGGGCGGCCGCGACCTGTGGACGCTACCTCGACGCGGCCGAACGGGTGACCGAGGGATGAGCGCGCCGGCCCCGGGTCGGTGACGAGAGACCCGAGTCGGTGACGCGGGGCCCCGGACCGCTTTTCAGGGTCGCCGTCGAAGGCCGCATATGAAAGCGCTACTGCTGTTGGTTGCCGGGATCGGCGGACTGCTCGAAGCCGTCGCGCCGCGGCGCGCCGTCGCGCTCTGGACGCGCGCGCTCTACCGGAACGCCGGCGAGGCGGAGCCGCGCGACTGGGTGTACGCGGCCGCGAAGGTCGAGGGGACCCTGATCGCGGCCGGCGCGCTCGTCGGGCTGTACCGGCTCGCGACGGCGGACGAAGCGACCGAGGGAGACGACGAGGCGAGCGCGGACGAAGCGACCGAGGGAGACGACGAGGCGAGCGCGGACGAGCGCGCCGTCGACGCGGGAGGCGACGCGGACGCAGGGCTCCGCGCCGACGCGGCGTGATCCGATAGACCGTCCGAGGCGTCGGGCGCGGTGACCGGAGAGGTCGTCCGACGGGTCGGGCGGAGATACCCGAACGTATATGAACGAGGTCGCGGTACGCGTTGACATGTCGGGGCCTCCCGCAGACCCCAGATCGGCGGACTCGTCGACGGTCCGCGTCCTCCACGTCGACGACAATCCCGCGTTCCTCGACCTGACGGAGACGTACCTCGAACGGATCGACGAGGCGTTCGAGGTCAGGTCCGAGACGGACGTCGACGACGCGCTCGACGCGCTGACGACGGCGCCGATCGACTGCGTCGTCTCCGACTACGACATGCCCGAGACGAACGGACTGGCGTTTCTCCAGCGGGTCCGCGACCGCGGCATCGACGTCCCGTTCGTGCTGTTCACGGGGAAGGGGAGCGAGGAGATCGCGAGCGAGGCCATCTCGGCGGGCGCGACCGATTACCTACAGAAGCAGCGCGGCAACGACCAGTACGAGGTGCTGGCCAACCGCGTGCGCAACGCCGTCGACCAGCACCGGTCGCGGGCCGCGCTCGCCGCCAGCGAGGAGCGGCTCTCGCGGTTCATCGACCAGTCGCCGCTGGGGACGATCGAGTACGACGACGCGTTTCGGATCGTCCGGGCGAACCCCGCCGCGGAGGAGATCCTGGGCTACGACGAGTCGGAACTGCTCGGCGGGACGTGGCTTCCGTTCGTCCCCGAACCCGAGTACCGACACGTGGCGGCGCTCGAACGCGACCTGCTCTCCAACAAGGGCGGGTTCCGGAGCGTCAACGAGAACGTCCGGAGCGACGGGACGCGGATCCGGTGCGCGTGGCACAACCAAGTCGTGACCGACGCGGACGGTGCCGTGATCGGCGTCTTCTCGCAGTTCGAGGACGTGACCGACGAGGTCGCGCGCAAACGCGAGATCGAGCGGTCGAACGCCGTGCTGTCGACCGCGCTCGACGCGCTCCCCGTGGGGATGCTCGTCGAGGACACCGATCGGCGGGTACTCCGGGTTAACGAGCGGCTCTACGAACTGCTCGACGTCGACGGCGACCCGTCGGCCGCGACCGGGCGCGACTGCGAGCGACTCGCCGTCGAGCTGAGCGAACGGTTCGCGGACCCTGAGGGGTTCGTCGCGCGGATCGAGGCGATCGTCGAGGAGCGACGTGCGGTCGACGACGAGCGGCTGGCGCTCGCGGACGGGAGCGCGCTGATGCGGACCTACCGGCCGATCGACCTGCCGGACGGAGAGGGGCACTTGTGGGCCTACCGGCGGGCGCAGCGGGCGGACTGAGCCGGCGGGCGCAGCGGGCGGACGGAAACGGCGGTCCGGTCGCGGCGGCGGCCGGCGATCGGTTCAGTCGTTCGCGTGGTCCGCTTCCGCGCCCTCGAACGGTCGCTCCCCCTCCGGGCGGTCGCCGGTCAACAGGACGTGACAGTCGCGACACCGGGCCTCGTACGACTCCTCCGCGCCGACGAGGATCGTCGGGTCGTCCGTGTGCGCGGGCTCGCCCTCGATGAGCCGCTGGTTCCGCGAGGCCGGCTCGCCGCAGACCGAGCAGATGGCCTGGAGCTTGTCGACGTACTCGGCGGTCGCCATGATCCGCGGGAGCGGCTCGAACGGCTCGCCGCGGAACGTCTGGTCGGTGCCCGAGACGATCACGCGGCTGCCGCGGTCCGCGAGGGTGTTACACACCTCGATGAGCGCCTCGGAGAAGAAGTTCGCCTCGTCGATCGCGACGACCTCTGCGGGGTCGTCGTCGAGGATGTCGAGCGGCCCGTCCCCCTCGTTGTCGACGACGGTGGCCTCCCACTGCCGGCCGGTGTGGCTCCCGATCGTCGTCTCGCCGTAGCGGTCGTCGACCGCGGGCTTGTACACCGCGACCGACTGGCCGGCGATCTCGGATCGGCGGAGCCGGCGGAGCAGCTCCTCCGTCTTGCCCGAGAACATCGACCCGGAGATGACCTCGATCCAGCCGGATCGAGTGATGGCGTGCATACCCGATCGGGCCGGAGCCAGCGACTAAACCGTTTCTCTCCGGGCGGGCGGTCGGCGTCGAGCCGGCGTCGTCGCGGGGTCAGATCCCGGTCGCGACCGCGACGACGACCGCGGCGACGACGACGTACGCGCCCGCGGAGGCGGCCCAGTCGCGGCGGATCGGGCCGAGCCGCTGGCGCGGGAGGCCGGGAGCGCGCGGCAGCGGGACGAGCGCGAAGAAGCCGACCATCAGCGCGAGTTGGACGACCCCCGTGACGAGGACCGTGACGGCCGTGCCGCCCCCGAGTATCCGCCCGGTCGCGGCGAACAGACCGACGAACAGCAGCCCGGAGCCCGCGCCGGCGACGTAGTGGACCCACGTCGCCAGCCGCTCCGGCGCGTCGTCGACCGGCGTGTCCGTGAGCACGCCCGCCGCGACCTTCGGCGCGGTCGCTCCCTCGGGGAGCCGCGCCATCACCACGTCCATCGCGAGCGTCGCGACGAGTCCGACGACCGGCCCCAAGGCGAGGCCGGCGAGCAGCGAGAGCGTCGTCATCGTGAGGCTACACGGTCGGGAGGGGTTTCACTCCGTCGGCGGCCGAACCCCGCGAGCGAATCGGGGGACGCGCTGGGGTTGGCCGGGCCGAACGCGACTCAGTCGTCTCGCGGGACCACGGCCTCGCCGCCGATCACGACCCGCGAGACGTCGGCGCGGCCGGCGCGCCTGACGACCGCGCGGACGAGGTCGCGCGCGCCGGCGAGGTTGTCGGAGTCGCCGTCGAGGACGAGCAGGTCCGCGTCGGCCCCGGGCTCGATCACGCCGCGGTTCACCCCGGCAACCTCGGCACCGTTGACCGTCGCCATCCGCAGGACGTCCCGGGCGGGGAGGTCGGCGAGCTTCGCCGCGAACTCCATCTCGCGGAACATCGACGGCGAGTCGGTCATCACGTTGTCGGTGCCGAGCGCGACGGTCGTCCGCTCGGCCAGCTCGCGGATCGGCGGCACGCCGACGTTCGTCACGAGGTTCGACCGGGGGCAGACGACGACCGGCGTCCCGCGGTCGTCGAGCCGCTCCAAGTGGATCCGCTCGGCGTGGACCATGTGGACGAGGAAGTCGGGTTCGAGGTCCATCGCGGCGTTGACGTCGTCGGCGTCGCGCTCGCCGGCGTGGATCCCGAACAGCTTGCCGGCGTCGCGGGCCGCCGCTCGGACCGCGTCGAAGTCGGCGTCGCGCGCGCCGGAAGCGCCGTACCCGTCCGCCACGGAGAGCACGTCGGGGTCGCCGCGGCCGAAGACGACCGCGTCGACCGCGCGCTCGCCGAACTCGACGCCCCGGCCCGCGAGCGCGTCGCGGAGCGCGGCGACGCCGTCGGCGCCGCCCTCCCGGAACTCGAGGAACGTCCCCGTGCCGGTCGACTCCATGTACCGCAGCGTGCGCGCCATCGCGGCCACCAGCTCCCCCCGGTCGGCCGCCCGGAGGAGCCGGTGTTTCAGCCCGTCCGGCGGCGCGACCAGCTCGTCGAGCGCGAGCCCCGCGCCCGCCTCCTTGGCGATCGAGTCGCCGACGTGCGTGTGCGCGTTGACGAACGCCGGGAGGATCACGTCGTCGCTGCCGACCGACGTCTCCTCGACCTCGACGATCTCGCCGTCCGCGACGACGACTCGGCCCTCGACCGGCTCGAAGTCGGGACCGACGAGGACCGTCCCTTCGAGGTACATACCGGAGGCTCGACGCGCCGCGGGTAAAACATCGGGGGGAGCGGCTCCGACCGACGGCGTCACCGCGCGTCGAGTCGCGCCCAGAACCCGAGCGTGTCGGGGAGGAGCGCCCGCGGTTCGGCGGTCGCCGCGGCGTCGCCCTCGCTCGTCGTCTCGCCGCCGTCGGGCTCCGGCTCGACGACGCGCTCGACGTCGAACCCCGCGTCCGCGAGGGCGCGGTGAAGCTCGGAGACGGACCGGTCGAAGGCGACGAGGTCCGCGTCGTACGACTCGTCGATCTCGATCTCCCGCCGCGGCGGCGCGTGGTATCCCCTGCCGATCGTTCCGGTCTCGGGGTCGATCAGCTCCCGGAACGGGTGCATCACCGACAGGTAGAACGCGCCGCCCGGCCGGAGCACGCGACGCGCCTCGCGCACCGCGGCGTCGAGGTCCGCGACCAGCTGGAACGCCGCCTCCGAGAACGCGGCGTCGAACGCGTCGTCGGCGAGCGGGACGTCGGTCACGTCGCCTTGGAGGAACCGGGCGTCGACGCCGTAGTAGTCGCGGAGCCGACGCGCGTGACGGAGCTGTGCCTCCGCGATGTCGACGCCGACCACGCGGTCGGCACCTGCCAGCGCGGTGCCGACGCTCCCCTGTCCGCCGCCGCAGCCGAGTTCGACGACGGCAGCGCCCGCGACCGGCGGCGGGAACGCGGAGCCGGTCGCCGCGTGGCCGTCCGGGTCGAACGGCGTCGGCGCGGGCGGGACCCCGGACTCGTCGGTGTCGGCGTTCCACAGCGCTTGGAAGGCGTCGCTCCACTCGTTCCAGAGGCGACGGTTCTCGCGGTGGTCGTCGGTCACGGCGGCGGATCGGCCGGGAGCGACATAAGCGTCACTCGAACTCGTCGAGCGTCGTCGGCATCGCCCCGCGCACCTCGGTCACGAGCCCGTCCGGGTCGAGGCCGAGCACGTCCGCGGCCGCGCGGCCGACCCGGTCGGTCGCCGGCTCGGGGGCGTACACCCCGAGCCGCCACTGGTTCCGCTGCGCGGTTCGGAGGGCGGAGACCAGCGGCGACTGGCGTTCGAGCCGCCGGATGTCGCCGTTGACCGTAACGCGCGCGGTCGACTCGCGCATCTCCGGCTCGGGCGGCACGTCGAGGATCACGTGGTCGCGGGCGACGCCCGCCTCCTCGGCGATCTCGCGTTCGAGCGCGGTCTCGGCCGGGTGGTCGGCCGCGTGGACGCGCTCCGGGACGTCGTCGTACTCCGCCCACACCGCCAGCTTGTAGAGGTCGCGCTCGTCGTAGCGCCGCGAGAGCTCCGCGGTCGCCCGGCAGTCGCGGACCGCGGCGAGGAAGTCGTGGTCGTCCATCCGGCGCAGTTCGGCGGCCGTCGTCGCGGTCGCGTCGAGGAGTTCGCTCGCGGCGCGGCGCAGCATCGCCTTCGAGATGCGGGCGACGTGGTGGGTGTAGACGACCGGGTTCATCAGCGCGCGGGCGAGCAGGAGGCTCTCGGCGGTCTGGACGTTGCCCTCGTCCAAGACGAGTTCGGGACCGTCGCGGCCCGACCCGTCGGTCTCTGCGGCGTCGCCTCGTTCGACGAACGTCAGCTCGCGGACGAACCGCTCCGTGTCGATGGTGCCGTACGGGACGCCCGTGTGGTAGGCGTCGCGCACGAGGTAGTCCATGCGGTCGACGTCGAGCTCCCCCGAGACGAGCCCCGCGTACCGGCCCTCGCCCGCGACGATCCCGGCGATCCGGTCCGGGTCGAGGTCGTGGTCGCGCAGGACCTCGCCGACCGCGCCGGTCGCGAGCAGCTCGTCGACGTCGTCGTGGTACTTCCCGGTCCGGCGGTGGGTGAGCGCTTCGAGGTTGTGGCTGAACGGCCCGTGGCCGACGTCGTGGAGCATCGCCGCCGCCTCGATGCGGTCGGCGCGTTTCCCCTCGATCCCGAGGTGGTCGAGCGCGCGGCTCGCGAGGTGGTAGACGCCGAGGCTGTGTTCGAACCGCGTGTGGTTCGCGGAGGGGTAGACGAGCCGGACCGTCCCGAGCTGTTTGACGTGGCGGAGCCGCTGGACGGCGGGCGTGTCGACGAGGTCCGCGGCGACACCGTCGATCTCGATGTGGTCGTGGACGGTGTCCTTGACCGTGATCATGCGTCGGCCTTCGGCGGCACGAGATAAAAGGCTGGGAGTGGACGGCGCGCCTCGTCGCGGAGTCGGAGAGGCCGAAGGGCGTCGTTCGCCGTCGACGACGCGTGCGAATCCCCGGTGCGATTTATAACCCGTCTCGCCGAACTCGGAGACATGTACCACGTGTTGCTCGGTGTCGCGCTCGAAGACGAGCCGCGGGCGATCGCACAGGCGAAGGCGATAGCCGACCTGCCGGCGGCTCCGGAGGCGGTGACCGCGCACCTCTGTCACGTCTTCCAAGACAACCCGGAAGGCGCGTCGGTCCACCAGCTCGGAACGGTGCGGCGCGCCCGAGAGGTGCTGGAGGCGGCCGGCGTGAACTGCGCCCACCACGAGGCCAGCGGCGACCCCGGCGAGGAGCTCCTCGCGGCCGGGGACGCCGTCGACGCCGACCTCGTCTGCGTCTCGGGGCGGAAGCGGAGCCCGGCCGGGAAGGCCGTCTTCGGCAGCACCACGCAGGCGGTGATTTTGAACGCCGACCGCCCCGTCCTGACCGTTCCGGTCGCCGACGAGGACTGAGCCGAGGAGGGTGCGGCGGGGTCCGACGGGACCCGTAATCGACCCCCTTAGGCGGGGGGCCGCCCGGTCGCGCGGAGGCCGAGGACCTCCCGCGCCGCGGTCCCGACCGCGTCGACGTGCTCCGCCGGACAGTAGACCCCGAGCGTCCAGCGGCGGCGCTCGGCGGCGCGGAGGCCGGTGACGAGCTCCGAGGCGTCCTCCAACCGCTGCGGGACGCCGTCGACGACGACCGCGGAGCCGGACTCCTTGAGGGCCGGGCGCGAGGGGATGTCGACGATCACCGCGTCGCGGTCGATCCCGACGTCGTCCGCGATCTCGCGTTCCGCCGCGCGCTCCTCCGGCCGGCCCGCGTCGACCGTCCCGGTCGGCACCTCGTCGAGTTCGGCCCAGACCGCGCGCTTGTAGAGGTCGCGCCGCTCGATGCGCTCGCCGAGCGCCGGCACGCGGTCGCGGAGCTCGACGAGGAGGTCGTGGTCGGCCATCCGCCGGAACGACTCGGCGTCGGCGTCCGTGCGGTCGAGGTAGCGCTCGCAGGCGCGCTCCAGCATCGCGCCCGCGACCCGGGAGACGTGGTGACGGTAGACGACGGCGTTCATGAGCGAGCGCGCGACGAGGAGGCTCTCCGCGGTGGCGACGTTCCCCTCGTCCAAGACGAGGTCGGCCGACGCCCCCGCCTCGTCGCCGCCGATCAGTCGGAGCTCGGTGACGAGCCGACCGGTGTCGACGGTGCCGTACGGGACGCCCGTGTGGTGCGCGTCGCGCACGAGGTAGTCCATGCGGTCGACGTCGAGCTCTCCGGAGACGAGGGGGCCGAGCGCGCCCTCGCCGTCGATCAGCGCGGCGACGCGCTCCGGGTCGAGCCCGTTGCGTTCGAGCACCTGACAGACCTCGCGGTCGGCGTCGGTGAGCAGCCACCCCACGTCGTCGTGGTCGCGGCCGGTCGCCCGCCGGATGATCCCCTCGGTCTGGTGGCCGTACGGGCCGTGCCCCACGTCGTGGAGCATCGCCGCGGCGCGGACGTGGGCCGCGGTGTCGTCGTCGACGCCGAGCCCGTCGACCGCGCGGCGCGCGAGGTGGTAGACGCCGAGGCTATGTTCGAACCGCGTGTGGTTCGCGGAGGGGTAGACGAGCCGAACCGTGGACAGCTGTTTGATGTGCCGCAGCCGCTGGAACGCGGGGGTGTCGACCAGCTCCGCGGCGACGTCGCCGAGCCGGACGTGGCCGTGGACGCTGTCTTTGATCGCCTTCATCCGCTTCCCTCGGTCCGGGTCACTCGTCGACGACGTCGATCCCGAACCGTTCCTCGAGCGCGCGCACGACCGAGCCGCCGACGCCGGCGGTCGCGGCCCGCCCGTCCTCGACCGCGAGGAGGTCGTCCTCGTCGACCTCCAGCTCGGCCGCGAGATCCTCGACGGTCAGCCCGGCGTCCTGCCGGGCCTCCGTGACGACGTCGCCGTAGCCGGAGACGAGGTACGGGAGGCGGTCCGACTCGTAGCTCGTCCCCTCCTCCTCCCAGCGCTTCGAATCGCCGGTGGCGGAGTCGTACATCTTCGCCTGCTTGCGGGCGAGCTCCTTGTTCCGGCTCTCCGTCGGCTGCGAGCCGGCCCCGGCACCGCCGGGGCTCCCGCCCGCGCTCCCGCCGCTCGGCCCGCCACGATCGCTCGGGGCGTTGCCGGCGTCGTCGTGGGGGCGGCAGTTCGAACACACGAGCAGCTTCGCGCCGGCGACCGTCGCCTTGCGGAGGTCCGCGGTCTCGCGGCCGCAGAGCTCGCACGCGTCCCCGTCGTCGCCGCCGCCGCCGCCGCCCGTCGAATACTTCGGCATACCGCGAGTAGTGGAGCCGGACCGTTAAAAACTCGTGGAGGGCGTCGCTCGCCCCCGCCGGGGACCGCGGTCCCGGCTCCGTTCTCGCGGACGAGGTCCGACGAGAGGTCGCCCGTCGACGGCTCGACCGCCACGTCGAGCGACGCGACGGGCATCTCGACGGACGCGCGCTCAGGCGTCAGGTTTGACGGGGTTCGGCGCGGTCACTCGGTCGAAGTGTACGGCAGGAGAGTCCACACGTTCGAGAGCAGCGCACTGCGCCGCTGTCCCGTCTCGAAGGTCGCCGTCCAGCCGTCGTCGGTGACCCGAACGGTTCCGGCGTATCGGTCGCCCGGTGTCCGTCCGACGAATCGCCGTACTTCGAACTCGTACTCGGTCGCCGGCGGGTCGCCTCGCGGCGTCAACCGCTCCAGCCGGAACGACGCGTTCCCGTCGAGCGGGGTCGTCGTGTGCTCCGCCTCGTATCCGGCCCTGATCGCGTCCAGTATCGCCGCTTTCTCCCCGTCCGAGGGCTCCTCGGCCCGACCGGTCTCGATGATCTGGTACGGATCGTCCCACTCGTTCGCCGGCTCGTCTCGACCCATCATCTACCGAACCGATCGCGGGGCTTCGACTTACCCCCACTTGCCGAGCGAATTCACGTTCGCTGACTGGTTTCACACCGCTGAAACGACCGCCGCCACACGGTCAGATATATGATCTCCGGGGCTGTGGTAGTAGTAACGGATGGTAGCAGCGACCGACCGCGATCCCCGTCGAGTCCTCTCGAAGCGTCACGACACGATCGAACTGCTCCTCGATGACGCGTACTCGAAGCCGGAGCTCGTGGAGGAACTCGGGTGCTCGCGTTCGACGGTCGATCGAGCCGTCAACGAACTCCTCGAGACCGGATGTATCGAGCGGACGCGACGCAATGCCAGCCGGTACTCCGCGACGACGCTCGGCGGACTCATGTTTCAAGCCCATCGAACGTACCGGGAGACCGTCGACGACCTCCAAAGCGCCGCACCGGTCCTGACGACGATGCCGGCCGACGCCCCGATCAGCAGCGCTATCATCAGGGACGCCGAGATTCATCGGTCCGTCCGGACGCCGGACATCGCGTTCCGCCCCGCTCAGGAGTTACTTCCTGACGCGACGAGGATGATCGGCACCGCACCCGTCGTCTACCGCGAATACTTCCAAGTCCTCAACCGGCGGTGCGATCGAGGCTCGTTCGAACTCGAGATCGTGATGGAGTCCGACCTGTCCGATTCCGTCGCGGAGAACTACAGCGCCGAGTTCGAGACCCTCACCGGGTTCGATAGCACGACCGTCTACCGGACCGACGAGTCCGTTCCCTACGGCCTGTGGGTCATGGAACTCCCGGAGTCCGCGGTCGCCGGCATCACCTTTTACAACGAGGGCGGGGTCCCCGGCACGATCGTGAACGAGTCGGCCGACGCCGTCGAGTGGGCGACCGAGCGGTACGCGGAGTTCAAGCGGACCGCCGTCGAGAGCACCTAGCCCGACCGGGGAGACGCCGGCGGGGACGCTTCGGAGAGCCCTCTCCGTCCGGCCAACGCCGACGTTACGGCCCGAGGTACCCCCACGCCTGAAGCCGGTCGCCGTCGCCGTCGACCCAGCGCTCGCCGATATCGTCGCGGTAGTACATGTTCGGCATCACGATCCGGTCGATGCGGTCGTACGCCTGCTCGCGCGCCGCGCCCATGGTCTCGCCCTTCCCGGTGACGACGATCGGCATCCCGCTCTCGCCCGCGACGCGCCACTGACCGTCGACCTGCTTCGCGTCCTCCAAGTGGACGCCGTCGCGCTCCGCCGTCTCGAAGACGACCGCCGCGTTCCGCGAGTTCTCGTCGTACGTCTCCTCGTCGTCGAAGGGGAACGGCGGGAGGACGACCCTGACGGCGATCTGGTAGCCGCCGTGGAGTTCGGGCTCCGGCGCGTTCCCGTGCGCGAGGTCGTAGAAGAACTCGGCCGTCGACGACTCGATCGACTCCTCCTGGAGGGCGATGGTCGGGTAGCCGAACCGGGGCGTGAACTCCAGCGGGTAGATGCCCGTCTCGTTGACGATACAGTTGACGTCGATGCTGCCGACGTACCCCTCGTCGGCGAGCCACCCCTCCAGCTTCCCGAGCGTCTCCCGGAACAGCCGGTTCCGCCCCGCCCAGAACATCGAGGTCCCCATCTCGCCCGTCGAGGGGCCGATGTTCCCCGGGAACAGCTTCTTGTGCTCGAAGTTGAAGTTCACCCGGTCGACGAACTCGTCGCCGTCGAAGAAGCCGCAGACCGCGACCTCGACGCCCTCGACTTTCCGCTGGAGCTGGAACCCCTTCATCCGGTGGCCCCACGCCTTCTCGTACGCGCTGAGCACGTCGACCACGTCGCTGCCGTCGTCCTCGTCGCCGACGTAGAGGAGTCGCTTGACGTTCTGGACCTCGCCCAGCGGCTTGATCACGTACGGCGCGGGGTTTTCCCGGACATGCTGTATCCCGGCGTCGAACTCGCGGAACACGTGGTGTTCGACGGTGTTGACCCCGTTCTCTTCGAGCACCTCCATCGCGTACCCGCGGTCCTCTTCGAGGCGGTCCGTGTTCGGCGTCCCGCCGACGACGGCCTTCCCCGCCTCGCGGAGCTCCCGCGCGAGCGCCCCGGTCCCGACCTCGGACCCCACCCAGATGTCGTCGAAGACGATCACGTCGGCCCAGTCGACCTCGGCGCGCCAGTCGTCCGTCTTCGGGACGAACCCGTCGCCGATCTCCCGGTCGCTCTCGGCCTCGACGTAGTACTTCACGGCGTGGCCCTCGCGGTGTACCTGCCACGCCAGGTCGGCTATCAGCGCCGCGTCGGCCGAGACGAAGAGGAAGTTCGCGGTATCCATGCGGGGCCGTCTCCGGCGACGAACTTGAGTGTGGGTGCCGACCGACCGCGATGGTTGAAACGTTAACGCCCGGGTTGATGAAGGACCGCGTGGTCGATCCGGGTATGCCAAGCGTGACACGGGACGGCGTGACGATCGACTACGCCGTCGACGGGGAGCCCGGCGAGCCGACCGTGCTGCTGCTCGAGGGACTCGGGTACGGCCGGTGGATGTGGCGGTGGCTCGCCGAGGCGTTGGCCGACGACTACGAGGTGCTCCGGCCGGACAACCGCGGGACCGGGGACTCCGACGCGCCGGAGGGGCCGTACACCGCGGCCGAGATGGCGGCCGACGCGGCGGCCGTCCTCGACGACCGCGACGCGGACGCGGCCCACGTCTGCGGCGCGTCGATGGGCGGGATGATCGCGCAGGAACTGGCGCTCGCCGACGACCGCGTCGCCTCGCTGACGCTGCTCTGTACCTCGCCCGGGGGCGACGACGCGACCCCGACGCCGCCGGACGTCCAGAAGCACATCTCCTCCGCGCCTGAGGACGCGGCCCCGCGCGAGCGGATCCGCTACCTGATGGAGCCCGCCGTCTCCGACGGCTTCTACGAGCGCGAGCCGGAGCTCGTCGACCGGATCGTCGACTGGCGGCTGGCTGGCGACGCGACCCCGGCGGGCCGCGAGGCGCAGGCGGCCGCGGTGGCGGCGTTCGACGCGAGCGGCCGGCTCGACGCGGTCGACGTGCCGACGCTCGTCCTCCACGGGACGGCGGACCGGGTGCTCCCCGCGGAGAACGCGGAGCTGCTCGGCGAGCTCCTCCCGCACGCGGACGTCGACCTGTTCGACGGCGGCCCGCACCTCTTCTTCGTCGAGGAGCGCGAGCGCGTGAACGACCGGATCCGGGCCTTCCTCGGCGGGGTCGCCTGAGATGGCGACCGGAGACGGTCCGCGGTCGGACGACCGCACGGGGGAGCGCGAAACCGAGTCGGACCACAGGCCGCACCCGCACGGCGACCGGGGCTACGAGTGGGTCGGGTCGCTGTCCGCTCGCCGCGCGCGGCTCTCGCCGGACCGCGTCGCGGTCACCGACACGGCCGCGGACGACGAGTTCACGTACGCGGAGTTGGACGAGCGCGCCAACCGCACCGCGCGCTTCCTCCGCGACGCCGGCGTCGAGGCGGGCGACCGCGTCGCCGTCGTCTCGCGGAACCGCGTCGAGCTCGTCGACCTGTTCTTCGCGACCGGGAAGACCGGGTCGGTGCTGGCCCCGCTCTCGCACCGGCTCGCCGAGCGCGACCTCGCGGCCGTGCTGGGAACCGTCGACCCCGAACTGCTCCTCGTCGAGACGCCGTTCTGCGGCGACGTCACCGACGCGTTGGAGCGGGCGGACGTCGAGCCCGCGGTCCGCTCGATCCCGACCGACGGCGACGACGCCTGGCGGCCGTACACCCGCGACCTGCCGGCGGACGGCTCGCCCGTCGAGACCGCCGACGTGTCGCTCGCGGACCCGCACCTGTTCTTACACACCGGCGGCTCGACGGGCACGCCGAAGGAGACGGTGATCAGTCACGGCGCGATCCGCTGGAACGCGTTCAACACCGTCACCGCCTGGGGGCTCCGCCAGGACGACGTGACGCCGATGGTGTTCCCGATGTTCCACACCGGCGGCTGGAACGTGCTCACCGTCCCCTTCTTCCAGATGGGGGGCCGAATCCTGTTGAGTCCGGAGGTCGACCCCGGCCGCGTCCTCCGCGACGTCGAGCGCGAGTCGGCGACGACGCTGGTCGCGGTCCCCGCCGTGTTGCGGATGATGGCCCAACACGACGAGTGGGACGACGCCGACCTCTCCTCGCTCCGGTTCGTGAAGAGCGGCGGGGGTCCCTGCCGGGAGAGCGTCATCGCGGCGTGGCGCGACCGCGGCGTCGAGATATCGCAGGGGTACGGGCTCACCGAGTGCGGGCCGAACAACTTCGCGATGCCGGACGACTTCCCGCCGGAGAAGACCGGGAGCGTCGGCGTGCCGGCGCTCGCGGTCGACGCGCGCGTCGTCGACGAGGACGGCCCGGTCCCGGACGGGACGGTCGGCGAACTCGAACTCGCCGGGCCGGCGGCGGCCGACCGGTACTGGGACGAGCCGGACGAGACCGCCGAGACGTTCGGGGACTGGGTGTCGACCGGCGACCTCGCGCGCGTCGACGAGGACGGCTACTACCACATCGAGGGGCGCAAGAAGAACATGTTCGTCTCCGGCGGCGAGAACGTCTATCCGCCCCGCGTCGAGGACGCGCTCACCGACCACCCCGCGATCGAGGAGGCGGTCGTGATCGGCGTCCCGAGCGAGCGGTGGGGGACGGTCGGCAAGGCGATACTCGTCGGCGACGAGTCGCTCTCGCTCGCCGACGTGGAGTCGCACCTCGCCTCGCGCGTCGCCCGCTTCGCGGTGCCGAAGGAGCTGGCGTTCGTCGACGAGATGCCGACCGCCGGCCCCTCGAAGATCGACCGCGCGGCGCTGAAAGACCGGTTCGGCGAGTAGGGCCCGGTCGCGCTCCGACCGTCGAGCGCGGGCTATCTCGCCCGAGCGGACGGATTTCGACAGATATACGGGTCTAACAGGAACAACCATTATGTATTCGGAGAATAAGGAGGGGGCATGCTCGACGTCACGATGGACATGGAGCAGTTCGACTGCCCGTTCATCGACACCTCCGCCGACCACGACGTCTCCTTCTCCGCCATGCACTGGCAGTTGGACACGGCGGCGGAGCAGCTGGAGACCCGGCTGCTCGTCGAGTCGCCGGACCGGTACGAGCTCGGCGACGGGCTCACGGCGCTCCGCGACCACGAGAACATGGCCGAGTACCGGCTGTTCTCGAAGCGGGACGGGACGGCGATCATCCGGACCGTCATCGAGGAGACGAACGCGATGTCGACGATAACCGACCACGGCGGCTACATCACCGGCCCGTTCCTGATCGAGGACGGCTCCGAGCGCTGGCAGGTCGGGTTCGACGACGAGGCGACGACGGAGGCGGCGCTCCACGACTTGGCGAAGGGCAACGAGTTCGTCGTCGAGGAGCGCTCCGAGCTCTCGATGGAGGCCCTGTTCGACACGATGCGGAACGCGAACGCGGCCTCGACGATGCTGGACGCGTGCCGCGACCTGACGGACGTCGAGCGCGAGACCATCGAGTCCGCGGCCGACGCCGGCTACTTCGAGTCGCCGCGCGAGGCGACGCTGTCGACGCTCGCGGACGAGTTCGACGTCTCCACCGCGGCCGTCTCGAAGAACATGCGCCGCGGCGAGAAGAAGCTGCTCCGCAGCGTCGTCGCCGCGCTCGACGGGCTGGAGTAGCCGGCGGCGCGGCGGCGAGCGACGTTCGAAACCCGGGGTTTGAGGGCGATATCGGACGAAATCCGCCGAATCCGCGTGGACTGTTAACATCTTAACTCGGCCATTGATGATGGTGTCCGTCGTCGAACAGTGTATGCGAGACGAACACACACGGCGAGCGTATCTGCGAGGAACCGGGGCCGCGGTCGGCGCGGCCGGACTCACGGGACTGGCCGGCTGTTCGGGCGGCGGGGACGGCTCCGACGGCTCCGACGGCGGCGACGGGATGGACGGCTCGGACGGCTCCGACGGCTCCGACGGCGGGGACGGCTCCGACGGGGGCGACCTCTCCGGGGAGACGGTACGGATCGGCGCGCTCCAGCCGACCTCGGGGGACCTCCAGTACTACGGCCAGATCAGCCTCCGCGGGTTCTACTCAGGGCTGGCGTACAAACACGACCTCGACCCGATCGAGGAGGCCACGCCGGGGACGTACACGATCGAGCCGGAGGGCGGCCCGACCTACGAGATCATCGTCGAGGACACCGGCTTCAGTCCGGACACGGCCCAGAGCGTCGCGACGGACCTCGTCTTAGACGAGGAGGTCGACGTCCTGTTCGGGGGGACCTCCTCTGACAGCGCGCGTCGGCTCATCAACACCGTCGTCGACGAGACCGACGTGCCCTACCTCATCGGTCCCGCGGCCGACGCCGGCATCACGGTGAGCGACGAGTTCTGCCACCCGCTCGCGTTCCGCGCGAGCGAGCACACCGCGATGGACGCGCGGGCCGGGGGCACGTACGTCGCCGAGAACTTCGACATCGACACGGTCGCGGTGTTCGCGTCCGACAACGCGTTCGGACAGAGCGTCGCGGAGAACTACACGCAGGTCTTGGAGGACAACGGGGTCGACGTCCTCGAACCCCGGTTCGTCGAGGTCGGCTACTCCGAGTTCGACGGGCTCTTCGAGCAGGCGGTCTCGGACGGCGCGACGGGCGTCGTCGGCGGCTTCACGGCGTCGACGCTGCCGCAGTTCCTCACCTCGGCCATCTCCTTCGACGTCCAGGTGTTCGGCGGGTTCGCCGCCTTGCTGACGACGCAGCTCATCGGCGGCACCATCGAGTCGGCGCTGGGCGAGGGGTTCACCGAGCAGGACATCAAGGACGCCGGGCTCGGCCCGTTCACCAGTCGGTACCACTGGAACCAGTACGAGAACCCGATCAACGAGGAGTTCCGGCAGCTGCACATCGACGCGTACGGCATCGTGCCCGACCTGTTCAGCTCGGGGACGTTCACCGCCGCCTCGGCGCTCTCGCAGGCCGTCTCGGAGTCCGGCTCCACCGAGGGCGCGGACATCGCGGACGCGCTCCGCGGCATGACGGTCGCCGACACCCCGAAGGGCGCGGACGGGTACACGTTCCAAGAGCACAACAACCAGGCGGCCTCGCAGATGACGGTCGCGTGGCCGGTGCCGACGAGCGACGAGTACGCCGACACGTGGGACGCGCCGATCATGCCCGGCCAGCCCCTCGAACGCCTCGACGCCGAGGACGTGATGGTCCCCGAAGAGGACGCGAGCTGCTCGCTGTAATGCTGCTGGAGACCGAGGGGCTCACGAAGCGTTTCGGCGGCATCACCGCCGTCGACGGCGTCGACTTCGCGCTGGAGGCCGGCGAGCTCTGCTCGATCATCGGCCCGAACGGCGCGGGGAAGACGACGTTCTTCAACCTGCTCACGGGCGTGTTGGAGCCCTCCGACGGGAGCATCCGGTTCGCCCCGTCGGGCGACGGCGGCCCGGAGCCGGCCGTGGACATCACCGCGGCCTCGCCGAACGAGACGGCGCTCGCGGGGATCCACCGCTCGTACCAGATCACGAACCTGTTCCCGACGCTGTCGGTGCTGGAGAACGTCAGGGTCGCGGCGCAGGCGAGCCGCGGGAGCGACTCGTGGAAGCTGTGGCGCAACGTCGCCGACTTCGAGGAGCACTACGCGGAGGCGACGGCGATCCTCGAACGGATCGGGCTCGCGGACGAGGCGGAGACGGTCACGGAGAACCTGAGCCACGGCGAGAAGCGCAGCCTCGAGATCGGCGTCGCGCTCGCCGGCGACCCGGACCTGCTCCTGCTCGACGAGCCGACCGCCGGCGTGTCGAGCGAGGGCGTCGACGAGGTCGTCGCGCTGATCGAGGACGTGGCGGCCGACCACTCGGTGATGCTCATCGAGCACAACGTGGAGATGGTGATGGATGTCTCCGACCGGATCGCCGTCCTCCACCGCGGCGAGTTGATCGCCGACGGCCCGCCGGAGGACGTCCGCGGCGACGAGGCCGTTCAGGAGGCCTACCTCGGCGGCTACGGCCGCGAGGAGTCGGCGGAAGGCGGCGAGCACGCCGAGGGCGACGCGGCCGCCGACGGCGGACGACGTGCGAGCGCCGGAGGTGGGCCGCCGTGACGACTCTCGAACTCGACGAGGTCCACACCTACTACGGCGAGAGCCACATCCTCCAGGGCCTGTCGCTGTCGGTCGAGGCGGGCGAGATCGTCGCCCTCGTCGGCCGGAACGGGGTCGGGAAGACGACGACGCTCCGGACCGCGCTCGGGCTGACGCCGCCCCGCGAGGGGACGGTCCGGTTCGACGGGGAGGACGTCACGGGGATGGAGCCACACGAGATCGCCGCCCGCGGGATGGGATGGGTGCCCGAAGAGCGACGAGTGTTCTCGCACCTCACGGTCGAGGAGAACCTGCGCGTCGCCGCCCACTCCGCGGCCGACCCGAGCGCGCAGATCGCGGAGGCGTACGAGCTGTTCCCGGCGCTCGACCGCTTCAGCGACAAGGGGGCGGGCGACCTGAGCGGCGGCCAACAGCAGATGCTCGCGATCGCCCGCGGGATGGTCGGCGACAACGACCTGCTCCTCGTCGACGAGCCGAGCGAGGGGCTCGCGCCGCAGATCGTCGAGGACGTGGTCGAGGCGCTGCGCGCGGCCTCGGCCGACACGACGATGGTCCTCGTCGAGCAGAACTTCCGACTGGCGATGGACCTCGCCGACCGCTTCTACCTCGTCGACCACGGCGTCGTCGTCGAGGCGGGCGAGACCGCCGGCGTCACGAGCGAGGACGAGCGCATCCGGAGGTACCTGACCGCATGAGCCTCGCACCGCTCGCGGGGGCCGCCCCGCAGATCGCCTCGCTCGTCGATCCGGGGGCGCTGCTCGCGACCGGCGGCGCGGTCGACGGGCTCCGGACGGCCGCCCGCGTGCTCGCGGAGGGGATCGGCAAGGGCGCGGTGTACTTCACCATCGCGGTCGGCCTGACGCTCGTCTTCGGGCTGATGGGCGTGCTCAACTTCGCGCACGGCGCGGTCGCGATGGTCGGCGCGTACCTCGGCGGACTGGTGCTCGTCCTCGTCGTCGGCGCGAACACGGGGACGCTCGCGACGATACTCGTCTTCTTCGTCGCGCTGGCGCTCGTGTTCGCGGTGACGACCGCCGCCGGCAGCGCGATGGAGGTGGCGCTCATCAGGCCGATCTACGACCGGACGCCGACCTACCAGATCCTGTTGACGTTCGGCGTCTCGCTCATCATCGAGGAGGTCGCGCGGATCGTCTTGACGCTCCGCGGGATCCAGCCGAACCCGCAGTGGCAGGCCCCGATGGGCACCGCGCCCGACGTGCTGCTCGGCCGCACCGAGCTGTTCGGCGTCGGCGTCAGGCGGCTGTACCTCTTCGAGGTCGCGATCGGCGCGCTCGTCGCGGTCGCGGTCTGGGCCTTCCTGACGAAGACGCTGTACGGGCTCTACATCCGCGCCGGCAGCGAGGACACCGAGATGGTTCAGGCGCTCGGCATCGACGTGCGACAGGCGTTCACCGTCGTGTTCGGCGTCGGGACCGGCCTCGCAGCGGTCGGCGGCGTCCTGCTGATGTGGGACCCGATCTGGGGGCCGAGCGTCCTCCTGAGCATCGACGTGCTGCTGTACGCGTTCGTCGTCGTCATCATCGGCGGCCTCGGGAGCTTCACCGGGACGCTCGTCGCGGCGGGCATCGTCGGCATCGCCGACTCGGTGACGACGTGGCTGTTCACCACCGGGATCGTCACCTTCCCCGGCCTCTCCGAGGTGACCATCTTCCTCCTGCTCGTGGTGATGCTGATCATCCGCCCGCAGGGGCTCTACGGCGTCGAGGAGGTGGGGGGCCATTAGCGACCCCGACCCCGGCGTCGACGAGGCGGACGCTCCGGCCGATTCGGACGCCGCTGTCAACGAAGCGGACACACCGGTCGACGACGCGGACGCCCCGGTCGACGACGCGGACGCCCCGGTCGACGAAGCGGACGCCCCAGTCGACGAAACCGATCCGATCCCGCCGTCGACCGCGACTGGCGGCCTCCGCGAGTACCTGTGGGACCACGCCGTTCACGCGGCCGTGATCGTCGGATTCGCCCTGTACCCGCTCGCCTACGAGGCGCTGCTCGCGACGCCCGCGGCGCCGTTCGCGGAGGCGTTCCTCCCCGCGATCACGTTCATGGTCGTGGTGTTGTACACGGGCCTGTTCGCGATGAGCTTCGACTTCATCAGCGGCTACACCGGCTACCTCTCGTTCGGCCACGCCGCGTTCTACGGCACCGGCGCGTACTTCGTCGTCCTCGCCGCGAACGGGCAGGTGCCGGGGATCCCGGGCGGGACGCCGTTCATGATCACGCTCCTGCTCGGCGCGGTGGTGGCCGGTCTGCTCGCGCTCGTCATCGGGTCGGTGTCGTTCCGGCTCACGGGGGTCTACTTCGCGATGATCACGCTCGGCTTCGCGCAGGTGATCTACGAGCTGATCCGCTCGTGGGGGTACGTCTCGACGAACCCGACCGAGGGCGCGACGGTGAGCGGCGACGCGCTCGCGATCGGCGTCCCCTACGTCGACGCGCTCAGCCTCGACGTGGGGCGGCTCACCGGCGAGAGCGTCGAGAACCTGCTCGGGCTGGGGATCGACTTATCGACGACGGTGGTCTCGTACTACGCGCTCGGGATCGTCGTCGTCGGCTGCTACTTCGCGATGCAGCGGATCCTCCACTCGCCGTTCGGGCGCGTGATGATCGCGATCCGCGAGAACGAGGAGCGAGCGCGCGCGGTCGGCTACCCGACCTACCGGTTCAAGCTGGCCGCGTTCGCCATCAGCGGCTTCTTCGGCGCGGTCGCGGGCGGCGTCTTCGCCGCCTACTCGCGGTCGGTCGCGCCCGACGGGACGTTCTACTTCCTCGTCACCGCCGACGCGCTGATCACCACGATCATCGGCGGGTTCGGCACCCTCGCGGGGCCGGTGTTCGGGACCCTGTTCACGCAGGGGTTGGAGGACGTCCTCTCGACCGAGAGCGGCGGGGTGGCCACCCTGTTGCGCGAGGGGCTCCCGGCGAACGTCCTCGAAGCCGACCTCTTCGGGGTCAGCTTAGAGCTGTTCGTCAACACCGCGGTCGACGGGCGCGCCCCGCTGTACCTCGGGATCATCTTCGTGCTGTTCGTGCTGTTCGTCCCGAACGGCATCCTCGGGACGCTGCGCGACCGGCTCGGCGGCACCGTCGGGAAGCGGCTCCCGGACTACCTGCGACGCTACCGCCGGTAGCGTCGCCGGCTCGCGGTTCCGCGGTCCCCGTCGCGCGGCGCGCGACGGGGACCGCGACGCTGACATGTAACACATGACCGACACCACACGACACGACGGACCGAATCGAACGCGGCGCGGAGGCGACGGATGACCGTCGGGATCACCGGACTCGGGACGTACGTGCCCGACGAGACGATCACGGGCGAGGCCATCGCGGCCGAGAGCGGGATCCCGGAGGACGTCGTCGTCGAGAAGATGGGCGTCCGCGAGAAGCACGTCTGCCCGCCCGACGACGACCACGCGACCGACATGTCGGTGACGGCGGCCGAGCGCGCGCTCGCGGACGCCGACGTCGACCCGACTGACCTCGACGTGGTCCTCTATCACGGCTCCGAGTACAAGGACCACGTCGTCTGGTCGGCCGCGGCGGCGATCACCGACCGGCTCGGCGCGACGAACGCGTACGCGACGGAGAGCTACACGCTCTGTGCGGGCGCGCCGATCGCGCTCAGACAGGTGACCGCCCAGCTGGAGGCAGAACCGATCGACGCGGCGCTGCTCGTCGCCGCGAGCCGCGAGGAGGACCTCGTCGACTACGGCAACGAGGACGGCTCCTTCATGTTCAACTTCGGCAGCGGCGCGAGCGCATTCGTCGTCGAGGCGGCGGACGCGGGATCGGCGGACGACGAGGCTACCCCGTTCGACGGTCGCGCCCGAGCCGTCGTTCACGCGAGCGCGGCCGAGACCGACGGCTCGTTCGCCGACGACGTGGTGATGCCGGCGGGCGGGTCGAAGCGCCCGCCGAGCGAGGAGACCGTCCGCGAGGGACTTCACACCCTCGACGTCCCCGACCCGGACGGGATGAAAGAGCGGCTCGGACCCGTCTCGCTGCCCGCGTACCTCTCGGTCGCCGACACGGCGCTGGAGCGGTCCGGGTTCGACCGCGACGACCTCGACTTCGTCGCGCTCACCCACATGAAGCGGTCGTTCCACGAGCGCGTCCTCGGCGAGCTCGGGCTCGACCCGGGGAGCGACGGCTACTACCTCGACGAGTACGGCCACGTCCAGAGCGTCGACCAGGCGCTCGCGCTGGAGCGGGGCGTCGAGACGGACCGCCTCGAACCGGGCGACCTCGGCTGCCTGCTCGCGGCCGGCACGGGGTACACGTGGTCCGCGACCGTGATTCGGTGGCGGGGATGACGCGTCCCAGAGAGCGCTCGGCCGTCGCTACGCGGAGTCGTGCGGCAGCGAGAGCACCGTCGCCTCGCCGGAGAGGACGCGCTCGTCGCGTTCGGGGACGGTCGCGCTCGTCTCGACCGCGATCCGGTCGCCGCCGAGGTCGTCGATGACGCTGACGCTCGCTTCGACCGTCTCGCCCGGATACACCGGCTTCTCGAACGACAGCTCCTGCGAGAGGTAGACGATGTCGCCGGAGAGCCGCGCGAGCGCCGCGGAGACGACCGCGGCCGAGAGGATCCCGTGCGCGACGCGCCCCTCGAACATCGTCTCGACGGCGTACTCGTCGTCGAGGTGGATCGGGTTCTCGTCGCCCGAGAGCGCCGCGAACGCCTCGATCGTCTCCTCGGTGATCGTTACCTCGTGGGTCGCCGTCTCGCCGATCGTCGCGACTGGCATACCGATCGGACGCGCGCCGGCCGCCTCAACCCCGCGGTTCAGCCTCGAACCCGCGTCGGCGTCGCCGGGGTGTGACCCATTTCAGTCGTCGGCCGGCGCGTCGACCACGTCGACGTCGGTGGGGTTCGCGCCGCCGTACGCCTCGACCAGTTCGTCCAGCCGCTCTGGGTCGTCGGCGTGGGCCAGCGGCTCGGTCGCCGTCTCACACTCGCTGTCGACGCCGAGGCGGTCGCAGACCTCGTCGGCGGTCGTCTCGGCCATCTGCCGGTAGGTGGTCAGCTTGCCGCCCACGACGCTGTAGAGGCCGGCCGCGTCGTCGCGCTCGTGGTCCAGCAGCGTGAAGCCGCGGGAGATACCGCGGCGGTCCGACCCCGCCTCGTCGGGCGAGTACAGGGGACGGACGCCCCACCACGTCCGGACCGTCGGCGCGTCGGCGACCGCGGGGAGCATCGCGGCGCACTCCTCGACCGAGCGCTCGACCTCCCAGTCGGCGCGCTCGTACTCGTCCGGGTCGGAGACGGGAACGCTCGTGGTCCCCAGCACGACCTCGCCCTCGTGGGGCACGACGATGTCGCCGTCGTCGGGGTCGCGACATCGGTTCAGCACGGGCGTCGCTCCGTCGTACTCCACGGAGACCATCACGCCTCGACTCGGGGCCATCCCGACCTCGACGCCGGCCATCTCGGCGACGCCGTCGGCCCACGCCCCGGTGGCGTTGACGACGATTTCGGGCGACAGCGTGGCGTCGACCGCGCCGCCGACGCGGACCGTCTCGATCTCGCCGTCGGTGACTGTCACGTCCTCGACGGGCGCGTGCGGGTGGACGGTCGCGCCGTGGCGCTCGGCGTCCGCGGCGTTGGCCGCGACTAGCCGGGACGGGTAGATGACGCCGTCCGGGACGCGGAACGCCTCCGCGACGTCGTCTGAGAGGTCCGGCACCGCCTCGCGCGCGGCGTCTGCGTCGAGCCGTTCGGTCTCGATCCCGATCGCCTCGCAGGCCGCGATCTTCTCCTCGAAGTAGTCGGGGTCGTCGCCGTCGAGTCGGACGAAGAGGCCGCCGGTCTCCCGGACGCACGCGCCGGCGACGTCGCGGAGCGTCCGATTCTCGACGATACACTCCCAGGCCCCCTCGGCGTCGGCCTCGGCGTAGCGGGCCCCGCTGTGGAGGAGACCGTGCGACCGCCCGGAGGTGCCGCTGCCGAGTCCGCCGCGGTCGACGAGCGTCACGTCGACGCCGCGCATGGCGAGGTCGCGGGCGAGTCCCGTTCCCGTCGCGCCGCCGCCGATCACCAAGACGGTCGGGTCGTCGCTCACGCGACGGTCACCCCGGCTGCCGCGGGAGCGTGCTCCGCCGCGAGACGCCGTCGATTCGGGCCACTGTCGAGCATGGGATAGATACGCATTCTGCGCACTTGAGGCTGCCGTCGGACTAGTGAAAAACCGGTTTCAAAAGGGGTTTTACCGGCCGAATTCCGCATCCGGCTGCGACGGTCGCTCAGCGCGATCCGCCGGCGTCGGCGGGGCAGGTGTCGACGCCGAGCACGGAGTAGAGACCGCAGGTCCCGGTCGCGGCGGTCGCGAGCATCGCGATCGCGACGACGCCGAGCACCGGGGCCGCGATGTCGGGGAGGGGCGCGGATCCCGCGAGCGTGGCTAACGAGACGGCACCGGCAACGGCACCGACCGCGGTCCTGACGCGCTTGTCCGTCGAACCGACGTTTTGGTTCATACGTCACAATACGGCGCACGGCCGTATGAAGCTTTTCACCGCTGACCCGCCCCGTCGCGTTGACCCGAACTCGTCGAGCCCGGTCTGCGAGGTCGCGTCGGGGTCGTCCCCGTCCGTCCCGACCGGCTCGCCGTGGTCAGCCGCGATCGACCGCGCAGCCCCGAGGCCCCCGACAGCGACGCGCGACGCGCGATATCCTCGTCGCCGAGCCGCGCCGCGGCCGCGCCGTGGACCGCGCCGTAGCGCTCGCGGAACTCCAGCCGGGCCCGCTCGTAGTCCGCGACCGGGTACGGGTAGCCCTCGCCGATCCGCACGCCGACCTCACGCTGGACCGCGAGCGGCGTCTTCTCGGGGGCGTCGAGGTGTGCGGCGGGGAGCGGGTCGAGCTCGGGGACCCACCGCCCGACGAACTCGCCGTCGGGGTCCTGATCGCGGACCTGCTTGCGGGGATCGTACAAGCGCAGCCCCGGGCGGCCGACCAGCCCGCACTGCGACTGCCGCTGGGTGTAGTTGATCGCGGGGTCGCCGTCGATCAGGTGTTCGTAGAAGTGGTCGGCACCGATCCGCCACGGCTGCTGGAGGACGTGGAAGTAGACGCTCGCGCACAGCGCCCGCATCCGGAAGTTCAGCCGCCCCGTCTCGCGCAGGCAGCGCATGCTCGCGTCGCCGTCCGTACCGCCCGCTCGCGGTGGCGGTCGCGACGACGTCCCAGCCGGCGTCGACGAACCGCGCGAGCACGTCGAGCGGGTCGCCGTGGGCGTACGTCAGCCCAGCCCCGCCAACGTCGCGGTACTGGCGCTCGAGGTCCCGTAGGCAGTCGTGGCGGAACTCGACCCGAGCGTCGCAGGCCGCCCCGCGCTCGTCGTAGAACGCGGGCTCGAAGACGAACAGCGGGAGGATCCGCTCGGCGTCCGCCGCAGCCGCCGCGAGCGCGGGGTTGTCCGCGATCCGCAGGTCGTCGCGGTGCCAGACGACGGTGCCCGGTTCGTCGGGAGCGTCGTCGGACGGGGTGACCGAGCGGATCGCTTCCGGATCCGGAGCCGTCGGAAGCGGCGCGTCCTCGCCCGTGGCCATGCGTTGCTTCCGTTACGGGTTCCCGTCGCGTGGGCCTGTCGGCCGGGGGCGGACGCGCGGCGGTTCCGGGCACGGGAAACGTTGAATAGGGTTCCGACACCGTGTGTTCACGGATGTCTGACACAGACGAGACCGACGTACTGCGCGAACTCGCCTCGCTGCCGACGATCGCGAGCCCGCGCGTGTCCCCGGACGGCGAGACGGTCGCCCTCTACTACGACGTCACCGGTCGCAACGAGCTCCACCTCCTCGACGCCGCGGACGGTTCGCTGGAGCAGCTCAGCGACGGCGACGTGCCGCGCTCGGTCCGCGCCGGCTTCGAGTGGGACCCGAGCGGCGACCGCCTCTTCTACCACCGCGACGAGGACGGCGACGAGCAGCACGACGTGTGGGCGATGTCGCTCGACGGCGAGAGCGAGCCCGTCGTCGAGATGGACGGCCAGATCCGCCTCCACGACGTGAGCGAGGACGGCGAGACGCTCCTCCTCGGCTCCAGCCGCGGCGGCCAGATGAACCTCTACCGTCACGACCTCGCGAGCGACGAGACGACGAAGCTCACCGATTACGACCGCGCCGTCGCCGCCGGCGAGCTGTCGCCCGACGGCGACCGCATCGCGTACGCGACCAACGAGACGGACACCTACGAGAATATGGACGTCTACGTCGCGGACGCGGACGGCTCGAACCCGCGGAACCTCGACGTCGGCGACCTCGGCGCGGAGGCCGCCTCGATCGATTGGGGGCCCGACGGCGACCGCCTGCTCATCAACGACAACAGCGCCGACCTCGGACGGGCCGGGATCGTCGACCTCTCGGACGGCGTCGACGACGCGACGGTGACGTGGTTCGGCGACGGCGAGTTCGAGGAGGGCGCGAGCCACTTCCTCGCGGGCGGCGACCGCTTCGTCGCGAGCCGGACGCGCGGGGCCGTGACGGTGCCCGTCGTCTACGACGCCGACACCTGCGAGGGGCGGGAGCTCGACTTCCCGGCCGGCGTCGCCAGCGTGACCGAGGGCCGGCTGACCGACGACCGTCTGCTCGCGTACCGGACCACGTCGAGCCGGCGACCTGAGCTGGTCGCGTACGACCTCGGCGCGGACGAGACGGAGACGGTGTTCGACGCGGAGTACGGCCCGTTCGACCCCGACGACTTCGTCGAGCCGGAGACGGTCTCGTTCGCCTCCGACGGCGTCCCCGAGACGCCGGCGCGGGCGGTCGACCACGACCCCTACGAGGAGTTCGAGATCGAGGGGCTGCTGTTCGACTCCGGGCGTCGCCCGTCGCCGCTCGTCGTCAACCCGCACGGCGGCCCGCGACACCACGACATGCGACGGTTCAGCTACCGCGTCCAGTTCCTGCTCTCGCGTGGCTACTCCGTCCTTCAGGTGAACTACCGCGGCTCCACGGGGCGCGGGCGCGAGTTCGTCGAAGAGCTGTACGACGACTGGGGCGGCGCCGAGCAGGGCGACGTGGCGACGGGTGCCGAGCACGTCCTCGAGGAGTACGACTGGCTCGACGAGGACCGCGTCGCCGTGTACGGCGGCTCCTACGGCGGCTACTCCGCCAACTGGCAGATGGTCCAGTACCCGGACCTGTACGCCGCCGGGGTCGCGTGGGTCGGCGTGAGCGACCTCTTCGACATGTACGAGAACACCATGCCCCACTTCCGGACGGAGCTCATGGTGAAGAACCTCGGCGAGCCGGACGAGAACGAGGCGACCTACCGCGAGCGCAGCCCGGTGAACTACGTCGAGAACGTCGACGCGCCGCTGTTCATCGTCCACGGCGTCAACGACCCGCGGGTCCCCGTCTCGCAGGCCCGGATCCTTCGCGACGCGCTCGACGACGCCGGCTTCGAAGAGGGCGACGACTACGAGTACGAGGAACTCGGCGAGGAGGGTCACGGATCGGGCGACATCGACCAGAAGATCCGATCGCTGGAGCTGCTCGACGACTTCCTCGACCGCCGGATCGGCGCGGAGCGCACCGCCGTGGCCGCGCTGGACGACTGACGAGGCGACCGCGGGCGGGCGACGCCCGTCCGACGGGGGTTATTTAATCACCCCCGCCGTCGGGGGGAGACATGGCTCGATACCTCGTCGGCGGGGGCGGGTGACCGTGGCCGGCGTCGGCTTCTGGGTCCTCGTCGCGCTGGCGACGCTGACCAGTCTCGCCACCGCGTGGGCACTCGGCGCGAACAGCAACTCGCCGCCGTTCGCCCCGGCGATCGGCGCGAACGCCATCTCGACGATGCGGGCCGCCTTCCTCATCGGGATCCTCGCCGCGCTCGGCGCGCTCACGCAGGGCGGGGCGATCTCCGAGACGGTCGGCGCGGGGCTCATAAACGGCGTCCAGATCAGCTCGCTGGCGGCGACGGCGGGGCTGCTCACCGCGACCGGGTTCATGGCCTTCGGCGTCTACACCGGATACCCGGTCCCGGCGGCGTTCGCGACGACGGGAGCGATGGTCGGCGTCGGGCTCTCGCTCGGGGGCGATCCCGCCATCGACACCTACCGCCGCATCGGGCTGTTCTGGGCGCTCGTCCCGCCCGTCTCCGGCGGCCTCGCGTACGTCACCGCCAGCGTGCTCCGGCGCGACGACATCCCGGAGACGGTCGGCGTCCCGCTGCTCGCCGCCGTCGTCGGCGGGATCGTGGCCAACGTCCGACTGGGAGTCATCCCCTCGCCGCCCGACGCGGCCCAGAGCTCGGTCGCGGGGTTCGTCGCCCGGCAGGTCGGCGCGCCGACGGTCGCCGGGATCGACCCCGTGACGGTGCTCGTCACGCTGCTCGCGGCCGCGGCGTGGTTCGTCGCCGTCCGCCGGCGGACGCAGGCGTCGGTCGAGGGGGGAATTCGGTCGTTCCTCCTCGTCCTCGGGAGCGTCGTCGCCTTCTCCAGCGGCGGCAGTCAGGTCGGACTGGCGACCGGCCCGCTCGAGAACCTCTACGGGGTCGAACTCGGCTTACCCGGCATCGTGCTGCTCTCGCTCGGTGCCGCGGGCATCCTCATGGGCGCGTGGATGGGCGCGCCGAAGCTGCTCCAGGCCACCTCGCGCGAGTACGCGCAGCTGGGCGCGCGGCGGTCGATCGCCGCGCTGGTCCCCGGGTTCATCATCGCCCAGCTGGCGATCGGGCTCGGGATCCCGATCTCGTTCAACAACATCATTATCTCCGGCGTCATCGGCGGGGGACTCGCCGGCGGCTCCGCGGGCGTCTCGCGGCGGAAGATCGGCGTCACTCTCCTCTTTTGGGGGATCACGCTCGTGGCCTCGATCGCGATCGGCTACGGGCTCTACGCGGCCTTCGCCGCCGTCCTCGGCGGGTGAGCGCCCGAGATCAGCGCACGACCGTCACGGTCACGGGGGCCTCGCCGACCACGCTCGTCGCCACGGTGCCGAGCAGCCGCCGGGCGACGCGTCCCCGCTCGCCGCCGTGGCCGCCCATGACGACGTGGTCGACGTCGTGGTCGTCGACGTAGTCGAGAATGGTCTCCGCCGGGTCGCCCGTCCGAACCGCCGTCTCGACGGGCTGGTCGGTCTCGGCGCGCGCGGTCGCCCGTTCGACGACGCGGTCGGCCCGGTCGCGAGCGCTCTCGCGGCGGTCCTCGTCGGCTCCGAGGATCCCGCCCTCGCTCATCGGCGCGTCGAGCGGCGTCACCACGTTCAACACCGTCACCCGACAGTCGAAGCGTTCGAGCGCCTCGTCGAGCGCCTCGGCGGCCAGCGGTGACCCGTCGAGCGGGACGAGTACGTGAGACGTTGCCATACAAGTCCTTGCGTCCCCGTACACATATCGACGGTGGTCACGCGCGCGCCGGTCGCGGCGACCGGGCGGCGCGTCGGTCGCCTACTCTCCCGTCTCGATCGGCGCGCCGACGAGGTTGCCCCACTCGGTCCACGAGCCGTCGTAGTTGCGGACATCGTCGTAGCCGAGCAGCTCGTGGAGGAGGAACCACTCGATCGACGAGCGCTCGCCGACGCGACAGTAGGTGATCGTCGACTCGTCGCCGTCGACGCCGGCGTCGCCGTACAGCTCGCGGAGCTCGTCCGCGCTCTTGAACGTCCCGTCCTCGTTCAGCGTCGTGCCGATCGGCACGTTGCTCGCGCCGGGAATGTGGCCGCCGCGCTGGGCGGTCTCGTTGAGCCCCTCGGGCGCGATGACCTCGCCGGAGAACTCCTCCGGCGAGCGGACGTCGACCATCGGGATCCCCTCCTCGATCGCCTTGTCGATGTCGTCCTTGTACGCGCGGACGCTCTCGAAGGGGCCGCGGGCCGCGTACTCGCGGGGCGTGAAGTCGGGCTCCTCGGTGGAGAGCGGGTAGTCGTTCTCGACCCAGTACCCCTTCCCGCCGTCGACCACGCGGATGTCGTCGTGACCGTAGTACTTGTAGATCCAGTAGCCGAACAGCGCGAACCAGTTCGGCACGCGGCCGCCGCCGTACACGACGACGGTCGTGTCGGCGTCGATGCCGCCCTCGCCGTTCCGCTCCGCGAACGCCTCCTTCGAGACGATGTCGCGCTCCGTCTCGTCGGTGAACACCGCGTCCCACTCGAAGTTCAGCGCGCCGGGGATGTGGCCCTCCCCGTAGGGCGTGTACTCCGACTCGTCGGTGACGGTCGGGTTGTTGATCTCGACGAGTCGGTGGTCGGAGTCGTCGTCCTGAAAGGCGTCGAGGTGTTCTTCGACCCAGTCCGCCGTGACGAGTACGTCTTCAGACATCAGCCGTAATAGGGTCTAACGCCGTTTTGAACGTCCGATAATGGCGGTTCTTTCCGGGGCCTGTGACGGCCGGAAAACGAGAGGAACCGCCGAAAACGACCGCTTCGAGGCCGAACGAACGTTTGGCTGCTCTGACACCTACCGGATCACCGTCACGGGAACGTCGGCCTTGTCGACGACGCTCTTCGCGACGCTGCCGACGACCTGCTCGCGCTCCGCCGAGAGCCCGCGGTGGCCGACGTAGATGGCGTCGACGGCCTCCTCGGCGGCGTACTCGGTGAGCGCGTCGGCCGGCCGCCCCGTGAGCAGTTGGGTCTCCACGGTGATCGACTCGTCGCCGACGGCCTCCTCGGCGATGGTGCGGGCGTTCGACAGGACCCCCTGCCCGGCCTCGACGGCCGCGTCCTCGCCCGGGAGGATGATGGTGCCGTCGACCAGTTCGGAGTCCGGCGTCAGCACGTGGGCGATCTCCAGCGTCTCGTAGAACGCGACCGCCTGACGCGCCGCGTACCGGACCGCCTCGTCCCCCTCCGTCGATCCGTCGGTCGCAACGAGGTAGCTCATACGCGGAGATGGGTCCGAGAGACACATAATTCCTGTCGGGCGTTCCCGGCCCGCGACTCCGCGGCGAGTTACCGGCCGCCGGTGTCGGCTCCCGGCCGGACGCGGTCGCCCTCGGAGGCGTGGACCGCGTCGAGAACTTCCTGAACGCGCGTCGCCTCGCCGAAGGAGACGAGGTCGCCCCCGTCGCCGTCGACCGCGCCCGCGAACTCGGTCAGGAGCGCGCGCACGGTGTCGCCGCGCTCGTCGACGAGCGTCGCCTCGCCCTCGCGGCCGCGGTCGCGCACGAGCCGGTACCACTCCGTCAGCGACAGCGACGCCTCGTCGCCGACGACGGTGACGCTGTTCTCCTCCTCGCCCTCGTGGTCGCACAGCAGGTCGATCGTCCCGCGGACCCCGTCGGCCCGGAACGTCCCGACCACGTCGTCCTCGTAGCGCTCGGGGCCGGCGTAGCCGACGTCGGCGGAGACGGCCTCGATCGGCCCGAACAGCTCCTGAACGCCGAACAGGAAGTGCGTCCCCACCTCGCGCAGGGGGCCGCCCTGCTCGCGCGACTCCAGCCACGACACGTCCTGCCACTCGCGGGGCCACTCCGGGAACCGGAACCGGAGCTCCGCGCGGCGCGGGTCGCCGACCTCCCCCGAGTCGACCAGCTCCCGGAGCCGGAAGAACCCGGGCGTGTAGCGGAACGGTAGGTTCACGGCCGTGACGCGGTCGGTCTCCTCGGCGAGCGAGACGAGTTCGCGGCCCGTCTCGGCGTCGGCCGCGATGGGCTTCTCGCAGATCACGTGCCTGTCGGCCGCGAGCGCGTCGGCCACCACGTCGCGGTGCGCGAGCGGGGGGACGCCGACGTAGACGGCGTCGAGGCCGTCGGTGTCGACGAGCGCCTCGTGGTCGGTCGTCGTCGCGGTGCGGTCGGTGCCGTGGTCGGCCGCGAGCGACGCGGCGCGGTCCGCGTCGAGGTCGCAGGCGGCCGCCAGTTCGAACCGGTCGTGGTCCGCTATCGCGGCCGCGAGGCGGTTCCCGATCACGCCGCAGCCGACGATGCCGATCTGTATCACGGCCGAGGGAAGCGGTCGGACGCGCTTGTAGCTTCGGGAGGCGGAACGGCTCCGGGTCGCCTCCGACGGAGACGAGCCTCTCAGGCGTCGTCCAGCGGTCGCGCGACCAGCTCGCCCCACGACTCGAAGCCGTGGCGGTCGTAGAACGCTCGCGCGCGCTCGTTGGCGGCGTCGACGTCCAGTACTAGCCGATCGAGCGGGAGGTCCTGATCGCTCGCGAGCGCGAGCGCCGCGTCGATCAGGTCGTCTGCGACGCCGGTCCCGCGGTGGTCGGGCGCGACGTACAGCTCGTTCAGCACCGCCGCGTCCCAGATCATCGCCATCCGCGCCGGGAGGACGAAGACGTAGCCGACGACCGAGCCGGCGGTCGCCGGTCCCGCTCCGGTCTCGTCTCCGGCTTCATCTCCGTCTCCGTCTCCGCTCTCGTCCGCCGCGACGGTCACGCACCGGGGGTCGTCGGTGACGCAGCGGTCGACCCAGTCGAGCCACCGCTCGCGGTACGCCTCGGTGAGCTTGCCCTCGTAGGCGGCCGCCTTCCCGTCGCCGCCGGTGTTCGCCCCGAGCCCGCGCTCGAAGGCGACCTTCGCGGCGTAGAGGCCGTCGGCGTCGCGGTCGCGGTCGTACGGACGGAGGTCGACGCTCATTCGTCCGCCACCGCCGTTTCGGCGTCGCCGTCCTCCAGCACGAGCTCCGCGAGCGTCGGGACGAACGTCCCGATGTCGGTGACCATGCCGATCGCCTGCGCCGAGCCCCGGTCGAGTAGCTGGGTGACCGTGGCGGGGTTGATGTCGACGCAGACGGTCTTCGTCGTGGAGGGGAGGCAGTTCCCGACCGCGACGGAGTGGAGCAGCGTGGCGAGCATGATCACGATGTCGGCGTCGTGCGCCTGCTCGCGGATCGCGTCCTGCGCCTCGACCGCGTCGGTGATCGTGTCCGGGAGCGGCCCGTCGTCCCGGATCGACCCCGCGAGGACGGTGTCGACGCCGTGCTCGACGCACTCGTACATCACGCCCTCCGTGACGACCCCGTCCTCGACCGCGGCCTCGATCCCGCCGGCGCGGATGATCTCCGAGATGGTCCAGATGTGGTGTTTGTGTCCCTTCCGCGGGTGTTCGAGCGTCTCGACGTTCATGCCGAGCGAGGTGCCGTAGATGGAGCGCTCCAGGTCGTGCGTGGCGAAGCCGTTGCCCGCCGAGAGCGCGTCGACGTAGCCCCCCGCGACGAGGTCGGCGAGCGCGTCGCCCGCGCCGGAGTGGATCACCGCGGGCCCGGCGACGACCATCACGTTGCCGCCGTCCGCCTTCACCGCGCGCAGCTCCGCGGCCACCTCCCGGATCGTCGACTCGGAGGGGCGCTCGGCGGAGACGCCGCCCTGCATGAAGCCGAACGCGCCGCCTCCGCTCCGGGGACGCTCGGGCGGTTTCACGCGGATCCCGGACTGGTCGGTCGCGACGAGGTCGCCCTCCTCGATCGCGTTGAGCGTCTTGGTGTAGGCGCGCGGGGAGCCGCCCGGGTCCGAGGCGTCCGCTCGGTCCCCCTCGCCGGCGTCCGCTGCCGGCTCGGGTTCCACGACCAGCGCGCAGTCCATCTCGATCCGCTCGACGCCGATCCACTCGCCGTCGTACAACACCTCGGTCGGGTGGTTCGTGGTCGAGTAGAAGTTCGGCGGGACCACCTTGTCGGCGGGCGCGGCGACGAGCTCCACGTCGGAGGGGTCCTCGAGCACCGCGCCGTTCTGGTGGAGCTCGTGGAGGATCCCCCGCAGCGTCTCGGGGTCGTCCGCGGAGACGGTCAGCCGGCAGTACGACTCCTCGGTCTCGTGTTTCCCGACGTCGAACCGCTCGACGTCGAACGAGCCGCCGAGGTCCATCACCGCGCCGAAACAGCGCTGCATCGTCCCGCTGTCGATGATGTGGCCCTCGAGTTCGACGGTCCGCGAGTGGGTCATACGGAGGCGTCGCGCCCGCCGGGGAAACCCGTTTCCCTCGCTCCGTTAGCGCTCCCCGACAGCGGATGTATGCTAACTGTGTCGGAATCCTCACAGACCGAGAGGTACTGGTTGCTGAATACTGGGGTTGTAGCCAGCACGGGAACTGCGTTATCTTCTCTGTCTGAGTCCGGAACCAACCGATAGAACGTGCCTGCCGACCTGTCGCCAGTACCCCTGCCAACTGCCGTTGAGGGTTGCGGAGTCGATCCGGTAGAGTGTGCGTACATTCCGGTAGCCCCCTAATAGCAATACTGCCGTAACACGTATCGCACAATTGAACCATGAATCGACTCGAGTGCCCCATAGACGGATGTAGCGCGACCATTGAAGCCGAGACTGAAGAAGAGGTTATGTCGCAAGCCGAAGAACACGCGAACAGTTCACACCCCGAACTCGAAATGGACGACGAGACCGTCGAAACAATCAGGTCGAGTATTATCCAAGTCTAAGGATAAGAGCCGTACTGATCGATGTGTCGGTCACCTGTACCGACCGACCACTCTCTCCCGTAGGTCGGCCTCAGTTCGCAGCGCATTCGCGCGCCGTGCGTAGCAACAAACTCGCGAGCGTCTCCCTCGCGCCTGCGACTCACGCCGTTCGGCCGGTCGCAGGCACTCGCCCCCGCCCTCAGATCAGCCCGAGCGCGGTGAGGATCTGGTTGCCGAAGATCATCGCGACCAGCCCCGCCAGCATCACCAGCCCGGAGGAGACCGTGATCGTCCGCACCGCGGCGTGTCGGTCGCTGACCGGGACCCGACTGATCACCGCCTCGGCGGCCATCCGGAGGATGCGGCCGCCGTCGAGCGGGAACGCGGGCAGGCAGTTGAACAGCGCCAGCTGGATGTTGATCCACCCGGACCAGAAGAGGAGGTTCGCCAGCAGGAAGACCCCGCCGCCGAGCACCGCGAGCGGCCCTTCGACCACGAAGAAGTTGGTCACCTCACCGGTGAACCCCGCGAAGTTGAACGGGAGCCCGAACAGGCCGCTGAGCGGGAGGATGAGCGCGACGAAGACGAGCCCGAGCGGCGACTCGGTGATCCCGCCGAGCGGGACGCCGTCCGCCGCCCCCTGCCCGCCGTCGCCGCCGAGCAGTTCGAGGTACGCGCCGGCGGGGTACTCCGTGACCCCCACGTCGTCGAGCGCGAGCCCGCTCGTGCCGGGGAAGACGCTGACGCCGACGAACCCGCCGTCGCGGTTCGGGTGCGGGTCGAGTTCCACGTCGTAGGTGTCGCGTTCGCCGTCCGCGTCGTACACCGTGACGGGGACGGTCTCGCCCGCCTCGCGCTCGCCGAGGACGGCCGAGAGCGCGTCGTTGTCGACGACGCGCTCGCCGTCGACCGAGACGATCGTCAGCGGCTCGCCGAGCGCCGCGCCCGCGTCGTGGATCGGGCCGTCCTCTTGGACGCCGACGACGTACGCGCCGATCGGGACGTCTCGGACGGTGACGGCGGCCTCGTCTTCGGCGGTCTCGACGTCGGTGGCGGTCTCGGCACCGGGCGCGTCGCGGACCTGTTCGACGACGGTCTCGTTGCCCGTCACCGTCAGCGTCGCGCGCTCGTCGTCGCCGACCGCGGCGAAGAGGTCGGACTCGGTCGCGACCGGTTCGCCGTTCACGCTCGCGATCGTCACGGGCGCGCCCTCGATCGTCACGCCGAGGGGGTTCCCGCCGGCGGAGCCGACCACCTGTAGCTCGCGGTCGACCCGCACCGTCTCCCTGGCGTCGCCGTCGTCGAGGGTGAGCGCGACGGAGTCGCCGGCGTCGGCGACCGCGGACTCGAATTCGCCCGCGGTCTCGATCGGCGTGCCGGCGACCTCGACGACCCGGTCGCCCTGCGAGATGTCGGCGGCGGCCGCCGGGGAGCCGGGGTTCACCTCGCCGACCGCGTACCCGGCGGCGGGCGAGATGGCCCCGACGACGGGGCCGAAGAGGAGCGCGAAGACGACGATCGTCAGCACCGTGTTCGCGGTGACGCCGGCCGCGAACATCCGAGCGCGCGCCCCGCGGGACGCCTCCTGCGTCGCCTCCTCGTCCGGTTCGACGAACGCGCCGACCGGGAGGAACGCGAAGAAGACGAGCCCCATCGACTCGATGTCGATGTCCTCGACCCGGCAGAGGAGGCCGTGCGCGCCCTCGTGGATCACCATCGCGCCGGCGAGTCCGGCGACGATCTCGGGCGCGACGGACAGCGGGAGGAAGTCGTTGACGCCGGGGATGATGAGGAAGTTCTGCGGCTGTTGGATCGCGGAGGGCTGCGCGTTCGTGAACGCCGACGACGCGGACGAGAGGATGAGCGCGAACGACGCCACCATCGCCACCAAAGCCCCCCCGAGCCCGAGGTTGGCGACCGCGCGCCAGAACCGCTTCGGCGCCGCGAGCCGGCCGAGGAAGGCGCGCCCCCGGAGCGTCCGGAGGGTCAGTACCGGACCGGAGACCCCGACGCCGTCCGGGAGACTCCCCCGGTTCCGCAGCCACATCGCGACCGCGGAGTACGCGAGGACCCCCGTGAGCACCCAGAACAACGTGTTCATTACCACGGCGTTGGGCTCGCCCGCTCGTAAGGGGTTCGGTTCCGGGGACCTCGGCCGTCGACGCGGCGCGCGTCGGGACGGCTCTCGGCTCCGGTCGGCGAGGACCGATAGGCCCCCGCTCGTGTGGCGGGGACTGATAGGCCCCCGCTCGTCTGGTGCGACATGACCGACAGAGACCGAACCGGATCGACCGACTCGGAGGGCGGCGAGGCCGACGGCTCCGAGCGGTCGCTCGCGCCGCTCATGGGCGCGACGTACGTCGCCGCCGGGATCGCTCACTTCCTGGCCCCGAAGCGATTCGCGGCGGCGATCCCGCCGGCGTTCCCGCGCCCGGTCGGGCTCGTGTACCTCTCCGGGATCGCGGAGATCCTCCTCGGGATCGGCGTCGCGATACCGCGGACGCGACGCCGGTCCGCGTGGGGGATCGCCGCCCTCCTCGTGGCGGTGTTCCCGGCGAACGTCCACCTCGCCCGCGGCGACGTGCTGGACGACCTCGTGCCGGACCGACTCGTCGGCCCGGCGCGGCTCGCGGCGCTGATCCGGCTCCCGTTCCAGGGCGTCCTGATCGGGTGGGCGCTGCGGTACGCCCGGTCCGACGACGCGCCGGCGTCCGAGCCGGAGCCGTAGCCGCGGCGCGAGCGAGGCCCCGCCGCGAACTCAACACCCAAGTACCCCCCGGTACAAGCGTGGTCCATGATGGCGCTCATCGACTTCGTCTCGCGGCTGGTCGGCGACGTCGGCCGGTTCGTCGACATCTTCCTGAACGACCTCATCCTCGGGGCCGGCGACCCGCTGTCGGCGCTGCTCGTGCTCGTCGGACAGGTCCTGATCGTCGCGTCCGTCGGCGCGCTGGGCTACGCCGCCGTCGGCGCGCTGCTCACGGAGATCGGCGTGAACCTCCCCGCGCTCGGCGGCCGCGGCCGCTCGGAGTAACAGACGCCGTCGATGTCGCCGACCGCGCTCGGTCGTCGTCCGCCCTCAGTCGTCGTCCGCGCCGGTCGCCGACAGCGCCCCGACGCCGGTCCGCGGCCCGCCGACCGCGTCCGCGCGCCCGCCGTCCCGGTCCGGAACCTCGAACTCCTCCAGCCGAGCCAGTAGCTCGTCGGACTGGTCGGAGAGCGTGTGGACCCGTCTCGTCACCTCGGAGACCGTCGCGGTCTGTTCCTCGGCCGCCGCCGCGACCGTCTCGGCCTCGGTGGCCGTCTGTCCGCTCACGGACGCGACGCCGTCGACCATGTCGACGACCTCCTGCGTCGTGCGCGCCTGATCGTCGGTCGCGTCGCTGATCTCTTGAACGGTCTCGTCGACGGTCGTCACGTCCTCGACGACCCCCTCGAACTCCCGCAGCGTCGACTCGATCGTCTCGACGCCGTCGGCGACCTGCGCCTCCATCGCCTCGGCGTCGGCCGCGGTCGACGCGGACGCCTCCTGGACGGCCTCGATCCGCCCGGAGATCTCCGCCGCGGACTCGCGGGTCTCCTCGGCGAGCGACTTCACCTCGTCGGCGACGACCGCGAACCCGTCGCCCGAGCCGTCGGCGCGCGCCGCCTCGATGGAGGCGTTCAGCGCGAGCAGGTTGGTCTCCTCGGCGATCTCGTCGATCACGGCCGCGATCTCGTCGATCTCGCCCACGCGATCCGCGAGGTCGGTGACCGCTGCCGCCGTCTCGCCGATCCGCGCTTCGAGCGTCTCCAGCTCCGCGATCGCCTCCGCGGCCTCCTCCCGGCCGGAGCGGCCGCGCTCGGCCGCGTCGCGGGCGGTCTCGGCGGCGTCGTCCGCGCTCGCCGCGATCTCCTCGACGGTCGCCGACAGCGTGTTCATCTCGCCGGCGATCGCCTCCAGTTCGTCCGTCTGCTCGGCCGCGCCGTCGGATATCTCCTGGACCGAGCCGGCGACCTCGCCGCTCGCGTCGTCGACCTCGTCCATGCTCGCGCGCACCTCGTCCGCGGTCCCGGCCACGTCCGCGGTGAACGCGCCGACGTCGCCGAGCGTCTCGCCGAGCGTCGCGACCAGCCGGTTGTAGTTGTCGACGAGCTCGGCGTACCGCCGCTCGTCCGTCGCCAGCGCGTCCTCGTCGATCGTCGCCGTCAGGTCGCCGCCCTGCGCCCGCTCCGCGGCGTCGCCGAACGCGTCGACGAGCGCCTCCAGCTCGGTGGTGTAGGCCGCGAGGTTCCCGGCCATCTCGTCGAGCGACTCGCCGAAGGAGCCCGGGACCTCCTCGTCGAGGGCGGGGTCGTCGAACTCCTGGGCCGCGAGCGCCTCCGCCTGCGCGGAGACGGTGGTGAGGTAGCCGCGGACCTCGCCGAACGCGCCGACGAGGCTCCCGATCTCGTCGGGCTGAGTCGGGTCGAGGGCGTCCGCGGGGTCGCCCGCGGACGAGCCGTCGGCGCGGCCGTCGCTCGCGCCGTCGACCTCGCCCGCGGCGATCGCCTCCGCCTGCCGCTCCAGCGCCCGGATCGGTCCGGCGAAGTCGCGCCGAACGATCAGCAGGGTGTTGTAGATGGCGACGACCGCGCCGAGGAACAGCGCCCCGGAGACGACGTACGCCGCGGTCCCCGAGATCAGAAACTGAGTGAGGAAGATGCCGACCGTGACGAGGAACTGGATGCCGACCGCCGTGACGACCTTTCGCTCTATCGACTCGGAGACGCCGAGCGCGTCCATCGTCCGCCACAGGAGGGCCTCGTACCGCCCGCGGACCCCCGGGCGGCGCTGTCGTGTCGTGGACATGCTCCGACCTCGACGAGACCGGGTTATGAACCTCCCGCCGGCGTTATCAGGCCCGATTCTCGATTGTCACCGGGCGGGAATCCGCAGACGGCGCGCACGTCGACGCCGCGAGTCCGTCGGCGCGCCTCAGAACAGCCCGTCGACGGCTTCTGCCGCGAGGTCGACGGCGGCCTCGAGGTCCGGCCCGAGCGGCGAGCCCACGACGAGGCCGTCGGCGTGCTCGGCGACGGCGGCGGCGCGCTCGCGGACGGTCTCGGGCGTGCCCGCCATACAGAAGGCGTCGACCATCTCGGGCGTCACGCGCTCGAAGGCGGCGGAGAACTCGCCGGCGGAGACCCGGTCGCCGATCTCGCTCGCGGCCTCCGGGTCGATCCCGTGGCGCTTCAGGACGGGCGGGGCCGCGCCGGCGGCGATGAACGCGACCGGCGGCCGGGCGGCCTCGCGGGCGGCGGCCTCGTCCTCGGCGACCGACACCGCGGCGTAGGCGATCAGGTCGAACTCGCCCCGGCGGTCGGGCCGGTCGTCGAGGCCGTCGTCGACCTGCTCGCGGGCCCACGCGAGGTCCTTCGGATGCGAACCGTTGTACAGGAGGCCGTCGGCGTGCTTGGCGGCCATCCGGCACATGTGCGGCCCCTCGCCGCCGACGTGGACCGGGATGTCCGCGCCCTGCGGCGGCTCGTAGTTGAGGCCGGCGTCCGACGCGTCGAAGGTGCCCTCGTGGTCGACGCGCTCGCCGGCCCAGAGCTTCTGCGCGGTCTTGAACGCCTCCAAGACCGAGCGGAGTCCGCGCTCGTCTTCGAGCCCGAGGTTCGCGAGCGTCGAGGGGTCGCCGGGGCCGAGTCCGAAGACGGCGCGGCCGTCGGAGGCCTCGTCGACCGTGGCGACCTTCGAGGCGAGCGTCACGGGGTGTGTCTCGTAGGGGTTGGCGACGCCCGGGCCGAGCCGGACCGAGTCGGTGGCGGCCGCGAGCCGCGAGAGGAACGCCCACGGGTCGCGGTTGTTGTAGTGACACGTCGAGTAGACGGCGTCGTAGCCGGCGTCCTCGGCGCGGACGCCGAGGTCGACGAGGCGGGACAGCTCGTGTTCGGGGGTGAGTTCGATTCCGAGCATGGTTACTCCTGAAAGCTCCACTCCCGCAGGGCCTGCCGGACGAAGTCGCCCTCGACCTCGCGGAAGTGGTTGTCCGAGCCGCCGTGGTCGCCGAACGCCCAGTCCCGGACGACGACGACCGGGGTGCCGCCCGCGCCCTCGCCGGCGACGAGGTTGGCGGCCGCGGCGAGTTCGTCGATCACGTTCTGGACGGTGACGCCCATCTCGCGGCCGTCGCGGTCGCGCTCGCCGCGCCAGTCGCGGCTGGCGGGCATCCCGGCCCAGCCGATCGCGACCCCGCGCTGCCCGTGGCGGAAGGGGCGGCCGCAGGTGTCGCTGACGACGACGCGGTCGGCCGCGAGCCCGTCGCGGATGCGCGCCGCGCTCTCGGACGGGCGCTCCGGGAGCAGCAGCAGGTCGCCGTCCGGGACGTTCGAGCGGTCGATGCCGGCGTTGACGCCGACGTGCCCGAAGCGCGTCGCGGTGAGGAGGAACGGGGCCTCCATGACGAGCTCCGTCGACTCCTCGATGACCGCCTGCGCGAAGCGCGGGTCCTTCTCCTCGCCCGCTATCTCGGCGAGCCGGTCGGCGACCTCGCGGGCCCGGGGGCCGGCCGGGAAGTCGTCGAGGTCGAAGACGCGCCCCTCGGCCTTCGAGACGACCGTGCTGGCGACGACGACCACGTCGTCCTCGCGGAGGTCGACGCGCTCGCCGATCATGGCCGCGAGGTCGTCTCCCTCCCGGATCTCCGGGAGGTCCGGAACCGCGAACAGCTCCATGGATCACACTGCGCGGCGACGAGGAAAAACCCCGCCGGTACCGGGTCGGTTTGACGGTATCGGGACGGAGCGACGGAGTCGGGTTCGCGGCGGACTCCCGAATACGCAGTGCGTTCAATCAGGCACGAAAAGAACATTTCATAAAACATTCGTTGGTGCAAATGACAAAATCCGTGTGAATATAAGGTCAGAGGACGAGTAATAGGCATTTTAGCCAAAATTTTTTACGTAGCGAGTAAATTCTATAACACGCGATGAACGAACCGACAACCGAAGGCGAATCCGCTCCGATCGAGACGCAGACGCGTGTTTCGTCCGAGGAGGACGAACCCGACCCGATGGTGACGCAGACCCGCGCCCCGTGAGCGAGCGCGGCCGACAACCCGCCATTTTTTCGCGGCTCCGTCCGCACCGCTTATACCCGGCTCGGACAACCACGTAGCGTGGACCTCCACGTCCGGTACGAGGGCGACGACGACCCCGACAAGTGTACGGCCCGGAAGCTCGCGCGCTTCGACCTCGCGGCGCTCCACCGCTCGGACCGGGCCACGCCGTACGGGGTCGTCCTCAATCCCCACGCCGAGCGCGCGCTCTCGCCCGCCGACGCCGAGCGGGCCGCCGAGAACGCGCTCGTCGCGCTCGACTGCTCGTGGGAGTCGGCCGGCGAGAAGATGTTCTCGCTCCCCGGCGAGCACCGCGCGCTGCCCTACCTCGTCGCCGCCAACCCCGTGAACTTCGGCCGGCCGATGCGGCTCACCACCGTCGAGGCGTTCGCCGCGGCGCTGATCGTTCTCGGCGAGCGCGACCGCGCCGAGCGCGTGCTGTCGAAGTTCACGTGGGGCGAGACGTTCCTCGAACTCAACGCGGAGCCGCTCCGGCGGTACGCCGACTGCGAGGACTCCGCCGAGGTCGTCGCGATCCAGCAGGAGTACCTCGACCGGGAGTAGCCGGCCGCCCGCTCGGCCCGGGACGGCGGCGGACCGATACCGGAACCGAACGGGGGCGCGACAAGCCTTTTGCGTGGATCGACCGTATCAAGAGGTGATGGTATCCACAGGCGACTCCGCACCAGCGTTCACCGCGACGGTCGGCACGAGCGACCACGAGCCGTTCGACCTCGACGAGGAGATCGGGGACGGACCGGTCGTGCTCGCGTTCTTCCCCGGCGCGTTCACGCCGCCGTGTACGAACGAGATGGTCGCGTTCCAGGAGCGCGCCGACGCCTTCGCGGAGGCCGGCGCGACGCTGTTCGGGGTCAGCGCCGACTCCCCGTTCTCGCAGGGCGCGTTCCGCGAGGAGCACGGGATCGAGTTCGACCTCGTGAGCGACATGGGGGGCGACGCGATCCGGGCGTACGACCTCGAGATCGACATCGCCGAGCTCGGCCTCCACGGCATCGCGAACCGCGCCGTGTTCGTGATCGACGGCGACGGCGAGGTCGTCTTCGACTGGGTCGCCGACGACCCGACCAACGAGCCCGACTACGAGGCGGTCCTCGACGCCGTCGAGAGCGCTTAAAAGGGAGTCAGTCGAGAGGCGGACGGGTCGCCGCGGTTCGGCCCGCGCTTTCTCCTCGTCGCGAGTACGCCGCCGATCGACGCGAACACCGCTTCGCGACCGCCCCTTCGAGTCCCGCCCCACCGGAAGGCGGTCACGCGGTTTCACCGCGTGAGCGAGCGAGACCTCCGGTATCGCCCTGTTCCCGCCCGCTTCGCTGCGCGGGCTGCGACTTTCGTACTCCCGCTCGCTTCGCTCGCGGGAACGCACCGCACCGCACGCTTCTCCACCCTCGTCGGTCGGCGCTTTTAAGCGCCGACCGCGGGGCGAACGCCGATCAGTCGCCCAGAACGCCCCCGATAGCGCCCGCGAGCGCCGAGTCGACCGCGAACAGCAGCGTCAGGAACAGGCCGACGACGAACACGCCCGCGCCGCCGAGCAGGCTCCCGAGCGGGCCGCCGGCCAGTCCGACGAGGCCCCCGAACGTCGCGAGCAGGAGCGTGACGACCACGCCGCTCATCGAGCCCGCCAGCAGGCCGTGCCAGAACCCGGAGAACAGGCCGCCGCCGGCGACGTAGCCCGCGACGAACCCGCCGATGAGCCCCGCGCCGACGTGGCCCACGACGGGGACGAACGTCGCCAGCAGTCCGGCGACCAGCATCACTACGAAGCCGTAACCGACGGCGCGCCAATCTGTCATACCCGCGGGTAGCCGACCGGGGGGTAAATACTTCGCCGTCGTGATTATTTACTAGCACTCTCGATTTATTAACCTCTTATAAAAGTTACTCAGTTGATGGCAGCTAGATTAATAACGCTCTGGGAGCGACGATCGGGTAATGGACGAATCGAACTCGGCGGTCGACCTCGACGGGCCGGAGGGGTCCGAATCGGCGGGGACGCGGCTCCGGCTCGCCGTGCCGGACATGGACTGCTCGTCGTGCGCGGGGAAGGTCGAGGGGGCGCTCGACCGGGAGGGCGTCCGCTCGGTCGACACTCGGCCCACGACGGGCGTCGTCGTCCTCACGTACGACCCGGACGCGACGGACGCGGCGGCGCTGACGGCCGCCGTCGAGGGCGCGGGGTACGCGGTCGCGGACGCGGAGTCCGACGGCGTCGCCGACGACCTGTTCACGAGCCCCCGGGCGATCGCCACCGCGGTCGGCGGCGTCTTCCTCGCGGTCGGGCTCTCCTTGGAGTGGCTGCTCCCCGGTCTCGACCCGACGCTCGCGACCGTCGGCGGCGTCGGCTTCCTCGGGCCGTGGGCGGTCACGGGCGCGTCCGTCGCGTACCTGCTGGCGGTCGCGGTCGCCGGACCGCCGATCCTCCGGAACGGCGTCTACTCGCTGCGCGGACTGAGCCTCGACATCGACCTGCTGATGAGCGTCGGCGTCGTCGCCGCGCTGCTCGTCGACCTCCCCTTCGAGGCGGCGACGCTCGCGGTGCTGTTCTCGGTCGCGGAGCTGCTCGAACGCTACTCGATCGACCGGGCGCGCACCTCGCTGCGCGAGCTGATGGAGCTGTCGCCCGACGAGGCGGTGGTGATCCGCGACGGCGGCGAGGAGACCGTCCCGGCGGAGCGCGTCGCGACCGGCGAGCGCCTCGCGGTGCGACCCGGCGAGCGCGTCCCGCTCGACGGGGTCGTCCGCGAGGGCTCCGGCGCGGTCGACGAGTCCCCGATCACCGGCGAGTCCGTCCCCGCGGAGAAGGAGCCCGGCGACGAGGTGTACGCCGGCTCGATCAACGAGGCCGGCTACCTCGAGGTCGAGGCCACCGCGCCCGCCTCCGAGTCGACCATCGCGCGGGTCGTCGACCTCGTCGAGGCGGCCAACGGCGAGGAGACGCGCGCCGAGCGCTTCGTCGACCGGTTCGCGGGCGTCTACACGCCGATCGTCGTGGTCGGCGCGGTCGCGACCGCCGCGCTCGGCCCCCTCGTCGTCGGCGGCGGCGCGGAGACGTGGTTCGTCCGCGGGCTCACGCTCCTCGTCGTCGCGTGCCCGTGCGCGTTCGTCATCTCGACTCCCGTCAGCGTCGTCTCCGGCGTGACTGCGGCCGCCCGGAACGGCGTCCTGATCAAGGGCGGCGAACACCTGGAGGCCGCCGGCGACGTCGACGCCGTCGCGCTCGACAAGACCGGGACGCTCACGCGCGGCGAGCTGTCGGTGACCGACGTGGTCCCCCTCGGCGACCGCGACCCGGCGGACGTGCTCGCGTGCGCGGCCGCCATCGAGCGCCGCAGCGAACACCCCGTCGCGGAGGCGATCGTCGCCCGAGGGGCGGAGCGCGGCGTCGGGCCCGACGACGCCCCAGCGACGGTCACCGACTTCGAGGCGCTGACCGGCGAGGGCGTCCGCGCCGACCTCGACGGCGAGACGCACTACGCGGGCAAGCCGTCGCTGTTCGCGGACCTCGGCTTCGACCTGAGCCACGCGCACGTCCGGCCGGACGGGGGAGTGGTCCGAGACGCCGAGGCGGGACGAGAAAGGGGGTCCGGGGACGCCGACATCGCCGCGGCGGCCGAGTCCTGCGACCACGGGCGGTACCTCGACCTGACGAGCGAGACGATCCCCCGGCTTCAGGCCGAGGGGAAGACGGTCGTCCTCGTGGGGACCGAGACGGAGCTGGAGGGCGTCGTCGCGGTCGCGGACACGGTCCGCCCGGAGGCGGCGTGGGTCGTCGACCGGCTCCACGAGCTCGGGATCGACCGCGTCGCGATGCTCACCGGGGACAACGAGCGGACCGCGCGGGCGATCGGCGAGCGCGTCGGCGTCGACGAGGTCCGCGCCGAGCTGCTCCCCGACGAGAAGGTCGCGGCGGTCCGCGAGCTCGCGGCCGAGACCGAGGGCGGCGTCGCGATGGTCGGCGACGGGATCAACGACGCGCCGGCGCTCGCGGCCGCGGACGTCGGGGTCGCGATGGGGGCCGCCGGCACCGACACCGCCATCGAGACCGCGGACGTGACGCTGATGGCCGACGACCTGACGCGGCTCCCGTACGTCGTCGACCTCGCCTCGCGCGCGAGTTCGACGATCCGCACGAACATCGGAGCCTCCCTCGCCGTGAAGGCGCTGCTCGCCGCCGGGGCCCCGCTCGGCTACGTGAGCGTCGCGATGGCCGTCGTCGTCGGCGACATGGGCATGAGCCTCGGCGTCACCGGAAACGCGCTCCGGCTCGGCAACGTCGAACCGACGGAACCCCCGGAATCGACGACAGACGTCGCCGACTCGGACGCGGACGCCGCCGCGTCTGGTCCGTAGTCGATCGGCTGGCCGCCCCCGACGGCGACCCGACCCTTTTTGCCGCAGCGCCGGTAGCTACGGCCAGCATGCCCTCCGAGAGCGGGACCTCCTCCACCCCCGAGGAGGCGGTGGAACTCGTCGATTCCGGCGAGGTACCGGCCGATTCCCACGGCGACCGCGACGCACCCGAGACCGCCGCGGAACGCGACCCGGTCGAGTGGGGCCCGGTCCGCCACGAGCGACTGCGCTCGCTCGCGACCGGGGCGTCCGTCGCGATCCTCGGCGCGATTCTTGTCCTCGTCACCGGTGCCGCCGCCGGACTGCTCGTGGGCGTCGCCTCCGGCGACGTCGCGGTCCCGAGCGTCGGGGCCGAGGCGATCGCCGTCGGGGTCGCGCTCCTCCTCGCGTTCCTGATCGGCACCGTGCCGGTGCTGTACGCCGTGTACCGCGAGAGTTCGGTCGGGGAGCCGTCCGTCGCCCGGCTGCGCGAGGCCGCGAGCGCGCTTCGGCCCGGCTGGACGCTGGCCGGGCTGGGCGCGGTCGTCGCGGCCGCGGTGGCGCTTCCGACGGACGTCCTGCCGGCCCTCTGGCCGCTGTTCTGGGTCGCCTGGCTCGTACCGGCGGCCGCGGAGTCGTCGGGCGTCGTCGTCTGCGTCGACCCGGCCGAGCGCACGGTCGCGCGGACGTACCCGTCGCACGACCGGACTCGGAGCGACGACCTCGGGGCCGTCGTCAGGACGCGCCGGATCGACACTCCGTGGACGACGGTGTTCCTGCTCGCGTATCGGGGGAACGCCTGGTTCCGGTCGACGCCGTGGCTGTTCGCCCCGCGCGACCGGGCGGACGAGGTCGAGTCCGCGCTCGACGCCGCGCTCGCGGAGGGCGACGGGCCGGACCGAGCGAGCGTCCCGGAGCGGCTCACCCTCGCCGTGTTGGGGTCGTTCTCGCTCGTCGTCGGCCTCCTCATGGCCGTCGCGGCGGGCGAGGGGGCTGGCGGGGTCGCGTTGGCGCTGCTGACCGCGCCGTTCTCGCTGCTGTTCCTCGCGCTGGCCGCGCGGCTGTGAAGGGGTCTCGTCACCGGACGTGCCACCCCCTACCACGCGACTCATATACCCGCGGAACCAACGTCGAGTATGGACAGAAAGCGTCTGGAACGCGCACTCGAGGACGAGTTCGGCGGGACCGAGGCCGAGCGGCGGGCGGTCTCGCGGTCGGCCCGCGACCTCGTCGACTCCGGGCGGCCCTCCGAGGACCGCGGCCACGGACTGACCGTGTCGGGGGTGGTAGGACATCTGGGAGACGCCCCGGACGGCTCGTCGCTCGTCGAGCGGTGGAACTGGTGGATGGGCGCGCTCGACGCCGCCTACGGCGGGTACGACTACTTCAGGGTGCGGTTCGTCGAGGGCGACGAGGCGACCGGCCTCCGCCGGTAGGGCGACGGGGGCCGCCGCCGGGCGGTCAGGACGATCCGCTGCCATGCGCCCGCGGCGATCCGAATCCCCCGCGAACGGCCCGGAACCGTTCACTTTCACTTTCACTCCGCGGATGGCTCGGTTATAGGGGCGTTCCGGCCCGAATTCGGTGTATGAGCGCAGTCACCGCCGACCGGCCCCGGTACGCGACGCCGACGCGCGTGGACGTCACCGACTGTCGAACCGACCGCCTCCCGGACCGCGTTCGCGCGAACCGCGTCGACGGCAGCGAGGTCCACCTCGAACGGCGGGGCGGGCGCACGTTCCTCGTCACGCGACCGACCGAGTGAGCGTCGCCTCCGGGCGGTAGCGACCGAGAATCGCGCGACCGCGGTCGTCAGTCGTCGGCCGTCAACTCCGCGCGCGCCGGTCCGTCGTCCCCGAGTCGGCTCTCAAGGCCCACCCCGAGCGTCTCGTTCGTCCGCGCCGCCGACTCGGCCGCGTCGACGTCGGTCGTCATCGCGCGGATCGCGTCGACGTTCTCCGGGACGACGTCGGCCTCTTGATGGACGTTCTGGAAGAGGTACAGGTCCCGGCCGGTGAGGCTGATCGACTCCTCCCAGACGCAGTTCTCCCAGAGGTCGCCGCGGGGCCGCCCCGCGTCGGCGGCGTACTCCTTCAGCGCCCCGGCACCGTCGATGCCCGCGGCCTCCGGGACGAGGAAGATCCGGTCCTCGTCGGCGAGGAGGTCGCGGACGGCCGCCGGGTCGGGGTCGGTCTCCAGCGTGACGTTGACGCTGTGGGTGTGCATCCCCGTGACCGGCGCTTTCAGCGCCGCGGTGTCGACCGCGACGTCGGGCAGGATCTCGTTCACGTCCGGGCCGTGGTGGGAGGGGACCGTGGCGGGGTCGGGGACGATGTCGTTTATCGGCCCGCGGTTCGTCTCGCTCGGGTCGCCGCCGCGGCGCACGAGCGTGACGCGCGCCTTCTCGACGCCGTAGGTCTCGTCGAGCGGCGCGAGCAGCCGCGAGAGCGCGGTCGTGTTACAGGAGACGACGCGGACCGCGTCCGCGCCGCGGGCCGCCTCGAACCGGCCGCGGGCGTTGAACGAGGTCTCGGCGACGGCGGCGTCCTCGCCGCCCTGGAAGATCGCCGGCGTGTCGTGCGCCTCGTAGACGGGCGCGTTGCGCTCGCCGACGCCGGAGGGCGCGCAGTCGACGACGACGTCGACGGCGTCGAGCAGGTCGCCGAGCGTTCCGGTCAGGTCCACGCCGGCGGCGGCGAACTCCCCCGCCCGGTCCTCGACCGCCGCGTACAGGTCGTAGCCGCGGCGGGCCGCCGCCTCGACGCCGTAGTCCGGCGAGGCCTTGGTCACGCCGACGAGTGTCATGTCCGACTGGGCCGCGACGGCGTCCGCGACCCGCTTCCCGATCGTGCCGTAGCCGTTGACGCCCACGCGTGTCATGTTCGCCTGTCGCTCGGGGACCGATATAATCTTTTCGAGGATCGCTATTTGAAATTAACTACCCCACGAGTAATCAGTCGGTTAATTCGACGGCGATCGGCACCGGACGTAAATAATTCAATTACGGAATAGAGTAAACGGACCGATGACAAGGCCTAACGCCCGGCCGGACGGAGGCGGAGGTATGCCAGTCGACCTCTCCGACGCCGCGGCGACCGCGGTCGAACAGTGCCTGGACGTCGCTCCCGACGAGTCGGTCGCGGTCGTCACCGACGACGAGCGCGAGCCCATCGGCGAGGCGCTCTACGCGGCCGTGAGCGCCGTCACCGACGACGCGACGATCCTGCGGTACCCGCCGGCCGAGCAGCACGGGACGGAGCCGCCGGCCCCGGTCGCGGCCGCGATGAAGGAAGCGGACGTCTTCCTCGCGCCGACGACGAAGAGCCTGAGCCACACCCGCGCCCGGGGCGCGGCCTGCGACGCCGGCGCGCGCGGGGCGACGCTGCCCGGGATCACCGCCGACGTGTTCACGACCGGCCTCGACGCCGACTACGCCGCCATCGAGGCCGCCTGCGACGACGTGCTCGGGCAGATCGGCGACGCCGACGAGGTCCGCGTCACCGCGCCTGCCGGCACCGACATCAGTTTCCGGATCGGCGACCGCGAGTGGCTCGCCGACACCGGCATGGTGCGCGACCCGGGCGACTTCTCGAACCTCCCGGCCGGGGAGGTGTTCGTCGCGCCCGCGAGCGCGACCGGGACCTTCGTCGTCGACGGGACGATGATGCCCCACGGCCTGCTCGACGAGGGACAGGAGCTCGCGTTCGAGGTCGAGGACGGGTTCGTGACCGAGATCGGCGACGACGCGATCCGCGCCGACGTGGAGGCCGCGGCCGACGAGGTCGGCGACGCGGCGTACAGCCTCGCGGAGCTGGGAATCGGGACGAACGGCGGCGTCGAGGAGCTCGTCGGCTCGGTCCTCTTAGACGAGAAGGCGGGCGGGACGGTCCACATCGCGATCGGCGACAACGCCGGGATCGGCGGCGAGACGGACGCGCCGCTCCACCTCGACGGGATCGTCCGGAACCCGACCGTCTACGCCGACGGCGACGAGATCGACCTGCCGAGCGCGTAGGGGGACCGAGGCGGGACCGACGGCCGACAGTTGGCCCTGTTGAATTCCTCTTTTTTAGCCGTATCGTCGTTCGAAACGGTCGGTCGGCGAGTCGTGCGAACGGGGCGACGGGTCCGCAGGCCCAACAGATCGGATAGTTGAAACGAAAATGATTTCCAAAGTGTCAGTTATACGTGATCGTGTAATGCTGGCGTACGCCCCGTTCGCTGCCGGACTGCTCTGTGCGACGGTCCTCCTCGTCGGATTCGCCGCTACCGCATTCGGAGACGACTACCGGTTCTGGCCGCCGGGCCCGGACGAGCGGAAACGGCGCGTGTACCTCCTCTGCTCCAATGGGTTTCTGCTGTGTACGCTCCTGACTGTCGTTCTCGATGCCGGGAGCGTGACGATTCCGCTCTGGTCACGGGCGGTCGGCGGGGTGGTCGCCGTCCCCGCAGTCGGCCTGCTCACGCGATCGGCGGCCGATCTCGGGGAAGCGGAGTCAGCGGGACGCGCCGGGGAACTTCGGACGGACGGGTTGTACCGATACACGCGAAACCCGCAGAACCTCGGGGCCATCTTCTTGTGGTGGGCCGTGGCGGTCGCTTCGGCGTCACTCCTCGTCGGCGTACTCGCCGGTGCCATCACGACCTGGATGGTCGTACAGTCGCTCATCGAGGAGCCGTGGCTCCGAGAGCAATACGACGGATACGCCGAATACGCCGGAAGCGTGCCGCGCTTCGTCGGGATCCGGTCAGTGCGTCGGGCCGTGGAGACGATTCGATCCGATCGGCCCGACGCCGACTCGTGAGCAGAACCACTGTACCGCGTCACTCTGGTACACTGGGCACATCGGGGCGGAATATCGCACGTCCTGAGCGTTTGAGCAGACCTGACGTTTATAAATAAACGATGCGGTGGCGCGTGCCGATGAGCGGCCGACAGGCCGGGAGGAGCACGGGAGAGGCCGCCGGCTCGTAGCGCCGGCTGCCAGAGGGACCTCCGGTCCCTCGCTTGGGTCGCGGCCGTTTTAAATGGCCGCGACGAGGCTGGGGAGGTGTGAGCCGCTGTGCGGTGCGGGGTGGGACTCGAGGGGGCGGGCGCGAGGCGGTGTTCGTGTCGATCAACGGTTCGTACTGACAGGCGAGACGTTTCGGTGGCGCTTCCGTCGATCTGCTCGGATCCAATTATAACCCTCAGACGGAAGTCCCGGACCCGCCTCACACCCGACGACCTATTCCACGACCGCGAGCGCGACGCCCGCCACGTCGCGAACGCCGACCACCTGGTGTCGCCAGCCGTCGCCGGCGTCGACGCAGAGCGTCCCGGCCTCGGTGACCGCGACCGAGACGCCGGGCCCGTAGCCGAGCGCGACGGCCGTCTCGTCCACGGGCAGGTCCGCGGGTTCCCACGTCTCGTCGCCCCACTCGCCGCCCCCGCCGGAGTGAACGAGCAGGTCGCCGTCGACGACCGCCATCGCGTGCCCGTCGCCGTCGGCCGCGACCGCGTCCGCGGCCGCCTCGCGGACCGTCATCCAACCGTTGCCGAGCCAGTAGAGCCCCGCGCCGGTGGCCGCGAGGGGCATCCCCGACCCGGCCACGTCGCGCGCGTCGTCGAGACCGACGTCCGTGAGCCCGTCCTCGCCGACCCGGAACACCCCCTCCGCGCCCGCGACGAGCGCGCCGTCGACCGCCCGCGGGTCCGCGACGGAACCGAGCCGCGTCGTCGGCCCGAGCATCGATTCGTCGCCTTCGAGTTCGACGCGCTCGATCGCGCCGTCCTCGCGGGCGACGAGGAGCGCGCCGTCGCGAGACGCCGTCGCGCTCACCGCGACCGCCGGCTCGTCGTCGACTGCCTCGAACGCGGGGTCGTCGCCGACCGGGGCGACCGAGAGCCCGCCCGGCGTGGCCGCGGCGACGAGATCCCTTCCGTCTCCCCGCGCGAGGACGGCGACGTCGCGGGCGGGATCGCGGGCGACCATGTCGAACGCGCCGACCTTGTCGGCCGACAGCGAGACGCGGACGATCCCGGTCCCCGTCGCGACGTAGGCGTCGGTGCGGCCGGCGCTGCCCGCGTACACGCGCTTTTCGTCGATCGAGATGTCGTCCTCGGCGGGAGCCATCGCCCGTGGCTTCACCGGCGGGGAGTATAAGCCCCGCGCGGGGCGGCGCGCGTTCCGACGTTCCGGGAACGCCCGCGCGTTCCGACGGTCATTTGGTCGGCCCCGGCCTAGCCGCGGGCGTGCAATCGGTCGCCGCCGACCTCTCGACGCTGCTCGCGGACGTGGTCCCCCGGCTGGCCCGCATCACGGCGTTCATCGCGGGCGGCGTCTTCGCCGCCAACGTCGCCGTCGCGTTCGGCTTGGTCCGGTACGTCGCCGGGATCGCGGGGTGGCTCACGCGGCCGGCGAACCTCCCGGACGAGGTGGGCACGGCGATCCTCACGACCGCGGCGTCGACGACCGCGGGCTACGCGACGCTCGCGGAGTACCGCGAGTCCGGACTGCTCGACGACCGGGCGACGCTCGTCGCCGTGACGATGAACACGTTCTTCGGCTTTGTCCAGCACGTGTTCACCTACTACGTCCCGGTGTTGATCCCGATCCTCGGCGTCACCACCGGGGCCGTTTACGTCGGCGCGCGCGCCGGCATCGCGCTGCTGATCACCGTCACCGGCGTCGTCGCGGGCGGACTCCTCCTCTCCGAGTCGAACGTCGACCGCGCCGCGCTCGCCGACGTCGACGCGACCGGGCCCGAGGACGACGACCGCACCGACCGGGAGCGCGTCGGCGAGGCGGCCGGGAAGTCGTGGCGGACCCTCCGGCGGATCGTCCCGCGGCTCGCGGTCGTGTACACGCTGGTCATCTGGCTCGTCACGACCTACGACGTGGCGGCGGTGACGAGCGTGGCGGAGCCGATCACGGGCGTGCTGGGATTGCCGGGTGCCGCGGTGCCCGTCGTCGCGGTGTTCACGCTCGACACGACCGCGGGCGCGGCGACGCTCGCCGGGACGGAGGCCGGGATCTTCACGACGCGGACCGCGGTCGCGTCGCTGCTCATCGGGAGCATCCTCTCGTTCGCCGTCTCCACGTTCCGGCGCTCGATCCCGTTCCAGTACGGGATCTGGGGCGCGTCGTTCGGGACGAAGGTGATCGTCGTCAACACCGCGCTCAAACTCGTCTTCATCTCGGCGACGGTCGCGTTGCTGCTCGCGCCGGTGTGGTGAGCGGTCGGAAACCGAATCAGTAGGTTCAACACCGGCCCGGATCGATCGGCGTACATGGCGCTCGAAAAGGACGTGGACTGTCCCGCGTGCGGCGAGACCCGTTCGTTCTACCGGACCGCGGCGATGACGCTCCACCTCGGCGAGAAGACGAAGTGGCGCTGTCCAGACTGCGGCTACGGCTTCGTCGAGATCGACGGCATCGACACGCTCCCGGCCTGAGACGGCCGCCCCTCCGTTTTCCCCGCGCGCGGCGCACCCCAACACTCAGTAGCCCGGCGGCTGAGCCGGATCGCATGAACCGGATACGGCGGCGGTCCGCGGAGGCGAGACCGCGTGGTCGGTGAGGCGCGCGACCCCGAGAGCGACGTCGGACCGCTGGACGGGCTCACCGTGTTGGACCTCTCCCGCGTCCTCGTGGGACCATTCTGTACCATGCAGCTCGGCGACCTCGGCGCGGAGGTGATCAAAGTCGAGCGCCCCGGTCGGGGCGACCAGACCCGTACCTGGGTCCCGCCGGCGTTCAGCGCGGACGACGAAGAAGACGGAACTGACGGCGAGGGCGACGCGAGCGCCTACTACGTCAGCGTCAATCGCAACAAGCGGTCGATCCAGCTGGACCTGACGACCGAGGCGGGGCGCGCGGTCGTCCGCGACCTCGCCCGCGAGGCCGACGTGCTCGTCGAGAACTTCCGTGTCGGCAAGACCGAGGAGTGGGGGCTCGGCTACGGCGACCTCGTCGAGGCGAACCCCGGGCTCGTCTACTGTGCCATCTCCGGCTACGGGGAATGGGGTCCCGACCGCGACAAACCCGCCTACGACATCATGATGCAGGCCCGCGGCGGCTTCATGTCGTTCACCGGCGTCGAGGGCGGACCGCCGGTGCGGATCGGCGTCGCGCTCGCCGACGTCGGAGCGGGGATGTACGCGACGCAGGCGATCCTCGCGGCGCTCCTCGAACGCGAGCTCGGCGACGGTCGCGGGCAGAAGATCGACGTGAGCCTGTTGGACGGGCAGGCCGCCTGGACCAGCTACATGGCGACGAACTACTTCGCCAGCGGCGACCCGCCGGGGCGGATGGGGAGCAAACACCCGAACATCGTCCCCTATCAGGCGTTCGAGACCAGCGACGGGTACGTCGTCGTCGCCTGCTCGTCGGACCGGTTCTGGCCGCCGCTGTGCGAGGCGGTCGATCGCCCGGACCTGCTCGCCGACGAGCGGCTGGAGACGAACGAGGGCCGCGTCCGGAACCGCGAGTTCCTCGACCGCGAACTGGGCGAGACGTTCGCGGCGATGTCGACGGAAGAGGCGGTCGAGCGGCTCGAAGCGCACGACGTGCCCGCGAGCCGCGTCCGCGACGTGAGCGAGGTGTTCGCGGACCCGCAGATCGAGGCGCGCGGCATGCTCGCCGAGGCGGACCACCCCACCGCGGGCACGGTCCGGTTCCCCGGCTCGCCGATGCACTTCTCGCGGACGCCGACGACCGTCCGCCGCCACCCGCCGGCGCTCGGCGAGCACACGGAGTCGGTGCTGCGGGAGTACGGCTACGGCGCGGGCGACGTCGACGAGTTGCGAAAGATCGGCGCGATTCCGGAGCCGGAGTGATAACAGACGACGGACCGCTCGACGCGGCCCTACAGGATGCCGGCCCGTTCGGCGCGCGCGACGATGCCGCGGGCCATCTTGTCCGTCGCCTCGTCGACCATCTCGCCGTCGACCGAGACGGCGCCCCTGCCCTGTTCTTTCGCCTCCGCGTAGGCGTCGACGATCCGGCGGGCCTTCTCGGCCTCCTCGGGAGAGGGCGCGAACGTCTCGTTCGCGGGCTCGATCTGGCTCGGGTGGATCGCCCACTTGCCGTCACAGCCCAGCTGGCTCGCCCACCGACAGGAGTCGCGGAACCCCTCCGCGTCCTCGATCTCGGCGTAGGGGCCGTCTATCACCTGTAAACCCTGCGCCTTCGCCGCGTGGGCGATGCGCGCGAGCTGGTAGTGCCAGTAGTGGCCGGGGTAGCCGCCGCCGGAGCCGATGGTGAGACCGGCGGCGCCGACGTTCGCGGTGTAGTCGCCGGGGCCGAAGACGAGCGACTCCAAGCGGTCGCTCGCGCGGGCGATGTCGGCGACCTTCGTCATCGCCTCCGGCGACTCGATCTGCGCCTGGAGGCCGATCTCGCCGACCGGCAGGTCGTTGTTCGCCTCGACCTGCGTCAGCAGGTTGTCGACGGTGGCGACCGTCTCCGGGTTGTTCGCCATCGGCACCATGATCGTGTCGAGGTACTCGCCGGCCCGCCCGACGACCTCGATCACGTCGTCGTAGAACCACCGGGTGTCGACGCCGTTCATCCGGTAACAGGGCCGGGTGTCCGACCAGTCGTACTCGATCAGCCCCTCGATGGCGTTCTCGCGGGCCTCGATCTTCTCGGACGGTGCCACCGAGTCCTCCAGGTCGATGAACGCCTCGTCGGCCCCGGAGTCGGGCGCCCGCTCGATCATCTTCGGGTCGGAGCCCGGCGTCGCCAGCTGGCTCCGCCGGAGGGTGACGTCGTCCGGCCCGCCCATCAGTCGTCACCCCCCTCGGAGGCGGTGATCGGGTCGTTCTCGTCCTCGGTGAAGCCGGCCGACTCCTCCTGGCGCTTCCGGGCCTTGGGGTCGAACTCGGCCTCGATGTCCTGATACCGCGGGACGAAGGAGAGCTCGTGGTGGCTCTCGGTCTCGTGGCCGATGTAGCGCTCTTCGAGGTCGAACTGCGCCGCCTCGTCGTTCTCGGCGATGTTCGCGAAGTCCTCGTAGGCGGCGTGCGCGCCCGAGTGGAGCCCGTACAGCGTGATGAAGATGTACTGGTAGCCGAGGTCGCCGAGCTCCTCGAAGGTGAGCGGGTCCTCCTCGGCGCCCCACTCGAACGACGAGGAGTAGTTGAAGGCTAAGTCGAGGTCCGGGTGGGTCTCGTGGATCGTCTCGGCGTACTCGACCGCGTCCTCGCGGGACGGGTCGGGCATCTCCGGCCAGACGAGGTCGACGCCGGCGTCGGCGTAGATCCGCCCGCGTTCGAGGTGCTCCTCCCAGTCGCCGTTGGCGGAGCCGTACGCGTCGGTACGGGCGATGATCACCGTGTCCTCGCTCTGCTTGGCGTCGACGGCGGCCTCGAACCGCGAGCGCGCCTGCTCGCGGGAGACGATCTGCTTGCCGGCGATGTGCCCGCAGCGCTTCGGCGAGGTCTGGTCCTCGATGTGGACGGCGGCGACGCCGGCCTTCTCGTACTCGCGGACCGCGCGCCGGACGTTGTGGACGCCGCCGTAGCCGGTGTCGCAGTCGGCGATGACGGGGAGGTTCGTCGCCTCGACCATGCGCTTCGCGTTCTCGACCATCTCGGACATCGTGACCATCTCCAGGTCGGGGAAGCCGAACTGGCCGAGGACGGTCGAGTAGCCGCTCATGTAGGCCGCGTCGAGCCCGGCCATCTCGGCGAGGCGGGCGTCGAGCGCGTGGTAGATCCCGGGCGCGAACGTGTACTCCTGCTCGTCGAACAGCTCGCGGAGTCGGCGGCCGGCCGGGTTGTCGATATCTCTGGTGAAGACGTCGTCGTCGAGTTCGTTGGGGTTCATCGGGTTACTGCGTGGTGGCGTCGTCTGCGGTGCGGTTCGACGCGGCGGAGCGCCCGCCGGCTCGGCGAGCGGTGGGGGCGAACGCCGTGGCGTCCGGGCGCGGACCGCCGCCGGTCCCGGTCATCGGGACGGCGCGTCGGAGCGACTCCCCGGAGTTCGCGTCGGTGAGACGGTGCGGGAACGGCGCGTCGCGTTCGCCGTCATCGCGACCCCCCGTCGGTCCGCGTCCGCGAAGCGGGGCGGAGGTCGGGGACCAGCGGCGCGTCGCGCTCGTCGTCGGTCGGCGGCCGGGCGGCCGGGCGGGCCTCGGTCGGCTGCGGCGAGCCTGGCGACCGCGTCTGCGTCGCTCGCCGGGTGGTGATCGTCGGGACCAGCGGCGCGCCGGCCTCCTCGGTCAACGGGGTGCGACCGGGGATCGTCCGCGGAGAAGTGGTCGTGTCGTCGGTCGCGTCTGACCGGTCGGTCGCGTCCGAATCGGTCGGTCGGTCGGTCGTGGTGTCGGTGCGTCGGGTCGTGTCGTCGGGCGTGTCGTTAGGTGTCGTCATCGGGTCGCGTGGGCGGCTGCGGCGGTCGTCTGGTGATCGCGTCTGTGCGTCGGGCGGCTGCGTGTCCGCGTACGGATACTGCCATTGCGACCGAAACAAATCGGAGAAGGGTAATAAACGTAATGATTGATAATGATAATATTCGTTATGTTGTTTTACTCGATTAAATGTTCCATGACAACAATAACCACGACCGGAGGGAACGATGTCCGACACGCCGAGACCGAGTCCCGCGAGCGCGTCGGAGCCGCCGGCGGAATCGACGGCGGCGGCCGCCGGGACCGATCGCTTATTGGCCTCGCCGCGCGGAGCGTAGGTAGTGAACGAGCGCGACGCCCTCCGGGCCCTCGCGGCCGACCTCCCGCACGCGGGCGACGACGCCGCCGTCGTCGACGGGACGGTCATCACGACGGACATGCTCCACGAGCGGACCGACTTCCCGCCCGGGACGACGCGGTACACGGCCGGGTGGCGCGCGGTCGGCGCGTCGCTCTCGGACGTGGCCGCGACCGGCGCGGCGGCGAGCGCGGCGGTGGCCGTCTACGCCGACGCGGCGTTCGACCGCGAGGCGCTGGACCGGTTCGTCGCCGGCGCGGTCGACGTCTGCGAGGCGGTCGACGCCGAGTACGTCGGCGGCGACCTCGACGAGCACGTCGAGTTCACGACCGCGACCACCGCTATCGGGCGCGTGACCGACGCCGGCCCGGTGACCCGCGGCGGGGCGCGGCCGGGCGACGCCCTCTGCGTCACCGGCGAGTGGGGCCGGTCCGCGGCGGCGCTGCGGCTGTTCGAGCGCGGCGACGAGGCGTCGGTCGAGCGCGCCAACGAGCTGTTCCGGTTCACGCCGCGGGTCGCCGACGGGCTGGCGCTAGCGGGGACGGCGACCGCGATGATGGACTCCTCGGACGGGCTGGCGCGGTCGTGCCACCAGCTCGCCGAGGCGAGCGGCGCGGGGATCGAACTCAACCGCGACGCGCTCCCGGTCCATCCCGCGGTCGACGAGGTCGCCGACGGGGACGGCGAGCGGTTCGAGCTCGCGGCCCACTTCGGCGAGGACTTCGAACTGCTCTGTGCGGTGCCGGAGACGGCGCTACCGACCGTCAGCGAGGAGTGTCCGGCCGGACTCACGCGGATCGGGACGGTCGTCGAAGAATCGGACGACGAAGAGAGCCCGCGCGTCGTCGCCGACGGCGACTCCCTCCCCGACCGCGGGTTCACGCACGGCGGCGAGTAGGCGACCGAAGCCTCGGTCGCGAGGTCAACTGTTGTTGCCGGGTTACCGCAGGAACTCGATCGCCGCGCCCTGCCCGAAGCCGACGCACAGCGTCGCGAGCCCGCGGTCGGCGTCGCGCTTCTCCATCTCGTGGAGCAGCGTGACGGGGAGCCGCGCGCCGGACGCGCCGAGCGGGTGACCGAGCGCGATGGCTCCGCCGTTGACGTTGTACTTGTCCTCGTCGATGCCGAGCTCGCGCCGCGAGTACTCGCACTGGGAGGCGAACGCCTCGTTCAGTTCGACGAGGTCGTAGTCGTCGATGTCCGTGCCGGCGCGCTCCAGCAGACCGCGGGTGGCGGGCACCGGGCCGATCCCCATGACGGTGGGGTCGACGCCGGCGACGGAGTTCGTGCCGACCTCGGCGAGGACGTCGAGGCCGTGGTCCTCCGCGAACGCCTTACTCGTGACCACGGTCAGGGACGCGCCGTCGGAGATCTGCGAGGAGTTCCCCGCGGTGACGCTGCCGTCGCCGGTGAAGGCGGGCGAGAGGCCGGCAAGCTTCTCGGCGGTCGTGTCCGGGCGGATCCCCTCGTCTTCCTCCACGAGGCCGTCCTCGGTCTCGACGGGGACGATCTCGTCGTCGAACCGCCCGGAGCCGGTCGCCTCGGCGGCGCGCTGATGGCTGCGGGCGGCGTACTCGTCTTGCGCCTCGCGGCTCACGTCGTACTCCTCGGCGACCTTCTCCGCGGTCATCCCCATCTGGAGCTGGAAGACGTTGTACGCCTCCGACAGCTCCGGGTGGAGGTGCTGGTAGGAGTCGCCGTCCATCGGGACGCGGCTCATGTTCTCGACGCCGCCGGCGATGATACACTCGCGGTTGCCGGCGGCAATCGCGTCGGACGCCGAGATGACCGCCTGCATCGAGGAGGCGCACCAGCGGTTGATCGAGGTGGCGGGCACCGACTCGCCCAGCTCCGAGAGGAGCGCGATGACGCGCGCGACGTTGTTGTCCTGCTCGGCGCGCTGCTGTGCGACCCCCCACATCAGGTCGTCGACGTGGTCGCTCGTCAGCCCCGTCTCGTCGAGCGCGTGGTCGATGAGCGTCGTCGAGAGGTCCTCGCTGCGGACGTCCTCGTAGACGCCGCCGTCTCTCCCCTGCGGGGTTCGGTAAGCGGCCGCGATCACGGGCGTGGTCTCGTCTGTCATGAACGATCACAAGCCCGACGCCGTATTAAAACGCCGTGGAACGAGCGAGAATCGATCCGGAGTTTATCGTTTATCGGGGCGACCGCGACGCCGCGGCCGGGCGGGTCACTCGGTCAGCAGGCTCTCGCCGGTCATCTCGGCGGGCCGGTCGCGGTCCATCAGGTCGAGCAGCGTGGGCGCGATGTCGCAGAGCGAGCCGCCCTCGCGGACCCGCTTCCCGCCGTCGTCGCCGTCGGGCGTCAGGTAGACGAACGGGACCGGGTTGTACGTGTGGGCGGTGTGGGGGTCGTCCGCGGTGCCCATGTCGTCGGCGTTGCCGTGGTCGGCGGTGACGACCGCGTGCGCGCCGGCGTCGGCGACCGCCGAGAGCAGGCGATCCAGCTGGGCGTCGACGGCCTCGACCGCCTCGACGGCGGCGTCGAAGTCGCCCGTGTGGCCGACCATGTCCGGGTTCGCGTAGTTCAACACCAGCAGGTCGGGGTCGTCCGACGCGATCGTCTCGACGGCCTCGTCGGTCACCTCGGGCGCGGACATCGCCGGCCGGAGGTCGTACGTCGGGACGTCCGGGCTCTCGACGATCGTCCGGACCTCGCCGGGGAACTTCACCTCGCGGCCGCCGTTGAGGAAGTAGGTGACGTGGGGGTACTTCTCCGACTCCGCGATCCGGAGCTGCGTACCGTCGGCGTCCGCGACGACCTCGCCGATCGTGTTCGCCGGGATCTCCGGGGGGAACGCGACCGGGAAGTCGAACGTCTCGTCGTACTCCGTCATCGTCGTCAGCCGGATCTCGGGCTGATCGAGGTCGAACGCCCAGTCGGGCCGGGTGTCGGTGAGCAGCCGGACCAGCTGGCGGGCGCGGTCCGCGCGGAAGTTGAAGAAGATCACCGCGTCGCCGTCGGCGAGTGCGGGCTCGTCGTCGACGAGCGTCGGCTCGACGAACTCGTCGGTCTCGCCGCGGGCGTGCGCCTCGCGGGCGGCGGCGACCGCGCTCTCGGCCTCGTGCGAGGCCTCGCGGGAGACGATGGCGTCGTACGCCTTCTTCGTGCGCTCCCAGTTCTCGTCGCGGTCCATCGCGTGGTACCGCCCGGTCACCGTCGCGACGTGGCCGGTCCCGCGCTCGTCCGCCTTCGCGGTCACGTCGGCGAGGAACCCGTCGGCGATCTCCGGGGCGGTGTCGCGCCCGTCGGTGAACGCGTGGCTCGTCGCCGGGACGCCCGCGTCGGCCGCGGCGTCGATCAGCGCGAGCAGGTGTTCCACGTCCGAGTGGACGCCGCCGTCCGAGACGAGCCCCATGAAGTGGACGCGGCCGCCGGTCGACTTCGCGTGGTCGAGCGCGTCCGCGACCGCGTCGTTGTCGGAGAGCGACCCCTCCGCGAGCGCGTCCGTGATCCGGGTGTACGCCTGCTTGACCACGCGGCCGGCGCCGATGTTGAGGTGGCCGACCTCGGAGTTCCCCATCTGTCCCTCCGGGAGCCCGACGCGGCGGCCGTGAACGACGAGGCGGCCGTCCGCCCCGCGCTCCGTCGCCGCGTCGAACGTCGGCGTCTCGGCCGCCTTCACCGCGTCGCGGCGGTCGTGGTCGCCGAGCCCCCAGCCGTCGAGGATGACGAGTGCCGTCTCCATACCCCAGCGTGCCGCCCGGGGGCTAACTACTCTTCGATGAGCGCACTCTCCCGCTTCCGGCACGGCCGTTCCCTCTGTCGATCGGCGGCGATGTCGACCGGTCGCCGGAAGCCAACCTTTTATATCACCAACGCTAACCACACGTTAATGGACTCCGCGGTACTGCTCGATCTCCTCGGGAACGAGAACCGGCGGCGGATCCTCCGGCTTCTCGCCACCAAGCCGTGTTACGTCACGGAGATCTCGGAGTACCTCGACGTGAGCCCGAAGGCGGTGATCGACCACCTGCGGAAGCTGGAGGAGGCCGGTCTCGTCGAGTCGACGACGGACGACCAGCGGCGGAAGTACTTCCGGATCGCGCGCAGCCTCCGGCTGGAGGTGAGCGTCTCGCCGTACGGCTTCGGCGCGAAGAGCGCGTACCCGGCGAAGAACAGCCTCGACATGTCCGGGCGCTGCCCGCACCTCTCGATCGAGGCCCCCGACGGGTCGGGGGAGACCGGCGACCTCGCGGACCTCGCCGAGGAGTACACGCGCCTCCAAGACCTCGACCGCGAGCTCTCGCTCGCCCAGCGCTGGGTCCAGGGCCGCGTCGAGGACACGCTGGCAGAGATAGACGAGCGCCTCGGCGGACAGGCCGACAGCCGCTTCTTCGCGGCCGTCCTCGCCGCGGTGATCGAGACCGACGGCACGCCCGCGGCGGTCGCCGACGAGGTCGGCGCGCGGACGTCGACGGTCGAGGGAGCCCTCCGCCGGCTCTCCGACGTCGGCGTCGTCGCCCGCGACGCCGACGGGTATCGGGTTCGCTGACGGGGCTCGGCCCCGCTGGCGGGAGCCGTCGCCGCGGACGACGCTCCGATCGGCGCTCGCCGTCCCGTGGTGACCCAGCGAACGCGGCCGTTTCCGGAACCTTTTGACGCACCGCGGGGAGAGGGCGGACGTGAGTCGTCTCAGAAACCTCTCGCTGTTCCTCGTCCTCGCCGCCGTCTGGGGGTCCGCGTTCGTCGCGATCAAGGCGGGGCTGGCGTACTTCCCGCCGGTGCTGTTCGCGGCGTTCCGGTTCGACGTGGCCGGCGTGGTGATGCTCTCGTACGCGGCCTACGCGGTCGACGACCCGATTCCCCGCGGTCGCGACCAGTGGCTGGAAGTCGTCTCCGGGGCCGTCTTCATCATCGCCGCCTACCACGCGTTCCTCTTCGTCGGCGAGACCGATCCGGCGGTGACGAGCGGAGTCGCCGCCGTCATCGTCAGCCTCTCGCCGCTGTTGACCACGGTGTTCGCGCGGGCGTTCCTCCCCGCCGAGCGGCTGACCGCCGTCGGCGCGCTCGGGCTCGGGATCGGCCTCGTCGGCGCGGTCGTCCTCGCGAACCCGGACCCGGCGAACCTGACCGGCGGCGGCACGGTCGCGAAGCTGCTCGTGCTGCTCGCGGCGGCCTCGTTCGCGCTCGGGTCCGTCCTCTCGCGGGCCGCCGAGACCGACAT
>NZ_AOJL01000018.1 GCF_000337035.1 Halorubrum coriense DSM 10284
GCCGACGCGGTCTGGACGACGGAGTCGCTGCTCGCCTTGGGCTACCTCTCGGTCGTCGCCAGCGGGATCGGCTTCCTCGTCTACTTCGACCTGCTCGACCGGCTCGGGCCGATCGAGATCAACCTCGTCTCCTACGTCGCGCCGGTGTTCGCCGCGCTCGTCGGCTGGCTGGTCCTCGACGAGGGGATCACCGCAACCACGGTGGCCGGGTTCCTGATCATCTGCGTCGGCTTCGGGCTAGTGAAACGCGACGCGATCCGCGCGGAACTGCGCGCGACCGGCGTGTTCGGCTGACTGCGGCGAGATCACCCCGGCCCGCCCGCCCTCGCCGCAACCGTCTTGCCGCCGGGCCGACGACCTGCGCGTCGTGAGCGCCGACCAGATCGATCCGCAGGCGAAGCGCGCCGCCACGCGCCAGTCGCGGATCCCCCTCCCGCACGGCCGCTACCGACTGAAACTGCTGCGACTGCTGACCCGCCCGGTTATGAGGTTCCGGAACCGCGACCCGCCGAGCGTCGGCGCGACCGAGTCGATGTCCCTGCCCGGCCCCGCGGGCGATATCGACGCCCGGCTCTACCTCCCCGCGGGCGACCCGCCGTTCCCGACGGTCGTCTTCTTCCACGGCGGCGGGTTCGTCCTCGGGAGCGTCGAGACCCACGACCGGCTCTGCCGGCACCTGACCCGCGAGAGCGGTTGCGCGGTGCTGTCGGTCGAGTACCGCCTCGCGCCCGAACACCCCTTCCCGGCCGCCGTTGAGGACGCGTACGCCGCCGTGGAGTGGGCCGCGGACTCGACCGACCGGCTCCGCGGGACGGGCGACCTCGCGGTCGCGGGCGACTCGGCCGGCGGGAACCTCGCCGCCGTGACCGCGCTCATGGCCGCCGAGCGGGACGGCCCGGAGATAGCCCACCAGGCGCTCCTGTATCCGGGCATCGGCGTCGATACCGAGCAGGCGTCGGTCCGGGAACACGGCGGGATCGTCCTCTCGCGGGCGGACATCGAGTGGTTCTCCGAGTCGTACTATCGGAGCGACGTCCACCGGCGGAACCCGTACGCCGACCCGATCAACGCCGGCGACCTCTCCGGCGTCGCGCCCGCGACGGTCGTCACCGCCGGCTTCGACCCCCTCCGCGACGGCGGGCGGGCGTACGCCGAGCGACTGGTCGCGGACGGCGTCGCGACGCGGTACGAGAACTACCCCGCGATGGTCCACGGCTTCATGACGATGGAAAAGGTCGACCGGGCGCGCGAGGCGATCGCATCCGTCGGCGACGACCTCGCCGACGCGCTCGACGCCTAGCCGGGATCGGGTTCGTCACGGCGCGTCCGGCCACGTCACCGAACGCGAGGTGTGCGAACAGCCCTCAAGCCGCCGGTGGAGTTTATCCGAATGGCGACGACACGCCTCACGTGTTCCCCGAGAGCATCGAGACGGACCGACTCCAGTTGACCGTGCGGAGCCCCGAGAACGTCGACCTCGACGAGTGCTACCGGATCTGCTCGTCGGACCCCGGGATCGACGAGGTGACCGAGTACGTCACCTGGAGCCCTCACGAGACGAAGAAGGAGACGCTGGAGTTCCTCGAACGCGGGCGCGAGCGCTTCGACGACTGCGAGGCCGCGAGCTACGTGATCCGGCCGCGCGAGGGCGAGGACGGGGCGGGCGAGATCGCCGGCTTCGGCGGCTTCGGGGTCGACTGGGAGACGCGGACCGCGGAGCTCGGCACGTGGCTCCGAAAGCAGTTCTGGGGGCGCGGCTACTCCGGCGAGCGCGCCGCCGCGCTCGTCGAGGTCGCGTTCGACGACCTCGACCTCGACGTGGTCGCCGTGAGCCACCACCCGGACAACGAGCGGTCGCGGCGCGCCGTCGAGAAGTACGTCGACCGACTCGGCGGGCGGCGCGAGGGTCGCCTGCGCAACACGCTCGTCTTCGCCGACGGGACGGTCCACGACGAGGTGCGGTACACCATATCGCAGTCGGAGTGGCGCGCGGCGACCGCCTGATTCGGGCCGCTCCCGACGCCACCGAATTTATTACGTTCAGTGCGCTGCTGATTTCAGAAACCGGTCCGACCCAACAAACACTTACCGCCGCCGAAGCGACACCGAGCGCATGCCTTCACCGGCCGGCGGCGGAGCGAGCTCGACACGGGCGGAAAGCGGCCTCGGCCGCGGGCGCGGTCTCGTACGTCCTCGGCTACCTCGTCGTCTACGTCACCCAGAGCGGCCGGGTCGAGGAGGGGCTATCCGGGATCAACGTCTTCGCCGACCTCTTCGGCGGCGACACCATCTCGGTGTGGCGCGGCGTCGGCTGGGTGTTCTACAACGCGCACTTCGTCGACGTCGACGTGCCGTCGCTGGTCGGCGCGGCGCGGTCGGTGAACTTCATCTCGCAGCGCGACGGCGGGTTCGCGTACCTGTACGTCGTGCCGCCGCTGCTGCTCGTCGTCGCCGGGGTCGCGATCGCGCGGGCCGCGGGCGCGAGGACGCCGGCCGACGGCACGCAGTCCGGCGCGCTCGCCGCCACGGGCTACTTCCCGCTCGCGGTGATCGGGGCCTTCCTGTTCCGGTACGCCGTCGGCGACGGCGGGAGCGTCGCCCTGACGCTCGTCACGGCGGCGCTGCTTGCGGGGCTCGTCTACCCGGCCGTCTTCGGCGCCGTCGGCGGGGCCGCGGCCGGGGCCACGGCCGAGTGACCGGCGCGCCGAACCGGCCTCAGTACGCCTCGTCTTCGGGGTCGAAGCGGTCGCCGTACTCGCGGATCGGGTCCACGGGCTGTCCCTCGTCGGTCTCGGGCGCGACGTAGTCGATGAACGAGTCGACGTCGGGCTCGCGGACGCGCACCTCGACGGCGATCTCGCCCAGCTCGTCCGGCTCGCCGACCGCGAAGTTGACCACGCCTTCGAGCGCCGCCTGCTTCTTCAGCGAGAAGGCGAACCCCTCCTCGGTGCGGTTCTGTCGGAACACGCGGCGGGCGGTGTCGAGGATCTCCTGTTCGTGGAGGACGTCGGAGAAGGCGTCGAGGCTGTGCGTCTCGGAGACCAGCCGTCCCTCCTCGTGGACCGGGTCCGCGTCCGGGAAGACGTTCTCGACGGCGTCCGCGACCCGGTCGGTCACCTCGGTGTCGTGGACCGGCGTCTCGATCCGGACGTCGACGCTGTATATCACGCGCCGTCACCCCCGGCGTCGAGCGGTCCGGCGGCGTCGACGCCCAACACCTCGCGCATGCGGTCGCGGAACGCCGCGAGGCTCTCGGTGTTGTCGATCTCGACGTCTGCGCGTTCGAGCGTCTCGCCGAGGCCGAGGCCGAGTTCGCGCTCGTCGCGCTCGCGGAGCGCCTCTAGGTCGGAGTCGGAGTCGTCGCGGTCGCGCTCGCCCAGTCGCTCGGCGCGGAGCTCGAAGGGGGCGCGGATCGCGACGAGCGTGAAGTCGTCGCCGAACGCCTCGCGGAAGCGTCCGAGCTCGACGGTGGAGCGGAGGCCGTCGACGAGGACGGTGTCGCCGCGGTCGCTCTCGGCCGCGGCCTCCCGGATCCGCGGGAGCGTCCGCGCAGCGATGGCGTCGTCGCCCTCCTCCTCGCGGAGCGTGCCGGCCATCCGACCGTGGTGCTGCGCCGGGTCGAGCCCGCGGCGGCGACACTCGGCGCGGATCACGTCGCCCATGACGACGACGGGGATGCCGGCCGCCTCGGCCACGTTCGCCGCCTCCCCCTTCCCGCTGCCGGGGAGGCCGACGGTTCCGATGACGTTCATTACCGGGCGATACTCCGCTCGCGGACTTAGGTCTGCTGTTGAGCGACGCCACCGGCCGGCGGACGGGCCGCCGCGGAGTCGGCCCGCGGTCGCGGGGTCGCTCCCCGGTCGCGAGGTCGCCGTTCCGCGGCGGATCGGGTCGCTCCGGAACGCTCCGGAACGCTCCGGAACGCTCCGTAGGTCGTCTAATTATTTTATATATCTAGTATAAAATTACTTAAACTAGCCGTCGGACGATATGGTCGTGGCTGACGTGTGACTGGAAGTCTCGAACTCCCCCTCGCGCTCGCCCTCCGCACGCTGGGATCTCGCGTCTCGCGGGTCCGTTCGGACGGTGGAGAGTCGCGACGGCGCGCGCCGGCCGCGGACGATTCATGCGACGACGAACACTCATCACGGGAGCGGCAGCCGGCGGTATCGGCGGAATAACACTCATCGGCACGGGCGCGTTCGACGCGGCGAGCGCGGAGCGGACGGCGACGGTGAACTTCGCGGACGACGAGGACGCGTACTTGGGCCTCGTCTCGAAGAGCGCGTACGCGACGACGGACGGCGACGGCGAGCTCGCGCTCTCGTTCGGGGACGTCTCGGGCGTGGGCGACGGCATCGGGCGCAACTCGCAGTTCTTCTTCGACGAGGTGTTCGCGGTCGCGAACCAGGGGACCGAGACGGTCTCGATCACCGCGGCGAGCGACACCGACGGCTTCGACGGCGAGTTCCGGCTCTACCCCACCGGCGACCGCGACGGGGTCCTCGACGACCCCGACAACGCCGTCGTCTTGGAGACCGGGACGGAGCAGTCGGTCGGCACGTACGTCGAGACGGGCGACGTCGACGTCACCGAGGACCTCGACATCGACGTCACCATCGAGGCGGCCTTCGAGGAGGGGGGCGACGAGCCGGACGACCCCGGACCGGAGCCGCCGGAGACGATCGACTCGATACAGTTCCGCTCCACGGCGAGTCAGATCGCGGCCGACGGGGAGAGCGAACTCACCGACGACTCCGTCGTCGCCGTGACGGCGGCCGACAGCGCCGAGAACGTCGACACGAACGACACGGATCCGGTCATCTACGGAGACGATCCGATCCCGCTCGTCTCGGTGGACGGGACCAGCCCGGTCGCCGGCATCGGAACCATGCAGTCGCTCGAAGACGGGCGGGGCGAGTTCACGACCGGCACCGAGGAGTTCGTACTGAACCTCATGGACGAGCTGATCGGCTCCGGGTCCGTCCTCTGGGACGAGAGCCACGGGCAGTACTGGACGCTCGCGGACGACGGGAACAACTCCTTCGGGCAGTTCGTCGACTACGTCGGCGACAACGGGTACACGCTCGAGGCGACCGACGACCTCATGGAGGATCTGTCCGACGCCGACGGAGTCGCCATCGGGACGCCGGCGTCGGAGTTCAGTTCCTTCGAGCGTTCCGCACTGAGCGACTTCGTCGACGACGGAGGTGGCGTACTACTCTTCGACCAGAGCGACTTCGGTGACAACGAAGCGACGGCGACCCTGAACGACATCGCGGCCGCGCTCGACCTGGACTTCCGGTTCAACTCGGATCAGGTCGAAGACCCGGCGAATCCGGTCGACGGTTCCTCGTTCGACTTCACTACGAGCGAGTTCAACGCCGACGAGTTCTCTGGACTCTTCGCCGCCAGGGAGGGGATCCAATGAAGCGCCGCAGCGTCATCATCGGTCTCGGCGCGACCGCGGCCGGCGGCGGTGCGATCGCCACGGGCGCGTTCGACACGGCGAGCGCGGAGCGGGACGCGACGGTGGCGCTCGCGGACGACGCGAGCTCCCTCCTCGCGTTGACCCCGCTCGACGAGTCGTTCGCCTCCGTCGACGACGCGGGCGAGCTCGCCTTGGTCTTCGACGAGGTCGAGGGCGGCGGCACCGGCTTCGGCTCGAACACCGTCTACGAGGTCGGCGAGGTGTTCCAGGTCAGCAATCAGGGCACCGAGGACCTCGGTCTGTTCGCGACGGTCGACGACGGGAGCCTCGGCGACGCCGACTTCGCGCTGACCGTCGACGGCGAGGAGCTCGGTCCCGACCACACCGTCGAGCTCGGGGTCGGCGAGGCGGTCGCGGTCGGCGTCGAGATCGACGCGGGCGAGGATCCGACCGACGGCGAGGTGGCGATCACGATCGGCGTCGGCGACGGCGCGGTCGAGGACCCCGGTGAGGGCCCGGGCGAGGAGCCGCCCGCGTTCGTCGACAAGCTCGTCTTCGACTCGACCGCGAGCCTGTTGGCCGAGGACGGCTATCTCCCGGCCGAGGCGATCGCGGTCGCCGCGGAGCCGACCGCGGAGTCCGTCGACGAGGACGGGAACGGCGACGCCACGACGTACCCGGACGACGAGCCGCTGCCGCTGGCGGCGGTCGATCAGGACCGCCCCGTGGTCGCGTTCGGCTTCCCGTTCGCGCAGAACGACGTGCGGTTCGGCGACTACGGCAACGAGGAGGTGCTGTTGAACGTCTTCGACCGGTACGCGGACTCGGACACGGTCCTCTGGGACGAGGGGCACGGGCAGTTCTACGACCTCGCCAGCCACGAGTCGTTCGCGGGCTACGCCGGGGACAACGGGTACAGCGTCGAGGCCACCGAAGACCTCGAAAGCGACCTGCTCGGCCCGGCCAGCGCCGTCGTGATCACGTCGCCGGCGGACTCGTTCAGCGACAGCGAGATCGACGCGCTCGCCGACTTCGCCGACGCCGGCGGACTGATCGTGTTGATGGACCAGTCGGACTTCAACAACTTCGACGCGACGGACACTCTCAACGCGCTTGCGGACGGGATCGACTCCCAGATCCGGTTCAACGACAACCAGGTGATCGACGGCGAGAGCAACGCGGGAAGCGACTTCGCGCCGACGACGGGCGACCTCGACACCGGAAACTACCCCGCCCTCTTCGCCGACCGCGAGGGGCTCGGGATCGAACTCGACCCGACCGAGGAGTACGAGGTGACGGTGAACGGTATCGCCGACGGCGACACCGCGGACGTCGAGTTCGACAACGGGCTGGTCGACACCGTCCGGATCCTCGGCATCGACACCCCCGAGACCGGGAGCACCGAGGAGCGTCTCCAGGAGTACGAGGGGATAGACGACGCCCCCGCGCTGAAGGACGCGGGCGACGACGCGACGAGCTACGCCGAGGACAAGCTCGAAGTCGGCAGCACGGTCACCCTCTCGTTCGACGAGAACGAGGGGCTCCGGGGCGACTTCGGCCGCCTGCTCGGCTTCCTCGAACTCCCCGACGGCAGCGTCTACAACGCGAAGGCCGTCGAGGACGGCTGGGCGCGCGTGTACGACTCGGGGCTCGCCGACCACGACGCGTACTGGGACCTCGAACGCGCGGCCCGCGACGCCGGCGACGGCATCTGGGACATCTCCGACGTCGCGGCCACGCCGGTCGTCGGCGACGACCCGGTCGACGAGCTGTTCGTCCCGTTCGCCTCCGCGGTCGCGACCGCGGACGGCGACGTCCCGGCCGACCGCGTGCCCGTCGCCGCCGCGGACGGGACTCCCCTCGTCGGCGTCGACGAGGCGAACAACGTCGCGCTGCTCGGCGGGCCGCTCCCCGCGGAGAGCTTCGAGAGCGACGAGGACGGTCCCGGCACGGAGCCGTACGGGAACTACGTGTTCCTCGCGAACCTGATCGACGCGGTCGCGGCCGACGGCCGCGAGGGCAGCGTCGTGATCGACGGCGGCCACGGGCAGTTCGCGGCCGACTACGCGCTCTCGGCGGAGGACGCCGCCTACTTCCAGCGCTACCTCGAAGGGTTCGCGATCGAGTTCGACGGGAAGAACGACTTCGACGACGAGACCGGGCGCGACCTCTCCGAGGCCCGCGCAGTGATCGTCACCGCACCCGACGACGCGCTCGGCACCGACGAGGTCGCGGCGCTCGCGGACTTCCGCGACGACGGCGGTGCCGTGATCCTCGCCGGGGCCGGCGCGGACGCCGCGGCCGACGCGCGCGACAACCTCGACGCGCTCGCCGCCGACCTCGGCTCCGACCTGCGGACCGGCGGCGCGGTGACCGACGAGGCGAACAACCTCGGCGGCCCGGCGAACCCGACGACGACGAACTTCGACGCCGACTTCGACCTGTTCGACGCCTACGGCGACGGCGACGACGGCGGCGACGCCGGGAGCGACCTCGCGCTCGACGAGATCGTCTACGACCTGGAGGGCGACTTCCTCCAAGACGAGTACGTCGCGTTCGGCAACGAGGGCGACGCCGCGGTCGACCTCACCGGCTACGAGGTGTCCGACGGGGCCGGTAACAGCTACACCTTCGACGGCGTCACGGTCGCTCCCGGCGGCGCGGTCGCGCTGTACACCGGCTCCGGGACCGACACAGACGACACGGTGTACTGGGGGCGCGGCGCGGCGGTGTGGAACAACGACGGTGACACGGTGTTCCTCGCGGACGCGGACGGGAACACGGTCGTCGAGTACGGTTACTGAACGCGGTCGATCCGGGGCGCTCCCCGGCGCGAACCGCGGGCGTTTTTTAGACGGGGCGGATCAGAAGCGAATGAGGGCACGTAGCTCAGCTAGGATAGAGCGTCGGACTTCTAATCCGATGGTCGTGGGTTCGAATCCCACCGTGCTCGCTCCGAAACCTTCGGTTCTTGGGTTCTACCTCAAACCCTCCTGAACGGTGTCGAAAGCCACTCTACTGTTGGATTCTCAAATCGGTTTAGAGGTCTCTATTCGGATTCCGTTCAGCAGATTAACGCCCCCCTCCGCAGGCACCCGGTTTTCATTGTTTTCGGGGGTGGTCAGCCGTGAGCCTCGGGATCGACTCGAATTCACTCTGCCATCTCACCGCGGATGGTCCAGGCGAGTTCTGGTGCCCCGCGTGCGGTGCGCGCTGTACTCGGAACTCGTCGAGCCAGCTCGAATACGGGCACGCGCTCGACTGTCCTGAGCGGCCTGCCGACCTCACTGCTCCCGAACGGTGAGTCGGTCAGCTGCGCGCCGGTTCACCTCCCCACGGCTCCGGCACGATCTCGCTCGCCCCCTCGACCCGACACCCGTCAGTCTCTCCAAGCGGTCGGCGACCTTGCGGTGCGTGAGGACCGGCGGACCCGGTCCGAACGCCGCCGACCGCGCACAGGCGACCGAAGGTCGCCAAACGAGCGGCGGTGCCGTCGCGGTCGCGGAGTGGTCGCGCACGCCCGGAGGTGAGTTATGAGCGCGCCCGACGAAGGGGGTGCGTCTTGGCCTTCCAAGGAGACTAACTCTGTAACGGCTTCTCTCACCGGTTTAGAGGAAGATGCCGATCCCATCGTTGAACGGGTGAGCGAGTTCGCGGTTGAGTACCCCCATCTCGCCGATCAACCACTCTCTGAGTCGCACGGGCGCAAGCTTCGGCGTATCGTCACCGAGGCTGAATGGGAGAAAGAGTTCGTCGACCCTGACCATCCGCTTGAAGACTCGTTCGCCGTCGACTCGCTTCGTTCCCGCTCCGCTGCGACGTGGCTCGACGCGGTTCACGCCTTCCTCCGCGCACACCACGAGTATAGCGGGATGATGGCCCGATTCGAGGACCGCGAATCAGGTGACGAGTTCGACGTGCCTCTATCCGACGCGTGGGGGAAGGATTACAGTAAGAAGCAGTACGCACGGGCTCGCGCGCTCCAGCGGCAGATGTCCGGTGGAAAGCGTCCCTCCGGTGGCGAAGCCGCTCCCGCGTGGGATGACCCGGTGACCGTGATGCTCACTCTAACCGCCTCATCTGTCCCTGATGGTGACCGACTCCCGCCCGTCGAACAGATGGACGCGATACACGATGCGTTCAGCTACGGCGGCGTCCGTGATACCCTCCGCAACGTGATGGAGTATCACCTCAACCTCGACTCAGAACAGTGGGGCTACTGGCTTCAAGCGGAACCGCACGGAATGGGTTCCGCTGCTGACCCCGACAAAGACGCGGGTCTCAATGCCTGCTACACGCACATTCACGTCGGCGTCTACTTCGATGGTGCCGACTTCGGTGACCTCCGTCCGGTCGCTTCTGAGTTCGAACGAGTGATCGACAAACATCTAGAGGCCTGTGAGCCCGCCGGCTGGTCGGCACACAACTACGACGCTATTGACGACTATCTCGAAGAAGACGACGGCTGTATCTCGATGAACGCAGACGTCGGTAACCTCGGCTCCTACCTCGCCGCTTACATGGGCGGATACACTGAGGACCTGCTCGACAAGCCGATAGAGTACATCGCTTGGGGAGCTGTCTACTGGTCGGCTGCCCGCCAGCGGACCACACGCTCGCAGACCGTGAATCAGGCCATCCGCGCTGATCGGTGCGAACAGCGTGCGGAAAACGAACAGTCCGGACAAGTCGACGCACACGGCGAGCGCATCCGGTGGGACGATGGCCGCGGCGCTGATGTCGTGTGTTCCTGCTGCGGTTCCCCGTGGACAGTCGACCAAGACCAGCTTGACGGCCCGCCTGAAACCGGACCTGCGCTCGACGACGATCTCCGATGGGCTGTTGACGCAGCTGCGCCAGCGTCGGAACCAGACCCGGACCGCTCACTCGCTGAACGGTGGCCTACCGCCGACAGCGCGTGGTCCTATGGAGAATCGCTCGAAAAGACGGTGACCCGCGACCGCGTTCAGGACTATCTCGACGTTCACGGTAGAGATATCTCCCTGCCAGCAATGCTGGCGCACCTGAACATCGACCCGTCTTACAAGGAGTTCGTCGGCGAGATACTGAATGGTCAAATCAAGTCTGAATCTGAAGCCTTCGACCGTCGTTCGACGGAACCTGCGTTCGGCTACGAGCTGAAAGCGATCGTTGACCGCGACGGCAACGAACACGAACCCGGCGGTGGCGGCGTCGACATGGTGTCACTAGAATTGCCGATAAGCAACGTTATCCAGAATACTCGGCTCCGCCACGACCTTGCGCAAGGTGAAATCTTCCGCGATGCTAGGACAGAGATAGCGAGTCATAACCCGATGACGATCGCCGCTGGATTCGTCAATGATGGTATTACCGATCCTACTGTCGTTGATCGACTCCTTATTGTAGAAGATTATCATGTCTCAAATCCAATGATGGACCGAGATAGTCGTAGACAATGTATGATCTTAGAGAATACTGAATGATCTTGGCCTGACTGCCTGTTCACTCACTAGAGATCTGCTTCATGTAATACTCCTTTACTAACAATTCGATGTATTGGTGATGTGTTATGTCTAGTACTGACCAGGTGATGAAGACAATTACAGCAATGATCCCAGAAACAAACCATACAATCCAGATGATCTCTGAACCTCGATTTCCTAGGTAGTAGAATGTATAAATCGCAAATCCGAATATAGTTGCTAATCGTAGGTTTGCCGAGAATATTGAGATAGACTGCATCCTACGGAGTCTCGGTGTCAAGTCTTCGTGCATATAAATTAGCAATAGGTCGTATATTTGTCTGGGATTATTTTCCTTAAAATCGACATTTAGCTCTCTTTCCATACTCTCACGAAAGTCGAGATCTAGGTTATTGGTGAGTCGCTCATGACCGTCGGGTTCTTCATAGAATTTGAGTCTGCTGGGTAATTTCTTTTGTAATTTGATTATGTGTGTGTAAAAAGCGGGCATTTTCTCTAATTCATCTGTTTCCTTGTATATAATATATCGGAAGTTTTGCGGCACTCGAAATATCCCAGATCGGAATTGATCTACAAATTCTCCGGTGAGATAACCGACGAATGCCAGTATGAGAAATGATGGAGTATTAGTCGAGAGCAGCTCTGGTGTTGTTAAACTCACCCCCACTGCGGTAGGTGCTATGAGCGCTAAGCCGGGAATTAGCCTTGTTAGGGTGTCTCTTAGCGAAAAGCCCAAGAATGCTGTTGATTGGGACATGTATTTTCACCATCCTGTCTGAACATATATATCTTCCAGATGGATGTGGACTTCACTTACACCACGCGCGTCTCACGTTTATAACGGAAATCAGGTTCGACTATCAGTCGGAGATGTCGACTGAAAGACCGACGCCGCCGGACGGTTACGAACAGTTCGAAGGAGAGTCACCCGAGTCCGATGTTCCCACTGTGGAACTTGGCCCTGGTGACGTACTCGAAGGCCTCGTACTCGACNTACGAACAGTTCGAAGGAGAGTCACCCGAGTCCGATGTTCCCACTGTGGAACTTGGCCCTGGTGACGTACTCGAAGGCCTCGTACTCGACCTGACCGAAGGGGAAGGCGAGTACGGACCCTGGTACCGCCTGAAGATCAAGGACGAGAGTCGCGGAGTCGTCCGATACTTCGCCAAGGACGACGTGAAGCGCGCAGCTGCGCAGGATCGCATCGAGGTCGGTGAAGACATCTGGATCGCGATGGACACCGATGAGGTGACCTTGGAACGCGACGACGGCTCGACGCACGACTACCACCCGACGAACTGCTTCTTCCCGGGTGGTGGCTGATGGCGTCGTCGTATTCGCGTTCGATGTCCGACACGCTCTCGGACTACACCCACCTCCGGACGCTCCCCGCGCTGCTGTCGGTCGTGTTCGTACTCGCCGGGCTCTACCAGTTCGGCGGGATTTCCGAGGTGATGATCACCTGGCTCGACTACGCGCTGACCGCACAGCACGCGACGTTCATCTCGCTCGGTGCGTACGCGATTGCCTTCGCGAGCAGCGAAACCAAACAGTTCGAGAGCTACGAAGACTGGGAGAAGGTCGCGATCGCAGCTGGCCCGCTCGTCATCATCGGCTACCAGTACGTCCCGCAGATCGCTAGCATCATCAACACGAACAGTAACCTCGGCCCGATCCTCGCGTTCTTCGCGACGGTCGTCGCTTGGGGCGTCGCTGTTCGGTAACCCCCCTCTACCCTCAACTTATGAGTTCCAACCATGACGACCCGACTAGCCGTACCGCTTCGAATCGCCCTCCTGATGGGCCTGCTGTGGGCGCTAACGGTTCTGATACCAACCGCCCTGCTCGTCTGGGCCGCCGTACCTTCGTGAAAGGCCTCGGTGCTGCTGGCGCGACTGCTGTCGGCCTCTCTCATGACCGCGGCTTCGCGCAGGATGCCGAAGCAATCGCTCCGCTTGTCGGCTATGCCATCGGCGCGGCCGCGATCTCCGCTGTCGGCGGTATCGGCGTNTGAGGGGTTGACGCCTGACGTACTCCGCAATCAGCTTAGTCAGTCCGTCAAGAAGCGCAAATCGAACAATCAGAGTACGATCGTCGACAACCAGAACATCCTCGACGGCGTTGAGCATACGGCCTACACTGAGGCCAAGATCGCCGCCATCGAGGAACTGAACGCTGGTTCATCTGAGTCTGCGGTCCTGTCCGCCGCCAACAGCGCGATCGATTCCTACGAGACCACGGTCCGCTCGAACTTCTACAAGTCGTGGAACGAGACGGTCCGTGAACTCGAAGCGATGACTCAAACGGTCATCGCGCACAGCGAAGTCGGCCTCTCGGCCATCACCGACTTCGGTGATCCTCGTTTCGACCTCTCTGGTTCGAGCCCGAACACGCTGAAGGATACCACCGTCACGATGCCTGACGGCACGGACTTCACCCTGCTTACCCTCAACCATGACACTGGGTGGTCTGACAGCAACGCTGCGTACTCCGTCGTCGAGTACAACCCGAAAGAGGTTGTCACTCAAACGAGCGCGAACACGTACAACACCGTCGATGGCACGGAGTACATGAAGTTCTCCGACTGGAATGCTGTCGAGACTGAGATGAACACCACGTTCACCAACGTCCGAAACGGGATTTCGACGTGGGTGACGAACGTCTATGGTGACGTTCAGAGTGGTGCGATCGAGATTTCCGACCTCGTGACGCCGCGCGAACGCGCCGCCATGATGGCGCAGGAGGAAGGCATGAGCCAAGCGATTGCCGACCTCATCGCGCTCAACGTTCCGGTCGACGCCGAGCGTGAGGCGACGATCACTATCCAAGACACTGGGGCGACGCTGCCCGGTACGTTCGCGCTTACGGACTCGTCGGATGGGCCGTTGTCTGCTGGTCAGACATACGACCCGTCGACGTTCTCCGGCGACGTGTACTTCACCGCCGACATGTCGCTCGTTGAGGGTCCGTGGGATGCGATCAACTCCGGCATCGACGGAGGTAGCATCACCATCACCTCGGAGCCGTACGAAGGCACCGCGATCGAGGTGACGACCGTCGAGTCTGAAACCGTCTCGGTCCCTGCTGCTGACTGGATTGACAACGGCGACGGGACGTGGTCATACGACGCCTCTGCTGACCTCGAAACCACCATCACCAACGTCGACTCCTCGCGGTTCCACGCAACCGCGACTGAGACGACGTACGACACGCTCCAACTGAAAGGCGCGTTCACCGTCGACAAACTGGTCAACAAGCAGTCCGGCGAAGAGGTCTCGTCGACGAACTTCGATAACTCTGAACCGCAGACTGATTCCAACTACATCACGCAGGATGAGTGGGACCAGCTCGAACAGCAAAACCAAGAGCTGATCGAGAAGTACGAGAACTCGCAATCTGGCGGTGGTATCGACCTCGGCCAGTTCGACATGTTCGGACTGCCCGGCGAACTCGTCGCTGTTGCCGCCGCCGCGCTCGTCGCGCTCGGCGTCCTGAGCAACTGACTATGCTCCCCCGACTTTTCCTTGTCGCGCTCGTAGTAGTGACCTCGCTGTCTGGCGCTGTTGCCGCACAGGACGCCCCGAACGCGACCGCTGAGAACTCGACCGCCGTCGAACAGGTCAACACCTGTTCGGAGGAAATCACCTCGACGCTCCGGCTCTGCTCCGCCGAGTACGTCGACGGCGAGGCCGTACTGCTCCTCGACTCCGACACCCGCGACCGGGTGACCGTGACCGAAGCCGTCGCGCTGACCGAGTCGCGCGAGCTGCGCCGGGACTCATTCATCGTCGACGGGAAGACCGAGATTCGGATGCCCGTCCAACCGTCGAACGGCCGAGCCGGAGTGACGATCGACGATGGGACTACCCTCTACGGTGTCCCGCTCGAAACTACCTCGACCATCGTCGCTGGTCCGTTCACCGCCAGCGACGCGCAGGCAGCTGGACTCGGGGGCGGCGTCGGTGTCGCGGTTGTAACCATCTTCCTCGTGGCAAAGGTCGTCTACGGCCGCAGCGAGGAACCCGAGAGGTTAGCATGAGAGACGCACCAGAACCCAGACCCGAGCCGCCCCGCCACGTGAAGATACTCGACTGGCTCCACAGCCACGCTCCCGAACTCGCGGTCGGCATGATCGCCTTTGTGGCCCTGTCCGCGATCGTCGGCTTCGACCTCGAAGTGCCGCGCTTCTGGTACGTGTTCGGCGTCGCCGCGGTCGGCCTCTCCCCGCTCGGGTTCCTCGTCGGGAACAAGGTCGTCTCGTGGTTGTACGACCCGGCATGGGTCTACCTGATCGACCTCGACGCCCGTGTACTCGATGGCGGAATCTACCGGCTGCCCCTGGAGGACTTCCGAGAGCTCGAAATCCTCGACGACGATGAGTTCGTCAATTCGACGTACGACCTCACGCAGCTCTCCCCGAACCTCTACGTCGGGAAACAGGTCGATCTTGAACACATGACCGTCGTCGGCACCTGGCGCGGGACGCTCGACGATCGGGACTTGACCCGCGCGCTCCGCGCGGTCCACGAGTGCCGCGGCCAGCTCCAAGACGACGCGCAGCGAGGATTTATCCTCGAAACTTCCGCGTTCGTTGTGGTCCGTCGCGCGACCCGGAACACGGTTGAACGGATCGTGGAGCTGTTCGAAGACGGCTCCCTGCCCGACTCCGGCGAAGGTATCGATCGCGCCGTCGATCAGGAGCTGAAGGACTTCGGTCTCGACGCGGGGGACTCCGACCTCTCGGACCTCGTCGACGACGAGATGATCGACGAGATGGACCACAAGTCGGGGTTCGACTTCTCGACGCCCGAGGACCCGGATACCGAACGCAACGGACACGCGGAGAAAGCCGAGGTGCGTGCCGATGGGTAACTCCGACGAAGGGATGCTGACCGCGGCGAAGCTCGCGGAACAGCTCTCCGGGCGCATCGATACCGATCGAGACCTCGACCCGCGGGCCGGAGCGATCGACCCGGACGACGTGTCGGCGTCGGTGTTCCTCAACGACCTCGACCCGGAGGTTGCCCAGGACTCCCATCTGCTCGACCTCGTCGACCGGACCCAGCAGTCGCGGAAAGCGTCTGAGGCGATTCGTTCGGGGAACTCGCTGCTGCTCTCGCATCTCGTTGGAATCACCGAACAGGACCTCGACGGCTCCGCGCTCCGGCTCCCGCTGCGGCTCGACGACGTGATGACGAACAACGACGCGACCGCGTTCATCGGTGGTGCTGGGAACCCGAACACGGGGAAGACGAACCTGATGGCGCTGCTGGCTGAACTCCGCTCGGCGACCGTCGACGATCTCCTCGTGATCTCGAACTCGCGAACGTGGCCGTTGACAGACGTCGTGGTCACCAGCGCGCACGACCTCGCCGTGACGTGTATCGAGCATCGCGACCGGCCGAAGTTCGTCTTTATCGACGAAGGCTCGACGCACTTCGACGCTCGCACGAACTCCTACGAGGTCGCGGCGCAGTTCTCTCCGCTCGCCAAGCGGATGGCGAAGGTGAATGTCGACGTGTTCGGGACGGTGTTCCACACGGGGAAGGACTGCCACCCGGAGCTGAAGCGGCTGTTCACGACCGCGTACTTCAAACACTCCAAGAAGGAGGTCGACTTCTTCGCCGACTGGCCCGCTGACGCGGACAAACCCGAGAACCAACTGTTCGGCGGGACGGTCGAAAACCTCGAACCCGCGACCGCGGAACCTGATCCGGACGACGCCGCTCCGTGGAACTGGAACCTCGAACCTGACCTGTTCTCACTCGACCTCGGCTGGTCCGATCTCCTCGACGAGCTGCGTGAACGTGGCCCGAATTAATTTATTCTATTAAGAAATTCAATTTAGTCTAAAACGCAAGTCTCTGTTTTGCTAATCCATATTAGTCTGTAAATCTTATATGAAAATCAAACTATGAGTGTGGGGAGAGAATTATTCGATTTAAGAGCTGCTGGCGGGTACCTCCCTGTTTTGCTACTAATTCAGATCCGTCCGGATCTCCCAAGTATCCCAATAATAAATTATCCGTTGTTACCTCTCTTCATTTTTTCTAGTCTGATTGGTGCTGTTCTTTTTCATGGATTGTTGAGAAAGGCCTTTGGTTTGGGTGGTCCCGAAAAAAATCCTCAACGGGAAAGCGAAGCCGTTCTCAGTATGTTAAAAGCAATAATGGGCGATGATATTGATGACACTCCTGATAGTGTTACTCAGTTTTTATTCATATTGCTCATTGTAATCTGTATACCAATTTGGATGGTCTCCATCCTTATTTCAGGCATTTATTCTTTTAGCGAGCTAACTGGTCTGACCAGTGGGACTCAATTAATCATATTTTCATTTTATGTCTGGATTCTTCAACTCATATTATGGCCAAGATTCACACCAACGTATTTAAAATCACAAGAAAAGTTGCCAAACGAGGATACAGAAACGGAAGATGGCGAAGTAGAAAGCAACAAAGAAGCGCTAAACTAGAATATTATAATTTATACGCAAAATTCTGCTTCACATCCAGTTTACTAATAATCACTAAACACGGCGATCCACCCATCGACCCACCCACCCTTTCAGTGGGCGGGAGCCTGCGCGACCCCTCCTTGTGGGGGGGAGCGCAGGTTCACATGAATAATGACCGTAACTGTAAGGAAAATCCAACTAATATTAGCAGCAAACCTCCTGTCCTAATTTTTGTCTTCCCACGTCTCACTTTTCTATCAATGATGTATCTGAGCCTCTCAAATATGGGTTCATCCACATGAACCGCCTCATTTCCATCACGATCATACCCCTTTATTGTCAATTCGGGTCCTTTAGCTTCTTTACCCCCTACAACCGTTGTGCCAACATACAGTTCTAATTCAGATACCTCGTCGCCAATTTGACATTTGCTACCGGTAATCTCGTTTATTTCACACACGAGTTTGTCAAATCCTATTTGATTCTCCTCTACTTTTCCCGCTTCGAGTTTTTCAATCCCTCTAAGTAACTTTCCTGCCCCGTAAAGCCGCTCTAGGTGAATGATCCCGGGGACAGCGATAATGACCCCGCCTATACCATAAATTGTCATTCCTAATATGCGTATCACTAATTCGTTCGTCAAGATATCACAGATCATCTGAAAGCCACCAAGCTCTGGTTCCTCCCAACGTCTTAGACTCTATTTTACCCTCTCCTTCCAGTTCTACAAGCCTCCTATATATCCCCGGTTGACTGTATGATAGTCCGTCTGCTATTTCGGAAGTTGAGAATATTTTGTCGTCAGACTTTCTAAAGTATTCCAATATTTCATCATCTGAGGTGTCCGCTGGTCTGCCTGTCATATCCCTGCTTCAGTCCCCGCCTACATAATTATCAGCCACGTGGTAGTTAATAACTGGCCGTTACTTATGTATTGGCAAATAGTTAAGTACCAGCTAATACATATCTACTTATCGGAACCCGACGGCAACTAAGCCACAAACCGGACCTCGCTGCTAGTGACAGCAGGTCCGGACGGGCTTCCGTGAATCAGGCACGAAAGCCATGTCAGTAAACACGGCCAGGGGTATTCAATCCCGCCACGACGAACGTGATCGCGCGACAACCAGCGGGCTCGCTCCGCTTTACTTTCAGTTTCACTCCCCGTACAAGGATTTCTCCTTTTATACCCGACCTCGTCGGCGTGAGGTGATGCCTCCGAGAGAAGTTGTGCGGATCGAAGACGACGCTGATCGGTGGCGGTTCCTCTGTCCCCGCGGCCACCGAACGTGGGAACCGACGAATCACCACTTCTGGTGTCAGCTCTGCGCGCGCCACGACGACGCCGACGGCGTGTTCCACGAGCTGCGCGACCAGAAGACCGACGCACTCCTTGAACGCGACCAGGTCCAACTCCTCACTGAGACCGGACCGTACGATCACGACCTCGACGGGGGCGCGCGATGACGACGCTCTACTGCGCCGAGTGCCGGTCCCGGTTCGAACCGGACGACGCGCACGTCTGGATCCAGGGTGAGCATCGGTCCGTCGACGATCGGAACCGGCTCGAAGACTTCGCGATGTGTCCGGACTGCTGGGCCGACCTCACGGAGAACTGGGGTGAGCCCGTTTGAACGCCAGTTCCGATCGGGACCTCTCCACCTGCCCGGTCTGTGAGTCCCGGATCGAACCCGAGCCGCCGGACGGGTTCACTCGGTACGCGCGACAGGTCGCGGGCTACCTCGATCACTTCGCTGAGAACCACCCGGACCACCCGATCCTCGACGCTCCGGAGGGATTCCTGTGAGCGACGATCTCGAACCGATCGCTCCGGTCGACGCCGTGGAGATGTTCCACAGCGCGATGGAGGACGAACACTCGGAGTCCACCCGCCGGAGCGAGCACTATCGACTCCAGTCATTCATCCAGTTCTGCGACGAGGAAGATATCGAGGACCTGAACGGACTCTCGGGCCGGGACCTCTACCGATTCCGGACCTGGCGGAGAGAGGGGAAGGGCGACGGACGCGAGCCGATCAAGCTCGTCACGCTCAAGAGCCAGCTGGCGACGCTTCGCCGCTTCCTCCGGTTCGCCGGCGACATCGACGCTGTCGATCCGAACCTGTACGAACAGCTCACCCTCCCGACGATGAAGAACGGGGAGGACGTGTCCGATACCACGCTCAAGCCCGAGCGCACTATCGAGATACTAGACTACCTCGAAAGCGCACAGCCGGCGTCTCGCGATCACGTCGTTCTCCTCCTCCTGTGGGAGACGGGAGCCCGGAGCGGTGCGATCCGCAGCCTCGACCTCGACGACTGCGACCTTGACGGGACGCATCCCCGTTTCTCCGGTCCGGCGGTTCACTTCGTCCATCGTCCGGAGACGGGGACTCCGCTCAAGAATCACGAGTCGGGTACTCGCTGGAACCGTATCAGTCAGAAGACCGCTCGGTTCATCGAGGACTACATCGAGTATCACCGTGACGACGTGACCGACGAGTACGGTCGTGACCCGCTGCTAACGACCAGGTACGGTCGACCCGTGGCCAACACGTTTCGGAAGACGCTCTATCGGGTGACCCGTCCGTGCTGGCGCGGCGAGGGCTGCCCGCACGATCGAGATATCGACAGCTGCGAAGCGGTCGACATCGACCACGCGAGCAAGTGTCCGTCGTCGCGATCTCCTCACGACGTGCGGAGCGGTCGGGTAACCTACTACCGCCGCGAGGACGTTCCGCGCCGCATCGTCCAGGACCGACTGAACGCGAGCGAGGATATTCTGAGTCGTCACTACGACCGGCGGTCGGACCGTGAACAGGCAGAACAACGCAGCGACTTCCTCCCCGACCTATGAACCCCGAACCCTACGCCGCAGTTCCCGGTATCGCCAAACCCCACCGTGCCCGTACAGCGAGGAGCGAAGCGACGAGCGAACCGGCACGCAGGGGATTCGAACCCAATCAGTCGCGCGCAGCGAGCGAAGCGAGCGAGCACGTCTGATTTTGATTCGAATCCCACCGTGATCGCTCCGAAACTGTCGGTTGCTGCGTTGTAATTCAAACCACGTGTGACGATTTCGAAGAGCCCTCCACTCGTAGATTGATAGATCAGTTTAGCAGCCGCTATTCGGATTCCGTTTATCGAACCACCGAGAATTCGTCTGACAAACCGATCGAGTACATCGCTTGGGGAGCTGTCTACTGGTCGGCGGCTCGCCAGCGGACCACCCGCTCGCAGACTGTGAATCAGGCTATCCGCGCCGATCGGTGCGAACAGCGCGCAGAAAACGAAGAATCTGGACAGGTCGACGCTCACGGCGAGCGCATTCGGTGGGACGATGGTCGCGGCGCTGACGTCGTTTGCTCTTGCTGCGGATCGCCTTGGACTGTCGACCAAGACCAGCTCGACGGTCCGCCCGAAACTGAACCTGCGCTCGACGAAGATCTCCGGTGGGCTGCTGACGCAGCTGCGCCAGTGCCGGAAACAGGGCGCGATCTATCTCTCGCCGAACGGTGGCCGAGCGCTGACAGCGCGTGGTCCTACGGAGAATCGCTCGAAAAGACGGTGATCCGTGACCGCGTCCAGGACTATCTCGACGTTCACGGCAGAGATGTTTCTCTGCCGGCGATGCTGGCGCATCTGAACATCGACCCGTCTTACAAGGAGTTCGTCGGCGAGATACTGAACGGTCAAATCGAACCTAAATCCGAAGCCTTCGACCGACGCTCGACGGAACCTGAGTTCGGTTACGAGCTGAAAGCGATCGTCGACCGCGACGGGAACGAACACGAACCCGGCGGTGGCGGCGTCGATATGGTGGCTCTAGAATTGCCGATAAAGAATGTTATCCAGAAAACTCGGCTCGCGAACGACCTCGCACAAGGAGAGATTTTCCGCAGCGCTCGTACAGAGGTTGCGAGCCACGATCCCAAAACTATCGCAGCCAGATTTGTGAACAACGGAATTACAGATCCGGAAGTTGTTGACCGTCTTCTCATCGTAGAGGACTATCATGCTTCTAACCCTGCTATGGATCGGAATGAACGACGGGCTTGTATGATCCACTCGAGAGAGCGGTGATCCACTACTAGAGGTGGTCAGGTCATCTTTTGAATCCACAAAATCCAATCTGATATTGTTGAGAACGCGGCCGACGAGTGTGTTTCAAGCCAGATCTACGAACAATATTACCTCAGTATACGATTCAAGCCTATCTGAATGGCGCTATATCGCTATGGAACAAACTTATACGTCATTCAAAATACATTGGTTTCATGGCGTGCGACCACTGCGGTCGCGAGTTCGATAGTCTCCCGTACACGTGTAAGCGATGCGGCCGTGACTTTTGTACAGAGCATCGGCTACCTGAATCTCATAACTGTCATCAACTCAAGATTGAACAGGCGGAACAGGAATTAAAACGTGAGGCAGACAAGGACGCTGAGCCTTGGTTTAAAGATGAGTTCCGGCTGTCCAATGTCGAAGAGTCAGGCTCAGAAGGTCGCGCCACTACGCATCCAGCCGACGAATCTGCCAAACCGACAGCCGAATGTAAAACATGCGGGAAACGACTGTATGAACATGAGGCAGCGGGGTGTCCAAACTGCGAAAGCACCTTTTGCGGCGAGCATCTTGCCGACCACCGGGCCGACTGCTCTGATTCACCTACGCAAGAAACAGTAAGCAGTTCCCCAGTCACTACGCGCGATACAACTTCTCCCGATGTCGCACCAGATGGATCTGTGGTTCGTGGTAGTTCAGCACCAACCCAAGAATCAGAATCTGAAGGTACCAGTTTGAGTAGGGCTAAAAATGTATCTTCGTCTCTACTCGGTGCGCCAATGGCGATAGCTTCTAAACTAATTTCCTCAGCGAAGATGGTGTATCGGTATCCATTGACGAGTATGTGGAGTGCGACAAAGTTCATACTAATACTTGGCATCATTGTGCTACTCGCTGGGCAAGTTGGGATTGGACCAATTGATACCTCGCCTGAAGAACTGGCTTCACCTCTGGCCGATGCCGCCGCAAATGTGACTGGTCCCGCAGACATAAACGAACAGCAAGTGGAGAGGCTTGTACGAGAAGGTATTAACGAGCGTCGAGCTGAGCGCGGGTTAGGCAATCTCTCGTCGTCTGCGAGCCTACAAGAACAAGCCAGATTACACAGCGAAGACATGGTCAATCGCGATGAGTTGGCACACGATTTCTCCGACTCTACCACAGAGGAACGGCTCTCTATGGCAGGCTGTGACGCTAGTGGGGAGAATGTAGCACAAACGTGGTATCAAGAAAAAGTAGATACCGCAGAGGGTGAAACGTACATTAGCGATGAAGAAGATCTCGCTGAATCACTTGTCACACAGTGGATGAACTCCCCACCGCACCGCGAGAACCTTCTTCGACAGAAGTGGTCAGAAACAGGCGTAGGAGTTAATCTCACAGATGAGAATAAAGTCTATGCCACACAGGTGTTTTGTTCGTAATCCACCCGAAATTTTATATCAGTAGTTCTATGCGAAGAGCAAAATTTTCTCGTGCCGTGTGGATCGTGACTCCCTCTGTTGACGGGGAGTAATGTAGGATAAATTAGGTTCCATGGATTTCGCTAGAACCACTGCCGTCTGACTACTTTCACTTCGCTTAGGATGTTATTATACGCGAATTCTATGTCTACTAACAGTTGGAGATGTCGACTAAAAGACCGACGCCGCCTGACGGTTACGAACAGTTTGAAGGAGAGTCGCCGGAGTCTGATATTCCCACGGTGGAACTTGGCCCCGGCGACATACTAGATGGTCTCGTGCTCGACCTGACCGAAGGAGAGGGAGAGTACGGCCCTTGGTACCGCCTGAAGATCAAGGACGAGAGCCGCGGAGTCGTCCGATATTTCGACAAAGACGACGTTAAGCGCGCAGCTGCGCAGGACCGCATCGAGGTCGGCGAAAACATCTGGATCGCGATGGACACCGAAGAGGTGACCCTCGAACGCGACGACGGCTCTACGCACGACTACAACCCGACGATGGTCTCCTTCCCGGGTGGTGACTGATGGCGTCGTCGTACTCGCGTTCGATGTCCGACACGCTCTCGGACTACACCCACCTGCGGACGCTCCCCGCGCTGCTGTCGGTCGTGTTCGTACTCGCTGGACTCTACCAGTTCGGCGGGATTTCCGAGGCGATGGTCACCTAGCTCAACTACGCGCTGACCGTCCAGCACGCGACGTTCATTTCGCTCGGTGCCTACGCAATCGTCGTACTTGGAATAAAACGGATCAGTCCGCCGCCGGCGGCGTCCCGAGGTACTTCTCGTTCAGTTCGTACTCGCCGTCGTCGCCCTCGACGAGGTACTCGCCGTAGTAGGGCACGCGGTTCGCCACCACGTCCTCGAACGTCTCCGCGATCTCCGCGCGGGTCATCTCGCCCATCGACCGGAGGTCGTCGTTGCGGTTGAGACAGCCCTTCAGGTACCCCTCGTGGGTGACGCGGACGCGGCCGCAGTTGGCGCAGAACTCCTCGTTCTCGACGGGGTCGACGATCTCGACCATGCCGCCCGTCTCGTCGTCGCTCGCCTCGCCGACGAAGTAGCGCTTCCGGTCGTGCATCTCGCGGTGTTCGACCCGGTCGGCCTTCTCGGCGAGCCAGTCGTGAACGCGCCCGATGTCGACGTTCCACTCCGGCCTGCCGGTCAGCTCCGGCATGTACTGGATGAGCTGGAGCTGGAGCCCGTCGTTGTCCGCGACGTGCTCGACCATCTCCTCGACGTAGCCCGCGGTGTGCGTGAACACGACCATGTTGAGCTTCACGGGGTCGAGCCCGGCGTCGACCGCGGCCTTGACGCCTTCGAGGACCTGCTCGTACGCGCCGGACTTCGTCACCTCGGCGAAGTCGTCCGGGTCGAGCGCGTCCTGCGAGACGTTGACGCGGTCGAGGCCGGCCGCCTTCAGGTCCGCGGCGCGCCCGGGGAGGAACGTCCCGTTCGTCGTCATCGAGGTCTCCATCGAGTCGGGCGTGCGCTCGATGATCTCCTCCAGATCCTGCCGGAGCATCGGCTCGCCGCCGGTGAACTTCACCGCGTCGACGCCGTACCCCTCGACGACCTCTAGGAAGCGGACCACGTCGTCGGCGCTCATCTCCGCGTCGCTCGGCTCCATCGGCCCGCGGGTGTCGCCTAACCCCTCGTTGTGACAGTAGACGCAGTCGAAGTTACACCGGTCGGTGAGCGAGATCCGCACCCCCGTCACCTCCCGTCCGAAGTCGTCCGCGAGTGGGGCGGCCATGCCCGGTCGAAACCGCTACGCGCGGTTAAATACCCGGGTCGTTCGTGCGGGTAGGTAACGCCTCTCGGTTACGTGGCGGCCGTGAAATCGGCCGGCTCCGGTTACGCTCGGGCGGTCACAGCGACAGGCGGAGCCCGTCGGCCGCGACTCGGACCTCGCCGTCGAAGCCCGCCTCGCGGACGCGCTCCGCCATCTCGCGCTCGCGACCACCGGTGTGCGGGTAGAGGTGCGAGAGTAGGAGCGTCCCGACCTGAGCCCCCGCGAGCGATTCGCCGAGGCTCGTCGGCGTCGGGTGGTTCGACACGTCGACGTCGTCCGGGAACGAGCAGTCGTGGACGAGGAGGTCGGCCCCGTCCGCGAACCGCGCCATCCCCGCGAACGCCTCGGTGTCGCCCGAGAGCGTTACCGGCCCGTCGGCGGGCGGCTCGTCGGCGCTCGGCGGCGAGAAGCGGTAGGCGAACCCGTCCATCGAGTGGCGCGTCTCGCGGGCGGCGACGACGAACCCGCCCGCGGTGAACGGGCGCGCGGTCGACACCTCGCGGACGGCGAGGTCGATCCGCCCGTCGAGGTAGTCGTGAACGTCGAGCAGGCCGTCGACGAGCGACTTCGTGCCCGCGGGCCCGACGACTTCCAAGTGCTCCTCGCCGGCGAGCCAGCGCGCCTTCAGGAGCGGGAGGAGCGCCGCGACGTGGTCGAGGTGGTGATGGGTCAGCAGGACCGTCGAGACGCCCTCGTAGCCGACGTCCGTGCCCGCCAGCCGCTGGAGGACGCCGCTACCGCAGTCGACGAGGAGCGACCGGTCGCCGTCGGCGAGGAGGTAGCCGGCCTGCGCGCGGTCGGGGACCGGCATCGCGCTGCCGGACCCGAGGACGGTGAGTTCCATGTCGACGGGTCGCGGCCGGACCCACCTAATTCGGTCGGAGCGCCGGCGGCGGAGCGCGGCCCGTCGCCGCCGGCCGGCTCACTTGATGAGGAACACCGGGACCGACGCGTCGTCGGCGACGCGGTCGGAGACGCTCCCGAGCGACCGGATCCGCTCGCGCGGCGACTTCCCCTCCGGGCTCATCACGATCACGTCGATGCCGGCCTCGTCGGCGTACGCGACGATCTCGGCGTCCGGCGTCCCGTGGACGACGTGTGTCTCGGCGTCGATCCCCGCCTCGGCGGCCGCGTCGGCGACCGCCCCGACCGCGGCCTCGCCCTGCGTTTCGAGGTCCGCGACGACCTCGTCGTGGAGGTCGCCGGAGTTGGCGGTGGTGACGCGCTGGTCGACGACGTACAGCGCGTGGACCGTCGCGCCGTGGTCGGTCGCGAGTCGCACCGCGTGGTCGAGCGCGCGGTCGACCGCCTCGCTCCCGTCGGTCGGCACCAGGATGTCGTCGTACATGCGTCGCCGTTCGCCCGGCCACGGCTTAACAATGGGGCCTCGGCGTCGGACTCCGGGAGCGCCGCGCGCGGAGAGAATAGCCGGGCCAGGCGCGTCGAGCGCGTCGAGAGCGTCGGGAGCGGGCCCCGGGCGAGAGGGCGGGCTACTCGCCGCGCCAGTGGCCGCCGATCTCCTCGCGCCGCATGCTGTTCGCCTCGCCGTCGCGGAAGACGCTGACGCGGCCGGTCTCCTCGCTCAGGGTAACCGTCGCCACGACCTCCGGGCGGACGGAGGTCTCGATGGCGCTCATGTGTCGCGACCCCATCCACGGCTCGTAGCTCACGTCGTCGACCAGGTCGGCCTCCTCGTCGCGGGTGCCCAGGTCGCGGAAGCGGACCATCTGCGTCTCTATCTCGCCGTCGACCGCGACGACGACGCCGCCGTCCTCCGCGACGCTCACCGACTCGGCCGCGGCCGCGAGCGCGTCCCCGTCGAAGACGGACGGACAGGTGTCCCGCGGCCAGCGGTTGTCTCCCATCGGGTCCGCGTACGCGCCGTAGTCGCTGTCGCCGATGACGGCGAAGTACAGCCCCGGGCCCTTCACGTGCGGTTCCTCCCACCCGCTGAAGGAGACGCTGACGTGTTCGGCGCAGTACGTCAGTCGGTCGACGACCTCGCACACCCCCTCGTGGTCGCCGTACTCGATTGCGAGGCTGCTCATCGTCGTCGCTCCTCCCGGTCCGGTCGTCCGCTGCGATTGCCGCCGTCGATCACGCTCGAAAGGAAGATCCCCCGGTATATAAGGGCAGCCGAGTCGGCCGGCGGCGACTCGGATCGGATCCGCGCCGAAGCCCCCCGGGGCCGCGACCGCTCACGACCGTCGCCACTCGGTGAACAGCCGCGTGTCGAACCGGTCGGCGCGGACGAGGCCGACGCCGAAGGCGGCCGCGACCGCGGCGGGCAGGAGGTTTCCGAACCAGAGGTTGATCCCGCCCCAGAGTATCACGAAGCTCACCATGTCGTCGAGCATGAACTCGCAGTCCCGGAGGCGCTCGCGGATCCCCGCCGCAGAGAAGGCGCGGTCGAGCGTGACGACGGCGACGACCGCCGACAGCACCCACCCGGCGTAGTTCGAGAGGGGGACGCCGTAGAACGCCCCGCCACCGAAGTTCCAGAAGCCGAGCGACACCGCGCCGGGGTCCAACACCACGTCCATCGCGACGACGACGGGGATCACCGTCGCCAGTCGGACCCACACGCCGTCTGCGCGCGGCCCGAGCAGGAGCAGACACAGCAGGTAGGCGTTCATGACGAGCGGGATGAAGAAGACGGGGAGCGCCACCGGCACGCCCCCGAGCATCGGCCCGAGGTCGACGGTGTACGCGAACTCGCCGTACGGCCACCCGGTCGCGACGCCGACGCCCTCGATGAGGTACGTGTACGCCGTCAGGACGCCGATCCAGCCGAGCGCGCGGCGGTCGACCGTCGGCAGCACGCCGACGACGAGCGGCGAGCGCATCACGATCACGCCGAACAGGACGAACCACGGGTGGAACGCGAACGGCTCGGGCACCCACCCCTCGGCGCTGCCGACGAGCGCGAGCGCCCCCACGAGCGGGAAGACGACCGCGATGGTGAAGCGGTTCTCGCGGACGAGCCGGTCGAGCAGCGCCTCCGCCTCGGTCCGCGTGTCGGGCGCGCGCTCGCGGAGCGCGTCGAGCCGCGAGCCGGTCGTCGCGGCGGCGGTCGTCCCCGTCGACCCCGCGCCGTCGCCGTCGCTCACGGCAACGCCTCCCAGAGCGGGTACACCCGCCAGAGGCCGCCCATCGACAGCAGCGTGCCGACGACGGTGTTCAGCGCCGGGAACCACCAGTAGGCGCGGTCGACCGAGACCGACGAGCGCGCGACCCACGCGACGAACAGCGGGTACACGCCGAGAAGCGCCCCGAGGCGGGCGTCGACGAGCCAGAACGCGCCGGCCGCGGCGGTCCACGCCGCGAAGCAGTACGCGTACGTCCGCCCCTCGCCGAGCAGCGTCGCGGTCGTGTCGATCCCCGCGGCGCGGTCCGGCTCGATGTCCGGGATCGCGGAGAACGTGTGCATCCCCATCGTCCAGAGCCACGCGCCGGCGATCGCGGCGACCGGCGGATGCGCCCCCGCGACGGTCGCGTACGCCGCCGCGCCGGGCAGGACGTACAGCCCGTTCGACAGCGAGTCGAGGAACGGCGTCGTCTTGAACCGCGCGGGCGGCGCGCTGTACCCGACCGCCAAGAGGAGGAAGCCGAGCAGGTACGGCCACGCGACGCGGGGCGTGATCGCGAGCGTCGCGAGCCCCAGCGCGCCGGACGCGACGACGGCGGCGACCACGAGCCGGCTCCCCTGCCACCGCGCCTCGCGCCCCTCCTTCTTCGGGTTCAGCTCGTCGATATCGGCGTCGAACACGTCGTTGACGCCGTAGAGGAACACGTTGGCCGGCACGAGGAAGTACCCCGCGAGCGCGAGCGTGACGGGCGTGAACAGCTCGCTCACGTCGCCGATGCCGTAGGTGACCCCGACCGCGACCGGACCGGCGAGGTAGAGCCAGAAGCGCGGCCGCGACAGCACCAGCAGGTACCGGAGCCCCTCGCTCCCGGCGGACCGGTGTCGGTCCCCTTCGGCGGGCGGGCTCTGTCCGTCCTCTGCGGATCGGTTCTGGTCGCTCACGGCGGAGATCACACGTCGTCGTCGCCCATCGCTTCCGCGGTCAGCTGTCCGCTGATGAGACACATCGGGACGCCGATCCCGGGCGTGGTCGTCGACCCCGTGAAGTAGAGCCCGTCGACCGCGTCGGAGGTGTGCGACGGGCGCAGTAGCGACGTCTGCGTGAGCGTGTGCGCCAGCCCCAGCGCGCTGCCCGCGTAGCTGTTGTACCGGTCCGCGAAGTCGTCGACCGAGAACGTCTCCTCGACGACGACCCGGCCGCGGAGGTCGGTGCCGGTGTTCTCCGCGATGTCGTCGATCACGAGGTCGCGGTAGCGGTTGCGGATCTCGGGCGTGTCGGCCAGCCCGGGCGCGATCGGCACCAGCGCGAAGAGGTTGCTGTGGCCCTCCGGCGCGACCGTGTCGTCGGTCTTCGACGGCACGCAGAGATAGTAGGCGGGGTCGTCGGGCCACTCGGGGTCGTCGAAGATCTGTTCGAAGTGCCCTTCCCAGTCGGTCGGGAGGACGAGCGTGTGGTGTTCGAGGTCCGGCACGTCGCCCTCGACGCCGAGGTACAACAGGAACGCGGAGGGCGCGTACGTCCGCGACTCCCAGTACTCCTCGGTGTACTGGCGCTTGCGCTCGGGCAGCAGCTCCTGTTCGGTGTGCGCGTAGTCGGCGTCTGAGACGACGCGGTCGGCGAGGTAGCGCTCGCCGCCCTCGGTGTCGACCGCGAACGCGCCGTACCGGCCCTCGATCCCCGTCACCTCGGCGTCGGTGACGAAGTCGACGCCGAGCTCCTCGGCGAGTTCGACGATGCCGTCGACGACCGCGCCGACCCCGCCCTCGGGGTAGTAGACGCCCATGTTGTAGTCGACGTGGCTCATCAGGTTGTACAGCGCCGGCGTGTTCGTCGGCGACCCGCCGAGGAACACGAGCGTGTACTGCATCAGCTGCTGGAGCTTCGGGTGGTCGAAGTAGTCCTCGACGTGCCCCTGCATCTTGCCCAGCAGCGAGAGCCCCCACGAGTAGCGCATCACGTCCCTGTCCACGTAGTCGCGGAGCCGCGGGCGGTCCTCGTAGACGAAGTGCTCCATCCCGATGTCGTAGGTCCGCTCGGACTCCTCGAGGTACGCGTCGAACGCCTCGCCCGCGCCCGGCTCGTACGACTCGAATATCTCCCTGTTCTTCTCGCGCTCGGGTAGCACGTCGACCTGATCGCCGTCCTTCCAGAACACGCGGTAGTGCGGGTCGAGCCGCTCCAGCTCGTAGAACTCGTCGGGCGACCGCCCGAAGTGGCCGAAGAACCGCTCGAAGACGTCCGGCATCAGGTACCACGACGGCCCCATGTCGAACCGGAAGCCGTCGACTTCGAGCCGGCTGGCGCGGCCGCCGAGCTGCTCGTTCTTCTCCAACAGGGTGACGTCCGCGCCGGCCTCAGCCAGGTAACAGGCCGTCGAGAGCCCGCCGAATCCGCCGCCGATAACGACGACGGACTCGTCGGCAACGCCGTCGATGTCCGGGACCACGTCCATACACGATCCTAGGGACGGCTCCGGTATAAATCCGGTCAGACGCGTCGCGGGAGAGTCCCTGACACGTTCGGTCGGCGGGGGTCGAGACGGCGGCGCGGCGGTCCGCCGCGACGACGTGGAGGCGCGGTCGACCGCCGGCGTCCCGCCGAGTGGATACCACTAAGTCGCCGACGCGCGTAGCAGTCGACACATGGATCTGACGGTCGCGATCACCGGCGCAACGAGCGGGATCGGCCGAGCGGTCGCCGAGGCGTTCGTCGACGAGGGGGCGTTCGTCGCCGTCTCCGGACGCGACGGCGACGGGGTCGATCGGACCGTCGCGGCGCTGAACGGCGCGGACGACGACCCGGACGACGGAGCCGAGGCCGACGGCGACGCGGACACAGCCGACGGCGACGCGGACACAGCCGGCGACGCCGAGCGTGGCACCGCGTGGGGAGACCGCGTCGACGTGCGCGACGAGTTCGACCTCGAACGCTTCTTCGAGCGCGCCGCCCGCGAGGCCGGCCCGATCGACGTCGTGTTCGCGAACGCCGGCGTGTTCCACGGCGCGCCGGGGGAGCGGCCGACGACCGAGATCACGTACGCGGACTACGACGACACGATGCGGACGAACGCGCGCGGCGTGTTCGCCACCGTCACCGAGGCGGTCCCCCACCTCGCCGACGACGCGCGCGTCGTCGTGCCGTCGGGCGCGGTCGCGGCCGAGTCCAAGCCCGGGATGGGCGCGTACGCGGTCTCGAAGGCGGCCGCCGAGGCGGTCGCGCGCGGCTTCGCCGCCGACCTCGACGCGACCGTCGGGGTCGTCGACCCCGGCCTCGTCGCCACGGACCTCACCGGGAAGGAGCGCGCCCGCGACCCCGAGAGCGTCGCGCCGCTGTTCGTCTGGGCCGCCACCGAGGCCCCGGCCGAGGAGCTGAACGGCGGCCGGATCGGGCTGCGGGAGTGGAAGACGGCGACGCGGTAGTCGACGCGGCGACCGCGGTGATACCGCCTCCGCAACACCGAGAATTATCCCGCGGTCGGTCGAACGGGAGGTATGCCACTCGCGGACCCAGACCTCTCTGACTCGACGGCGTTCGTCACCGGAACGACTCGCGGCATCGGCAAGCGGATCGCGCTCGCGCTCGCCGACCAGGGCTGTAACGTCGTCTCGACGGGCAAGACGACCGACGCGGACGACTCCGAGCTGGAGGGGTCGATCGAGCAGACGGCCCGGGAGGTGCGCGAGCGCGGCCCGGAAGCGCTCGCGCTCGAACTCGACCTCCGCGACGAGGACCGCGTCGAGGCGGTCGTCGAGGAGGCGATCGATCACTTCGGCGAGATCGATATCGTGATCAACAACGCGAGCGCCATCCAACTGGCGAACGTCGCCGACCTGCCGGCGGACCGGTTCGACCTCCTGACGGACGTGAACGTCCGCGGGACCCACCTCGTCGCGCACGCCTTCGCCGACCACCTCGCGGACCTCGACGAGGCGTGGCTGTTGACGAACGCCCCGCCGGTCACCACCGACCGCTCGCCGGGGAAGGCGCCGTACGCGTGGTCGAAGCTCGGCATGTCGTTCATCACGCTCTCGCTCGCCGAGGAGCTGGCGAGCGACGACGTCGGCTGTAACACGTTCTGGCCGGTGACGACCATCGACACCCGCGCGACGCGCTACTTCGGGCTCGGGACCGAAGACGACTGGCGGACCCCCGAGGTCGTCTCCGACGCGGTCCTCGAGATCCTCGCGCGCGATCCGGCGGAGTGTACGGGGAACAGCTTCTACGACGAGGACCTGCTCCACGAGGCGGGCGTCACCGACTTCTCGGCGTACAACGTCACCGAGGGCGACCCGGCCCCGATGTCCGCGCGGCTGTTCGCGCCCGAGTACGAGCGCGAGGACTGACGGCGTCGCGGACCGGCCCCGGGCGTCGGCACCCGCTCTGCCTCCGAGAGCGGCCGCGTCGGCTCACTCCGCGACCGCCGCCCGCAGCGCCTCGGTCGCCGCCGTCGGGTCCGACGCGGCCGTGATCGCCGACAGCGCCGCCACGCCCGTCGCGCCGGCCTCGACCACGGGCGCGGCGTTGCTCGCGTCGATGCCGCCGATCCCGACCACCGGAAGGTCGACCGCGTCCGCGACCGCGGCGATCCGCTCGGTCCCGATCCCGTCCCGGTCGCCGGAGACGTCCTTCGAGTCGGTGCCGTAGACGGCCCCGACGCCGAGGTAGTCGGCCCCCGCGGCCTCGGCCTCGCGCGCCTGGTCGACCGTCGAGGCCGAGACGCCGACGACGGCCGACTCGCCGAGCCGGTCGCGGGCGACCGCAACCGGGAGGTCCGACTGCCCGAGGTGGACCCCGTCCGCGTCTATCGCGGCCGCGAGGTCGATCCGGTCGTTCACGAGCAGCGGGACCGCCGCCGCCGCGGTCAGCTCGCGGACTCGGAGTCCCGTCTCGTATCGCTCGCGATCGCTGACGCCCTTGTCGCGGAGCTGGACGACGTCGACGCCGCCGTCGAGCGCGGCCGCGACGACCTCGGCGGTCGACCGGCCCGCGGACCGCTCCGCCGCCGTGACGAGGTACGTTCGCCACTCGGTGATATTCATGCGTGATGTGTCGCGGTGATTCGGTGAAAACGGTTGCGCTCCGAGCGCGGGCGGACTCCGGAGACGAGGTCGGACGGACAGACACAAGCCGACCCGTCCCGTACCGCGTTTCAATGCTATCCCGGCTTCGGAAGCTTCTCGCTCACGTCGCCGCGGCGGTCGCGGACGCGCTCGACCGGGCCGGCGTCATCGACCGATCGCGGCTCGACGAGACGATGGGGCTCGCGTGGCCCCGGATCGTGACCGGGTTCGCGATCATGTCGAAGAACACCGTCGACCTCGCGGTGATCGGCTACGCGGTCGGGGTGTCGGCGGTCGCCGGGCTCGGGTTCGCGTTCGCGTACTGGCAGCTGGCGAAGTTCGTCTCCATCGGGCTCGCCGGCGGCACCGTCTCGCTGGTCTCGCAGAACTACGGCGGCGACGAGCGCGGCCGGGCGGGGCTCGTCGTCAAGCAGTCGCTGATCGTGGCCGCGCTGCTCGTCGCGCCCATCGTCGCGGGGTACGTCCTCGGCGCGGAGCGGCTGATCGCGCTCGTGGGCGGCGAAGGGGCGGCGCTGTCCGCCGGGACCACCTACCTCGTCGTCACCGCGCCGGCGCTCGCCTTCGAGTTCTTCAACATGATCGCCAGCCGGACGTACGCCGGCGTCGGCGACACCCGTACGCCGATGGTCGCGCGCGCCGGCGGCGCGATACTGAACGTCGTCCTCACGACGTGGCTCGTCCTCGGCGCCGGCTTGGGCGTGTTCGGCGCGGGGCTCGGCACCGCCGTCTCCATCGCCGCCGTCGGGCTCGTCCTCGCGTGGGGGATGTCCGGGCGGTCGTACTTCGGCCGCGGCGCGTCCCCGGTCCCGGTCGGGCGCTCGGGCCCGTGGCTCGACGCCGGGCTGACCCGACAGCTCCTCCGGGTGTCCGCGCCCCTCATCGCGCGGCGCGTCGCCGAGGGGGTCGTCGTCTTCCCGCTGCTGTGGATCGCGTCGTCGTTCGGCGAGGCGGTCGTCGCCGCCTTGGAGGTCGGCCGCCGGGTCAGGGCGCTGCTCGGCAGTTTCAGCTGGGGGTTCTCCATCGCCGCGAGCACGTTCGTCGGGCAGCGGCTCGGCGCGGGCGAGGAGTCGATCGCGACCGCGTACGGCCGCGACGTGATCGCGCTGTCGGCGGTCGTCTACGTGCTCGCGTCGACCGCGGTGATCGCCGCCGCCACGCCGATCGCCGGCGTCTTCGTCGACGACCCGGCCGCGGTGAGCGCGACCGCGGCGTTCGTCGTCGCCGCCGCGGTGAGCGCGGTGCCGCTCGGCGTCGACGGTTCGATCACGGGGTCGCTCCGCGGCGCGGGCGACACGCGCTGGCCCTTCCTCGCGTCGATGGTGGGGCTGTACGTCTTCGCGCTCCCCGTCGCGCTGGTCGGGCTCGTCACGCCGCTCGGCGTCGGCGGCCTCTACGCGGCGCTGGTGGCGGAGAAGCTCGTGCCGGCGGGGCTGAACGGCTACCGGTTCCGCTCGAACCGGTGGCAGGCGGTCAGCCGGCAGTACCGGCCCGACGCGGGCGAGGCCGAGGAAGAGGTCGGATAGGACCGCGGGCGGACCGGCGGCCTACTCGTCGGCGACGTCCTCGATCACTTCGACGCTCCCGGTGAGCTGCCGGTGGACGTACGGCATGTCGATGCCCGCGTCGTCGAACGCCTCCTTCACCGCGGTGACGTACTCGGAGCGCACGCGGACGAAGTCGGCCCGGTCGGGGTCGGCGATCCACCAGCGCGACTGGAGCCCGACGGCGGAGTCGCCGAGCTCGACGACTCGGACCGAGACGCCCGGGTCGTCGAGGATCTCGGCGTGGGCCTCGGCCTTCTCGACGATGATGTCGGTCGCCCGCTCGATGTCGTCGTCGTAGCCGATCCCGAAGACGAACTTCTGGCGGAGCGTGTCGTACGCGACCGGGTTCGTCACCGCGTTGTTCGCGAGGTCCCCGTTCGGGACCGTGATCAGCTCGTTGTCGAACGTGCGGACGCGGGAGACCCGGAGATCGATCTCCTCGACGCGGCCGGACTCCCCGCCCCACTGGATCCAGTCGCCGACCTCGAACGGCTTGTCCTTCAGGATGAACACGCCGGCGACGAAGTTGCCGAGGAGGTCCTGCGCCGCGAAGCCGACGGCGAGCGCGATCGCGCCGCCGAACACCGCGAACGCCGAGAGGAAGCCGCCGTAGCCGGCGACGGCGAAGCCGATGGCGATCGCCGCCACCCAGACCACGGCGTTGAGCACGTTCGTCCCGAGGCTCACCACCGCCTCGTCGAATCCGCGCGATCTGACGATCCGCCGAAGCCCCGGAATGACGACGTACTTGCCGAGCAGCAACACGGCCAGAAACCCGGCGACGAACCCGACGACCGAGGTCGCGATCGCCGCGACGTCGACCGCGTTCGTGACCGCGTCGACCTGTAAGGGATACATCACCCGCCCTTTCACGCGACTATATAAAGAAGGTACTGGCAGCGCGGTTGTTTACTCCCGGTGTGATGGCCCCGTCGACGCGCGTCGCCGTCGCGGTGCGATGGCCCCGTCGGCGTGATCCGCCGTCGCGGTGAGCGGGACGCGCGGGTCAGTCGCTCCGGACGGCGAGCGGGCCGTCGCCGCGGGCGACCGCGCGCAGCCGTCGCCCGTGGACGTCCCCGGCCGCGATGCGCTCGCGGACGGCGGGCGGGATCCACGCCTCGCGGCCGTCCGGTTCGGGCGTCGGCTCGACCCCGGCCGGGCGGATCTCGTCGGGGAGGTAGCGGCCGTACGTCGGGAGGCGCTCGCGGAGCGGGACGCCGCCGGCGTCGGCCACCGCTTCGAGTTCGCGGAGGTCGGGCCACTCGTACGCCGGGTTGATGTAGTCGTCCGTCACCGGCGAGACCCCGCCGAGGTCGTCGATCCCGCAGTCGACGAGGTCGGCCGCGGGCGAGAGGTTCGGCGGCACCTGAACGGACACCGCCGGCGGGAGCGCGGCGCGGGCCATCGCCACGACCCGGCGCATCGTCGCGAGGTCCGGCTTCGGGAAGTCCGAGCGCTCGTTGGGGACGACGTTCTGGACGATCACCTCTTGGACGTGGCCGTACCGCTCGTGGAGGGCCCGGATCGCGAGCAGGCTCTCGGCGCGGTCGCGCCAGCCCTCGCCGATCCCGACCAAGATCCCGGTCGTGAACGGGACGCCCTGCCGGCCCGCCGCGCGGATCGTGTTGAGCCGCTGGCCGGGGGTCTTCCGTCGCCCGCCGGCGTGCGCGTCGACGTCGGCGGTCGTCTCCAGCATGACGCCCATCGACGCGTTCACCTCGCGGAGGTCGGCGAACTGCGACTCGGTCAGGTCGCCGGGGTTCGAGTGCGGGAGCAACCCCTCCTCCAAGGCGATCTCGCAGGCGCGGTAGAGGTAGTCGTGGATCGAGTCGAACCCCCACTCGGCGAGCGTCTCGTGAATCTCCGTGTACCGGTCGTCGGGCTCGTCGCCGAAGGTGAACAGCGCCTCCGTACAGCCCGCGTCGGCGCCGACGCGACACTGCTCGCGCACCTCCTCGGGCGACAGGAGCGACGCCTCCCCGGGAACGTCGTAGTAGGTACAGTACGTACACGTGTACCGACACGCCGTGGTGAGGGGGACGAAGACGTTCCGCGCGAAGGTGAGCCGGTCGGCGACGTCGACGTCGCCCGGGCGGACGGAGAGCAGCCGCTCGACCGCCTGTTCGTCGATCGCGACGTCGACCCCGTACTCGTCGGCCCCGGCGAACACGCTCGTCTCTCTCGGTCGGCGTTCAAAAAGGATCCCGGTAGCGGATCCATAATCGATACCGGATCCGGTTACGTCAGCGGCCGCCCGAGTGCGACGGCGATTACGGCGCGCTCACTCCCGGGCGACCGTCACGCGGCCCTCGGAGGCGTCGAGCGCGAAGCCGGCCTCGCGGAGCCACGTCGCCGACCGTCCCTCGCCGTGGATCAGGACCTCCGCGAGGTCCGCGGGCTCGTCGACGTCGGTGCCGAGCCGCTGCGAGTCGACCGTCTCGAACGTCGCACCGATCCGGGCCGCTATCTCGCGGTGGTCGAGGTAGGACGCGCCGTGGTAGTCCACGCGGAAGTCGGGGTGGGAGGCGACGAACGCGTTCGTCCCGCCGCCGCGACCCGGGACGACGGCGACGTCGGCGTCGCGGCCGGCCGCGAAGAGCCGGTCGACGGCGACCGGAGTCGCGAGCGCGAGGTCCGCCATCACGACGGCGACCCGCTCGGGGGCTTCGTCGGGCCCCCGCTCGCCGTCGCTCCCGAGCCGCGCGTCCAGCGCCGCGTTGACGGCGTCGGTCAGCGGGCGCTCGTCGACGGTGACCGGCCGGTCGACGTCCACCGGGTCGGTGGCGAGGACCCGCGGCTCCCCCCCCCC
>NZ_AOJL01000019.1 GCF_000337035.1 Halorubrum coriense DSM 10284
GAAAAGGGAACGATGACCTCCATCGCGGGGATCGGAGGGGGTTAGAACAGGGATTCCAGCTCGTCGCTGTCGTCGCTGACGAGCTCGTCGAGGTTGTCGTCGCTCTCCTCGCGGATCTCGTCTAAGTTGTCCTGCGCCTCGATGGCGACCTGCTGGAGCTCCTTGATCCGCGGGACGTTCGTGACGCCCGCGAGCAGGATGACCGTCGCGACGAAGCCGGCCCCGCGGTACGGGTAGTCCCCGCCGCGGACCTCCATCGAGCCGGTCTGCTCTTCGAGCCACTTCCGCCCGCGCTCGATACCCTTCCGGTTGAGGTACTCCGGCGGGCCCGCGAGCACGAGCAGCGCGCGCTCCGCGCCCTCGATCTCGCAGGGGAGCGTGAGCCGGCCGAGCGCCGCCTTGCGGACGAGGCTGGTGATCCGGTTCGTGGTGTGTGCGCTGTCCAGCTCCTCGTCGTTGCCGTCGTCGCGGAGCCGCGAGAGCAGCCCGCCCGAGGAGCGCTCCTCGACCTCCTCCTCGGCGTAGCCGACCGTGGAGACGCCGCCGCCCGAGAGCGTGTTGATGATCTCGGAGGAGTCGACGACGCTCTCGGCGACCTCCTGTCCCTGCTGGATCTCGCCGGCCCCGAAGAGGATGCCGAACCGCCGGACGATCTCCTCGTTGATCTCCTCGTAGCCGCCCTGGACGGACTCGCCCGTCTTCCGCCAGGCGTCGTTGTCGAACACCATCAGGTTGTCCACCTCGCGGACGAACGTC
>NZ_AOJL01000020.1 GCF_000337035.1 Halorubrum coriense DSM 10284
CCCGCCGCCGAGTCCGGCGACGACGAGGAACGCGTCGACCTCGTGGACCGGGATCGAGTCGATCGCGCCCTGGACCTCGTCGATGTCCTCCTCCGCGATCTCCGCGCCCAGTTCGTTGTCCGCGCCGACGCCGTGGCCCTTCACGCGCGACTGGCCGATGAGGACGCGCTGGTCCTCGGCGATGTGTTCGAGCCCCATCAGGTCCGCCTTCGCCGTGTTGACCGCCGCCGCGGCTCGAACGATCTCGGAGCCCGTCCGCTTATCGTACTCCAAGAACTTGTCAACTACTTTACCCCCCGCCTGGCCGAATCCGATCATTGCGAGTTTCATCGTGTGCTCCCTCCGCGTTTGAAATGAACAGAACGTGATCTCGTATATAAGCCTTCGGTTGCCGTTACCAGCATTGAGATTAGGACAGTTGACACGTTCGCGGTCCCGGTCATCGGATCCCGAGGTGTTCGCCGAGCGTGGTCAGGTCAGCCGGGTCGACGCCGAAGGCTCCGACGTCGCTGTCGGCGGTCGTGTTGTCGAACTTCAGCGACCGGTACTGGTCCGCCCCCATCGGGAACCCGGGGACCGCGCCGAGGACGGAGAGGCCGACCTTCGCGAGCGGCATGGGGAGCGGGACGATGGTGACGCCCTTCTGTTCGGCCTCGTAGACGAGGTCCGTCACCTGCCGAAGCGTGAGCACCTCCGGGCCGCCGATCTCGTAGGTCTCGCCGACATGCTCGTCGTCGGTCACCGCGGCCGCGATCATCGGGACGAGGTCCTCGACGTGGATCGGCTGGAACCGCGTCTTCCCGCCGCCCGGGAGGGGGTACAGCGGGACGCCCGGCGCGAACATCCCCTTCAGGCGCTTGGTGAACGAGACGAACTCGCCGCCCTCGCCGAAGACGACCGAGGGACGGAAGATGGTCCAGTCGAGGTCGCTGTCGCGGACGATCTCCTCCGCCTCGCCCTTGGCGCGGATGTAGGCGGTGTCGCCGTTCGGGTCCGCGCCGAGCGCGCTCAGCTGGACGAACCCGTCGACGCCCCCGTCCTCCGCCGCGCGGACGAGGTTCGCCGTGCCGCCGCGGTGGATCCGGTCGTGCATGCGGTTCCCGCCGTCGGGTTCGAACAGCGGCGAGAGCGCCACCAGATTCACCACCGCGTCGTGGCCGTCGACGGCCGACGCGACGGAGTCGTAGTCAGTCACGTCCCCGCTGACGCCCGTCACGCCGTCCGGCGTCTCGCCGGGCGAACGGGAGAGCGCGGTCACCGCGTGGCCGTCGTCCGCGAGCGCGCGACAGAGATACGATCCGATGAAGCCGGTCCCCCCGGCTACCAGCACTTTCATACGATCCGTGTCACGTGGAAGGCCCGTAAACCTACCGCGACGTCAGACGCCCCCGAAATCGGGGGCAGTGACGGCCGTCGACGGCGCGATCAGTCGGACGACTGCTCGTCGCCGACCGGGACCGTCAACACCGGAACGGGGGCGGTGCGGAGCGTGCGCTCGGCGACGCTCCCGAGCAGGTACCGACCCGCGCCGGTCCGGCCGTGCGTCCCCATCGCGACGAGGTCCGCGCCGGGGTCGTCGACGTACGCCCCGATGCCGCGCGCGGCCGAGGAGGCGACCTCGACGGCTCCGACCGCCTCCAGCCCGGCGGCCTCGACGCGCTCGACGCCCTCGGCGACCGCGTCGTCCGCGTACCCGGAGAGGACGTCCGCCTCGACGTAGTCCCCGATACCGATCCCGCCGGTGTCGACGACCGAGAGGACGTGGACGGTCGCGCCCGCCCGCTCCGCGACCGGAAGGACCCGGTCGAGCGCGGCGGTCGCGGCCGGGCTGCCGTCGGTCGGGACTAGAACGTCCTCGTACGGGTACGGCACCTCATCGTCGCCCGGCCGGAGGGCCAACACCGGCACCAGCGACCGGCGGACGACGCGCTCGGTCGTGCTACCGACGAGGCGTTCGACGCCCTGCCGGCCCTGCGTGGACATGGCGACGAGGTCGGCGTCGACCTCCGCGGCGTACGCGGCGACCGTCTCGGGGACGCCGCCCTGCCGGACCGCCGTCTCCGCCTCGACGCCGCGCTCCGCGGCGCGGGCGGCCGCGTCCGCGACGATCGACTCGCCCTCTCGCTCCAGCACGTCCACCACGTCGCCGCCGATCCGGGTCACGCTGTCGCGGGTGGTGTCCGCGACGTGGAGGAGGTGGACCGTCGCGCCGTGGTCGGCGGCGACCGCCAAGACGTGCTCGAAGGCCGCCGCGGCCGCGTCGCTGCCGTCGGTGGGGACGCAGATCCGGTCGAACATACGGGCACGGTCGCGGCCGCGGGTGAAAAGCGCTCGCGTCCGCGCGGCGGGACGCACCGGTCGGGACGCGCGCGACGCGGACCGCGGAGCGAGGCGCGGTTACGCCGAGTCGCCGGGGGACTCGCCGGAGCCGTCGGACCCATCTCCGCCGTCGGGCGACCCCTCCGCGCCGTCGCGCCGAGTGACCCGCACCGTCGAGATGCGCGCGCCGTCGGTCGAGGTGACCTCGAAGGCGAACTCGGCCGCCTCGACGGCGTCGCCGACCTCGGGCGAGCGCCCGATCCGGTCGAGGACGTACCCGCCCAGGGTCTCGTAGCCGTCGCCGCTGAGGTCGGTCCCGAGCGCGTCGTTGACGTCGGCGAGCGCCACCGACCCGTCTGCCTCGTGCGTCCGGTCGCCGGTCCGCCGGATCGTGTGGCGGCTACCGGCGACGTCGAACTCGTCGCGGAGGTCGCCGACGAGCGCCTCGGCGACGTCCTCGACGGTGGCGATCCCCTCGAACGCCCCCCACTCGTCGATCACCGCCGCCATCTGGCGGCGCTCGTCGCGGAACTGGACGAGGAGGTCGCTCGCGCTCGTCGTCTCCGGGACCACGAGGATCTCCCGCGCCAGGTCGGTCGCGGTCGCGTCGTCGTCGCCCTCGGCGGTCGCGCGCAGCACGTCCTTCGCGTCGACGAAGCCGACGACGCGGTCGGCGTCGTCGCGGTCGACGACGGGATACCGGGTATGGCCGGCGTCGAGGACCGTCTCGCGGACCGCCGCCAGCGACGCGTCCGCGGGCAGCGAGACGACGTCGGGGCGCGGGACCATCAGCTCGCGGGCCGCAGTGTCGTCGAGTTCGAAGACGCCCTCGATCATGGCGACCTCGGACTCGTCGACGTGGCCGGCCTCGCCGGCCCGCGCCAGCACGCGCCGGATCTCGCGCTCTTCGAGCGTCTCGTCGCTCTCCGAGGCCGGGGGGACGCCGATCAGGCCGGTGAATGCGTTCGCCGTGCCGTTGAACACCGCGATGCCGGGCGAGAAGAGGAAGTACGCCAGCTTCATCGGCGGCGCGAGCAGCAGCGAGACCCGCTCCGCCTGCGCGATGGCGATGGTCTTCGGCGCGAGTTCGCCGAAGACGACGTGGAGGAACGTGATGAAGGAGAACCCGATCGCGAACGCGACGAGGTGGACCACCCCCTCCGGCAGGAGCGGCCCGAGGACGGGCTCGATGAGCGCCGCGACGGCGGGCTCGCCGATCCACCCGAGGCCGAGCGACGCGAGCGTGATCCCGAGCTGCGTCGCCGCGAGGTAATCGTCGAGGTTGGTCATCACCTCGCCGAGCGTCTCCGCGCCCGCCTTCCCCTCCTCGACCAGCTGATCGACCGACGTGGCCCGGATCCTGACGAACGCGAACTCCGAGGCGACGAAGAAGCCGTTGAGGACGACCAGTATCAGCGCGGCCGCCACCCGCGAGAGCGAGACGGCGACGGCTACCATCCGTTCCCCCCGGGCGCGCGACGGACCGGCGAGTCGACGGCCCTGCGTGAGTCGACGAACATGCCGGCCGTTCGCGGAGGGGTCACTAAAAAGGGCGGGCGGTCGTCGCACCCGGAAAGGGACGGGAGTCGACCGCCCGGCCGGACCCGGGTCGTTTATTCCTCGCCGCCGCGGAACGCCACCATGCTGATCACGCTGGAGGGGATCGACGGGAGCGGCAAGACGACGGTCTGGGAGGCGCTCCACGACGTGTACCCCGACGCGACGTTCACCCGCGAACCCACCGACAGCTGGTACGGCGAGGCGGTGGGACGCTCGATGGCCGACGCGGACGCGGACCCGCTCGCGGAGCTGTTCCTGTACACCGCCGACCACGCGAACCACCTCTCCGAGACGGTCCGGCCGGCGCTCGCGGCGGGCGATCTGGTGATCTCCGACCGCTACTCGGACTCGCGGTTCGCCTATCAGGGCGCGACGCTCGCGCGCGCCGACGCCGGGGTCCAGCGACCGTTGGAGTACGTCCGGGGGATCCACAGCGCGTTCTCGCGCCCCCCGGACGCGACGATCTACCTCGATCTGGACCCCGAGACCGCGGCCGAGCGCTCCGGTCGCACCGACAAGTTCGAACGCGACGGCTACCTCGCTGCCGTGCGCGACAACTACGAGCGCCTGATCGACGCCGACCCGGGTCGGTTCCACCGGGTCGACGCGTCGCGTGCGCCGGAGGACGTGATCGCGCGAGTCGAGGAGGTCGTGGCGGATCTGGTCGACCGCTGAACGCTCGCCTTCGGAGCCCTCAGCGCGTGTCGGGCAGTTCGTACTCGTCGGGCGAGGGGACGTAGAGGTAGTCGATCGCGATCCCCAGCGCCAGCGGGAGGCCGACGGTCAGCGCCAGCAGGATGGTCGAGCTGCCGACGTTGATGCCGGTGCCGACCCCGAGCGCGCCGGTGAAGACGATCGTCGAGACGAGAAGCAGGAGCGGGGTCAACACGAACGTGTACACGACGGACCCCCACGAGGTCGAGAGCCGGATCCGGAAGAACCGGGTCGCGACCCCGGCGAGGAACGTGTGGAACGCGACCAGCGCGAGGAGGCTGCCGAACCCGAACAGCGCGAGCATGGTCGCCGTACGGGCCGCCGACACTTCCCCCTATCGGCCTCAGACCGGCCCGCCGCCGCCCTGCTGTCGCGCGGCGGAGAGCAGGTCCGAGACGGGTGCCGTGTACTCGTACCCCGGAATCACGCCCTGGACGTACGTCCCCTCGACGAAGTCGATCAGCGCGCCCGCGTCGTCGACGCCGCGCCGCTCGTTGATATCGACGAGCGCGTAGGAGACCGTTATCTCGTCGCCGTCGCGCTCGACGGCCGGGTCGAACTCCCGGTCCTTCCGCGTGACGCCGCCGACATCGACGGCGCGGCGCTCGAACGTGTCGGCCCAGCCGTCCTCCACCACGTCCGCGACCCCGTCTGCCGCGACCGCGGAGAGCGTCGGCACGCGGACGGTGACGGCGAACCGGACTCGCCCCTCGTCGGCGGGTTCGGCCCGGACGCGCCCGTCGAACGCGGTCGTCGTCGAGACCCAGCCGTCGCCGTCGCGCTCGAACGACCCGTGGTCGCCGAACGCCCGCCGGACTCGGTCGGGGAGTTCGTCGGCCGCGTCGGCGCCGTCGTCCTCGGTTTCGGTCATACCGATCTGAAGGCGACGCGGCCTGAAAAGCCGCTCGCGTCGCCCGCGCGACTCCGGACCGCGCCCCCGTCACCGATACGGGCACGCCGAGCCGGTACGTCGGGCGCTTTTATGCGTCGACCGACGAGGCGAGGTATGGCAGACCGGTTCCGGTCCACGGAGGGACTGATCGACGCGCTCGCGGCCGCCGAGTTCGACCGACCGCCGGCGCTCGTGAGCAACGCCCACATCACCGGCCTCGGCGTCGCGCGCGCCCTCGACGCCCACGACGTGCCCGTCGTCGCGCTCGACCGCGCTGGCGGCGCGGGGGCGGGCGGCGCAGGCGGGGGAGACGCGGTCGCCCACGACGGGCTCGCTCCCCCCTCGGACGCGGTCGACTTCGCGGGGGCGGTGACGTACCCGCTCGACGACCTCGACGGGTTCCGCGAGGACGTGGAGTCGATCGTCGACGCGGCGGGCACCGAGGCCGTCGCGTTCGGCTGTATGGACGAGTGGGTGCTGTCGTACGCCGAGGCGGACCCCGACGGCGTCCGACTCCCGTTCGCGGGGAGCGACACGCTCGACGACGTGTTGAACAAGTCGGCGCTGTACGCGACGTGCGAGGCGCTCGGGGTCCCCTACCCGGAGACGTACCGGCTCGCGGAGACCGCGGCGAGCGGGACCCGCGAGGCGGACGCCACGGTCGAGGAGGCGGCCGACGCGCTCGGCTTCCCGCTGGTGGTGAAACCCGAGCTCAAGCGCGACTTCGAGGAGGCGTTCGGCACCAACGTGATCGAGGTCGCGGACCGCGGGGAGTTCGCGGACGTCGTCGCGGCCGCGAGCGAAGAGGGCATCGCCGTGATGGCCCAGAAGCGCGTCGACATCGCGACGGGCCGGGACCACTCGCTGGCCTCCTACGTCCCCCCGTCCGGAAGCGACGACGCCCTCGCGGTGGTCGGCAACGCCGCGGTGCGGTACCCGCGCAACTTCGGCACCTCCTGTCTCGTCGAGACCGCGGACGAGCCGGCCATCGAGGAGCGCGCGCTCGCCGTCCTCGACGACGCCGGCTACCACGGGATCAGCGAGGCGGAGTTCGTCTACGACGACGACCGGGGAGAGTTCCTGCTGCTCGACGTCAACACCCGGCCGTGGAAGTGGATCGGGATGCCGGTCGCCGCGGGCGCGAACCTCCCGATGGCCGCCTACGCCGCGGTCACCGACGCGACCTACGAGTCCGAGGGCGTCGAGCCGACCCGGTGGGTGTACCTCCGCGACTACCTCTCGCTGCTCGGGGGCGACGACGCGTTCTGGGACCAACTCTCGGCCGCCGACTGGCGGCGGCTCGTCTCCGGGGCGTTCGAGCGCGAAGGGAACCTGACGACCGGCGTCTACCGCCCCTCCGACCCCGGACCGGCGGCGAAGCTGTTCGAGACGGAGTTCGTCGACCGCGAGTACTACTGCTCCTGTTAAGCGACGGCGTTCCGAACGGGAGAGCGGGTCAGACTTGATCGCCGACGGAGTCGTCCCCGACGGGGATTTCCCAGAGGAGGATAGCCGCCGCCCCGACCACGAGGACGACCCCGGCGACGCCAAGCGCGAACAGGGGCGAGACGGCGTCGGACACGACACCGCTCCCGAGTTGGAAGGGCACGACGGCGAGGCCGCTGACCATCGCCATCGCGCTCAGGACGGTCGCGCGACCGAGCGTCTCCACCCGGTCGTTGACGTACTGTCCGGCGAACGACCGCGTGACGTCCGACACCCCTCGGATCAGGAGGAACGTCGGAATGGCGAGCACCGGGACGAAGTACATCCCGACCAGCGCGCCGCCGACGGCGAACGGGAGGACGAGGAACCACGTCCGCAGCCCGATCCGCCGCCGGATCGCCCCCGTGTAGTAGTTGAGTACCGCGCCGACGAGGCTGTACGCCGCGTAGAACCAGCCCAGCAGGGATTCGACCCGCGACTGCCCGATCCCGAGGTCGAGGACGACGGTCTCGAAGATCGGCTGGAGGAACACGAACGCGAGGTACGTGACCGCGGCGTACAGGACGTAGTAGTACAGCAGCAGCGACCGCAGCCGACGGCGCGAGAGGACGTCCCGCACGATGCGGACCGTCCGTCGGAGGCTCAGGTCCTCCGTGGCGGTCTCCTCGTACGTCTCGGGCTCGTCGAGCGTGAGCAGTACCGCGACGCCGAAGCTCGTCACGCCCGCCGCGACGAACCACGGGTACGAGAGGTCGACGCTCCCGAGATAGCCGCCCGAGACCGCCGCGACGGCCCCGACGGCCAACGCCGCCGACTCCCCGCGCCCCCGGACGCGAGCGAACTCGTCCTCGGAGAGGTCGTCGGTCAGCGTGTCGTAGAGCCACGCGTCCTCGCTTCCGGACCGGAAGTTGTAGCCCAGCGACCAGCAGACGTAGAGGGCGGCCAGCGCGAAGAAGGAACTCGAGAGACCGATCCCGAGGAGCGTCAGGGAGATGAGCGCGGTCCCGACGAGGAGGCTGTTTCGTCGCCCGACGCGGTCGCCGACGTAGCCGGTCGGGATCTCACCGACCAGCGTCGTCACGTTGTACAGCGCCTCCAGAACGGCGATCTGCGTGAAAGAGAGCCCCTGCGCCAGAAAGAACAGGTACATGATCGGGCGGTAGAACTCGACCGCCTTCGTCGCCTTGTAGGCGTAGTACTTCAGGATCGGTCCGGAGAGCGACTCCCGAAGGCCATCGCCAGTGCCACCGGCCATGCGTGCGGTGACGGACGGGGAGCCGAGGGGTGTATCCTGTTATTACGGGATCCCCCGATCGGCACATACACCGGAGCGTCTGGCCGGTACGGTGGCCCGATCGATGCGGAACACAACGATTAGTTCGCCCCCCGACGCAGGGCGTGTATGGACTTCTTCGAGACGCTCGCGGACCGGATCGAGGCCGTCGACAGCGTCGTCTCGGTCGGGCTCGACCCCGACCCGAGCCGGCTCCCCGACGCCGTGGCCGACGCCGACCTCCCGCGGTGGGCGTTCAACCGGCGGATCATCGACGCGACCCACGAGCACGCCGCCTGCTACAAGCCGAACGCCGCGTTCTACGAGGACCCGGACGGCTGGCGCGCGCTCCGCGAGACGGCGGCGTACGCCGAGGGGAAGGGCGTCCCCGTCCTGCTCGACGCGAAGCGCGGCGACATCGGCAACACGGCGCGGCGCTACGCCGAGGTGCTCGACCACGTCGACGCGATCACCGTGAACCCGTACCTCGGCCGCGACTCGCTCCAGCCGTTCCTCGACCGCGCGGACAAGGGCGTGTTCGCGCTCTGTCGCACCTCGAACCCCGGCGGCGCGGACCTCCAGGACCTCGAACTCGCCTCCGGCGAACCGCTCTACGAGCGCGTCGCGGCGCTCGCCGACGTGTGGAACGCGAACGGCAACGTCGGGCTCGTCGTGGGCGCGACCGCGCCCGCGGAGCTCGAGTCGGTCCGCGAGATCGTCCCCGAGATCCCGTTCCTCGTGCCCGGCGTCGGCGCGCAGGGGGGCGACGCCGAGGCCGCGGTCGAGCACGGACTCGCGTCGCGGCCGGACCTCCCGGTCGACGTCGGGCTCGTGAACTCCTCGCGGGGGATCATCTTCGCCGGCGAGGAGTCGAGCCGCCCCGGCGACGAGGCGACGTACTTCGGCGCCGCGGGCGACGCGGCGAAGCGACTCAAGAAGCGGCTGAACCGGCACCGCTGAGCCGCGGCGTCACGTCGCTGTCGAGCGTCGCCTCGCGCTAGCTCCGACCGGCGGCGCAGCCGGAACAGGCGCCGGCCGCCTCGTCCCAGTGGTCGTCGCAGACGGCGCGCCCGCAGCGGTCGCAGACGTGCTCCGCGGTCGCCGCCTCGCAGATCTGACAGAGTCCGGTGAGGCTCACGGCGGCGGTTGGGTCGCACGGCTTATGACCGTCGGGGGTGACCCTCGACCATGCGCCAGTTCGTCGTCATCGGCCGCGACGTCCCCACCGATCCGGACGCGATATCGCTGTCCGATATCCCGGGAGCCGGCCGGCTCGACCTCTGCTGCCGGTGCGTGAGCGCCGGCGTTTTTCTCTCGCACGGGATCCGCGAGTCGGTCCGCGTCCACCTCGTCGTCGCCGACGAGTTCACCGTCACCTTCGACGCGGACACCCTCCGCCACCTCCACCCCGACGAGCGCAACGTCGCCGCGCGGGTCCGCGACGCGCTCGACGCCCGAGACGAGGCGATCGGCCACATGCCCGCCGACGTCTCCCCCGGCGTCGAACTCCGCCGGATGGGCCTCGACGCGACGCTCGACCGACTCGTCGGCGAGGGCGGACGCGGCCCCGACGGGACGCTCGTCCAGCTCCACGAGGAGGGCGACCCGCTCGTCGACGCCGCGCCCCCGGCGGACCCCGTGTTCGTGCTCTCGGACCACCACGACTTCGCGCCGGACGAGGCGGCGTCGGTGAGCGACCGCGCCGAGCGCCGGCTCCGGGTCGGTCCCGAACTCCTCCACGCGGACCACGCGATCACGGTGGTCCACAACTGGCTCGACACCGACGGGTACACAGCCTACTGAGGCCGAGACGAATGCCGACGCTCCCGCCCGACCGCGAGACCGCGACCGCGCCCGACACCGACCCGCGCTTCGACGTCCCCCTGCGCGGAGTCGCCGTCGACCCCGAGACGCGCTGCGCGCACTGGGACGACCCCGTCGACGTGATCGCGCTCCGGTTCGGCTGCTGTGAGGCGTACTACCCCTGCGACGCCTGTCACGACGCGGCCGCCGACCACGAGGCGGTCCCGTGGCCCCGCGAGCGCTTCGACGAGCCGGCGGTGCTGTGCGGCGTCTGCGGGACGACCCTCACCGCGACCGCCTACCTCGACGGCGACGACGACGCCTGCCCCGCGTGCGACGCGCCGTTCAACCCCGGCTGTCGGGCGCACCGCGACCGGTACTTCGAGGGCTAACTTCTCCGACGGGGAGGAAGGCCGAACGGGATAACTCGGCTGACCGTGTGTGCGAAGAGCCGTCGCGAGGCTACTCCAAGACGCCCAAGTCCTTCGCGTGACGCTCGAGGTGGCTGTTCGCTCGCACGTCGGCCTCGGAGAGTTCGAGGGTTCGAACTTCGTACTCGTTTTCCCGGTTGTCGTACCGAGCGTAGCCGAAGTTCACCAGCTCACGGCGCAGGTGGATCGGCTCGGCGAAGTGCTCGCCGATGCGGCGGGTGAACTCATCGTTCTCGTAGACCTCGCCGACCTCGAACTCCCGGTCGAGCAGTTCCTCCAAGACGAGCAGTTTGAGCGCGCTGTTGCCCGGCATCGAGTCGTTCCGGCGGTGTTTCTCGAACACCGTCTCACGGTCCCGATCGAAGTCGAGTGTCACGGACTCGAAACGCCCGGTCGCGGAATAACCGTTCGGTACGTGTGCGAATTCAACCCACGGACCGAACTCTGACGGGCGGATCCGACTGCCCCCCTTTCGGAAGGATTAAAAGAACGAACGGCCTTCTGTCGAGTGCGGGCCGGTGGGGTAGCTTGGTATCCTTCGGCCTTCGGGTGGCCGTAACCACGATTCAAATTCGTGCCGGCCCACTACCCCCTTATACTTTTTCCAGCCTCTACTGACAGGTCTTAGCGGCTCTACGGGGTGGTCTGCGTGAGCCTATCTGACGGCTCAACAGGGCCAGCCCTGACGACGGACGGGCCTGGAGAGTTCTGGTGCCCCGCGTGTGGCTGTCGGTGTACTCGGAACTCGTCGAGTCAGCTCGAATACGGCCACGCGCTCGACTGCCCCCGGCGTCCTGACGACCTCACTGCTCCCGAACGGTGAGCCGGCCAGCTGCGCGCCGGTCCACCTCCCCACGGTTCCGGCACGATCGCGCTCACTCTCTCGAGGCGAGCCCCGACAGTCTCCCCAAGCGGTCGGCGACCTTGTGGTGCGTGAGGACCGGCGGACCCGGTCCGAACGCCGCCGACCGCGCACAGGCGACCGAAGGTCGCCAAACGAGCGGCGGTGCTGTCGCGGTCGCGGAGCGGTCGCGCACGCTTGGAGGTGGGCGATGAGCGCACCCGATGAACCGTCCGCGTCTTGGCCTTCCAAGGAGACTAACTCTGTAACGGCTTCTCTCACCGGTTTAGAGGAAGACGCCGATCCCATCGTTGAACGGGTGAGCGAGTTCGCGACCGAGTACCCCCACCTCGCCGATCAACCGCTCTCGGAGGCACACGGCCGGAAGCTCCGGCGCATCGTCACCGAAGCTGAATGGGAGAAAGAGTTTGTCGACCCTGATCACCCGCTCGAAGATTCGTTCGCTGTCGATTCGCTTCGCTCTCGATCCGCTGGGACGTGGCTCGACGCGATTCACGCTTTCCTGCGCGCTCATCACGAGTACAGCGGGATGATGGCCCGCTTCGAAGATCGTGAATCAGGCGATGAGTTCGACGTACCGCTCGCCGACGCGTGGGGGAAAGAGTACAGCAAGAAGCAGTACGCGCGGGCTCGCGCACTCCAGCGACAGATGTCCGGTGGAAAGCGTCCATCCGGTGGTGAAGCCGACCCTGCTTGGGACGACCCGGTGACTGTGATGCTCACCCTGACCGCCTCGTCGGTCCCCAACGGTGATCGACTGCCGCCTGTCGAGCAGATGGACGCGATTCACGATGCGTTCAGCTACGGCGGCGTCCGCGACACTCTCCGCAACGTGATGGAATATCACCTCGACCTCGACTCGGAGCAGTGGGGCTACTGGCTCCAGGCGGAACCGCACGGAATGGGCACCGCAGCTGACCCCGACAAAGACGCTGGTCTCAATGCCTGCTACACGCATATTCACGTCGGCGTCTACTTCGACGGAGCCGGATTCGGTGACCTCCGTCCGGTCGCTTCGGAGTTCGAACGAGTGATCGACAAACACCTAGAGGTGTGTGAGCCTGCTGGATGGTCGGCACACAACTACGACGCGATCGATGACTACCTCCAGGAAGACGACGGTTGTATTTCGATGAACGCAGACGTCGGTAACCTCGGCTCGTACCTCGCTGCGTACATGGGCGGATACACCGAGGATCTGCTAGACAAGCCGATCGAGTACATCGCATGGGGCGCGGTCTACTGGTCGGCTGCTCGCCAGCGGACCACCCGTTCGCAGACTGTGAACCAAGCTATCCGCGCCGATCGGTGCGAACAGCGCGCAGAGAATGAAGAGTCTGGACAGGTCGACGCTCATGGCGAGCGCATTCGGTGGGACGATGGTCGCGGCGCTGATGTCGTCTGCTCTTGCTGTGGATCGCCTTGGACTGTCGACCAAGACCAACTCGACGGCCCGCCCGAAACTGAACCTGCGCTCGACGACGATCTCCGATGGGCTGCTGACGCAGCTGCGCCAGCGCCAGAAACAGAGCGCGACCTATCTCTCGCCGAACGGTGGCCGAGCGCTGCCAGCGCGTGGTCATACGGAGAATCGCTCGAAAAGACGGTGATCCGTGACCGCGTCCGGGACTATCTCGACGTTCACGGCAGGGATATCTCTCTGCCGGCGATGCTGGCGCATCTGAATATCGACCCATCTTACAAGCAGTTCGTCGGCGAGATACTGAATGGTCAAATCGAACCTGAATCCGAAGCCTTCGACCGACGCTCGACGGAACCTGAGTTCGGTTACGAGCTGAAAGCGATCGTCGACCGCGACGGGAATGAACACGAACCCGGCGGTGGCGGCGTCGACATGGTGGCTCTAGAATTGCCGATAAAGAATATTATCCGGAATACTCGGCTCCGCCACGACCTCGCTCAAGGGGAGGTCTTCCGCGACGCCCGTACCGGGGTCGCAAGCCACAATCCAGAAACAATCGCTCGCAGGTTCGTCAACAACGGGATCATGGACCCCAATGTCGCCGACCGGCTCCTAGTTGTCGAAGACTATCACGTGAATAATCCGACAATGACTCGGGAAGAGCCCCGTCCTTGTATGTCACCTCCAGGCCAAAATTAGTCGACTCTGTTGAGATATCCAACACTTGATACAAATACCGTGCTGAGTACATCGTGTGTATGTAGCGGACTCAAAATTACAATATCCCACCGATGGTTATTTACATTTCTTGATTTTGCTCACTTTGATCCTCCGAATCCTCTCTAAACTCGGAGAAGTCGTCTCCACCGTCATCTGCGGTCATTACCGCTGCCTCAATTCGGAGGAAATCTTCTACTTCATCATCATCAACATGATCTGGTGTCTCGTCTACAAGATGTTCTGAACCCTCAGTATCTTCTTCTATCTCCCAAGTCATTTGATTACGAAACCCATCCTCAACGTGATGGCCGCGCACTCTTGCTTTTTTATCTCTTGGATCATCTACAAAAGAAACTTCTCTAGCTTCTATATCTCTTAATATCCGGCTACAAATCACACCATTATATGCAATTCCTTGGAGATGGGGACAAGTATCGTAGTCTTCCCCGCATATGGAACATTCGTACGTATTAACAATCAACCCAGGGCTGACGAATTGTTGCGGAGGAAAAATGGAACTCTCAATTGATCCCAATTTCTCTTGATAAGTCTTTACGTTACAATAGCGTGCAATTGAATCGGCAGCAATTGCACTTGAGGCATATTCTTGTGCATCTACAAGATCAGTCCACGCAGATTCCCAGTTTTCTTCTTTCAGTCGGATCCACATTCGTAATTCATGCCGTACTGCCTTTGCCATACAGATTAGAGCAAGTACCTGATTGGCTGCACGACCAGGTATTTCCTCATCTATTTGGAGATCTCGCTTTATTTCCTCAGCATAATCAATGAAATCGGATAGTGACCTGATAGCCTCTCTTTGATATTCGATACCCCTCGGTAGAAACGCGAAGCGTTCTGTATCAGTTACAGTTTCATGATAACTATCGACAACCTCCTCAACCAAAGAATGTACAAGAGCATCTTCGGGCGATTCACTCATTACTCTCTCTCCAATTCTGACGGTTCTTCAATGGCCCCATCATTAATTTCTTCATCCTCTTCCTGAACAGATTCATCTTCAACATCCTCAATTCTGTCGTACAGTTTGTCAGGAATTTCTTGCAACCCTTTCGCGGGCCCTTCGTATTCAAACTCGTATTTTGAATCATCCGATTCAGCTAAGATACTCAGACTAACCTCCCCGGATGTTCTTCTAGAATAGTAAATCGCCAATAATTCAAAGGTTACAACGACTATATCAGGGTTTTCCAAAATGAACTCTAAGGCGAAATAGAGAGATGGTAATGCGATATCAGCTCCGAACTCTGCCCGAGTTCCCTCACCGTCAATTTTCTCGACTTCCGCTATACCTTCTTGCTCCAATAATTTCTGGATCGTCGAAGACTCATCTGCATCTACTAATCTAGTAGAGCTTCCATCAACCGAGATCTCTCGGGGTAAAATTACAATATTGGAATCTTGGTCAATGCCTTCTTGATCAATATACTCGGGTACTGATTCAACTTCTGTGACCTCCAAACTCATGATTCGTTATAATAAACCAGCATAATAAATGCCTTCGTCCTACCCTACGTGGTCGCGTGTCCGGAATATCGCGTATGCTTCCTCCTGACTACTTTCACTAAGCCTTCCATCTGACCTTATATCATAAATTCTGTAACTAACAGTCGGAGATGTCGACTGAAAGACCGACGCCGCCTGACGGGTACGAACAGTTCGAAGGAGANACCTTATATCATAAATTCTGTAACTAACAGTCGGAGATGTCGACTGAAAGACCGACGCCGCCTGACGGGTACGAACAGTTCGAAGGAGAATCCCCAGAGTCCGATGTTCCCACCGTTGAACTCGGCCCCGGTGACGTACTGGACGGGCTCGTTCTCGACCTAACCGAAGGAGAGGGAGAGTACGGCCCGTGGTACCGCCTGAAGATCAAGGACGAGAGTCGCGGAGTCGTGCGATATTTCGCCAAAGATGAGGTGAAACGCGCAGCTGCGCAGGACCGCATCGAGGTCGGCGAGAACATCTGGGTCGCGATGGACACCGAAGAGGTGACGCTGGAACGAGACGACGGCTCAACGCACGACTACCACCCAACGAACTGCGCGTTCCCGGGTGGTGACTGATGGCGTCGTCGTACTCGCGTTCGATGTCCGACACGCTCTCGGACTACACCCACCTGCGGACGCTTCCCGCGCTGCTGTCGGTCGTGTTCGTACTCGCCGGTCTCTACCAGTTCGGCGGGATTTCCGAGGTGATGATCACCTGGCTCGACTACGCGCTGACCGCCCAGCACGCGACGTTCATCTCGCTCGGTGCGTACGCGATCGCCTTCGCGAGCAGCGAGACCAAGCAGTTCGAGAGTTACGAACGCTGGGAACAGGTCGCGATCGCAGCTGGGCCGCTGGTCATCATCGGCTACCAGTACGTCCCGCAGATCGCTAGCATCATCAACACGAACAGTAACCTCGGCCCGATCCTCGCGTTCTTCGCGACGGTCGTCGCTTGGGGCGTCGCTGTTCGGTAACCCATCTCGACCTTCAACTTATGAGTTCCAACCATGACAACCCGACTAGCCGTACCGCTTCGAATCGCCCTCCTGATGGGCCTGCTGTGGGCGCTGACGGTTCTGATACTAACCGCCCTGCTCGTCTGGGCCGCCGTACCTTCGTGAAGGGCCTTGGAGCTGCTGGCGTGACTACTGTCGGCCTCTCTCATGACCGTGGCTTCGCGCAGGATGCCGAAGCAATCGCTCCGCTTGTCGGCTATGCCATCGGCGCGGCCGCGATCTCCGCTGTCGGCGGTATCGGCGTNGGCTTCGCGCAGGATGCCGAAGCAATCGCTCCGCTTGTCGGCTATGCCATCGGCGCGGCCGCGATCTCCGCTGTCGGCGGTATCGGCGTCGGCTGGACGCTCCGCGAATTCGAAGTCGTCGGCTCTGACGACCCTGCTGAGGGGTTGACGCCTGACGTACTCCGCAATCAGCTTAGTCAGTCCGTCAAGAAGCGCAAATCGAACAATCAGAGTACGATCGTCGACAANGAGGGGTTGACGCCTGACGTACTCCGCAATCAGCTTAGTCAGTCCGTCAAGAAGCGCAAATCGAACAATCAGAGTACGATCGTCGACAATCAAAACATCCTCGACGGCGTTGAGCATACGGCCTACACTGAGGCCAAGATCGCCGCCATCGAGGAACTGAACGCTGGTTCGTCTGAGTCCGCGGTCCTGTCCGCCGCCAACAGCGCGATCGACTCCTACGAGACCACGGTCCGCTCGAACTTCTACAAGTCGTGGAACGAGACTGTCCGCGAACTCGAAGCGATGACTCAAACGGTCATCGCGCACAGCGAAGTCGGCCTTTCGGCCATCACCGACTTCGGTGATCCTCGTTTCGACCTCGCTGGTTCGAGCCCGAACACTTTGAAGGATACCACCCTCACGATGCCTGACGGCACGGACTTCACCCTGCTTACCCTCAACCACGACACCGGGTGGTCTGACAGCAACGCTGCGTACTCCGTCGTCGAGTACAATCCGAAAGAGGTTGTCACTCAAACGAGCGCGAACACGTACAACACCGTCGACGGCACGGAGTACATGAAGTTCTCCGACTGGAATGCTGTCGAGACTGAGATGAACACCACGTTCACCAACGTCCGAAACGGAATTTCGACGTGGGTGACGAACGTCTATGGTGACGTTCAGAGCGGCGCGATCGAGATTTCCGACCTCGTGACGCCGCGTGAACGCGCCGCCATGATGGCCCAGGAGGAAGGCATGAGCCAAGCGATTGCCGACCTCATCGCTCTCAACGTTCCGGTCGATGCCGAGCGTGAGGCGACGATCACCATCCAAGACACCGGGGCGACGCTGCCCGGTACGTTCGCGCTTACGGACTCGTCTGACGGCCCGCTGTCCGCTGGACAGACGTACGACCCGTCGACGTTCTCCGGTGACGTGTACTTCACCGCCGACATGTCGCTCGTTGAGGGTCCGTGGGATGCGATCAACTCCGGTATCGACGGAGGCAGCATCACCATTACCTCGGAGCCGTACGAAGGCACCACAATCGAGGTGACGACCGTCGAGTCTGAAACCGTCTCGGTCCCCGCTGCTGACTGGACAGACAACGGCGACGGGACGTGGTCATACGATGCCTCTGCTGACCTCAAAACCACCATCACCAACGTCGACTCCGCGCGGTTCCACGCAACCGCGACTGAGACGACGTACGACACGCTCCAACTGAAAGGCGCGTTCACCGTCGACAAGCTGGTCAACAAGCAGTCCGGCGAAGAGGTCTCGTCGACGAGCTTCGACAACTCTGAACCACAGACCGATTCGAACTACATCACGCAGGATGAGTGGGACCAGCTCGAACAGCAAAACCAAGAGCTGATCGAGAAGTACGAGAACTCGCAGTCTGGCGGGAGTATCGACCTTGGGCAGTTCGACATGTTCGGCATCCCCGGAGAGATTGTCGCCATCGCCGCGGCTGCGCTCGTCGCGCTCGGCGTCCTGAGCAACTGACCCATGTTCTCCCGATTTTTCCTGATCGCGGTCGTGGTAGTGGCCTCACTGTCCGGCGCTGTCGCCGCACAGGATGCCCCGAACGCGACCGCTGAGAACTCGACTGCCGTCGAACAGGTTGACACCTGTTCCGAAGAAATCACACCGACCCTCCGGCTCTGTTCCGCTGAGTACGTCGACGGCGAAGCCGTGCTACTACTCGACTCCGACACTCGCGATCGGGTGACGGTGACTGAGGCGGTCGCGCTCACCGAGTCGCGCGAACTGCGCCGGGACTCGTTCATCGTCGACGGGAAGACCGAGATTCGGATGCCTGTTCAACCGTCGAACGGTCGCGCCGGAGTGACGATCGACGACGGGACTACCCTCTACGGCGTACCGCTTCAAACGGCCTCGACCATCGTCGCCGGTCCGTTCACCGCCAGCGACGCGCAGGCGGCCGGACTCGGCGGCGGCGTCGGTGTCGCCGTTGTGACCATCTTCCTCGTGGCAAAGGTCGTCTACGGCCGCAGCGAGGAACCTGAGAGGTTAGCATGAGAGACGCACCAGAGCCCCGACCCGAGCCGCCCCGCCACGTGAAGATACTCGACTGGCTCCACGGCCACGCGCCGGAACTCGCGGTCGGCGTGATCGCGCTCGTCGGCCTGTCCGCCATCGTCGGCTTCGACCTCGAAGTGCCGCGCTTCTGGTACGTGTTCGGTGTCGCCGCGGTCGGCCTCTCCCCGCTCGGGTTCCTCGTCGGGAATAAGGTCGTCTCGTGGCTCTACGACCCGGCGTGGATCTACCTGATCGACCTCGACGCTCGCGTACTCGAAGGCGGGATCTACCGACTCCCGCTCGAAGACTTTCGCGAACTCGAAATCCTCGATGATGACGAGTTCGTCAATTCGACCTACGACCTCACGCAGCTCTCGCCGAACCTCTACGTGGGGAAGCAGGTCGACCTCAAAGACATGACCGTCGTCGGCACCTGGCGCGGCACGCTCGACGACCGCGACCTGACTCGCGCGCTCCGCGCGGTCCACGAGTGCCGCGGCCAGCTCCAGGAAGACGCGCAGCGAGGATTCATCCTCGAAACTTCTGCGTTCGTCGTGGTCCGCCGCGCGACCCGGAACACGGTTGAGCGTATCGTCGAGCTGTTCGAAGACGGCTCCCTACCCGACTCCGGCGAAGGGATCGATCGAGCCGTCGATCAGGAGCTGAAGGACTTCGGTCTTGACGCCCGGGACTCCGACCTCTCCGACCTCGTCGACGACGAAGTGATCGACGAGATGGACCACAAGTCGGGATTCGACTTCTCGACGCCCGAAGACCCCGACACCGAGCGCAACGGACACGCGGAGAAAGCCGAGGTGCGTGCCGATGGGTAACTCCGACGAAGGGATGCTGACCGCGGCGAAGCTCGCCGAACAGCTCTCCGGTCGCATCGAGACGGATCGGGACCTCGACCCCCGAGCGGGCGTGATCGGCCCGGACGACATGTCGGCGTCGGTGTTCCTCAACGACCTCGACCCGGAGGTTGTCCAGGGCTCGCAGCTCCTCGACCTCGTCGACCGGACCCAACAATCGCGGAAGGCCTCCGAGGCGATTCGCTCGGGTAACTCGCTGCTGCTTTCGCATCTCGTCGGTATCACCGAACAGGACCTCGATGGCTCTGCCCTTCAGCTCCCGCTGCGGCTCGACGACGTGATGACCAATAACGACGCGACGGCGTTCATCGGCGGGGCCGGAAACCCTAACACGGGGAAGACGAACCTGATGGCGCTGCTGGCGGAACTCCGCTCGGCGACCGTCGACGATCTCCTCGTGATCTCGAACTCGCGCACTTGGCCCCTCACAGACAAGGTGGTCACCAGCGCGCACGACCTTGCTGTGACGTGTATCGAACACCGCGACCGGCCGAAGTTCGTGTTTATCGACGAAGGATCGACCCACTTCGACGCGCGGACGAACAGCTACGAGGTCGCGGCACAGTTCTCCCCGCTCGCCAAGCGGATGGCGAAGATCAACGTCGACGTGTTCGGCACGGTGTTCCACACGGGGAAGGACTGCCACCCGGAGCTGAAGCGGCTGTTCACGACGGCCTACTTCAAACACTCCAAGAAGGAAGTCGATTTCTTCGCCGACTGGCCCGCTGACGCCGACAAACCAGAGAACCAGCTCTTCGGCGGGACTGTTGAAAACCTCGAACCCGCGACCGCGGAACCGGACCCGGACGACGCCGCTCCGTGGAACTGGGACCTCGAACCCGACCTATTCTCACTCGACCTCGGCTGGCCCGATCTCCTCGCCGAGCTGCGCGACCGCGGACCAGCAACCTAACACGGTGATCTACCCTTCGACCCACCCACCCCTTTCAGTGGGCGGGAGCCTGCGCGACCCCTCCTTGTGGGGGGGTCGCGCAGGTTAGCCTCTCGACAGATACGCAATTATCGTCAGTAGACCAGCGATAATGGCAACTAGAACCCTTACATTTGACAAGATATTAAAAATCTCAATACTATCTTCTGATGCGCTGACCGAATATTCATACCCGGTAGAATCGAACATATGTGTTTCGCGGCTATTCATGGCTATAATGTTTAAAGTACGATATCCACTACTGACAACCTCTGCTTGTGCCCTAAGAACCACTTCCTCCTGTGGTTCAACAGATTCTGCCTCCCCAATTAGCCCATAAACCTGCCTTTCTGGTAATTTTGCTCCATATAGAACTCTCACATCCCCTGGTTCCTCGCCGGTATTACGAATAGTTACTTCAATAACATATTCTGAACCACTTTCTATCCCGTCTTCTGGTAAATTAACACTCTCAACGCAAAAGTCCGTGCCGGCTTGTGGATTACAGGTTTCTTGAGCTGTGGCTGTCCCTGCTGCCACCAGTGCCAGAATGACAATCAAGCCTATTGCTCTCTTATTCATTCTCTGAGTTTTCTACTTCCTCAATAAGGTCAGAAATCACATCGTCAAATGAATCACCTGGTTCTTTTCTCATTTGGAGCTTTTTCCAGGTATCTCGGCTGACCGTAACGGTAGTCTTCTGCTCTCCCATTGTGAGTGACATTATCACCACGTCTCATGACTGTTAGTATCTCATGAAGTCATAGGACCATAGATTAATGTTACTGTAGAATGTATTCTCTCGTACGGAAGTAAGCTATCCCAAAGGAACGGACCTCGGTGTTGAGGCACCAGGTCCGCGCGTGCTTCCGTGAACTAGCCACGAAAGCCATGTCAGCAAACGCGGCCGGGGGTATTCAATCCCCCCACGACAGGCGTGATCGCGCGACAACCAGCGGCCTCGCTTCGCTTTACTTTCAGTTTCACTCCCCGTACAAGGATTTCGGCTTTTATATCCCACCACGTCGGCGTGAGGTGATGCCTCCAAGAGAAGTTGTGCGGATTGAAGATGACGCTGATCGGTGGCGGTTTCTCTGTCCCCGCGGCCACCGAACGTGGGAACCGACGAATCACCACTTCTGGTGCCAGCTCTGCGCGCGCCACGACGACGCCGACGGCGTGTTCCACGAGCTGCGCGACCAGAAGACCGACGCCCTTCTCGCTCGCGACCGGGTCCAGCTGCTCACGGACTCCGGACCGTACGACCACGATCTCGACGAGGGCGCGCGATGACGACCCTCTACTGCGCCGAGTGCCGGTCCCGGTTCGAACCGGACGACACGCACGTCTGGATCCAAGGCGAGCGGCGGTCCGTCGACGATCAGAACTCGCTCGAAGACTACGCGATGTGCCCGGACTGCTGGGCCGACCTCACGGAAAACTGGGGTGAGCCGGTTTGAAGACCAGTTCCGGCCGTGACCTCACTACCTGTCCGGTCTGTGAATCGCGAATCGAACCCGATCCCCCGGACGGGTTCACCAAGTACGCGCGACAGGTCGCGGGCTACCTCGACCATTTCGCCGAGAACCACCCGGATCATCCGCTCCTCGAAACTCCGGAGGGCTACCTGTGAGCCGGGACCGCTCGCGCAATCCCGGCGACCTCGAACCGCGCGAGGCTGTGTCTCGGTACCTCCGTCGACGGCGATCTGACTCGACCGACGCCAGCGTCAAGTCGTGGAAGTACCGGCTGAAGCTGTTCGTCGAGTGGTGCGAGGGTATCGGGATCGAACGCGTCGATGAACTCCGTGGCTACGACATCGATGAGTACTACGAGCTGCGCAGCGGCGCGGTCGCACCGGCGACCCTCGAAGGGGAGATGTGGACGCTCCAGAAGTTCACCGAGTATCTAGAACAGATCGGAGCTGTCGATGACCTCTCCGACTCGGTTCGGGTCCCCGACCTCGACCCGTCCGACCGGGCAAACTCGGAGAGTTTATCGACCGAACCGGCACTCGCGCTGCTCGACTACTATCGGGATTCCGACGTTCACCGGGCGACTCGCCAGCACACTTTCCTCGAACTCGCGTGGCATACCGGCGCACGGCAGGGCGGCCTCCGGGCGCTCGACGTTCAGGACGTGTACCCCAGCGAGGGGTACGTCGAATTCCATCACCGCCCGGAGACGAGTACCCCGCTCAAGAACAAACGGCACGGGGAGCGCGCCGTGGCGGTCCCCGACGAGGTCGCGACCGTTCTGCGAGAGTTCCTCGGGAAGCGGTACGACGTTCACGACGACCACGATCGGCAGCCCTACCTCGCGAGCCGATACGGGCGGCCGACCGAGAACACGATCCGCACTTGGTCGTACGTCGCGACGCTCCCGTGTCTTCACTCGGACTGCCCGCACGGAAAGGAGCGCACCAGCTGCGACTACACCGAGATTAAGCACGCGAGCAAGTGCCCTTCGTCTCGATCTCCGCACCGGATCCGAACGGGTGCGGTGACGTGGATGCTAAACGCGGGGATTCCCCCCGAGGTGGTCGCGCAGCGCGTGAACGCCTCGGTTCAGACGATTCGCGATCACTACGACTGGGCCACTGAATCCCAGCGGTGGTCGCGCTATCACGACCAGATGGACAGCCGTCGCGAACACCTCCAGAAGCTCGACTTCGACGAAGAACTTGATTTCACCACCCAGTAAGATGAATCGACAGATAGACACCACCGAGCGGGCCGCTCAAGACCCTAGATCGCCGTCGTGCCGGCCCACTTCTCCCGCATTTCTCGTCGACTACCGGCGCGTATCGGTCTCTCGCGAGACCGCGGTGCTTCCGACGTCGATTTTCGCCGACCCCTCGGGCTCGATATCGTTCGGTCGCCTCGTTCCGACACCCCTGCTCACGGGCCGTGACGGAGTGACCGCGGCGACCGAGTCCGGGCTCGCGGCGACGATCTGAAGTGTAAAATCCCGAGATAGAACGAGCAAAAGGCGTCCGAACGGACCCTCGACAGCATACACCGGAACAGGGTATTTTTCAGTTTAGAACCCGTCTATATCGGTAGTTGGAATGTCGATCGATAACCCGAACGAAGCCGCTGCTGCGTCGATCGAAGTCTTACATGTCGACGACGATCCCGCGTTTCTCGACCTGACCGGATCGTTCCTAGAACGGGAACTCGGCAACGTCGAGGTCACCGCGGTAGCCAGCCCGGACGAGGTGCTCGACACGCTCGGCGAAGAGTCCGTCCACTGCGTCGTGAGCGACTACGAGATGCCCGGGACGAACGGGCTCGAACTGCTCGACGCGGTCCGCGATCAGTACGCCGACCTCCCCTTCATCCTCTACACGGGGAAGGGCAGCGAGGAGATCGCTGCGCAGGCGATCAACGCCGGCGTGACCGGGTATCTCCAGAAGGGCGGCCCGGACCAACACCGCCGCCTGGCGAACCGAGTGAAGCACGCCGCGACCGAGTACCGCGCCCAGATCGAGTCGGAGCGGTACTCGACGGTCCTCCGGGCGCTCGACTACCCGATCTACGTCGTGAACGCAGACGCGGAGTTCGAGTACGTCAACGAGGCCTTCCTCGACCTCGTCGGCTACGACAGGGAGGAGATCATCGGCAGCCCGCCGGGCAAGATCAAGACCGACGAGGGGGTCCAGCGGGCGAACGACATGCTCGCGACGATCGTCTCCAGCGCGGGGCCGGAGACCCAGCAGTTCCGGGTGAACATCCACACGAAGGACGGCGACACAGTGCCGTGTTACGACCACATGGCGGCGCTCCCGTTCGACGACGAGTTCCGCGGGTCCGTGGGGATCCTCCGGGACGCGACGCGCGAACAGCGGCAGCGCGAGGAGCTCGTCAGGCAGAACGAGCGGCTCGACGAGTTCACCTCCATCGTGTCGCACGACCTCCGAACGCCGCTTCAGAACGCGAAGACGGCGGCGGAAATGGCTCGCAACGAGGGCGACGCGACGCACTTCGAGACCTTATCGCGGGAACACGAACGGATGGAGCGGATGATCGACGAGCTGCTCACGCTCGCGAAGGAGGGCGAGTCGGTGTCGGAGACGGAGCGCGTCGACGTCGCCGCGCTCGCCGCGGAGGCTTGGAGCCCGTTCGGGTGTCCGGCCGACACGCTCGACGTGGTCGACGACGAGATCACCGTCTCCGGCGACCGCTCCAGGATCCGGCGGCTCCTCGAGAACCTCTTCCGCAACGTCGACGACCACTGCGGGTCCCCCGTGACCGTGACGATCGGCGAGTCTCCCGACGGGTTCTACGTCGCCGACGACGGGCCGGGGGTCGGCCAGACGGACCGGGAGAACGTGTTCGAGGCGGGGTACACGACCGCCGCGGACGGGACCGGGTTCGGGCTGGCCATCGTCAAGCGCATCGCCGACGCTCACGGGTGGGACATCTCGGTCGACGACAGTGCGAGCGGCGGCGTCCGGTTCGACGTGACCGTCGATCCGACGGCTCGCGTGACGGACGACGTGCCGGTCTCGCCGTAGCGTGTCGCGCCGCGGCTTCGGCCGCACCACGCGGGGACCACGCACCGGACGGCTCGCCTGCGGACCGACCCGATTCAATAGCCCGCGGCGAGAACTGACCAGCGATGGCAACCGACACCGTCGCGGGCGTCGACTGGGCGGGCGGGGCGTGGCTCGCGGTCGTGTTCGACGGCGACGAGGGGCCCGAGGCACGCCTCGAATCCGACCTCGAATCGCTGTGGGCCGGGCGCGACTTCGACCGGATTCTGGTCGACGTGCCGATCGGTCTCCCGGACGACGCGGAGACGCTTACGGAGCGCGAGGCGGTCGACTCGGCGGCGCGCTCCGCGGCCGAGCGCCCGAGCAGCGTGTTCCCCGTCCCCTCGCGGGGCGCGTGCGAGGCGGCCAGGAACGGCGCTGACTACGAGACCGTGAGCGAGCGGAACCGGGCCGATCTGGACAAGGGGCTCAGTCGGCAGTCGTACCACATCGCGCCGGCCGTCGGCGAGGTCGACGCGTTCCTCCGGCGGGACGAAGCGGCCAGCGAGCGGGTGATGGAGGCGCACCCGGAGGTGTGCTTCCGCGGGCTCGCCGGGCGGTCGCTCGAACACTCGAAGACCGGCGTGCCCGGGGTCGGCGAGCGGCTCGACGCGCTCGACGACCACCTCGACCGCCCCGACGCCGCGCTCGGTCGGATCTGCCGAGAGCTGTTCGACGCCGCGAATGACGCGCGCGGCGGGACCGCGGCCGACGGCGCAGACGCCACCGTCGACGACGCCGTGGACGCGCTCGGACTCGCGGTCGTCGCGCGCCGGCCGGCCGACGAGCTCCGGTTCCTGCCGGGCGACGACTCCGAGCGGCGGGACGCCGAGGGCGTCCCGATGCGGATGGCGTACTGGAGCCCGGAGCCGCTGGCGTGAGCGCGTCGAGGCGCTCGCCGGAGCGACGTTCGACGGAACACTGTTCCACGGAGCGACCGAACGCGGGTCGACGATCGGCGACGGCCTTCGCGGCGGTCGCGCCGGACCCGCTCACACCCCCCAGCCGACCGCGATGCCGACCGTCGCGACGACGGCGAGGAGCAGCTGGAGCGGGCCGCCGACCCGGAGGAAGTCGGTGAACCGGTAGCCGCCCGGTCCGTACACCATGAGGTTCGTCTGATAGCCGACGGGAGTCATAAACGAGGTCGCGGACGCGAACATCACCGCGAGCAGGAAGGCGAACTCGTTGGCCCCGAGCCCCGCGGCGGTCGTGACGCCGACGGGAATCAGGAGCACCGCGGTCGCCACCGGCGTGATGACGCTCGCCAGCACGCCGGCGATCGCGTACAGGAGGAACATGACGCCGATCGGCGGGAGTACCTCGCCGGTCGCGACGAGGAACGAGGAGACGAGCGCCGCACCGCCCGTCGATTCCAGGGCGATCCCGAGCGGAATGACCCCGGCCAGTAAGAAGATCACGTTCCACGAGACGGCGTCGTAGGCGTCGGCGCTCGTCAGACAGCCGGTTGCGACCATCGCGACGACCTCGGCGAGCGCCGCGATGACGACCGGCAGAACGCCGAGCGCCGCGAGTCCGACGACGCCGCCGAATATCCCGACCGCGAGCGGCGTCTTCGGCGACAGCGGCGCGACCGACCCGGGGGCCGCGTCGGCCAGCCGGTCGAGCGTCCCCTCGTCGGCGACGATCAGGTCGCCGGTCTCCGCGAAGTACTGGACCGCGGTGGGAGTCGTCCGCGCGAGGAGGAGGTCGCCCGGCCGCAGCGTCTCCTCCGTGACCCCGGTACGGATCAGGTCGCCGCCGCGGCGCACGGCCAGCACGCTGGTCTCGTGGAACTCTCGGAGCCCGGTCTCGCCGACCGACTCGCCCGCGAACGGAGAGTGTTCCGGGACGACCGCCTTCGCGAGGAGCCCGTCGGTGGCCGCGGCCTCGAAGGTGTCCTCGGTCACGTCGCCGGGCTGTCGCCCGAGGCCCGCCGCCTCGCGGAACCGGTCGACCGCGTCTCGCGGGCCGTGGACGACGACGATGTCTCCGGCCTCGACGATCCTGTCGGAGTGAGCGCCGGCGTACGCCTCCCCGTCCCGACGCGCCTGAAGCAGTCGGACCTCGCGGTGCGCCTCGCCGACCGCCTCGACGGACTGGCCGACCGCGGCGGAGCCCGTGCGGACGTAGAGGAACGTGAGGTAGTCTTTGAGGTCGAACTCGACCACCGGATCGGCGTCGACGGGCACGCGGGCGGGGGTGAGCCGCCGCCCGACCGTCAGCAGGTACGCGATGCCGACGACGAGCAGGAGGGCCCTGAGCTTGGTGAACTCGAACATCCCGATGCCGTCGCGGCCGTCGATGAGGAGCCGCGCGAAGTCGCCGGCGAGGATGTTCGTCGCGGTCCCGATGAGGGTGAGGGTACCGCCGAGGATGGCGGCGTACGACAGCGGGAGGAGGAGCTTCGAGGGACTCAGGTTCGCGCCCTCCGCGAGGTCGGTGATCATGGGGACGAAGACGGCGACGACCGGCGTGTTGTTCACGAACCCGGCGATCGGGCCGGTCGTACAGACGGTCGCGACGAGCGCGCGGAACTCGCGACCGCCGGTGAACGCCGCCAGCCGGAGGCCGAGGCGCTCCACGAGCCCGGTGCTCTGGACGCCCGCGCTGAGCATGTACATCGCCATGACGGTGACCGTCGCGGGGTTCGCGAACCCGGAGATGGCGGCCCGGGAACCGACGCCCGTCCACGGTTCGAGGACGACGAGGGCGGCGACGACGCCCATGGCGGTGACGTCGTTGGGGACGACCTCGGTGACGAACGCCGTCAGGACGACGAGGATGAGCCCGAACACGACGAGGACGCCCGACGGGTCGGCGGCCGGCATGCGCGGAGCCACTCGCGTCAGTCGCTTCACTGTTTCCCCGACCGCTGTTCCCGCGCGTGCCCCGAGGCGGTGGTAAGCTTCAAGTCGCTCTGTCGCCCGCTACGACACGAATGAAACTCTTCTCCTCGCGGGCAGACCGCCGGCGGGGGATCGCGGCCGCGGTGGGTGTCGCGGTCCTCGCGGTCGGGCTCTACGTCCTCGTGAGCCGGTACGCGGGCTTCATTACCGACACGCAGGCCCTCCGGACGTGGCTCGACCAGTTCGGGATCTTCGCTCCCATCGTCTTCATCGGCCTCCAGGCCCTCCAAGTGATCGTCGCCCCGATCCCGGGACAGGTCGTCGCGCTGGTCGCGGGCTACCTCTTCGGCCCGCTCGCCGGGACGGTGTACAGCCTCACGGGCGTCCTCATCGGCAGCGCGGTCGCCTTCTCGCTCTCGAAGCGGTTCGGGCGCTCCTTCGTGGAGAGGGTCATCCACGAGGACGTGATCGAGCGGTTCGACGACTTCGTCGACACCGTGGGCGTCCCCGGCCTGTTCGCGTTCGTCATCATCCCCGGGCTCCCCGACGACGCCATCTGCTTCCTGAGCGGGCTCACCAAGTGGTCGCTGCCGACGTTCATGGCCGTCATCGCCGTCGGCCGACTACCGGCGTACGTGCTGACGGTGTACGCAGGGGGCGAACTCGCGAGCGGTCGGTTCCTCTCGGCGATGGCGCTCGTCGCGCTCGTCGTGGCCGCGTCCGCGGTCGGCTACTACAAACAGGACGCGGTGCGCGACCTCGTAGAGCGGTTCGAGCCGCGACTCCCCTTCTGAGGGGCCGAACCGAGCGACCCGCCTCAGCCCCACGTCCACCGCGCGTCGAGCACGAAGCGGTAGAGGCCGCTGACGAGGATCGCGGCCACGTTCGCGATCAGGTACATCACTCCGGCCCACTCGACGAGCGCGGCGAGCACGCCGAGCTGGGTCGGGATCGCGGTGCCGCGGACCAGGTTCGTCTTCAGCAGTCCGGCGAGGTACTCGGAGACGCCGGTGTTCTGGCTCGCCCGGAACGTCCACGCGTTGTTGAGGACGTACGAGCAGATGATCGTGATCTCGATCGCGATCGTCGCGCCGACGATGTAGTTGAGCCCCGCGGTGTCGACGAACAGCCACAGGAGCGCCAGCTGGAGCCCCGCGGTGAGTGCGCCGACGACGACGAACCGGCGCATCTGGACCGCGATCGGACCGCTGGCGAGGTCGCGGAGGACCGCTCGGATCATCACTTGTACCCGAGCGCTTCGAGGCGAGCGTCGAGGTCCTCGTCGACCTCGTCGTCGCCGCGCTCGGCGGCCGCCGCCTCCGCCGCGTCGCCGCGCTCGCGGAGCAGCTCCGCGTGGGCGTCGACGATCGGTGCGAACCGGTCGATGGCCGACTGCGCCCGGTCGTCCGGGTCCGTCGCGAGGTTCTCCTGTTGGGTCGGGTCCTCGGGGCGGTGGTACAGCTCCCGCTCGCCGGCGTCGACGTTCTCGATGAAGGTCCAGTCGTCGTCGCGTACGCTGACGAACAGGTCGCCGTCGGACAGCGACCGCGGGATCGGTTGCTCGGTCACCTCCTCGCCGCGGACGGTCACCGAGACGACGGGGTCCGCGGAGCCGGCGGACGCGTCGCCGTCGTCGGTGTCGCTGCGGTCGTCGCCGTCGCCGTCGCTACCGTCGTCGCCGCCGGAGATCGTCTCCTCGCCGCGGAGCGCCGGCAGGACCGACTCGCCGTGCCACTCCGGCGACGGCTCGACGCCGAGCAGGTCCGCGACCGTGGGCGGAATCGCGTCGAGCCCCACGTGGCCGTCGACGCGGCCGCCGTCGAGACCGGGCACGTCCGCCACGAAGGGGACGTGGATCAGCTCGTCGTACAGCTTCGGGTAGTGGGCGAGGTGGCCGTGTTCCTGAAACTCCTCGCCGTGGTCCCCCGCGAGCAGCACCGCGGTGTCGTCGGCGACGCCGGCGGCGTCGAGGCTGTCGAGCAGCCGCCCGACGCTGGCGTCGACCTGCCGCACCGTCGCCTGATACAGCGTCCGAAGTTCGCGCAGGGTCCGCTCGCCGACTTCGAGACCGAGGCTGGTCCGAGCGTGCGCGTGGAGCATCTGGTGCGTGCCGACGATGCCGTCCGACACCTCGCGGATGTACCGCGGCGCGGGGACGTACGGCGTGTGGGTGTCCATGTAGTGGACCCACAGGAAGAACGGCTCGTCGGTGTCGTCGACGAACTCGGTCGCGGCGTCCTCGACGTCGAACATCCGCGAGGCGTCGAGGAACGGGCGGTCGTCGTTTTCGCCGCGGAGCTTCGACCCCAGCCGGCGGATCGGCGAGGTCGCGAGCTGGATCCACGCCTCCACGGTCGGATGCGCGGCGAGGTACCGGCTGTAGACGCTGGAGCCGACGCTCGTGACGAACGGCTCGAACTCGTCGAACCCGTCGGGATACCCCCAGTGGTCGGTGAGGAACCCGTTCGCGGCGTTGAACCCCCCGGTCGCGATCCCGGCGTCGGAGAGCACCTCCGCGAGCGTCACCGACTCGTCGACGCCGATATCTCCGCTCCGGGAAAACACCGGCTCCGAGGCGAGGATCGACGGGAACGAGAAGGGCGTCCAGTTCCCGGTCGCGAACGCGCGGTCGAACACGGTCCCGTCCTCGGCGAGCCCGTCGATCACCGGCGAGCGCCGCTCGGTGTCGTACGGGGAGACCGCGTCGGCGCGCAGCGAGTCCACCGTCACGAGGACGACGTTGGAGACGGGCGCGTCGTCACTCGACGCGTTCGCGTCCGCCGCTGAAGGGGTCGACGAGTCGGAGATCATTGGATACGGTGCGAATCCGCGGAGAACGCGCTCACCGCGGGCGAACTACGGGATCCGCGTATATACCGGGAATCGCGGCTGCCAGCGGCTTGAGGATTTCGATCCCCCGCATCGACGGGGGAACGTACCTATTTGACCGAGCCGACGCACGGGATCAGTATGGACGATTCGCCCACGGGCCGCCCGGTCGACGAGGCGGCGCTGCCGGACCCGATCCCCGACGACGAGATCCCGGAGTCGATCCCCGCCGAGTCCCGGGCGATCGAGACGAACGGCGTGCCGCTTCACGTCGTCGAGGCCGGCCCCGAGGACGGGAAGCTCCTGGTCTTGCTCCACGGATTCCCGGAGTTCTGGTACGGCTGGCACGAGGCGATCGCCCCCCTCGCGAACGCCGGCTACCGCGTCGTGGTGCCCGACCAGCGCGGTTACAACTGCTCCGCGAAGCCGCCGGCGGTCGGCGACTACCGGATCGACGGGCTCGCGCGCGACGTCGTCGGCCTGATCGACGCCTACGACCGGGAGACCGCCGCGGTCGCCGGGCACGACTGGGGCGCGGCGGTGGCGTGGTGGCTCGCGCTCCACCACGAGGACCGCCTCTCGGAGCTGGTCGCGATCAACGTCCCGCACCCGAGCGTCTTCGAGCGCGCGCTCCGCACCTCGTGGGACCAGCGGCTCAAGAGCTGGTATATGCTCGCGTTCCAGCTCCCCAAACTGCCCGAGGCGGTCGCCAGCGCGGGGAACTGGCGGCTCGCGACGAACGCGCTGCGCGACACGAGCGCGCCCGGCACGTTCACCGACGAGGACCTGCGGCGGTATCGCCGGGCGTGGAACCGCGACGGCGCGTTCGAGGCGATGGTGAACTGGTACCGCGCCATCGTCCGCGATCGTCCGGAACCGGAACGGACCGAGGTGTCGATTCCGACGCTCGTCATCTGGGGCGCGCAGGACCAGTTCCTCGCGCGCCGACTGGCCCACGAGAGCGTCGACCGCTGCGCCGACGGTCGCCTGCTCGCGATCGAGGAGGCGAGCCACTGGGTCGTCCACGAACACCCGCACCGCGTCGCCGAGGCGATCGCCGACCACGCCGACCCGCTGCCCCCGGGAGCGCGCGAGTGAGTCGGGTCACAGTCGCGATCTACGGGGCAGAACGACACCCCCGGTTCGGCCCATAGGCCGTTCTGAAGCCCGAACGGACCGCATATCGAATACTGTCCTCGGCTCACCGCCACAAAGATTATATCTGCCCTCCACCAAAGGACAGATATGAGTAAGCACTTCGAAGACGCGCGGTACTACCTCGGTCGAGCGGCGGAACACGCGAAGGCGGGCGTCGTCGAGGAGCTAGAGCCGGTCGAAGCGCGGGTGAAAGAGCTCGTCGGCCGGGAAGACGAGGAACCGGAGCCGGAACCGTCGCGGCTGGACAAGCTCCAAGCGGACCTGAAACGCCTCGAAGAGCGCGCCGAGGGCGAGGCCCGCGAGGCGGTCGCGTCCGCGCGGAAGCGCGTCGCGGAGTACCGCGGCGAGGACGCCGCGGCGGAGTAGTCGCGTCGCGGAGTAGCCACGCCGCGGTCCCTATCGGATCGGCGGCTCCGCTCCGGTCGTCGCGCCGCCGCCGATTCGTTCCGCGGCGGGCACCACCGCGTACTCGATACCCGCTTCTTCGAACAGCGACCGCGCGCGCCGGATGCCTCGTTCCGCGTCGACGTCCGTCGCACGGTAGTGCCGGATCGGGTGTCGGATCCACGACGGCTCCCAGTGCGCGTACACGTCTGTCGTTGAGCGGTCCGGGCCCGCGTACAGCGAGAGGTGAAGCTGGTCGTCGCTGGCGAGCGCACCCTCCGGGTACCACGCCCAACTGGCGACCGTCGTCTCCGGCGGCATCTCGTAGTCGCGGTACTTCAGCGAGGAGACGAGGTTGCGGACGAACCCGAGCCGATGGAGCTGCGCCTCGACGATCGGATACGGCTCCCGAAGCGTGAACGCGTACTGCTCGCGGGGCGTCTCCCGCTCGGCGTAGAGGCCGACGAGCGACAGCAGTGCGTGGAGGAGGCTCGCGACGCCTTGGCGGAGGCGTTCGAGGAAGCGGAGTTCGTGGGTCACACCGAAGGGTGCGGACGGCCCCGAAATGAACCTTCGGCGTAAGGTAACTCTTAAGTCCGGAGGTCGGATACTCCGAAGCGAGCGGGTTGGTGGTCTAGCTAGGTTATGACGGCTCCTTCACACGGAGCAGGCCGGCGGTTCGAATCCGCCCCAACCCACTACGTCAATATACGCCCATAGAGGACGGTACACCGACTTCTTCATGCGACTTTCCCGGACCTAGATGTCCTTACCGCAACCGCACAGCAATCGTTCCGGTCCAAATCATCAGACGTGACCGAGTTCGTGAATACGGACGAGTGCCAGACTTCTTTGGTCTCTGTCGAAGAACCCGGCCGCCCGCGTTTTCGTCTTCCTGCTCTCGGAGACTCGTCGGTCTCGGAGTGATGAACGTCCTCCGGATATCGGCACCCACGCGCCGCTATATCCCACGCAGCGCTCGCCACTTCGCGGCGGCGAACCCCGCCACGATGAACGCGAACCCGGCGACGGTCGCGGGCGTCACTTCCTGCCCGAGTACGAGCCACCCTGCCAGCGCCGCGAACACGGGAATGACGTACTCGATGAAGCTCATCTCGATGGGCCCGAGGTCGTTCAGCAACGTGAAGTAGAGCAGGAAGCCGCCGACGCCGGCGACCGCGGAGAGGTACGCGAGTGCGCCGAGCGCGGACGGGGTCCACGTGGCGGCCGCGAACGACTGGCCGGGCAGCGCGAGCACGGCGACGTGGAGGACGACGGCACCGGTAGCCATCATCCACGCCTGCGTCGAGAGGAACGGCATCGACGGCGAGCGGCTGTGCGTGACGACCGCGGCGACGGCGAACGCGAGCGCGGACGCAAGCACGAGTGACACACCGAGGACGCTGTCCACGATGTTCGCCGGGTCGGGGTCGGCGATAACGATGACGCCGACGAACCCGAGCGCGACGCCGAGCGCGGTGGCGGCGGTGAACTCCTCGTCGGTGGAGGCGAGGCGCGTGAGCGCGGGCGTCACCACGGGGACGAGCCCCAACAGCACGGCGGCGACACCGCCCGTGACGTACCGCTGGCCGGCGAAGAGGAACGCGTGGTGCGCGCCGATGATGAGCGCGCCACCGACGAGCACGTAGACGTAGTCGTCCCGAGTTCGCGGGCGGACGTCCGTCCCGGAGACGAACACGGCGGCGAACAGCAGCGCGGCGGCGACGTCGAAGCGCACGGCCGCGAACGGCACCGCGGGCAGATCGGCCAGGCCGACGTCCGTCGCCATGAACGCCGTTCCCCAGATGGCACACAAGAGCAAGAACCGGCCGGCCGTCCCGTAGCGACTCATTCACGGGGAGGTCGCCGGCGACGGCGAAGTATGCGTCGAACCGCCCCGACGCTCTTAGCGATCCACCTCCACGTTCTGCGGTCGTTTCGTCGCCCGCGCTCACGTGGTACAAGTGGACCGCACCTCAAGACAAATAAAATTGTATTAGAAAAAGTGAAATTTACGGATAGAACGCTGAGAGCCGCATCTGTCGCAAGTATTTCGGATACTGGACAACAAGACTTTATTTACGGCTGTTGAAGATCGGCTAATGGGAGACCCAGCGGGCGGCGGATCGCCGGACGTCCTCGAGAACAAGCGGAACGCGACCCGGTATCAGATACTCGTGGAGATCGCGGCCCGCCAGCCGGCCGTGAGCCAAGGCGAGATCGCGGACGCGATCGGGGTGACATCGCAGGCCGTCAGCGATTACGTCCGAGACCTCGCCGAGTCCGGATACGTGGAGAAGGGCGGCCGGGGTCGGTACGAGGTGACGAAGGAGGGCGTCGACTGGCTCATCTCGCGGACGGACGACCTGGAAGCGTACCTCGAACGGGTGAACTCCGATGTCCTCGGGAGCGTCGAGGTCGACGCCGCGATCGCGCTCGACGACGTCGCGGAGGGGAGCGAGGTCGGACTGGTGATGCGCGACGGCGTCCTCCACGCCAACCCCGCCGGCGGGACCGCGACCGCGGTCAGCGTCACGAGCGCGGAGAAGGGCGAGGCCGTCGGCGTCGCCGACTTCGAGGGCGTCGTGGACTACGAGACGGGGAGCGTCTCGGTGTTGCCCGTCCCGACCGTCACCGACGACGACCACCTGAATCCGGACGTGGTCTCGTCGCACGCCCCGGACGAGGGGCTCGTCGCGGTCGCGGGCACGGAGGCGTACGCGCTCGTCTCGCGGAGCGACACCTCGCCGGACATCCGGTTCGGGACCGCGGAGGGCGTCGCCGAGGCGGGGATGCTCGGCCTCGACGTACTCCTCGTCGCGGTGACCGACGAGGTACCGCGACACACCTCCAAGCTCCGCGATAGGAACGTCCCGCACCGGGTGCTGGACTCGGACGCGTTTTAATCCCTCCGCGGGCCGTCGGGTCGGCTCCCCCGGCGGTCGTCGTCGGCGAAGTCGTACCGCGCCGATCGGCGCGTCGGCCGAACCAACGGAACGCGGCGACGGTCGACATCTATGGCCTGACCCGCGAGAAGCCGGCGAGCCGGCCGACCGCCACGACGAGCGCGACGGTCCGGTCGCTCGGACGGCCGTCGGCGACGAGGCGACTGGCACCACGCCGCTGTGACCGCGGCAACTGGTTTTAAATCGGACTGAAAGGCGCTCGAACGCACGAGTCCGCACTCAGGATGGTAGTCACTCCCGGGTGACGCCGGCGACCGTCACGTACAGGCCGAACGTCGCGATGACCGTCCCGCCGAGCTGCGTACCGGCGGTCGGGAGGAACCCGACGTCCGAGTAGAGCAGCGGCGCGAGCATGAACCAGCCGCCGAATATCGTCGTCAGGACGGCCGGCGGGAGGCTGGGCGTCCCCGTCGCTCGCAGGAGTTGGAGACTCCGCGCCGCGAAGACGACCCCGAGAAGGCCGCTCGAACTGATGCTTCCGGCGAACGCGTTGGACGTCCCGAGCAGCAGCGGCAGGACGGCGACCCCGGCACACGCGACGAGGCAGACGGCCGTCGACGCCAGCATGAACCGCGACGGTTGGTGTTCGCTCACGTCCGCACGCTCGCGGCCGGGCCAATTAACTCCACTGGCGGGGCCGGACGCGCCCGCCGAGCAGCGTCGGCCGAAGCGGGCGGGGCGAGGCTCTCCGCGGGAAGGGGCCGTGCGCGGCGAACCCGCAGGCTTTCACCCGTCACGCACGAACGGACATGCGTGTCTCAGGACCAGTCTCGTCCGTCCGCGACCGGGCTCGACGTACTGATCTCCGGCGGATCGATGGGCGGACTCTTCACCGGCATCGCGCTGGCGCGCTCGGGTCACAACCCGACGATCTACGAGCGGTCGGCGGGAGCGCTCGAAAGCCGCGGCGGCGGGATCGTCGCCCAGGAGAACATCCGCCGATTCCTCGGCGATCACGACATCGTCGACCCGGAGGCGATCACGACGCGGTCTCGCGAGCGTCGATTCCTCACGGAGAGCGGTGACGTCGAACGCGCCGTCTCCGAGACGATGGTGTTCACCTCGTGGGACGCGCTCTATCGACAGCTTCGCGACGCCTTTCCCGACGAGCGGTACCGAACCGGGGCGGAGGTCACGGGCGTCTCCCCCGAGGCGGCCACCGCCGCGGTCGCCGACGAGACGGAGCGGACGGCGGACCTGATCGTCGCCGCCGAGGGCGGTCAGTCGACGACGCGCACGCAACTGTATCCCGACGCGGAACCGGAGTTCGCCTCCTACGTCGCGTGGCGCGGCGTCGTCGACGAGGCGGCCCTCTCGGCCGCGTGTGTCGAGGCGTTCGACGGGACGTTCACCTTCTATCAGGGGGCCGACCAGCTCATCCTCGCGTACTTCATTCCGGGCGCGGACGGCGAGACCGAGCCGGGCTCGCGTCGGCTCAACTGGGTGTGGTACGACACCCTAAACGGCCGGGACCGGGAGGCGATATTCACGGACGCGAGCGGCACCGAACGACGGTTCTCCGTCTCACCGGGGCGGTTGCGCGACCCGGTTCGCCGCCGACAGCGCGAGCGCGCCGAAACGCTCCCGCCGGCGTTCGAGACGCTCGTCGCCGATACGCCGGACCCCTTCGTTCAGGCGATATACGACCTGACGGTCCCGGCGATGGTCGCGGATCGGGCGTGTCTCCTCGGCGACGCCGCGTTCGTCGCCCGCCCGCACACGGGGGCCGGGACGGCGAAGGCGGCGGGCGACGCGACCGCGCTCGCCGACGCCCTCGCGAGTCGCGGCTCGGTCGACGACGCGCTCGCGGCGTGGGATCGGAGGCGCGCCGAGTACGGCAGCGCGCTCGTCGACCGCGGAAAACAGATGGGAGACGAGCGACTGAATCTGCGCTGACCGAGGCGCGGAGCGACCGCGCGAGCGTCGCGCGATCCCGTCTTCGAGCGAACCGGCGGCCGAACCGGCCGTCACCGGTCTCTGAACTCCACCGTGTAGCCGTTGTCGCGGAGCGCGTCGACGAGCTCGTCCCCGCGCTCGATCGTGAACTCGTGGAACGAGTTGGTGGGACTGTCCGCCGAGTACAGATCCGAGTCGATGTTGTCCGGGATCTCGTTCTGGTGGGTGTCCTCTTGGACGACGACCGGCTGACTGGGAACGTGGGAAGAACCGCTATCTTCTGGCATTTGGACATCGGTTGTTACGACTATTCGGCTATTTGAATTCCGATCTCGGTTCCCGTCGGGACCGCTGTCGGCGCGAAGGGAGACGCCGAGAGCGGACCGAGGGAGGAAAAGCCGTCCAGAGCCGTCGACGGGAGAGAAACCACCCGACTCGGTACCCGTCGCCCGACGCCTCTCGTCGGAGCGCACCAACTAACTTATAATCCGGCACGAGGTGAACTCCGGCACGGAGGACCGACAGTGGCACAGGAGTTTCTGATCCCGCTCGTCGCCGGCATCATCGGACTCGGCGTCCTCGCGCAGATCCTCGCCGCCCGGCTTCGGGTTCCGAGCATCATCTTCTTCCTGCTCGTCGGGGTGGTCATCGGCCGCCCGGGGCTGGGCATCGTGACGAGCGAGAGCTTCGGCGACTCGCTCCCGGCCATCGTCGGGCTCGCGGTCGCGATCATCGTCTTCGAGGGTGCCTTCCACCTCGAGTTCGAGCGCATTCGGCAGGCCCCCAGAGCCGCGCTGCGCCTCGTCACGGTCGGGGCCGGCATCGCGCTCGTCGGGACCGCGGTGGCCGTCCGGGTCTTGGAGGGACTCCCCTGGGAGCTCTCGTTCGTGATCGGCGCGCTGCTCGTCGCCACCGGGCCGACGGTCATCTCGCCGATCCTGGAGGTTGTCCCCGTCCGCGATCAGGTCGCCGCCGTCTTAGAGACCGAGGGGATCGTCAACGACGTGACCGCGGCGATCACGGCCGTCGTGCTCTTCGAGACGGTGAACCCGACGGTCGCCGGCGAGGGGATAATTCAGGGGTTCGCGCTCCGCCTCGGGGAGGGGCTGCTCGTCGGCCTCGTCGTCGCGGGGGTCCTCTACTATCTGCTGCGGTACGTCGACCTCTCGCCCGGGGCCGCGCCGCGGAACGCGCGGTTGCTCGCCCTCGCCGGCGCGCTCGCCGCGTACGCGGGGGCGAACCAGCTGGCGAGCGAGGCCGGCGTCGCCGCCGCCGCCACCGCGGGACTCGCGCTCGGGAACGCGGACATCCCCTACAAGGACGAGATAACCGACTTCAAGGGCGACATCACGCTGCTCGTGCTGGCGTTCGTGTTCATCGCGCTCGCCGCGCAGCTCCCCCCGGCGGCGATATTCGACGTCGGGCTGGCGGGGCTCGGCGTGGTCGTCGTGGTCGCGGTGGTGATCCGGCCGCTGCTCGTGTTCGTCTCGACCGTCGGGGACCGGTTCACCCTCTCCGAGCGACTGTTCATCAGCGCGATCGGTCCCCGCGGGATCATCCCCGCATCGGTCGCGACGCTGTTCGCCACCGAGCTTCGGACGGCCGCCACGGAGCTCAACGACCCGGCGCTGGCCCAACAGGCGGACCTGCTGATCGGGACGGTGTTCCTCGTCATCTTCGTGACCGCCCTCGTCCAGGGCGGGCTGGCGCGGTACATCGCGCAGTACCTCAACGTGATACCCATGAGAGTCATCATCGTCGGAGGCGGACAGGTGGGCCGCGCGCTCGCCGAGCGCCTCGAAGACCGCGGCGAAAACGTCGTCATCGTCGACGAGGACGAGGCGGCGGTCGAATCGCTCCGCAACGACGGCTTCGCCGCCGTGATCGGCGACGGGACGGACACGGAGGTGTTGCGCAAGTCCGGCGCCGAGAACGCGAAGATCCTCGTCGCGGCCACCGGGGACGACGACACGAACCTGCTGGTCGCGCAGCTCTCGAAGACGAACTTCGGCGTCGAGAAGATCCTCGCGAAGGCGAACAACTCCGACAACGTCGACGCGTTCGAAGACCTCGGTGTGAGTACGATCTCCGCCGCGATGTCGGCCGCGTGGGCCCTCGACAACCAGATCGAGCGGCCGGACCTCGCCCACTGGATGACCGACATCGGGGAGACGGGCGACGTCCAGCAGGTGGAAGTCACCAACGAGGAGCTGGTCGGCAAGAGCGTCCGCGAGGTCGGCCCGATGCTGCCCGACGGCTGCCTCATCGCCGTCCTCAGCGACGGCGACAGCGAGTCGGTCGCGGTGCCGAGCGCGGACACCGTCATCGACCACGGCGATCACGTCACGCTGCTCGGTCGACGTGAGGCCGTCAGAGACGGTATGTCGTTGGTTCAAGACGACTAAGCGGACAGGCGGTCCGCCGCCGCGGTCGGCCGCACCTCACACCGAGGAGAAGTACGACTGCCCGAACCGGAGGAGGTCGCGGTCGAACTCCTCCGGGTCGTCGATGCGGAAGTGGAAGAGTCGGTTTCGCATGTCGCCGATCTCGAGCACCAGCTCGCGGATCACGTCCTGCTCGTCGTCGAAGATCGGCTCGAACTCAGCCCAGTGGATGGAGATGAACTGGGCGTAGTGCGCGTAGCTACAGTGGTCGACGGACGCCGGCGTCGGCAGCGGGTGGTCCTCGTCGAACGTCGCTGCCAGCTGCTCCGACAGCGCGTCGCCGAACGCCCGCGCGAGGAGTTCGCGCAGCCGCATCTCGATCGACTCGATCAGCAGGAACGGTTCGAGCATCCGCTTCAACCGCGTCAGGAGGTCGTAGTCGGTCAGGATGTGCCACTCCTCGCCCCTGTCGACGACGAGGTACGTGTGCTCCGCGAGCGCGTCGAACACCGCGAGGACGGTCTCGTCCTCGCTGACCGCGTGCGCGTCCTCGACCGCCGCCCCGACGGAGACCTTGTCCAGCGTCTTGTGGCCCACGTCCAGCTGGTGGAACGCGAGCAGCGTGCGGACGACCGACCGGTAGGTGACGATCCCGACGAGCTCGCCGTCGCGTTCGACGCCGACCTGCGTGTAGCCGTTGTCGAACATCCGGCGGAGCGCCGATTCGAGCTCGAGGTCGTACCGGACGGTCCGGAGTCGGTTGTCGATCGGGAGGTCTGCGATCGTGTACATGGATGGCTGTCGGGTCGTCGGGTGGAAAGCTACGCGTTTTCGTGCGGCCGCATCGCCGATTCGCTCACGGGTCACGCCGGAGCTCGGAGTCGACGTACGAGGCGACGGAGACGCGCGTTGCCGCGGCGGCGCTCCCGCGATCGGTCGTCGCGCGGGCGTACATCGCGCCGTTGACCGTCGCGAGGATGTGCTCCGCGACCCGCGACGGGTCGACGTCGCGGAACGCCCCCTCGTCGATGCCGCGCTCGACGATCTCCCGGATGGTGGCCGCCAGCCGGTCGTCGATCCGCGTGAACTGCTCGCGGAACACCTCGTTCGTCACGGCCTGCGACCGGAGCCCGACCAGCACGGCCTGGAGTTGGCGCTGCTCCTCGTCGGGCCGGAGCGGGAGGAGCTTCTCGACGACGTGTTCGAGGTCGGCGGTCGGCTCGTCGCCGGTCTCGGTCGCGACCGTCTCTTCGAACCTGTCGACGGCGAACTCGAGGAACGCGGCCAAGAGGTCGTCTTTGGCGTCGTAGTGGTAGTAGATGGCGGCCTTGGACTTGCCGAGCTCCGCGGCGATCCGGGAGATCGACAGCCCGGCGTAGCCGTGTTCGAGCAGCGCCCGGTAGGTCGCCTCCATGATCTCCGCCTCGGCGGCGCTCCAGTCCCGCTCGGGTGCGTCGGGCGCCATCGTCAGTTCGAGCCCCGCTCGGTCGCCTGCCCGTGATCGGCGGCGTCGACGGCGTCGAGCTCGGTCGTACACCAGTGACAGAACCCGATGTCCGGGTCGACCGGCTTTCCGCAGGCGGGGCAGGCCGGCGATCCGTCCGCTTCCGTCGCTCTCGTCGGCTCCGCCGCTTCCGTCGGTCCCGCCGCACCGGTCGCCCGAGCGCCGTCGGACCGGCGCTCGGCCTTCGCGACGAGGTACGCGTCGAGGACGCTGGCGGCGCTGACGAGGACGACCGGGAGCAGCGAGAACGGGTCGGCGACCGTTCCCGAACTCACGGCGGACAGCGTCGACTCGGGGACGAACAGGACCGTCGCGGCCAGGGTGGCCGAGAGCCACCCGAGCGCGCGGATCCAGCGCCGGAGGTACAGGTGACCGAGCCCGGTGGCCACGGTTCCCAACAGGGCGGCGAACAGCGGGTTCTTTCGGAGCGAGACGCGTGCCATATCGTATACTGAACGTTCGGTAGGTAAAAGCGCTTCGCCCGTGTCGTGAATGGCGAGTCGGAGCGGAGCTTCGGGGACTCGGTCGGTCGCGCAAACGTCGCTTGACGGCTCGTTAACGGCGTCGAACGCGATATACGGACGCCAGCGAGACGCCTTCCCTTTCGGCGGCGACTCCGGGCGAAAGGTTGATACTTACCGAACGTTCAGTAGGACTACGGGCGGACCGACGCCCTCGACCGAACTATGACCCGAGAACCCCGACCCGCCGACGAATCGACGGCACCGTGGCACGACCGCCGGCTCGCTCGCTGGGACGACGAGTCGTCCCTCTACGAGGCCGTCACCGACGCCGTGTCGAGCGCCACCGGTACGGCGCGCTCGACCGTCGCGTCTCAGTACGACCGAGCGCACGCGATCGCCCTCAGCCGGCTGTTCGGCGAGACCGAGGGGACGGCGACGCCCTCGACCGGGGTCGTCAAGTTCGTCCTCTCCGAGTGCGTCGTGTCGGTCCACAGCAGCGGACGGGTCTCGGTCAGTCCCGTCGACGAGACGGCCGCCGCCGACGCCTGACCGGCGGCTACGCCACGCCTCGCTCGGCGGCCCCCTCGCGGATCTTCGTCGCGCGCTTGCGGACCCGATTGATGAGCCGCTGCGTCCGTTCCGGCTTGAACCCGTAGAAGGACGCGATCCAGTTGATGCTCCCGTACGGCTGTGTGTGGAAGTACGCGGCGAGGGTGTCGCGGCCGGCCTGGATGATCGCCGGCGGGACGCCCTCCTCGCCGACCTTCTCCTCGTCGAAGCCGTTGACGTCGAAGTAGACGTCGGCGTACAGCTCGGCCTTCTCGGGGTCGTCGAAGTCGACGCCGCAGTGGTGCGGGGCCTCGAACCGATAGGCGGTCCGGGCGGGGGTGCTGTGCTCGACGATGCGGACGTGGAGGACGTACTCGCGGTAGACGGTCTCGTCTTCGATTGGTTCGGATCGTGACATGGGTGATGGGTGGGTATCGACCGGAGTCTCCGGGTGGGGGTGGTCGCCGCGACGACGCGCCGGGTGGGACGGGCGCGGCCGCGCGTCAGCCGCGTCGCCTCGCGCCGGCGGCCGCGAAGAGGCCGATAGCGACGAGGGCGAGGACCGGTGAGAGCGGCAGGTCGCTCGACGTGGCGTCGGCCCCGCTTCCGTCGGCCGCGGCACCGTCGGCGGACCCGGCGTCGTCGCTCCCGGCGGACGCGGCGTCGTCGGTCGACGAGGCGTCGTCGCCGGCGACCGTCACCGTTCCCGCCCGCGTGTCGGGGGTGAAGGCGCTCCCGTCGTCCGCGTCGAACTGCCGGGGCTCGACCGCGAGTCCGGCGTCGCCCGCCCCGACGCCGGCGACGGTGACCGTCGCGAGCGTCACGTCCGTCGCGCCGGGTTCGATGGCTCCCTCCACGTCGGCGGCTTCGAGGGCGACGCTGCCGCCGTCGTCCCCGATCGCCGGCTCGGTCGTCAGACCGAACCGGTCGGGATAGCTCGCGGACTGAATTCGGGCCGTCTCCGGGGCCTCGACCGAGAGTTCGAGGTAGTAGCCAGAGAGGCCGTCCGGCACGCTCGTGAGGACGACATCGACGGTCGTCGTCCCGTCGGGCGTCGTCGAGGCGTCGCCGACGACGACGGTCGGCCCGTCGGTCTGTGCCGCGGCCGTCCCCGCCGCCGTCGCGCCGAGGAGGGCGAGCGCCGCGAGTGCCACCGCGACGGCCGCCGTCCGGCCGCGGGTGTCGGTGAACGTCGAAAGTGAACGCGTGGGTCGTGTCATGGGTATCGGATGATGAACGTGGGGCGGCGGCGATGGGACGCCGCAGGTCGGCCGCGGGGCCGACCGAGGGCCCTCAGTTGACCTCCTCGTAGAGGTCGACGACGTCGTCGAAGTCGAGCTGCCCGTTCTCGTTGAAGTCGTACGCCGACTCGTTCAGCCTGACGCTGTCCGACTCGAAGTTGTCGAAGAGGATCTCGATGTCCTCGTAGTCGAGGCGACCGTTCCCGTTGAGGTCCTCGTAGAGCCCGTCGCCGTCGGGGTCGGTCGGCGCCGCGCCGCCGGTCACCGTCGGCGGGCCGGTGACGAGGACGCCCGTGCGGGCGTTCGCGTCGATGGCGGTCCCCGCCTCGTCGTCCATCCGGTCGATGTCGACTTCCAGGTCGGCTGTGCCGGTGCCGTCGCCGCGTAGCGTGAGCGTCGCGAGCGGGACGTTCCGTCCGCCCGCCTCGACGCTGCGGTCGGTGTCGGCGACGCGGACGGTCGCCGAGGAGCCGTCGTCGCTGACCTCGCTCTCGGTGAGCCCGAGCGCGTCCGGGAACTCGACGCCGGTGATGGCGGCGACGTCCGGGTCCGAGACGGAGACCGAGACCGCGGCCCCCGAGAAGCCGGTCGGGAGCGCGGACGCCGAGAGCGCCGCCTCGCCGGTCCGACCGTAGCCGATCGCCAGCGACTCGACGTCGACCTGGACGTTCGGCTGGAAGACATAGAGACCGTCGTTGGGGTACGAGCGCGAGGGGCCGCCGAAGCCGTCCTCACAGCAGAGGACCCGCCCGTCGCGCATCGCGTACACGTTGTCGATGTTGCGGAGCGCGTCGTCGGCGTCCTCGGGCCCGTCGGTGAAGTCGGGCCCGGTGATGACCGGTTCGAGCGTCGAGACGTTGTAGTCGGGTTCGAGTTCGGCGCGGTAGACGACGCCCCCGTCGACGCGGTCCATCTGGACATCGCCGGTCTCGTCGGCGAGGTCGTCGTTGAACTCGGAGATGCCGAAGTAGACGAAGTCGCCGGGGCCGGCGCCGTCGACGCTGTCGACGCCCTCGGCCTTGTTGAACTCGATCGACGCGCCGATCTCCTTGGCGGCCGCGCGGGTCTCGAGGAAGGGGACGCGGCGGAGCGCCTCGTCGACGCCGTCGGGACCGTCCGCCTCGTACTGGGCGGCCCACTCGACTATCTCCTCGTTCGTGATGTAGTTCCGGTTACCGTTCTCGATGACTTCGAGGTCGGCCTCGCGGACGGCGTCGCCGTAGGCGACCTCCTGCCCGAGGTCGTCCGCGTCGTACTCGGTGTGCGTCGTGAGGTAGTCGACCTGCGTGACGTCGTCGTACTCGGCGACCCAGGACTCGACCTCGCCGTTCGTCGCGCGACCGAGCGGGATCCACTCGACTTCGAGGTTCGTGTCGGCCGGGGAGTTGCGTTCGCCGGCCTCCGCGGCGTTCGCGGCGTCGTTGGTGATCTTCGGGGCGTAGAGCGTGCCCTCGATGTCGTCGGTGTCGTCGTAGCTCGGGATCGGGTCGGCGGCGACGAACTTGTAGATCCCCTTGCTGTCGCCGTCGGAGCAGCCGTACAGCGTCCGTTCGTCGCCCAGGAAGTCCGGCGCCTCCCACGAGGCGCGGCCCGCGACCCAGTACTTCATCGGGTCCGGCTCCTCGGCCGTCGGCTCGCGGAAGTCCACGTGGTAGCCGTAGCGGTAGGGGTTCGGGTAGACGTCGCCGATGGGCGTCAGATCGTTGCTCTCGTCGGCCTGGTCGACCGGGTCGGCGCCGAGGTAGTACGCGAGGAACTCGACGCCGGTCATCGCCCAGTAGCCCTGGATGTACCAGCCGTCGACCTCGTCGTACTCGTCGACCGCGCTCTGGATCGCCGAGGGGTTCGGCCGGTTCCAGAACTGGCACGCGCCGAGGAGCCCCTCGCCGCTGCCGGCGTCGACGACGTCGCCGACCGTGTTCGTCAGCGAGACGCGGGGGTGCGCGTAGTTCTCCTCCGAGGAGACCGGGGTCTCCCACGGGCTGAGGTCGCCGTAGCAGTTGATTCGGGTGCCGCCGAGCTCGCGGAACGCCTCCGTGTTCGGCAGGTTCATCGCGTCCTCGGGGTCGGCGCTCCACTCGCCGTCCGCGTCCTGGCTGATGAAGACCCGCGAGATGTTCCCGGGGCTGTTCTCCCAGTTGGTGAACAGGTAGCCCTCGGTGCCGTCCTCGTCCGTCGGGACGAACTGGTTACAGTCCGGGTTCGTCGCCGCGGCCCCGTACTGCGTCCCCGCGAAGTTGCTCTGGGTGATGTCGGTGCCGTCGGGCGTCTGCGTGACGCCGAGCAGCTCGTCGCCGCCGCCGATGGGTTCGCGGCCCTGAACGAGGACTTCGTACTGGCCGGCGGCCGAGCGGACCCGGCGCTGTTTCTCCTGCGTATCGGGGATACCGACCTCCGGGAAGTCGTCGTTGTTGCCGTCGAACTCGAAGTTGAAGCCGCTGAAGTAGCCGACCGCCGCCCGGCCGAACGGCTCCGGGTTCGCCGCTTCGGGGTGCTGGAGGCTGTACAGGAGCGAGCCGTCCTCGAAGACGAACGGGCCCGTCACCTCCGCCCCGAAGGCCGTGGTCGAGAACCGCTTGAGGCCTCCTCGGACGCTGGGCGCGCCGGGGGTGTCTCCCTCCGGAATTTCGCTCTCACTCGCGCTGGCGACCCCCGCGACGCTCGCGCCGAGGGCGGCAGCAGTTGACGTTGCGATCAGGCTCCGCCGGTTCAGATCCACCATGCAAATTCAGACACCAAGTGTTGTTTAATAATCGTTTATAATAGGTGGACAGAACGGTATACGGTCGGCCCGGGGAACATTTTAGATTAGTACTCGAATTTACGGAAATTGAAACGTAAGCGCGGTATATAGCGGTCGGGTCGCGAATATAGGTCACACGTCCGTCGTCCCGCGAGCCGTCAGTCCGGAGCTGTCGCCCCGCGAAATCCCGAATCGGGCGAAAATCGAGAGAGACGCCGCGACGGCCCCTCAGAAGGTGATGACTTCGTAGTCGTCGTCGACGAGCGACCGAACGCTCGGGTGACCGTCGTACTCGGCGAGGGTGGCCAGCCCGGAGGCGGAGACCGCGTCCGCGACGTCGAACGCGCTCGCACAGTAGTCGCAGACCGCCGCGTCGTCGCGGACCGCCTGGTACAGCTCGTGGTAATCGCTCTCCTCGTCTTCCAGTTCCGGGATCCACTGCGTCCCGGCTCCGTCGAAGATGAGCTTCAGCTCGTCGCCGTCGGTCTCCGCGAACTCCTTGGCCGCCTCCAAGGCGTTCGCGAGGCGACCGTAATCTGCGTGCGACTCGTTCCCGGCGAGGATCACGATTGCGGCTTTTGCCATCGTGAATCTCCGTAACTCGCGGCCGTAAAAGACCCGCTCGCGGCTGTGCGTTCGCTACGTCGGACCGATGACCGACCGAGGGGATGAGGTCGGAGATCTCACTCCGTCGCGCTCCCCGTCCGTGCCGCCGGCACCGTCCCCGCCTCCGCCGTCACCAGTCGCGAGACACCGGCGTCTCGCTCGCGTCGACGGTCGACAGGAGCCACGCCGCGGCGTCGGCGAGCGCGTCGTCGTCGGTGGCGGTCACCTTCAGCCGGTTGTGGTCCGCCTTGCGGTCGGGGTAACAGCCGACGGCGACGTCGAACCGCTCCATCGCCTCCCGCAGCGCGGGGACGATGTTCGATTCGGGCTCGACCGTGTAGAGGAACCGCGAGCGGCGGTCGCCGGCGAACTCGTCGGCGACCGCCTCGAACGTCGCTCTCAGCTCGTCCGGGATGCCGGGCATGACGTAGACGTCCTCGACCACGCAGCCGGGCGCGAGCCCCGCGTCGGTCACGAGCGGGCGGCTCCCCTCGGGGACCGCCGCCTCCGCCTCGACGTCGACGTCGAACTCGCGGTCTGGGACCCGCTCGCGGATCGCGGCCAGCCGCCGCTCGACGGACTCGCGCGTGAGGTCGGTGGGGACCATCTCGCGATCGAACGCGTCCGCGACGGCCTCCATCGTCACGTCGTCGGGGGTGCTGCCGATGCCGCCCGTCACGATCACGGCGTCGAAGTCGGCGGCGTACTCCCCGACGCGGTCGGCTATCTCTCCCCTGTCGTCCGGGATCGAGAGGATCCGTTCCACGGCGACGCCGCGCTCGCTCAGCTCCGCGGCGAGCCAGTTCGCGTTCGTGTTCACCGTGTCGCCCGAGAGCAGTTCGTCTCCGACCGTGATCAGCGCGACCTCCATCGGTGCGCCGTACGGTCGGGCGACGGATGTACGTTTCCCGCCCCGAGCGGGAGTCGAGCTGCGTCCCGGAAGCGACCACCAGAAGGGCTAATTGTTCGGTTCGTGTATCCCGAGTTATGGCCCTCCACGCGGTCGAAAACGTAGAGAGAGCGTTCGGCGTCACTCGGGAGTTCCTGACGCCAGTCACCGTGCGTCGCTGGCTGAAGCTCGCGGTCGTCGTGTTCTTCGTCGGGGGCGGCGTCGGCTTCCCGACGGCACAGTTCGGCGCGTCGACGCCGACGGGAGACGTCGCTCCCGGTGAGGTACCGTCCGCCCTTTCAGTCGACGTGTTGACGCTCGCCGTCGCGGTCGTCGCCGTGTGCCTCCTGCTCCTCGGCGCGTTCGGGCTGATCGGCGCGATCATGGAGTTCGTGCTGATCGAGTTGCTTCGCACCGGCGAGGTGTCGCTCCGACGCCACTGGCGGAAGCGGTGGCGGCAGGGGCTCCGCCTGTTCGGGTTTCGGATCGCGATCGGACTCCCGATGATCGCGCTGTTCGCCGGCTGGCTCGCGCTGCTCGTCGTTCCCGTCCTGACCGGACGCGATCCCGCGTTCTCCGCCACGGCGTTTCTCGTCGGGCTCCCGGTGATGTTCCTCGTCGGCGTCGGGTACGCGTTGGTGTCGGGGTTCACGACCGCGTTCGTCGTGCCGCTCATGATCCAGTCGGACTCGGGCGTCCTCGCGGCGTGGCGTCGCCTCTGGCCGTCGATCAAGCGTTCGTGGAAACAGTACCTGGCGTACGTCGCGGTCGGGTTCCTGTTGACGGTCGCGACCGGGGTCGTCGTCTCGGTCGCGGTCGCGCTCGTCGCGCTCGTGCTCCTCGTCCCCGTCCTCGTCGCGGCCGCGGTCGTCCACGCGACCGTCTCGGTGACGTCGCCGATCGGACTCGCCGTCCTCGTCGCGCTCGCGGCGCTGTTCGGCGTGGCGCTGCTCGTCGTCGGGACGCTCTCACAGGTCCCCGTCGTGACGTACCTCCGGTACTACGCGCTGCTCGTGCTCGGCGACGTCGAGGAGTCCTTCGACGTCCTCGCCGATCCGCGACCGTCGGCCGCGGATCCGTGACGGGTCCGATCTGCCGACACCAGACCGTAAGCTGCTCCGGACCGAGCGGCGCGCATGAGACGACCGCTCCTCGGCGCAATCGGTGTCCTCACGGCGCTCGTTCCGGAGCGTCTCGCGGGAGCGTTCGAGGGTCTCGCGGTCGAGGACCCCGCGTCGGTGGCATGGAACGAGCGCCTCACCGACGGCGTCCGCGCGATCGGCGTCGTGTACGTGCCGCTCGCGCTCTGGGAGCGTCGGCAGCGGAACGGGACGTGACCGAGACATCTCGACGAACGTCTCCGAACAGACCGCACGCTCAAAACAGCGACTCCAACTCCCCGTCGCTGTCCATCAGCTCCGCGAAGCGGTCCTCGCTCTCGTCGGTGATCTCCCCTTGGTTCCGCTGTGCCTCGATCGCGACCTGCTGAAGCTCCTTGACTCGCGGAACGTTCGTCACCCCGCCGAGCAGGACGAGCGCCGCGACCGTTCCCCCGCCGCGTCGCGGATAGTCCCCGCCGCGGACCTCCATCGAGCCGGTCTGTTCTTCGAGCCACTTGCGACCGTGCTCGATACCCTTCCGGTTGAGGTACGCCGGCGGCCCGGCGACGACGAGCAGCGCCCGCTCCGTGCCGCTCGCCTCGCAGGGCAGGGTGAGTCGACCGAGCGTCGCCTTCCGGACGAGGCTCGTGACCCGATTGGTGGCCTCCGTGCTGTCGATCCCGGCGGTCGAATCGTCGCGGAGCCGCGACAGCAACCCCGATCGCTTCGCTTCGTCCACCTCGACGTCGGCGTACCCCAGCGACGAGATGCCGCCGCCTTTGAGCGTGTTGATGATCTCGGAGGAGTCGACCACGCTCTCGGCGACGTCGCTCCCCTCGGTGATCTCGCCGGCGCTGAACAGCACGCCGAACCGCCGGACCAGTTCCCTGTTGATCGCGTCGAACCCTTCCCCGACGGACTCGCCCGAACTGCGCCACGCGTCGTTGTCGAACAACAGGAGGTTGTCCACCTCGTCGACGAACGTCTTGAGCGATCGGGCGGCGTTCAGCGTGTAGATCCCGCCTTCGTCGCTCCCGGGCAGAATGCCGAGCCCGTACACGGGTTCGGTGTAGATCCGCTTGAGGTTCTTCGCGATCACGGGCGCACCGCCAGAACCCGTCCCGCCGCCGAGCCCGGCGACGACGAGGAACGCATCGATCTCGTGGACCGGGATCGAGTCGAGCGCCCCTTGGATCTCGTCGATGTCCTCCTCGGCCACCGCTGCGCCCAGTTCGTTGTCCGCGCCCACGCCGTGGCCCTTGACCCGCGACTGCCCGATCAGGATCCGTCGGTCAGTCGGAAGGCGGTCGATCCCGTCGAGATCCGCTTTCGCCGTGTTGACCGCGATCGCTCCCCGAACGATGTCTGCGCCCGTCTCCGCGTCGTAGGCAAGGAACTCGTCGACCACCTTCCCACCCGCCTGTCCGACCCCGATCAGTGCGAGTTTCATGTGAACACACCGCACGTATCTACGCGGGTCGGACTGATAAAGGTTCGAAGCCCGATCCGATCCAAATTATAATGAGGGATCGCGGCCTCGCTTGGGAGGTGACACGCGACACCACGCGCCGCGCGGTCCTCGCGAGCGTCCTCGCCGCCGGCAGCGCCGGGCTGGCGGCGAGCGACGCGGCCGACCTCCTCGACTCGTTCGCGCCGCTGTCGGGCGAGGCGTGGGACGCCGCCGACCGCTCGCTTCCCGAGACCGTCGAGAGCCCGCACGGGGCGGCGACGGTGGCCCGCGACGAGTTCGGCGTCCCGCAGATCGAGGCGGACGAGGAGCCCGCGGCGTACTTCGCGGTCGGCTACTGTCAGGCGTTCGACCGGCTGTTCGCGATGGACCTCCAGCGGCGAGTGATGCGCGGGCGGCTCTCGGAGGTGATCGGCGAGGCGACGCTCGACAGCGACGAGTTCAACGTCGCGATGGGGTTCGCCGACGCCGCCGCGGCCACGTGGGACGTCGTCGCGGAGACGCGCGCCGGACCCCTCGTCGAGGCGTTCGCGGACGGCGTCAACGCCGCGACCGACGACCTGCCCCTCCCGCTGGAGTTCGATCTGATCGGCTACGAGCCGGAGCCGTGGACCCCGGTCGACTCGATGCTGATGGAGAAGCAGATCTCGTGGACGCTCACCGGGGACTTCGGCGAACTGCGGCGCGCGCTCGTCGCCGAGCGACTGGGCGCGGAGCGCGCTGAGACGCTGTTCCCGACGCGGTACGACCACGACGACGCGATCCTCGACGGGACGGAGACGCGGCTGGGCGGGAGCGCCGAGAACGCTCGCGGTGCGGGCGAGCGCGCGTCGACCGGCGAGCCGCGCGGCTCCGTCGACCCCGTCGACCCGGAACTGGCCGACTGGCTCTCCGGCTTCGAGTCGCCGACGGGCGTCGGCTCGAACAGCTGGGTCGTCTCCGGCGACCACACCGCGAGCGGGACGCCGACCGTCGCGTACGACCCGCACCTCTCGCTCCAGGCGCCGCCGCTGTGGTACGAGCAGTCGGTCACGACCCCCGAGCGGTCGGTGCGGGGCGCGACGTTCTCGGGCGTCCCGTTCGTCATCGCGGGCGCGAACGACCGCGGCGCGTGGTCGTTCACCAACCTCGGCGCGGACGTGTTGGACTGCTACCAGTACGACGTCGACGACGCGGGCGACCGCTACCGGTACGACGGCGAGTGGCGGCCCTTCGAGACCGACGAGACCGAGGCGATCCCGGTCGCCGGCGGCGAGGACCGGGAGGTCCGCGTGCGGCGCACCGTCCACGGCCCTCTGATCGAGCGCGAGACGGAGACGGTCGGCGTCGCGTGGACGGGCCACACCGCGACGCGCACGACGGTCGCCATCGAGGCGTACGGGCGCAGCGAGGGGATCGACGACCTCCTCGACGCGACCCGCGACTTCGACCTGCCGACGCAGAACCTCGTGTACGCGGACGCGGACGGCCGGACGCTCTACTTCGCGACCGGCCGGCTCCCGATCCGCCGCACCGACGGCGCGGTCGTCGACGGCGACCGGGTCTTCGACGGCTCCGCGGGCGAGGGCGAGTGGAGCGGGTTCGAGCCGTTCGGCGAGTCCTCGTGGGAGGGGTTCGTCCCCTTCGAAGAGAAGCCGCACGCGATCGACCCCGACGTCCTCTCGACCGCCAACCAGCGCCCGATCGACGACCCGACCCACTACGTCGGCGTGAGCTACGCCGCCCCGTACCGCGGGTCACGGATCGCCGACCGGCTCGACGCGGCGACCGACGACGGGGGGTCGACGGACCCCGACTTCCACCGCGCCCTCCAGAACGACGTGCGCGACGGGCGCGGCCCGGAACTGGTCCCCGGGCTGGTCGCCGCGGTCCGCGACCGCGACGACCCCGACCCCTCGCTCGTCGACGCCGCCGACGCCCTCGACGAGTGGGACTACCGGATGCGGCGCGGCTCGCGCGCCGCGCTGCTGTTCGCCCGCTACCTCCCGCACTTCCGCGAGCGCGTCTTCGGCCCGGCGTTCGCCGCCGCCGACCTCGGCGAGGGGTACTACCCGAGCGACTGGACGCTCGCGCGGCTCCCCGACGACGACCCGCTGTTCGACGGGCGGTCGCGGTCCGCCCTCGCGGTGAGGGCCCTCCGCGACGCGCTCGACGAGGTCGGGGCGGAGGGGTGGGAGACGTACGGCGACTACAACACCACGCGGTCGATGCGCCACCCGCTCGGCGGCGAAGCGCCGTTCCTGAACTACGGGGCGCTACCGGCCGACGGGTCGCCCGCGACCGTGAAGAACTACCGCGTCGACTCCGCGGTCGGGTCGAGCTGGCGGATGGTCGTGCGGCCGGGGACCGACGCGACCGCGGTCCTGCCGGGCGGGAACTCCGGCGACTACTTCTCCGAGCACTACGACGACCAGCTCCGGCGGTGGCTCGGCAACGACCAGCGGCCGATGCCGCTCGACGCCGGCGGCGAGCCGGCGGTGCGGTTCGAGCCGTCGACGGAGGGGTCGCAGTGAGCGACTCGCCGTCTCCGACCGACTCGTCGCCTCCAAGCGACTCGCCGTCTCCCCTCGACCGCGTCCGGACGGAGCCGCGACCGCACGCGGTCGCACTCGTCGCCGCGGTCGGGGTCGGCGTCGCGCTCGCGTTCGTCCACTGGGTCGGGCTGATCGCCGCGGGGGCGCTCGCGTCGGTCGTCGCGCCGACGGTCCGCCGCGGGGTCGGCTACGCGCTCGCCGCGGGGGTCGTCGCCCTCGCGGCGTTCGCGGTCGCGCTCGGCCCGGCCGCCGCAGCGGTGCCGGGGATGCGCCCGGTCGTCTACGTCGCGGTCGGCGCGGGCCTCGCGCTCCCGCTGTTCGGGTCGCTCGCGCGGGCCGTCGTCACGTGAGCGAGGCGCGGGAAGTCGGGGCCTAGTCCAGCCGCTCCACTTCGGCGGTCTCGTCGGTCTCCACGTCGCCCGTGTTCCGCGTCCCGCTGGGTTCGAACAGCACGATCTCGGCCTCCGGCTCGGCGACCGGGCGGTGCTCGGTCCCGCGCGGGACGACCGTGAACTCCCCGGCCTCCAACACCGCGTCCGCGGCCTCGCGGAACTCGATCCGGAGCCGCCCGGCGTGGACGAGGAACAGCTCGTCGGCCGACTCGTGACTGTGCCAGACGAACTCGCCGTCCGCCTTCGCGAGCTTGACCGCCTGCCCGTTACACTCGGCCGCGAGCCGCGGGGACCACGTCTCGTCGAACGAGTCGAACGCCTCGGTGAAAGAGATCGGCTCCATACCCCCGGTCGGCGGCGGAACGGTAAAGTCGCTGTCCACCGGTCCCGACGAGCCGGGGATCGCGGTCGGCCGAGCCACAGCGGAGGTATATATCGCTCCGGAGCGGTTCGGACCGCTCGGGACGGCGGCGGACCCCTCATATAAGCGTTTACGGGGGGGCTGAGCGTGTCGCGACGTATGACAGCGACCCACGCGGACGGCGGAAGCGGTCCGGTCCGAGCGGCCAGAGCGGAGCTCCGAGTCGAGCGGCGGCGGGTCGTCGACGAGCGAGAGGCGTTCCGCGCGTTCAGCGCCCGCGTGTCGTCGATTCCGGACGAGAGCGCGAACGCGGGCCCGTCGGACCCCGCTGCGGCCGACGGGTTCGCCGGCGTCGGCGGCGCGGTCGGCGGCGCGGTCGGCGGTTCGGGGGGCGGAGCGGCGTCGCCCGGCTCCCGGCTGGTCGCGGTGCGCGACGCGTACCGCGCCACGGTGATGTCGGTGCCGCACTACGAGACGGAGTACGACGACACCTACGAGCGGAGCGTGGCCGAGGAGTTCGGCCCGGAGCTCGCCTACGCGCTCACCCGGACGAGCCGTTTCCACGAGGAGTACAAGCGGTCGCTGCTGAGCGCCGCGGAGACCGCGGTCCAAGAGCGCGAGGCGTTCCTCGATGCCGTGGAATCGGAGATCGAATCGATCGAGCGCGCGGGCTCCCGGCTCGACCCGATCCGGAGCGAGATCGAGGCGATCGAGGACGAACTCGGCGCCGCCGGGAGCGAGGGGGGTGCCGAAGCCGAGGTCGAGACACCCGGATTCGGGGCGCTCGACGCCTGCCGGACCCGAACCGAGGCGCTCACGGACGACTGCGACCGCATCGCAGGGCGCCGCCAGCGGGTGCTTGCCGACCACCGGCGACGGCTCGCGCTCGGCGACGACCTCGACCTACCCGCGTACTGCTATCAGACGCTCGACGTCACGTACCCGGTGCTCGCGGCGGTCGGCGCGGTCGGCGACCGGCTGGAGTCGCTCCGGTCCCGGATCGAACGGGCGATGGCTCGGGGCCGATGACAGAGCCATCGAGGATGGAGCAGCGGTGACATCCGCGGATCAGAGGGCCGTAACCGCCAGAATACGGGCTAGCGTCAGCTTAATGATTGTTCACGGTTTATGTTACCATATGTCATGTAGAATCACGTGTAACGAGTGCGAGCTCGACCAGTGGCTCAACGACTGCGTGACCGCTCACAAGCTGGCGAAGGAACACGAGGCCCGCTACGCCGACCACTGGATCACGCTTCGGGATCCCCCCGAGGACGACGCCGTCCCCGGGCACGTGCGGCAGTCGGGGTCGGGATAGCCGTGACCGAGACCGCCGACGGTGCGTCGTTCGTCCCCCATGCGAGGGCGAATCGAGTCCGCCGCGGCCACCGGCACGCCCGAATGTCTCATTTCCGACCGCGCCGAAGAGTGACAGCCGAACGGTCGAACGGTGACATATGAAGGACCCGGTGTTCTGCTTCGATAGGGACAAGACGGTGGACGTACGCCCGCCGGAGCGAGGGCGGGCGGTGCCGCTGACTTGGGTCCAGTACTACGCGCACCGCACGGACCACGATGTCTGGGCGACCGGTAACCCGCGGCTCTGCGGCGAGGCGGGGATCCCTTCACCGCGTGAGGCTCGGGAGCTGCTCGTCGCGGCCGGTCGGGAGCCGGTTGCGCCGTACGACCGGATGAACGGCGGCCGGATCGACCGGCTCCGCCTCCTCGATCAACTGTACGCGGAGAGCTACGACCGGGAAGCGCGGTTCGTGGTCGTCGACGACACCGACGTCACCGAGTACACGGACGGTCGGCCATGGACGTACTACGGCCCGACAGAGTTCGTCGAGGCCGTGGAGGGCGGGGCGTACCCAGAGCCGGACCCCGGAGCGGTTCGCGGGGATTCGTACGGCGACCCGGAGCGCGGGGACCGGTTTCGAGCGCAACTGAACAGGTTCGAACGGCGCCTCTCGACGTGAGGCGAGTCGCGCGTTCCGCGCGCGGCCCGTCAACGGACGTGAGTATAAATGCCGGACCGCCCTGTACCCGGCATGGAGTGGCAAGGGGACCCCCATTCGGACCTTCCATTCGAGGAGTGGAAGCGGACGAAGCGCCTCCAGCGACCGGCCGAGCCGTTCACCGTGCGGCGGGTGGACCCCGACCGGATTCAACACGTGACCGTCTACACCGACACGGTCGACAAGGCGCAGGACGGCGAGCGACACCCGGTCTTCACGCCGGCGGACGCTCGGTTCGCCGGCTTCTTTCGGACCGCCGAAGCGGGGGCCGTGCGCCGCGGCGAGTGGGACCGTCGGTTGCTTCCCTTCGACGAGTACCTTCCGTACGTGGGGCTCCGCCGACACTTCGTCGACGGCGTCGATTGGGAAGACACCCGATACTATCGGAATATCGTCGACTGTATCACCGGCGGATCCCCGCTGTGGGGCTGTGAGACCGAGGCGGAGTTCCGCGACCGCTGCGGGGACATCGACCGGCTGTACGACCGCATCGACCGCGAGGGGTACCGACCAGCAAGCGAACTGCGAGAGGGCAAACTCCGGTACGATGAGATCGCAGTCAACGTCGGGCGCGACGGACACCTCCTGTTCAACGACGGTAAGCACCGCCTCTCGGTGGCCAAGCTGTGCGACGTGGACGACGTCCCCGTCCGGGTGATCGTTCGCCACCAGAGGTGGGTCGCGGAGTCGGACCGCGAGTTCCCGTCGGAGTGACGGTTTCGAGGCCGCAGTCGTAGCCGAGGCGGTCCCCGCGACTCGCGTGCGGGCCGGTATGACGGTCCGGCGGCAGCTATCGACCGGCGAACGAGGAGCGGTCAGGCGTAGCCGAGCTCCTCCAGCCGCTCTCGGATTTCCGGATCGACGGAGCCGGTCTCGTCGCCGTCGCGGTTATCGGGGACCCCTTCGCGGAGCGCGACCAGCTTCTCCTGCGGGGTCTCGGTCGGCGACTCGCCGGTCTCGGTCCACCCCTCGTCGCTCTGGAAGCCGTAGTAGCCGTCCGCGACCAGCCCCCGGTACTCGACGTCGACAGCGTCGATCGCAGCGGGCGCGTAGCCGCGCTCGAGGAGCGTCTCGCGCCGCATCGACGCGATACCGTTGTACTCGGTGAGATACGTCGCCCGCCGCTCGCCGTTTGCCGTCCGGAGGTCGCGGCCGCGGCGGTCAGGCTCGGTACCGTCGGCGAGCGCCAGCACGGTGTGGTAGACGTCGAGCAGCGAGACCGGGGCATCCACGCGCTCGTCCGAGAAGTCCGGGCCGGTGACGACCAGCGGGACGTTCGTCACCTCGGGGTAGAGGCCGTACCCGTGTTCCCAGACGCCGTGTTCCCCGAACAGTTCGCCGTGGTCGCCGAGCGTGACGACGTAGTCGAACCGCGCCGACAGCGCCTCGAACGTCTCGCGGTAGACATCGCTTAGATACCGCACGCAGTCATCGTACGCGGCCCGCGCGCGCTCCGGGTCCGGCCCCGCGTGCTCCCGGTCGACGCCGTCCGCCAGCGCCTCGTCGGGGTCGTCGAACCGGTTGCGAAGCGTCGCCTCAAACGCGGGGCCGAGCTCGTACGTGTCGCCCGACCGATACGACGGAGGGGCGCGGTACGGTTGGTGCGCCTCCATGAGGTTCGCGAACAGGAACGTCGGCCCCGAGGGGGACAGTGACCGGCTCAGGTCGCGGAACCGACCGGCTCCGTCGTCGCTGTCGCCCAGCGGGGTCCCCGTGACCGCCTCCGCGAAGCCGAACCGAAGCGACCGTCCGGTGTCGTAGTCGCCGCGCAGCGCCGCGGCCGCTCCGGTCAGATACGCCAGTCGCGGGTGTTCGTTCTCCTCCAAGTGTCGGTACCAGTTGAACACCGACGCGGTCGGGTACTTGGTGTCCCGAGTCCCGTCGAACACGTCGAACCCGCGGTCGTAGCCGTAGGCCGGCGAGACGTTGATATTCGCCGAGAAGGCGCGCGTTCGGTAGCCCGCCGCCGAGAGCTTTTCGGCGAGGGTCCGCTCGGGCGTCGAGAGCGTCCAGTCAGCGACCGTCACGTCCGCCTCGCTGGGGTACATGCCGGTGAACAGGGAGGCGTGCGCGCCGCCCGTCCAGTGGCTCGTCGAGTACGCAGCGTCGAACCACGTCCCCGGGAGCCACTCGAACGCCTCCCCGAACGCGTCCGCCCGAACCGTATCCAGCACTACGACGGCGATGTTCGTCACGGGTGTCATATCCGACCGGCGCGGATATATATGCCACGTCGGTTTCTCCAGACGTTCCGGACGAACTAGGTGGCTACGGTGCGAATTAGCAACAGCACAGATCACATATACGGGGGTACATTTTATTTAACTCGATCTAGTATAATGGTTAGTAGTGATAAATACCAGAGGTACCGTCCGTATTTCAGTCGTTCAGTTAGACGAGTACGGACCGTGGACGGTCGAACCGTCGCCGCGACGGGAAACGGACCTACAGGCGCTCCAGGCGCGCCTGTACGCTGACTTCGCCGATTTCGTCGGCCGCAGCGACGGCTACGCGTTCTTCAATCGGTTCGACAACATGCTCGGCATCGCCAACGGTATCGATGTCGCGGAGTACGAGCGGTTCCAAGAGCGCGTCCGTAACCAATACCCGATCACCGTCAGCGTCGGCGTCGGAGAGGGAGAAACGCCGGTCCGCGCGGTGGAAGTGGCGAGCCAACAGCTCCAAGACGCGGGGAGCGCCCAGGACCCCGACCGGCGAGAAGTTCTCAACGCCGGGGACACGAGCGACTCGTCCGGTTACGTCACCGTCGGACACTTCGACATCGTCGACGTGACGGAGTCGTTTACCGACACGGAACACGCCGCGACGGCGGGAGTCGCGATCCAGCAGTCGATGCTCGCGCTCAAGCAGCGGCTCCTCGCCGAGTACGACAGTGTCGCCCAGTTCGTCGGCGGAGACAACATGATCGCCGTCTGTCCGCAGTTGAGCGAGGACGTGTTCGGCGACGTCGTCGACCACGTCTACGACCAGACTGGCATCGAGTTTCAAGTCGGCATCGGCTCGGGACCGACGGCACACGGAGCGGGCAACCGGGCGAAGGAGGCGCTCGAACACTGTCGAGAGACCGGGACGAGAGTCCACGAAGCCACGCCGATACAACAGCAGGTGACGGATGACTGAACGGGCGCTCGTGTTCACCGACGAGCGGGAGGTCAGCATCAAGACGACTGAGACGGCGGATCCGGCCGCGGACCAGGTGGCCGTCGACGCCCACCTCTCGGCCATCAGCTCGGGGACCGAACTACTGGTCTACCGGGGTCAGGCTCCGTCCGGCATCACGGCCGACTCGTCGTTGAAGACGATAAACGGCGACCTCTCGTTCCCGCTTCAGTACGGCTACTCGTTAGTTGGGAGCGTGGTCGACGTCGGAGACGACGTCGACGACGCGTGGGTGGACCGGGAGGTCATCGCCTTCCACCCGCACCAGACGCGGTTCAACGCCACGACGGACTGTCTGATCCCCCTGCCGCCGGATCTCGAACGGCGAGCGGGCGCCCTGTTCCCGTCGGCGGAGACGGCCACGAACTTCCTGCTCGACGGCGCACCGAAGGTCGGCGAAAGGGTAGTTGTGTTCGGGGCCGGTGTTATCGGCCTCTGTACGATCCGCCTGCTCGCAGAGTTCCCGCTCGACTCGCTGGTCGTCGTCGAACCGCGCGCCTCGCGGCGCGATCTGGCGCGGGAGTTTGGCGCCGACAAGGTGGTCCCGCCGGGGGAAGCCGACGCCCCGTTCGAGTCCGTCGACGACGACCCCGTGGGCGCTGACCTCGTGTACGAGCTCTCGGGGCGGCCGGACACGCTCAACGACGCGATAGACGTTGTCGGGTACGACGGCCGGATCGTCGTCGGATCGTGGTACGGGTCCAAGCGGTCGGCACTCCGGCTCGGGGGGTCGTTTCACCGCGACCGCATCGACGTCATCTCGAGTCAGGTGAGCACGATCGACCCGACGCTGCGCGGTCGGTGGTCGAAGGACCGCCGCACGGGTACCGCTCTCGACGGTCTGCGGACGATCGATCACGAGGCGCTGATCACCGACGAGATACCCTTCGAGCGGGCTGAAGACGCCTACGAGCGACTCGACGATGCGCCCGAAGGGACGGTCCAAGTACTCCTTTCATACGAATAACACATGCCAGCAAGCAAGAAATCCGATACGTGCGACGGGACGCACGGACTGATGGTCAAGCGGGAGTTCATCTCACAGCACTACCTGACGGTCCCGGACCCGAAGCCGCCGGAGGGAGACGTCCACAGTCACCGGTTCACCGTGGAGGTCGAGTTCGCGGCCGACTCGCTGGCCGAGTACGGCTACCTCGTGAATATCAACGAGGTGGAGTCGCTCCTCGACGATATCGAGGCGCGGTACCGCGATACGCTGCTCAACGACCTCCCGGAGTTCGAGGGGCGGAACCCGAGCGTCGAGCACTTCGCCCGGATCGTCTGTGAGCGGTTCTGTGAGGACCTCGCCGACGACAGTCCGGACGAGGTCACCGTCCGGATCTGGGAGGACGACCTCGCGTGGGCGAGCTACCGGGCGGCGATATGAAACACGCGCAGATCCGGTATCTAGAGGCCAAACACAGCGTCGACGAGCGCTCGCGCTCGCGCAGGGTCGCGGACCGGTTGTTCGAGGCGCTCCCGGCGTCACCGACGGTCGGCGAAGCCGGAGCGGGGACCGGAGCGGCGGTACCGTGGCTACTCGAGCGGGGGGTGACCGCCGGGTCGTACAGAGGGGTCGACCTGTCACCGACAGTGGTCGCTTACGCGCAGCGGACCCGGCCGGCCGCGCTCCGGTATCGGGGGTACAGCGCCGTCGACACCGAGAGCGGCGGCACCGTCGGCGACTTCCGGTTCGGGTTCGAGGTGGGCGACGCGCTCCAGGTCCTCCGGGAGCGAGATCACGACCTCGTCGTCGCCCAGCAGTTCATGGATCTCGTCCCGCTGGAGTCGGCCGTCGACATGCTGACGGCGGCGGCCGGGGACGGCGGCCTCGTGTACTGTCCGCTGACGTTCGACGGTGTGACCGTCTTCCAGCCGGACCACCCCGCTGACGACGAGATACAGCAGGCCTATCACGAGGCGATCGACAACGACGCCGACCGCGAGACGCGCGCGGGGCGACACCTCCTCGAGGAGTTCCGCGACCGGGGCGGGTCGCTGCTCGCCGCCGACGCCTCCGACGCCATCGTTCGTCCCCGGAACGGCGGGTATCCAGCCGACGAGCGCTACTTCCTGAGCTGCTTGCTCGGGTTCGTCGAGGAGTCGGTACAGCCGGAGGCGGTTCCGGCAGTCGACGACTGGCTGTCAGTGAGGCGCGACCAGCTGGTGGACGGGCAGCTCTCCTACGTCGGACACAGGTACGACTTTCTGTACAGAACGCCGGCTGAAGGGGAGTGAGACGGCGTTCTCCGGCCGCGTCATCGAGGCGTCTTCGTCGGCCCGTCGGCTGAGGACGCCGGGCGGTTCGGCGGATCGGGCGCGGGGCGCCGTCCCGGACCCGGTCGGTCCTGCGTTGGTCCCGGCACCGGGCGTCGAGCGGCCACAGCCGCGGGCGTATTGCCCGGCGCCGGAACGAAGCGCCGACGGTGTCGGGACGGGTCCCGAGCGGGGACCGGCGAAGGCCGCCGGCCACAGTCCCGACCGCGGCAGACCGATCCTTCTAATCGCGGGCGATCGAACGCCCCCACATGACCGAGGATCTCGGCACGCCGGTGTTGGACGACCACCTCCACCTCGACCCCCGACACGGGCGCGGGATCGAGGCCGTCGAGGAGTTCGTCCGGCTCGGCGGCACCCACCTGCTCGTGGTGAACAAGCCCTCGTGGCTGCTGGGCGTCGAGCCGGACGAGCCGGCCGACTTCCGGGCCGTCTTCGAGGAGACGCTGGAGACGGTGGCGGCCGCGACGGAGGCCCTGCCCGGGCGCGCCTGGCCCGTCCTCGGCGTCCACCCCGGGCTGATAAGCCGGCTCGTCGACGAGCGCGACTTCGCGCCCGCGGCGGCCCGCGACCTCATGCGCGGCGGGCTGGCGGTCGCGAGCGAGTACGTCGCCGACGGCGACGCGGTCGCGCTGAAGTCCGGCCGCCCGCACTACGACGTGAGCGACGCGGTCTGGGAGGCGTCGAACGCGGTCACGCGCCGGGCGTTCGAACTGGGCGCGGACGTCGACTGCGCGGTCCAGCTCCACACCGAGGCCACCGAGGACCTGACCGACCTCGCCGCGGTCGCCGAGGAGTCCGGGCTCGACCCCTCGCGCGTCGTCAAACACTACGCGGCGGGCGAACTGGCGGGCGTCACCCCGAGCGTGATGAGCGACAAGGAGCGGCTGGAGCGCGCCGCCGCGGCGGGCGAGCCGTTCCTGATGGAGACCGACTTCGTCGACGACCCGGACCGACCGGGGATGGTGCTGGGGCCGAAGACCGTCCCGCGCCGGGTGCGCTGGCTGCTGGACGAGGGACTCGACGAGGCTGTCCGGCGGGCGCACGTCGAGACTCCCCGAGCCGTGTACGGGATCGACACCGAAGCGACGCTAGAAAGCGAGCCCTGAATCCGGCGGTTCACGCGAGTGAGGCGCCCTCTCGGGCGGCGATCGATAGGAAAGGCATTTGAGTTGGCCGGGCGACGTACGGGACATGACCGACGACGACGCCGTTGAAACGTTCTATACCGACGAACGCTGGCAGAACTGGCTCGACAGGCTCGCCGAGGAGGACCTCGACCCCGAGAACGAGGACTCGGCGCGGCTCCTCTTGAACCTTCAGGACGACGCGGCCATCGCGGTGGTGAAGGTGCTCGCGGCGTTCGACGAGGACCGCATCGACGAGGACCGCGCCGTCGAGGAGATCCGCGACATCCGCGAGATCGTCCTCGCCGACGTCGATTTCGACGACGAGGACAAGGTGATGCTGATCGACGGCGTCCAGACCTCGCTCGTCCCCGTGTTCTACGCGGCCGAGGAGTACGTCGTCGGCGGCGTCGTCGACGGCGACGTGAGCGAGTTCGTGCGCGCGGCCGCCGAGGCCGAGGAGGGCGAGGACCTCGACGCCGCACTCGGCTACGTCGTTCAGGCCGGGACCCGCGTCGTCGACGGCGAGGCGCTCGACATCGAACTCGTCGAGGACTTCGAGTACGGCCTCGTCTCGGAGTGGGTCAACGGGCTCGACTCGCTCCAGTCGGCCATCGAGGACCCGGAAGTCGTCGAGGAAGAGGACTGACGGCGTCGGCTGACCCTCCGCGTCCCCGATCCGACCCTCCACTCTCGGTTCGATCGAGGTGAACCGTTTTGAGCACGCGCGACGTTCGGACCGTATGGTCTCCCTCGCGGCCGGACTGGCGATCGCGCTGCTCGCCGTCTGGACGGCCAGTTCGTTCGTCCCCCTCGTGCCGAGCGGCGTCCTCGCGGCGCTGACCGTCGTCGGCTACGCGTACACGACCGGCTTCGCCGAGCCGGGCCTCGCCGTGCTGGTCGCGCTCGTCCTCGTCTCGCTTCTGGCCTCCGTCGCGGAGTTCGTCTCGGGGATGGTCTCCGGGCGGCTCGGCGGCGCGTCGACGCGGACCGTCGTCGTCGGGACGATCGCGGGCATCGTCCTCCTCGTTCCGCTCGGCCCGCTCGGGATCGTCGTCGGGCTGGGCGGCACCGTCTTCCTCGCCGCCCTCAACGAACACGACGGCGACGCGCGCGAGGCCGCTCGACAGGCGGCCTACGCGGTGGTCGGAGCCCTCGCCAGCGCGCTCGTCCAGGCGGTCATCCTCGCCGGCGTCACCGTCGCGTTCGCGCTGTCGGTCCTCTGACTCTGGGTCCCGACCTCACGCCGCCACGGAGAACAGCAGGAGGTTGTGCGCCGCCGGGCCGAGCCCCATCGCGGCGACGAAGCCTAAGAGGAGGTACCCCTCCGCCGGCGTCTCCCGGACGTACGCCGCGAACAGCCAGACGACCGCGGTCGCGACGACGAGCTTCACGAGGAGGAACAGCCACCCCTCGCCCAACACCGGCACCGACGGGAGCCCGCCGAGTTCGAGCAGGATCCGCGACACCGGCGTGCGCTCGCCGAAGCCGAGCTGGGTCGTGCCGACCGCGGTCGAGACGCCGTCGAGCGCATGCCCGAACACGGCGAGGGCACCGACCCCGCCGGTGACCGCGGCCGCCGGTCGGAAGCGCGTCAGCCCGAGCCAAGCGCCCCCGGCGATCGGAACGGTGAGCGCGAGCGCCGCCGCCGACCAGCGCGCGCCGACGGGGGAGAGGCCGGTCCCGACCGCGACCGCGACGACGGGGAGCAAGAGGAGCCCGCCGGCGGCCGCGAGGGTCGCCGGCACCCGGTCCGGGCTGGCGGCGTCGACGGCGAGCCACGCCGCGCCCGCCAGCGACCCGACCGTGAGGTAGACGGTCGGCGAGCCGGCGAACGGCGAGAGCAGCGGCGGGAGCGCGTCGACGACGTAGAGGACGTGAGCGGCCGAACCGAGCGCCATCCACGGGGCGAGCGCGAGCACGCGCCGGCCGGTGACGCGCGGGCGTCGCCGGCGGAGCGCGGCGACGACCCCGGCGGTCGCGAGCAGGACGACGAGGAGGTGCGGGAGGGGCGGCAGGGTCGTGCCCGCCGGGAGGAGGCCGCCGACCATCAGACGGACAGGACCGGCTGGCTCGCGTACAGCAGGACGTACTCGGCCGCCTTCCCCAGCACCTCGCCGGGGTCGCCGGAGACCGGCTCGCGCGGGACGACGATGAAGTCCGACTCCAGCTCCTCGGCGGTGTCGAGGACGACGCTGCCGGGGTGGACGGTCTTCACCGACGTGGAGAACCCGTACGCGATGGAGTTGCTGTGAGCCACCCCGGCCGCCTCCGCGCGGCGGGCGACGGAGTCGGTGAACGCCTCGGAGTCGTCGGCCACCTCGCTCTCCTCGACCACGCCGTGGTCGATCGCGCGGACGACCTCCTCGTCTAAGACGTACAGCGCGTGGACGCTCGCCCCGTACTCGCTCGCGAGCGCGATGGCGTAATCGACCGCCTCGTGTGACTCCTCGCTGCCGTCGACGGGCACGAGGACGAGGTCGATGTCGAGATCGGTCATACGCGGGTCGTCGGCGGGGGAGGTCAAAAAGCCCGCCCCAACGCCGCGGACGGTCCCGACCGAGCCGCGGGCGTCAGTCCCGGCCGCGGAACGGATCGAGCGACGGCGTCCAGTCGTACTCGCGGTACCGGACCCGCGGAGCCGCCTGCGCGTCGATCACGCCGTACCGCCGGAGCCACTCCCTGATCCCCCTCGTCCCGCCGAAGTCGCCGCGGTACCACAGCATGACCCGCGGGACCCGCGCGGTCCCGTCCGCGACGACCGTCTCGCTCTGCAGGTGCGTCTCGGCGGCGTGGTCGAGTCGCTCGTCGACCGTCGCGGGGTCGTAGGCGAAGACGGCCGGGCAGGCGGCGGCCCCGCAGTTGACCGCGAAGTGGATCCGCGGGTCCGGCTCGGCGACGCGGTGGCGGCGGACGAACGCGGACGGGAACGGGTCCGGCAGGTAGCCTAGACCGTACTTCCACTTCGAGCGGAGGATTCCGTGTTCGATCTCGTCGAGGCTCAGGTCGGTGCCGGCGACCGAGACGACCGGCGCGCCGAAGAAGCGGCGTCGGTCCGACAGCCGCGTCGGATCGTCGAGGAGGGCGTCGCCGGTGGCGGCGTTGTAGACGTTGATCCAGAACGACAGCCGCTCCGGGGCGTCAAGGGCGTCCAGCGCGGCCGGCGGCAGCGCGTCGAGCCGTCGCCGAGCGGCGTCGGCGTCTCCATCGGTCCGAACGGCGCGGAGGAACCCCCGCGCGGCGTCGACCGGAGCGGGCTCTGCGGCCGCGTCGCTCCGGTCTCCGACGGTCGCCCGCTCGTCGGTCGCGCCGCGTTCGGCCATGGCGTGCGAACGAGGCCCACAGACCTATATGTGGCCCTGTTCCGCGCGCGGCGCGCCACACCGACTCCCAGTTTATCCGACGTGAGCGCGTAGCGGAGGGTATGAGCGACACCCTGACGTCCGCCGAGGCGGTCCCCGACTTCGAGTTACCCAACGTCGCGGCCGGTCCCGACCCGTTCTCCCTGTCGGCCGCGGCCGCGGACCCGGACACCGACGCGGTCGTCCTCCTGTTCCAGCGCGACTACCACTGCGGGAACTGCCGCGAGCAGGTCCGGGCGATCGCCGACCGGTACGACGAGTTCGCGGCCCTGAACGCGACGGTCGTCTCCGTGCTCCCCGAACCGCCGGACCGAGCGCGGTCGTGGCAGGAGTCGTACGACCTGCCGTTCGCGCTGCTCGCCGATCCCGGAGCGGACGTGAGCGACGCGTACGACCAGCCCGTGCGGTTCGGGATCCTCGGGTCGCTCCACGACCTCGTGGGGCGGATGCCGGTGGCTTTGGTCCTAGACGTCCGTTCCGGCGAGCCGGTCGTCGCGTACACGTACGAGGGCCGGATGCCCGCCGACCGGCCCGAGGTCGACGACCTGCTGGCCGAGGTCCGGGCGCTGAGCGGCGACTGACCGATGGACCGGCGCGTGCTCGTCGCCCTCTGGCGGCTCTCGCGGCCGTCACAGCTCGCGCTGATAGCCCTCGTGTACGCGTTCGGCGTCGCGATGGCGTACGGCCGCGGCCACGGCGGGGCCACGGGCGCGCTGCGGGTCGGGTTCGGGCTTGCGGCGCTGCTGCCGGTCGCGGCGAGCGTCCACTACGCGAACGAGTACGCCGACGTCGAGACCGACGCGCTGACGGACCGCACGCCGTTCTCCGGCGGGAGCGGCGCGCTGGTCGACACGGGGCTCCCGCGGGGGCTCGCGCTGCGCGCCGGAGTCGTCGCCGGCGGACTCGGGCTCGCACTCGTCGCGTTCGGCGTCGCGGGCGACCCCGTCCTGTCTCCGACGGCCGCGGCGCTCCTCGCGGGGATCCTCGTCCTCGGTTGGCAGTACTCGGTCGGGCCGCTGCGGCTCGCGTGGAACGGGCTGGGAGCGCCGACGAACGCGCTCCTCGGCGGCGTCGCGCTCCCGCTGTACGGGTTCGCGGTCGTCGCCGGCGCGGTCACGTTCCCCGCCGCGCTCGCGACGCTCCCGTTCGGCGTCGTGGTGTTCGTGAACCTCTTGGAGACGACGTGGCCCGACCGGCGGGCGGACGCCGCGGTCGGCAAACGGACGCTCGCGACGCGGTGGTCGCCCCGGAACCTCCGGGCCGCGTACGGGGTCGGGGGCGCGGTCGCCGCGGTCGCGGCCGTGGCGCTCGCCGGGCGGGTACTCCCGCCGGTCGTGACCGGGGCGACGCTGCTCCCGCTGATCGGGCTCGTTCCCGGCTACCGGCGCTTCACGCGGCGGGACGAGCCGCTGCCCGCGGTGGCGACGATGGTCGCGCTGGCGGCCGCGACGACGGTCGCGTGGGCGCTCGTCGCGGGCGGGATCGCTCCGGGCGCGTAGCGGACGCGGGAGCGTCGGCTCGCCTCGGCATCAGTACCGGGTGAGCTCCCGTTGATCGGCCTCCCGGCGCTCGCCGGGCGGGACGTTCGTCGCGACGATCTCGTCGACCGCGTCGCGGCCGTCGGCGTCGCTGTTGATCGCGCGGGTCGCGCCCTCGCGGTCGACGCGGAAGCCGGCGTCGGCGTACGCGTCGTACATCACGCCGCTGTTCGAGAGCACGACCCACACGCCCGCGTCGTCGAGCTCGCCGGCGACGTCGAGCAGGCGGCGCTGGTCCTCGCGGTCGAACCCCGACGCGCTGTACTCGTTGAAGTTCGCCGTCGCGCTCATCGGCTCGTACGGGGGATCGAAGTAGACGAGGTCGCCAGCCTCGGCGGCGTCGAGGACGTACGCGAAGTCGCCCCGCCGGACCTCGGTGTCGTCGAGCAGGTCGCTCGCGCGCCGGATCCGGTCGCGCTGGACCCAGTCGGGGTCGGCGTACCGACCGATCGGGACGTTGAACCCGCCGTCCGCGTTCTCGCGGTAGAGCCCGTTGTAACACGTCCGGTTGAGGTAGCACAGCAGCGCCGCCTCCTCCAGCGGGTCGAACTCGCCCTCGTACGGCCGCCGGTTGAACCGCGCGCGCTGCTGGTAGTAGTAGGCGTCCACCTCTCGCCCCCGCGCCGTCTCCTCGGCATACGGGAGGTCCGGGTCCGGGTCGCCCTCGGGGTCGTCGAACGACGCGAGCCGGGCGATCAGCTCGTCGGGGCGGTCCCGGACCTGCTCGTAGAAGTTCACGAGCCGCGGGTTCGCGTCGTTGACCGTGGCGCGGGGCGGTTCCAGGTCGAAGAAGACGGCTCCGCCGCCGACGAACGGCTCGTGGTACCGGCCGAAGTCGGCCGGGAAGCGGGCGTACAGCTCGTCGAGCAGCTGCCGCTTCCCGCCGGCCCACTTCAGGATCGGTTCGGCCATCGCTATCGGGTGTCGCCCGCGCCCGTTCATAAACGTCTCGGGCCGCGTCCGCGGCGGTCGGTCGCGGGCCCGATCGCGCGCCCGACCGCCCACGCCGGTCAGTCGTCGGAGGGCTCCAACTCCGGCATCGGCAGGTCGGCGACGTGGCCCGCGGCCTCCTCGAAGTTCGGACCGGGCTCGATGGTGCCGGCCTCGCGGTCCCACTCGATGTAGCCCGCCTCCTCTAGCGCCGGGAGATGCGTCTCGCGGAGTTCGGCCGCGATCTCGTCGGCCCGTCCGCGGACGCGCAGATCCGCGACCGTCTCCACGGTGCCGTCGGCGAGGCCGGCGAGCACGCGCCTGCGTTCCGGCGATCCGACGACGGTCGCTGAATCGGTAGTGGGGGTGTCGAGTGTCATCGTGTCTGTCCGTATGTACGGAAGCGGTCGGAGCGGAATAAAAGCACCGGCGAACGCGGCTCTCGCCGGCGGTCGAACACGCCCCTCGCCGGCGGCAGAGCGCGGCAACCACTCCGGCCGAGCGCGGGGTCTCAACCGGCCTCACGAGCGCGGGACGCGGCTGACACGTTCCGGTGACCGCAGTTTTTGCGGCAGACTGTGCCGGCAATTCACAGATAGTTGAGAAGTATACCAACGAGTAGCATGGTACACCTTACACCGCATGAACGACCGTTTCGGATGGTTTACGGGCATGTACCATGGTACCGTTTCTCAAAACCTATTTGGAAAGTGAAAGGTTTTAGTCGTCGGAGGGCGTATCGTGAGATATGTACCAAGGCTCCATCACCGCCTCGGAGACGCACCGACCGATCGGCTCCGAGTCGCCGCCCGCCGGGCGCTCGCCCCTAGGGACGCTCGTGTTCCTCGCGCTCGTCATCGCCCCGTTCGTCGCGTTCGCGTACCCCGTCGCGACCGTCGCGCTGCTGACCGGCACCGTCGCGCTCGCCGTCCTCTCGCGGTCCGTCCTGCGGACCCTGCGCCGGCGCAGCGGTCGCGTCCAGACGCTCACGCTCCCCGGGCTGGGGACCGTCGAGTACCGCATCACGACGAACTGATCGCTCCGGCCGCGGGCCGGCGGCCCGCTGAACCGCTTTTCGAAAAGACTCGTCCTCCCAGCGGCGACGCCGCGATCGGACGCGACGCCGTCTCTCGTTCCCTTACAGCCCGTAGGCCACGCGCTCGCCGACATCGAGCCCGTTCGCGATGGCGGCGTGGAGCCGTCCCTCGCCCGCGACCCAGTCGCCGAGCAGGAACAGTCCCGCGTCGCGCGCCGAGTCGACCGGGCCGCGATCGACGCCTTCGTCGGGGAGCGCGTAGCGCCACCCCTGATGGTCCGTCCACGCGGGATCGGCCAGCCGCTCGTCGCCGACGATGTCGGCGGCGTGCGCCGCGAGCGCGGCGACGTTCTCCGCGGGGTCGTCGTCGTAGTGCTCGGTCGACCACGCGCCGCTCGCTTGGACGACGAGCAGCGTCTCGCCGTCGGGGACGTGTCCGGCCTTACACTCCTCGCGCGAGATCCAGCCGACCGGGTGCTCCTTGTCGGTGTTGACGAGCGCGTAGTACGGCACGTCGAGCGCGAACGGATAGCGCAACACCGCGGTCCAGACGCTGCCGTACGCGACGTCGCCGACCGCCTCGACGAGCGTCTCGCGGAGCGGGTCGTCCCACTCGGCCGTCCGGAGCAGTTCCGTCGTCTGCGGGGCCGGCGGATTCAGGAGGAGGACGTCGAACGGCCCGTGCGTCTCGCCGTCCGCGTCGTCGAGTTCCCAGCGATCACCGCCGTTCGCGTCGCCGACGCGCCGGACCGTCTCGACGCGAGTCCGCCGGTGGACGGTCGCGTCGGTGCGACCGAACAGGCGCTTCGCGACTTGGGTGAGCCCCCGCCGGTAGCTCCACTTGTGTTCGTCGGCGTCGCGGCCCGGGGACACCGTCTCGTCGGCGTCGAAGGTGTACACCGGCTCCGTCACGTCGACGAGCCCCTCGTCGTCGAGCGTCTCGGTGATCAGCTCGACGACGCGGTCGTCGTCGCTCTTCAGGTAGTTCGCCCCGTAGTCGTACGTGAGGTCGTCGTGGCGGCGGGTCGCCGCGCGGCCGCAGAGCCCGCCCGACTTCTCCAGCACGGTCACGTCCGCGTCGGGCACGGTGCCGTCGATGACGAACGCCGCCGCGGCCGCCCCCGCGCCCGCGCCGACGATGCCTACGTCTGTCACACCGATCGTTGGGGCCGGGACCACTTAACCGGTCGCGTGCGGCGGCAAGGAGGTGACGCTATCCAGTGACGGCGGCCCGGGGAGCGGGGGCCGACCGGTCGCCGTCCGGCCCGACGATCGCGGTCGGTCCCTCGCCTCCAACGACGCGTTTTAATCGGTCAGTCCAGAGAGTACCGGTACGAACGCGACCGGCGCGGCGGGCGGTCCCGGCGTCACGGTCCGAGAGACACGACATGACACCGACCACCACCACGCGATCGACGGACGGGAACGATGGCTGAAGACGGGGCGGACGGCGACGCCGCGGCCGGGGAGTCGGCCGGAGAGATGGACTACGCCGCGCGCGCGGCCGAGACCCTCGGCTTCTCGCGCTGGTGGCAGATAGCCGCCGCGGCCGGGATGATGGCCGCGGTGAGCCCGTACCAGTACGTCTGGTCGTCGATCGAGCAGCCGCTCTCGCAGAGCCTCGACATCGCGCTGCCGGCGCTGGGCGCGGTGTTCTCCTTTTACGTCGTGTTCCAGTCGCTCTCGCAGTTCCCCGCGGGCAAGTGGCGCGACAGCCGCGGGCCGGGCGCGCTCACCTTCCTCGCCGCGCTCCTCGCGGGCGGCGGGTACATCGGGCTCGCGTACGCGACGAGCCTCTGGCAGCTGTACCTGCTGTACTCGCTCGGGGCGGTCGGCGTCGGTATCGTCTACACCGTCGCGGTCAACACCGCGGTCAAGTGGTTCCCGGACCGCACGGGGCTGACGACCGGCGTCGGGACGATGGCGTTCGCGGCCGGGAGCGCCCTCGTCGTCCCGTACGTGCGCGCGAACGCGACCGTGGCCGCCTACGGCGACGTGCTCCGGAACATCGGGATCGGTATCCTCGTCGTGACCCTCGTGGGCTCGTTCCTCCTGCGGGACCCGCCGACGGACTGGCTGGACCGCGCGGGCGACGGCGACGACGATGACGGGGGGCTCGCCGCCTCGATCCGCGGGCGGAACTACTCGACGCGCGAGATGCTCTCGACGTGGCAGTTCTGGCTGCTGTACGCGATGTTCATCGCGATGGCGAGCGCGGACCTCCTCGTCATCGCCAACGTGGTCCGGTTCGCGGAGAACTTCGGCCTCGCGGCGCTGATCGCGACGCTGTCGGCGACGCTCCTCCCGATCGCTGCGGGGGTCTCGCGGCTGATCCTCGGCGAGGCGACCGACCGGTTCGACCGCAAGCGCGTGATGGCCGGCTCGTTCCTCCTCGCCGGGCTGTTCCGGCTCGGCCTCGTGGCCGCCGGCGAGGCGGGCAACGGGGCCGTCTTCGTCGCGTTCGTTCTCGGCGCGATGTTCTTCTCCTCGCCGCTGTACGTCTTCTTCCCGTCGCTCCTCGCCGACTACTACGGCGCGGCCAACTCCTCGGGCAACTACGCGGTCCTGTACACCGCGAAGGTCGGCGGCGGCGTCTTCTCCGGCACCGTCGCCGGCTACCTCGTCGCGACCCTCGGGTGGACGCCGACGTTCGCCCTCGGCGGCGCGCTGGCGGTCGCCGCGGGGCTGGCGGTGTTCGTCCTCCGGCCGCCGAGCGGCTCCGGACTGCGCTCGACGGACCCGGCGGCCGCGGACTGACCGACGCCGCGGGCGTCTCTCGTTCCGGGCCGGCTACGCCCTCGCTCGCGTCGTCCGTCGGACCGCGAGCGACCAGAGCCCGACCGCGACGCCGCCGGCCGCGAGCACCGCGTTGACGCCGGCCGGTTCGAGCGAGAACGGAGTGAACGCGGGCGCGATCAGGGCGTGGAGCGCGACGCCCGCCGCGCCGGCGGCGGCGACCGACCGCGGCCGCCACACCCGCGAGTCGGGGCTCCGCGCCGCCGCGGCGAAGACCCGGTCGCCGGAAGCGACGAGGACGTGGCCGGCGGCGAAGGCGAGTCCGAGAGCCGCCGACCCGGCGAGGTCGACGGCGACGCTCGTCTCGAAGGCGCGGTACCACAGCACGTGCGCGAGCCGCGCGGCCGCGCCGAGGGCGACGGCGAGCGAGAGGTCGAAGAGGCCGGCCGCGACGCGCCGAGGGGTCACGGGAGCGTTCCGACGACCGCGAAGAACGGGTCCTCGCCCGGGCGCTCCGCGATCCGGTCCGCGACCGCGAACCCGCCGGCCGCGAGGTAGCGCTCGACGAGGTCGGCGCGCTCGTCCATCGAGGCGGCCCGCCACGCGCGGACGGCCTTCGTCGGGAACATCCGGTTCGAGAAGCTGACGACGAGCGTCCCGCCGGGCGCGAGGACCCGGGCGAACTCCGCGAAGACTGGGCCGGGGTACTGGAGGTACTGGACCGACAGCGCACAGCAGACCGCGTCGAACGCGTCGTCGGCGAAGGGGAGGGACTGCGCGTCGTTGAGGTCGCGGACGACGTACTCGTCGAGTCGGTCGTTGGCGGCCAGTTCGGCCTCGTTGAGCCCGTGCCCGACGACCCGGTCGTACTCGGTGTCCGGCAGGTGCGAGACCCAGCTGCTCATCGCGTCGAGGACCCGGTCGCCGGGGTCGGTCACCGACGCGTACAGCGCGGTCAGCCGGTCGAGGAACGCGTCGTCTGCGTGGGTGACGAACCGCGGGTCGGCGTAGAACGTCCCGTCGGGGCGGTCGTCCCGCTTGCGCCGGTCGCGGTCCGAGAGGACGGTCGTCACGATACCGGAACGAGGGGCGCGGGGAGTAAGAGGCCGTCGCCGCCGGCTGCCACCACCGGAGGCCCCACCCGGGTCCAGCCGCCGGCGACCGCGCGCCTGCCCCCACCGGACGGCTTTTTTCGGCGAGTGTTTTACCAGCTGGTAATGGACACCACCGCCGCGGCCGACCGCGACCTCTTCCCCGCGCCCCGCTCCGAGGTCTTCCGGAATCAGGGGAAGTTCCGCACCCGATTCAATTTCCCCGGACGGAACCTCCCGGACCACGACGACCACGGGTACGGCCCTCTCTCGACGGTCGTCGAGTCGTTCATGGACCCCGGGACGCTGATCGGAATGCACCAGCACCGCGACGAGGAGATCGTCTCGTGGGTGCCGGCGGGCGTGATGCGCCACGACGACCGCGAGGGGAACGAACTCGTCACGGACCCCGAACACCTCCTCGTGATGAACGCGGGCGAGGGGTTCTGGCACGCCGAGGAGACGCTCGCCGACGACCCGCCGCTGCGGATGCTCCAGATATTCGTCCGCCCGCGGGAGCTCGGCCTGGAGCCCGGGATCCAGCACGGTCCGCTCCCGACGCCCGAGCCGAACGAGTGGCGTCGCGTGTTCGCGCCGGCGGGCGCGGACCACCCGTTCACCGTGCGCAACGCGGTCGACTGCTACGACGTCCGCCTCGACGCGGACGCGAGCGCGACGCTTCCCGAGATCGAGGGACGCGACGCTTACGCGTACGTCTTCGAGGGGTCTGCCGAGGTCGGCGGGGCGACGTTGTCGGAGACGGAGAGCGTCCTGTGGACCGGCGACGGCGCGTCGCCGACCGTGACCGCGGGCGACGAGGGCGCGACGGTCGTGGCCTTCCTCGTCGACCCCGACGCGCCGGTGACGCGACAGGGGACGATCGGGCGGTGACGCGACGAGAGACGATCGAGCGGTGACGCCCGGGTCGGAAAGGCTCAACCCCCGGCCCGCCGAACGCGGCGTATGCGCACCCCGCTCGCGGTCGCCGGGCTCGTCGCGCTCGGCGTCTGCCTGATGGCGAACCCGCTGTTCCTTCCGGTGTCGATCGGCGAGCCCGACCCCGCCTACACGCACACCGTCCGGCCTGTCGGCGAGGGCGCGGTCGCCGGGATCGGCTCGCCGGCGGCCGGGGCGGCGAACGGTTCCGGCGGCGACGCCGTCGTCGCCTACGCCGACCTCGACCCGGCCGCCCGCGCGGCGTTCGACCGCGCCCGCGACGCGCCGGAGGGCGGATTCGGCGTCGAGGACCCCGACGAGCGGGTCGACTCGCTCTCGTACCCGGCGGAGCCGACGCTCGGGGACGGGCTGCTGATCGTCGAGCGCGACGGCGAGCGGTACGAGCTCTGGACCCGGACGGTCGAGCGCGAACCGGACGCCGTCGTCGTCCAGCACGTCCTCGTCCAGCCGATCGCGTTCCTCGCCGGGTTCCTCGCGGTCGTCGCCGGGGCCGCGGTCGCGCTGCGGGGGCGGCTCGGCGGCGAGTGACGAGTCGGGTTCACGGCGGCGAGCGACGGTCTCGCGTCCGGCGCGACCTCACTCCTCGGCCGTCGGCGTCGGCTGCCCGACGGGCCTCGGGGCGTCGCCGGCCTCGATCGCCCGCCGGGTCGGCTCGCCGATCTCGACGAGGTGACACAGGGGGTTGCCGGGGTAGACCACCGGGTTCTCCAAGAGCCCGATCAGGAGTCCGGTGAAGGGGGCCTCCACCGCGACCGCGTCCTCCTTGAACGGGTTGGTGATCGTGGCGATGCGGTCGCCCTCGCGGACGAGCGAGCCGCTCTCGAAGTGGGTGTCGACGATGCCGCCGGAGTCGGCGCGCAGCCACGTCTTCTCGCCCGCGCCGGCGACGATGGTGCGCCAGCCCGGCCAGCGCACCGTGTCGGTCTCCAAGAGGCCGTACTCCGCGAAGACGGAGCGGACGCCGGCGAGCGCGTCGTCGATCAGCGGGCGCTGGAACCGGTGGGCCTCGCCCATCTCGATGGTGATCGTGGGGATGCCGGCGTCGGTCGCCTCGCCGCGGAGCGTGCCGCTCGGGCCGTCGCTGTCGATGACGACCTTGGAGCCGAACGCCAGCGCGAGCCGGTGGACGCGCTCGTCGGTCATGTCGGCGCGGACGTGGAGCATGTTCGTCCGGCCGCGCGTGGAGGTGTGGAAGTCGAGCCCGAAGTCGCACGGCGCGATGAAGTTCTCGTAGATCTGGTGGGCCATCCGCTTCGAGCTCGTGGAGCCGGGCTTACCCGGGAACGACCGGTTCAGGTCGCGGTCGTAGACGGGGAGGTACCGCTGCTGGGCGATGAAGCCGGGGACGTTGAGGACGGGGAGACAGACCAGCGTGCCCGCGAGCGCAGAGAGGTCCCACTCGTGGGCGACCTCGCGGACGACCTCGATCCCGTTGAGCTCGTCGCCGTGGGCCGCGGCGGTGAGGAAGGCGGTCGGCCCGTCGCGCTCGCCGTTGACGATGGTGACCGGGATCCGGACGGGATCGCCGAGGTACGTCTCGCTGATCCCGTAGCGGATGTTCTGCGTTTCGCCGGGCGGCACCGCCCCGCCGTTGTACGTGAACGCCCGGTCGTCGCTCATGGCGGACCGGAGCACGGCGGCGGGTATATATATGACGACCCGCGGGCTCGGGGTCCGGACCCGCCGGACCGATCGGGGCGTCTTTTACGTCGGCCCGCGCAGGGACACGTATGAGTTCGGACTCGGTTCGGGTGGGCGTGTTGTCGCTACACAACAGCAAGGAGACGAAGGCGATCTGTAACGCGGTCGAGGACCTCGGCCACGAGCCCGTGTGGCTCCGCGAGGAGAACGCCGCGGTCAGCGTCGAGGACGGCGACGTGGCCGTCGAGCCCGCGGTCGACGTGATCGCGAACCGGCTGCTCCTGTCGAACACCGACCAACCCGCGGAGCTGCTCGGGCTGGCGGCGACGTTCGAGCGCATCCGGCCGATGCTGAACGAGCCGAACGCGGTGCTGGCGTCGATCCACAAGTTCGCCACGGCCGCGACGCTCGCCGACTGGAACATCCGCGTGCCCGACGCGCTGCTCGCGCTGTCGAACGACCGCCTCAACGAGGGCCGCGAGCGGTTCGGCGACGTGGGCGTGTACAAGACCGCGATCGGGACCCACGGCGGCGGCACGTGGAAGGTCGACCTCACCGAGCGCGTGAACCCGAAGGTCGGCAACCGGCAGGCGTTCCTCCAGCAGCTCATCGACCGCGACGACGAGAAGCACCGCGACCTGCGGGTGTACATCGTCGGCGACGAGATCGTCGGGTCGATGTACCGCTACGCGCCCGAGGGCGACTGGCGGACCAACGTCGCGCTCGGCGGCGCGGTGGAGGACGCCACCGACGACATGCCCAAAGAGGCCGCCGACACGGCCCTCTACGCGGCCGAGGTGATGGACCTCGACTACGCCGGCGTCGACCTCGTCGAGGGGTACGACGGCTGGTACGTCCTCGAGGTGAACCCGACGGCCGGGTTCAAGGGCCTGTTCGAGGCGACCGGCACCAGCCCGGCCCCGCACATCGCGAAGCTGGCGATCGAGACGGTCGGCGGCGAGGTCGACGACGACGCGGTCGAGCGCGTCGCCGCGACGCTCGACGACTCGCGGCCGTCCTGCGCACCGGCCCCGAAGCCGACCCCCTCCGAGCAGCCCGACATCGGCTACATCGAGGAGGTCGTCGTCACCGGCACCTCCGGCTCGACGCAGGCGCTCGCGAAGTCGGACACGGGCGCGACCCGGACGAGCATCGACACCCAGCTGGCCGCCGAGATCGGTGCCGGCCCGATCAAGAGCATGACCCGGGTCAAGTCGGGCAGCGTGAAGGGCGGGAAGGCCCGGCCGGTCGTCGACCTCGTCATCGGCATCGGCGGCAACCAGCACACCGTCACCGCGAGCGTCGAGGACCGCGGGCACATGGAGTACCCGCTGCTGCTCGGCCGCGACATCCTCACGGACTACCGGGTCGACGTGCGCCGGCGCGCCGACACCGACGAGGCCGAGCGCGACGAGGCGGGCGAGATCCTCGAAGAGGAGGAGTAAACCGGTCCGAGGCCGCCGAGCCGAGTCTCGCGGCCGTCTGACAAAAGTATAAGAGCGAGGCTGTCGAGGACACGACATATGGTGAAGAGTACGGTTCGGTTTCCCGAGCCGGTGGTCGAGGAGATCGAATCGCTCGTCGAGGAGGGGCAGTTCGAGAGCAAGTCGGAGTTCTACCGCTTCTCCGCCGACTACGTGCTCTCCCGGACGCTCGACGAGTACGACCCGCAGACGATCGACTACGACGCGATCGAAGCGGAGGTGATCCCCGACGCGGAGCGGGAGCTCGGCGGCGACGCCGACGCGGACGGCCCGCCGTTCTTCGACTCCGTCGCGTTCGTGCGGAAGCTCGCGCTCCGGGGGAACTTCAGCGACGCCGAGGACTTCATCGACCACCAGTACGTGCCGGGCGACCGCCACGCCGTCCTCTTAGAGGAACTCCTCCGGCTGTATCGCGAGGACGCGACGAGCGACGACCGACCGTCGACCGCCGAGCCCGACTCGGAACCCGAGCCGCCGACCCGCAACCGATAGCCCGGACCCCCGGACCGCCTCCGCCCGGATCGAGCGCGGTCAGGACTCGTACTCCGCCCAGACGTACCGCGTCCCGTAGCTCCGGTACGGTCGCCACGCCTCGCCGATCTCCCGCATCTCCGCGCGCGACAGCGACTCGCCGCCGTTGTAGATTTGCTCGAATCCCCTCCGGACCGCGAGGTCGCCGAGCGGGAGCACGTCCTCGCGCCCGAGCGCGAAGATGAGGTACATCCGGGCGGTCCACGGGCCGACGCCCGTGATCTCGGTGAGCCGGTCGACGACCGCCTCGTCGCTCGCCTCGGCCAGCCCCTCGCGCGTGAAGTCGCGCTCGTCGTCGCGGAACGCGGCGGCGACGTTACGCAGGTACTCGACTTTCGTGCCGCTGAGTCCGGCCTCGCGCAGGGCGGCCCGGTCGGCCGCGAGGACGCGGTCCGGGGTCGGGTCGCCGCCGAGCACGCCCACGAACCGCTCGCGAATGGCCGCCGCGGAGGCGGTCGAGAGCTGCTGGTTCACGATCGAGGTACAGAGCCGCGCGAACTCGTCGTCCGCGGGCGCGACGTCGAGGGGCCCGTGCCGGTCGATCAGCGTCGCCATCGTCGGGTCCGCGCGCAGCGTCGCCGCGATCGGGTCGGTCGCGTCCGCCGGCGACTCGGCCGCGTCGTCGACTCCGTCGTCCATGTCGGAAGCCGGGGACCGCAGGCACGAGTAGGATCCGGTCGCGTCGCCGCCGACGCCCGCCGCTACGAGCGCCGGACCGCGCCGATAAACTTACGGTGCGTTTTACGTTTGGAAGATGAAAAGGTTCAATCATGACGGTTCCGACTCTCCGGTATGCAGCTCGAAGACGTCCAGCGCGTGACGGTGCTCGGAGCCGGAAACATGGGCCACGGCATCGCGGAAGTGGCCGCGCTCGCCGGGTACGACGTGTCCCTCCGCGACATCAACGAGGAGCTCGTCGAGAAGGGGTACGACCAGATCGAGTGGTCGCTCGGCAAGCTCGCCGAGAAGGACCGGATCGGCGACGACGAGGCGGACGCCGCGCTCGACCGCGTCGACGCGTTCGTCGAGCTCGAGGACGCGCTCGACGGCGCCGACGTCGTCGTCGAGGTCGTCCCCGAGAAGATGGCCATCAAGAAGGACGTGTACGACGACGTGGTCGAGTACGCGCCCGAGGAGGCCGTCTTCGTCACCAACACCTCCAGCCTCTCCATCACCGAACTGTCGGAGGTCACCGACCGCCCCGAGCGCTTCTGCGGGATGCACTTCTTCAACCCGCCGGTGCGGATGGACCTCGTCGAGGTCATCTCCGGGGAGCACACGAGCGAGGAGACGCTCGAACTGATCGAGGGGCTCGCGGCGTCGATGGGGAAGACCCCCGTCCGGGTCCGGAAGGACAGCCCCGGGTTCATCGTCAACCGCATCCTCGTCCCGCTGATGAACGAGGCGGCGTGGATCGTCGAGTCCGGCGACGCGACGATGGAGGCGGTCGACTCCACGACGAAGTTCGACATGGGCCTGCCGATGGGCTCGTTCGAGCTCGCCGATCAGGTCGGCATCGACGTGGGCTATCACGTGTTGGAGTACATGCACGAGGTCCTCGGCGACGCCTATCGTCCCTGCCCGCTGCTCGGCGAGAAGGTCGAGGCGGAGGACCTCGGCAAGAAGACCGGCAAGGGCTTCTACGACTACGAGGACGGCGACGGCGCGCAGATCCCGAGCGACGCGCTCGACTACGACGTGCGCCGCCGCCTGCTCGCGGTGATGGCCAACGAGACGGCCGGCCTGATCGGCAACGACGTGGCCGACGCCGACGACGTCGACGAGGCGGTCAAGCTCGGGGCCGGCTTCCCCGACGGGCCGGCGAAGCTCGCGGACGAGGAGGGGCTCGACGCCCTGGTCGAGACGCTCGACGCGCTCGCCGAGGAGACCGGCGAGGCGCGCTACGAGGCGACCGACTACCTCCGCGAGGCCGCCGAGTCCGGCGGGTTCCGCGGTGACGCCGGAGACGCCGGCGACGCGGAGGGCGGCCCCGCCTTCGACGTGCTGAACGTCGACGTCGACGCCGACGCGCGAGTCGGGCACGTCGAGATCGACCGTCCGCACCGGATGAACACGATCAGCGGCGACGTGCTCGACGAGCTCGCCGACGCGATCGACCTGCTCGACGGCGACGACGAGGTGCGGGCGATCCTGCTCTCCGGGGCGGGCGACCGCGCCTTCTCCGCCGGCGCGGACGTCCAGAGCATGGCCGCGGGCGGCGCGGACCCGATCCACGCCGTCGAGCTCTCCCGACAGGGCCAGCAGACGTTCGGCAAGTTCGAGGAGTCGGACAAGCCCGTGATCGCCGCCATCGACGGCTACTGCCTCGGCGGCGGGATGGAGCTCGCGACGGCGGCGGACATGCGGATCGCCTCCGAGCGCTCCGAGCTCGGCCAGCCGGAGCTCGACCTCGGGCTGCTCCCGGGGTGGGGCGGCACGCAGCGGCTCGCGCGGGTCGTCGGCGAGGGGCGCGCGAAGGAGATCATCCTCACCGCCGACCGCTACGACGCCGAGACGATGGCCGACTACGGCTTCGTCAACGAGGTCGTGCCGGGCGACGAGCTCGACGACCGGGCGCGGGAGCTCGCCGAGCAGCTCGCCGGCGGCCCGCCGATCGCCCAGAAGTACACGAAGCGCGCGATCCACGCCGGCCGCACCGACGACGAGGCCGGCCTCGAAGTCGAGGCGATGGGCTTCGGCCACGTGATGAACACCGACGACCTCATCGAGGGCGTCACGGCGTTCATGGGCGACGGCGAGCCCGAGTTCGAGGGGAAGTAGGACGCGAGCGGATCCGCCGCGGCGGTGGGTCCGGTCACCCTGACGACCAGTTGTCTATAACTGGGAGACGCCGGAACGGCGGTGGATGTCGTCAAGACCTCGGCCCCTCGGCCGGACGAGGGTGCGTTTTATAAATAGTAGACCGACACGAACGCCGCCGAAGCCCCAGCCACGAGGCGCTGCGTGCCACTAGGGGAATCGACAGTTCGATCCGCGGTCCGGTCGCGGCGGATCGATTAAAACCGGTCGTGGCTTCCGAGGACGACGGCCGCCGTTCGGTCCGCGTTTCAGACGTAGCCTTCCTCGACGAGCAGTTCGCCGTTGAGCAGCGACGCCCCGGCCGCGCCGCGGATCGTGTTGTGCGCGAGGCAGTTGTACTTCGCGCCGGCGTCGGTCGTCTGGACGCCGCCGGCGACGATCCCCATCCCGTCCGCGTAGGTGCGGTCGAGGCGGGGCTGCGGGCGCTCGGGCTCGTCGTCGCCGAACACCTTGATGAGCTGCTCGGGCGAGCTGGGGAGGTCGCCGACGCCCTCGAACGAGCGCATCGCCTCGCGGAGGTCCGCCGGCGAGGGGTCCTCGGCGAACTCCGCGAAGACGTTCTCCAAGTGCCCGTCGAGCGTGGGGATCCGGTTACAGGAGGCGGCCACGTCCGCGCCGTGGAGGGCGACCTCCGCGCCGTCGAAGTCGCCGAGCAGCTTGCGCGACTCCGTCTCCATCTTGTCCTCCTCGCCGCCGATGTGCGGGATGGCGTTGTCGATGATCTCCATCGAGGTGACGCCGGAGTAGCCGGCCCCCGAGACCGCCTGAAGCGTCGAGACGCGGACGCTCTCGAGGCCGAACTCGTCGACCGCGGCCAGAGTGGGGACCATCGTGATCGTCGAGCAGTTGGGGTTCTTCACGAGGGCACCGTCCCAGCCCCGCTCGTCGCGCTGGACCTCGATGAGACCGAGGTGGTCCGGGTTGATCTCGGGGATCGTGAGCGGCACGTCGGCGGCCATGCGGTCGTTCGAGGAGTTCGAGGAGACGACGTACCCCTCTTCGAGGAAGGCGGGCTCGACCTCGGCCGCGACGCCCGAGGGGAGCGACGAGAAGAGGAGGTCGACGTCATCGTCGGCGATGCCGGCGGGGCTCGTCTCGGCGACCGCCATCTCGGCGACGTCGTCGGGGATGGGCGTGTCGACGCGCCACTTGGCCGCCTCGCGGTAGGTCTTTCCCGCGCTCTCCCCGCTCGCGGTGACCGCGGCGAGCTCGAAGGTCGGGTGGTCGTCGAGCAACTGGATGAACCGCTGGCCGACCGCGCCGGTCGCGCCGAGGATACCGACTCGTACTGACATTGCGCGTGGGTCCGTGGCAGGGACGTAAGTGCGTTCGGATAGGCGTCGATACCGCCGGTCGCGTCGCCGGCGGAATCGAGCCGGACGCGAGGACCGCGCGGCCCTGCCGCGGAGCAGGAGCGTTAAGCCCCTCGGGGCGATACGTACCGCCGCGCGCCATCAGTCCCCGCCCGAGTACTCCCCGATGGGAGCGATGACAGCGCGGAGAACCCAGGCGCGTCACATCGGTCGCTGACGCGACCCGCCCGTCGCCGCGCAGGCGACCGCCCGCCACGAGGGTTTCCCGGTCGACGCGGCACGCCGCCGGAGATGAGACCGGTCGTTAGTGTTGCGGGCGACATTCCGTCTTGAACAGCGACGGCGCTCCGCTACTCCGAGTCTCGCAGCACTAACGGTCCGATGGCGAGCGTGCGCTTCGCGAGGGTGAGGACCCGGAGCACGTACGCGACGAACAGCGAGAACGGGAGCAGGGTGACCGCGAACGCGCCCCCGACGACGAGCGTCACGTGGGCGACCCCGAGCGTGCTCCCGGAGAACGTGCCGGCGTCGACGACCGTGACCATCGCTCCCGCGACGACCAGCGCCGGGACCGCGGCGTAGAGGATGAGCCGCGAGAGGTCGATCAGCGCCCACTGGAAGTACAGCGTCTTCACGTGCTCGCGGGCGGGACCGAACAGCGACAGCGCCTCCCGGAGCTCGTCGAGCCGGTCGCGCTCCGCGTCGGTGAGGGCCTCGCCGTGCTCGTCGGCGATGCGCTCGATCCGGCCGAGCTTCCGGCCGTAATTGAAATCGAGGGCGGCGAACACCACGTCGAAGGAGCCGAACGCCGCTCCGTCGAGCCGGTCGCGCACGGCGTCCGCGTTGCCGACGACCCCCGCGGCGAGCGCGTCGACGTCCGCTCCGACGGCCGTCTCGTCGCCGTCGCTCCCGTCGGTGCGCCCGCGGACCGACTCCCGGAGGGCGTGTGCGCGCCCCGTCGCGGCCGCGAGGAGCGCGTCGAGGAAGGCGGCGGGGTCGGTCGGAGCGGGCTCGCCGGTGAGCGCCGCGACCGAACTCCGGACCGCGAGCGTGTCGTCCATCCGCTCCTGCTGGTCCCCGAGCGGGCCGTTCTCCTGCGTGAGTACGAGCTGCCCGATCGTGACGACGAGCGTCGCACCGGTGACGATCGCCGTGATCATCGAGGCAAACAGCGTCTCGATCGGGTCGCTCGCGCCGACCTTCTCGGCGAGCGCGGGGGAGAAGGCGGCCGCCGCGGCGACGAACCCGACGAAGACGGCGAGCGTCAGGACGCCCGCGACGACGAGGCGGTTCGCGCGTAACAGCAGCCAGAGCTTCGCTCGGTTCTCGCCGGCGCGCTCGCGCATCGTATCCGCGGTGCCCTCGCCGCCGAGGTCGTCGCGTCCGTCCGGACTCGCCGCCGGCCCCGCGGCTCCGCTCATCGCGGTCCGGCGGTCGGCGCGGGGTCGTCGCCGAGGCGGGGCGTCCCGAGACCTCGGATCGCGGCCGCACCGACTCCTGCGCTCGCTCGACGCGGACCGAGGCGCTCCGCCACGGGTTCCGGGTACATGTTGCCGGACACGACAGGGCGCGGTGGAATAAATGTATGCGGCGGGTCGACGAGTCGGGCGTCCGCCGAGGTCCTCGGACGGTTGACGGCCGGGCCGGCTCCGGGACCGCGGCGCAACCCACAACCCGCCGCTCGCCGAAGGAGGGGTATGTCGACAGACGCCGGTCTCGACGTCACGCTGGTCCGCAACGCCACGGTCCTCGCGACCGTCGACGAGACGACGTTCCTCGTCGACCCGCTGTTCGCGGCCGAGGGGGCGCTCCCGCCGATCGATGACACGCCGAACGACCGCCGGAATCCGCTCGTCCCTATGCCCGACGTCGACCTGTCGCACGACGCGGTGGTCGTCACCCACCGTCACCCGGACCACTTCGACGACGCGGCGAGAGAGCGACTCGACGCCGACGTGCCGCTGTTCTGCCAGCCCGCCGAGGCCGACGCGTTCGTCGAGGACGGGTTCACCGACGTGCGACCCGTCGAGGACGAGGCGTCGTTCGAGGGCGTCGCGCTCCACCGGACGCCCGGCCGCCACGGGCACGGGGAACTGGCCGAGCGGATGGGGCCGGTCTCCGGGTTCGTCTTCGAGGGCGACGAGACGCTGTACCTCGCCGGCGACACGGTCTGGTACGAGCCGGTCGCGGAGACGCTGGAGGAGTTCGACCCCGACGCGGTCGTCCTCAACGGCGGTGCGGCGCGGTTCAACGAGGGCGAGCCGATCACGATGGGGATAGAGGACGTCGCGGCCGTGCGCGGGGCCACCGACGCCGCCGTCGCCGCGGTCCACATGGAGGCGATCAACCACTGCCTGCTCTCGCGCGAGGAACTGCGGGCGGAGACCGAGGACGTGCTCGTGCCGGAAGACGGCGAGCACGTCGAGTGCTAGTCGCGACGCTGTTTTTCGAGAAACCCCGGCGATTTAGGTGTCACCTTAGAACAAGGTCGTATGTCGCGCGCTTCGGACCTCGATCGGCTCTACGATCTCTTCGACCGTCTCGAAGCGAACGTCGGTGGAAAGCGACGTCTCAAAAATTGTAACGGGCATATGGATTGGCCCGAGCGAGGGGTCTACTTCGTTTTCGCGAACGACGAGACGCGAGACGGGAGCGACCGACTTCGACTCACGCGCGTCGGTACGCACGCCGTCTCGACGGGGTCGGGAACGTCGCTGTGGAGCCGACTGCGGACGCACCGCGGAGCGAACCGCGGGAGCTACGAGGGCGGGGGGAATCACCGCGGTTCGGTGTTCCGCAAGCACGTCGGTCGGGCAATGATAGAACGGGCCGACCTCGGGGACGAGTACCCCCACTGGGGCGAGGGGTCCACCGCCGACCGCGAGCGGCGCTTAGCGGAGTTAGCCCACGAGCGTCGCGTGAGCGAGTACGTCCGTGACCTCCCGTTCCTCTGGGTCGACATCGACGACGAGCCGGGGCCCGAAAGCGACCGCGCGTACGTCGAGCGAAACGCGATCGCGCTCGTCAGCAATTACGAGAAGGCCGTCATCGACGCTCGGAGCGACGAGTGGCTAGGGCGGGAGAGTCCGCGGGGCAAAGTAGCCGGTTCGGGGCTTTGGAACGTCGATCACGTCGGAGAGCGATACGAAACGGCGTTTCTCGACCGGCTCGCTGGCGCTGTCGACGAGACTACCAGTCTCTGACCTACTGACCGGTAGGAACGCCGGAAATCGAGAAGGTCCGGGTGCGAGAATCGAACCCGAGCGAGACTCGCGCTGCTCGTCTCGCGTGATTCGATCTCGCCGTCCGGCCTTGTCACTCTTCCCTGCGGTCGCCGGAGCGGCAAGGCCGCTCCGAGCCGTCGCTCTCTTCGCTCGCGACGATGTCGTGAAAAGGTCCGGGTGCGAGAATCGAACCCGCGTCTCAGCCTCCACAAGGCTGAAGGATAGTCCACTACCCTAACCCGGACACGCGTCGTCAACTACCCCGCTTCGATAAATAACGGTTACGACTCCCGGACGGCCGTGGCATCGAGTGGCGTCCGGGGCGGATCGCGCCGCCCGCACGGGTCGCTCCGAGGAGTCGGTCACCACGTCGCTTTTGAGGGCTGCGGGCGTACGAACTGCCAACTGTGGCCTTTACCGACAAGATATACGTGAAGAACCACCGGCAGCTCGCCTCCCAGCTGGAGGCGAACATCCCGAAGGGGGCGTTCGCCGGCGCGACCCTCGACCTGCTGTTCACCGGCGACGGCCTCTCGAAGCTGGACGAGACGACTCGCGACCGCGTCCTCGACTTCGCCGAGGACTTCCTCGACTGTAGCTGCGACGCGAACCCCTACTGCGGCTGTCCCGAGGAGAAGTTCATGCGCTACGTCCTCGAACTGCGCGCCGAGGGGCTCGGCCCGCAGGCCATTGTCGACGTGATGACCGACGACTACATGGTGTACGCGTACACCGGCGACGTGCTCTCCTTCCTCGACGACTCCGTGCGAAAGCTGGAGGCCGTCGAGACGCTCGCCGACGTCGACGGCAACGAGGAGATGTCCGAGCGGGCGCGGCGGGCGAAGCGGGAACTGTCGGGCTGAGCGCCGCGGCGGTTCCGCGGCTCGCCGAGCGTCTTCTTCGCGTCTCGCCGATAAGCGACCCGCGAGCGAGGGGGTTCGGGCGGGTCGGCCCGCGCGCCGTCAGTCGTCGTCGGTGGAGGCGACGCCCGACCCGACCTCCTCGGTCGGGGGGTCGCCCTCGGTCAGGTTCCCGTCGCGCCAGGTGTCGCGTCTGAACCAGAGGTACGCGACGACACCGCCGACGACGTTCGAGATCGGGAACGCGATCCACAGCCCCATCACCCCGAGGGAGCCGGCGGCGACCCACGCGACCGGCAAGCGGACGAAGCCGAGCGTGAGCAGGGAGATGACGGCCGCGATCATGGTGTGGCCGGCACCGCGGAAGCCGCCGGTGTACGCCCGCATCGCGCCGATGAACCCGAACGAGAGGCCGCTGACGCGGAGGAAGGTCGTCGCGTGGTCGACCACCGCCGGGTCAGGGGAGAACACGCCGGCGATCGGCCGCGCGCCGAGGACGATGATCCCGCCGCCGACCGTGAGCAGCGCGAGCATGGCGCGCGCGCCGAAGTGGTTGGTCTCCGCGGCGCGGTCCAACTCCTCGGCGCCGATGTTCTGTCCCGTCATCGTCTCGATCCCCTGCGAGACGGCGAGCGCCGGGAGGAATATCACCGAGAAGATGCGCGTCCCGATCCCGTACGCCCCGCTGACGGCGTTCGGGAAGGTCGCGACCACGACGAGGAGCGCGGTGATCGACACCGACCGGGCCGCGCCCTCGGCGGAGGCGGGGAGGCCGATGCCGAGGATCGTCCGGCCGAACTCGAGGTCCGGGACCATCTCCGAGAGCCGGATCCGGACGCCGCGCTCGCCGCGGAACATGATCCGGAGCCCGACGAGGAGCGCGAGCGCCCGCGACCCGACGGTCGCGATCGCGGCACCGGCGATCCCCCAGCCGGTGAACCCGGTCGCGTCGAGCGCCGCGGCCTCCAGTCCGCCGAGTCCGAGGAAGCCGAACAGCGGGTTCGCGTCGAAGCCGAAGATGAATATCGGGTCGAGGAGGATGTTGAGCACCACCGAGCCCGCCATGACGTACATCGGCGTCACCGTGTCGCCGTAGCCGCGCATCAGCGACATGAACACCGCGAAGCCGAAGACGGCGAAGAGGCCGACCGCGTACACCCGCATGTACTCGACGACGAGCGGCGCGACCGTCTCGTTCACGCCGAGGAGCGCGGTGATGTCGTCGACGAAGACGTACCCCAACACGCCCAACACGACGGAAATGACGGCCGCGTAGGCCACCGTCTGCGAGGCGGCGTAGGCGGCGCGGTCCTCGTCGCCCGCGCCGGTGTGTTGCGCGACGAGGACGCTCCCCGCGACGGAGACCCCGAGCGCCAGCGAGATCATCAGGAAGACGATGGGGAACGCGAACGTGATCGCCGACAGCGCCTCGGTGCTGTAGCGGCCCAGCCAGAAGGTGTCGGCGAGGTTGTACAACACCTGAAAGAGGTTCTGGACGACGATCGGGAGGGAGAGGAAGAACAGCGGCCACCCGATGTCGCCCGAGGTGAGGTCCAGCTCGTCGGCCCCCTTGAACAGCGAGCCGACGGCGTCGCGCAGGCTCATCGGCCGACCGCCTCCGCGGGGGTCGGGTCGTCGGGCTCTCGGGAGGGACTGTGCGCGGGGTCGGGGATCGGTCGTGCCGTGTCGGGCATTCGGTACCTACCCGTACTGACTGACTAGTCAGTCAAAAACGTTCGGAACCCGGCGCGCTTCCCGAGCGGAGGGAGCGGCCGAACGGTCTAAGTGCGCGCACGCCCGAATTCCGCCAATGAGTCTTCGGCCCGCGTGGCTAACGTTCAGGCGATACGCGGCGGCGACGACGGGGATGACGCTCGTCCTCTTCTCGCTCGGCGTCTACACCGCGGCGACCGGCTCGGGACTGGCGTGTCAGGCCCAGTGGCCGCTGTGTTCCGACCAGCTGATCCCGGCGCTCACGATCAATCCCGACTTCATCGAGTGGTTCCACCGCGCGTGGGCGATGGTGACCGGCTTCCTCATCATCGGGGTCGCCGGGTGGACGTGGCTCGGCTCCGGATTCGAGCGCCGGACCCGGCTGGCGGCGACGCTGGCGGTCGCGATCCTCCCGGTTCAGATTACGGTCGGGGCGATCACCGTCACCCTCGGCGGACTCGTGCCCGGCGGGTACACGGTATCGACCCACGCCGCGCACCTGTCCGTGGCGCTGACGATCTTCACGCTGCTGGCGCTCGCGACCATCTGGGGCGGCGGGCGCGGGAACGCGCGGCTGCTCCGCGCGGCCGTCGGCATCGCCGTCGCGGGGATCGTCGCCAGCGCGCTCTTCTCGCGGGCGGTCCCGTTCCTCACCTACGCGCCGCCGGCGCAGGCCGCCTTCTACGTCACCGGCCTCGCCGGACACCTCGGGCTCGTCGCGGCGATCGCCTACGCGACGGAGGCGGTTCGGGCGGGCTACGACGGGCTCGGCGCGGGCACCGCGAACACCGTCCGCGCGCTCGCGGTCGGGTCGATGGGCGCGCTCGTCGGCACGCTGCTGCTCGGTCGCGACCTCGTGTTGTACACCGCGACGTGGCAGCAGATCAACCTCGTCGCGCTGGGCGTCGCGGTCGCGCTCGCGGCGGGCGCGGCGTGGACGCTTCGGGGGGCCGACGAGGTTCGCGACGGCTCCGTGCCGATCGGCGGCGACTGATCTGCCCGATCGCGGTCGGGTAGCGGCCCCGACCGAAGCGGCGTCTCTCCTGAACGACCCTGTTAGAACCCCCCAGTTCGGCAAGTATTGCTATCCCGCGGCCGAAACGTTGAAACCGTGATCAACCGAGCAACGGTGTATGGACGAACACCGTGCTGTGAACCGGCGACAGTATCTGACCGCGGTCGGTGCGAGCGGACTGGCGGCCACCGCCGGCTGTATCGGCGGGGGCGGCGACGACGGCGAGACGATCACCATCGGCTCCGACATCCCGTACGCGCCATTCGAGTACCGCAACGAGGCGGGCGACCTCATCGGGTTCGACGTCGAGATCGCTCAGGCCGTGTTCGAAGAGCAGCTCGACATGAACTACGAGTTCCAAGAGACCTCCTTCGACGGGATCATCGCGTCGCTGAACAACGCGAACTTCCGCGTCATCATGAGCGCGATGACGATCAACGAGTCGCGCGCCGAGCGGGTCGACTTCTCGGATCCGTACTTCACCGCGTACCAGACCGTCCTCATCCTGGAGGGCGGCGACATCGGCTCCCGCGAGGACCTGCGCGGCGCGTCGGTCGGCGTCCAGCGCGGGACGACGGGGGAGGCCGCCGCCGAGGACCTCCAAGAGGAGTTCGACGGCGACCTCCAGATCGAGAGCTACGACCAGATCAACGGCGCGTTCGACGCGCTGCTCAACAACCAGGTGTCGGCCGTCATCAACGACAACACCGTGAGCGCCTCGTTCGCCGCGGAGAACGACGACGTCGTCTTCCTCGAGGGAGACGGCGTCGCGGCCGACCGCGACGACGCGCCGCCGTACCTCACGCTGACGATCGAGGAGTACGGGATCGCCTTCCGGCAGGACGACGACGAGTTCCGCGAGGAGGTCAACGGGGCCCTCCAGGCGATCCGCGACGACGGGACCTACGAGGAGATCTACAACGAGTACTTCGACGGCTGAGTCTCTGACTTCGCTGTCCCTACCTGACATCACATGGCTACACAGACCGAATCGAAGTCGAGCGGCGGCGGCGTACTGATGCGCGACCGGCTGGTGAAGCGGGTCGGCGAGGTGGCCGCCGGCGCGTTCGTGCTGGCCATCGGGGGCCTGCTGGTCTGGATCCTCTCGACGCAGGTCGACTACGACCTGCTCTCCTCGCCGCTCATCGCGCGGCGGTTCGCGGAGGCGTTCTTCCTCGTCATCCAGATCGTCGTGATATCGAGCCTGCTGTCGGTGTCGCTCGGCGTCCTCGTGGGGCTCGGCCGGATCTCGACGTCGAACGTCACCGGCCGGATCGCGAAGGGGTACGTCGAGTTCTTCCGCGGCACCCCCCTCCTGTTCCAGCTGTTCGTCATCTACTTCGGCGTGCCGCGGCTGTGGGCGACCGGCGAGTTCCCCTTTTCGGACTGGGCGATCCCGGCCGCGATCATCGGGCTCACGCTGAATCACGGGGCGTACGTCGGCGAGGCGATCCGCGGCGGGATCGACGCCGTGCCGAACGGCCAGATGGAGGCGGCGCGGTCGCTCGGGATGTCCCGCGTGATGGCGCTGCGCGAGGTCGTCCTCCCGCAGGCGTGGCGAAACGCGCTGGCGGCCATCGGCAACGACCAGATCATCCTCGTGAAGGACACCTCGCTGCTGACCGTCATCGCCGTCCCGGAGATCATGAGCGTGTTCCGAAACATCAACAGCAACCAACTGGACCCGTGGACCCCGCTCGTGTGGGTCTGCGTGCTCTACCTCGCGATCACGATGTCGATGAGCCAACTCGTAAACGGACTGGAGCGCCGGTCGGACTGGGGGTCCGACAGCCGGATGTTCGGTCGGCTGTCGGGGCTCGGCTCCGGCGGCGACGACGACGGAGGTGAGGAGGCGTGACCGGTCCGCTCGTACAGTTCGACGGCGTCGACAAGTCGTTCGGCGACACGCAGGTGCTGTACGACGTCGACGTCGACGTCGACGAGGGGGAGGTCGTCGTCGTCATCGGGCCGTCCGGGTCCGGGAAGTCGACGCTGCTCCGGTGTGCGAATCGGTTGGAGGAGATCCAGGGCGGGGACATCCGCCTCGACGGTCGGTCCGTGATCGAGACGGACATCAACGCGATCCGGCAGCAGATCGGGATGGTGTTCCAGTCGTTCAACCTCTTCCCGCACAAGACCGCGCTGGAGAACGTCGCGCTCGCCCCGGAGAAGGTGAAAGGCGCGCCGGAGGCCGAGGCGAAGCGGGCCGCGGCCGACCTCCTCGACCGGGTCGGGCTCGCCGATCAGGCGGAGTCGCACCCGGGGGCGCTCTCGGGGGGCCAGCAGCAGCGCGTCGCCATCGCCCGCGCGCTCGCGATGGAGCCGCGGGTGATGCTGTTCGACGAGGTGACGAGCGCGCTCGACCCCGAGCTCGTCGGCGAGGTGCTCGACGTGATCGAGGGGCTCGCGGCCGACGGGATGACCATGGTCCTCGTCACCCACGAGATGGGGTTCGCCCGCGAGGTCGGCGACCGGATCGTCCTGATGGCCGACGGCCGAGTCGTCGAGCGGACGGAGACGCGGTCCTTCTTCGACGAGCCGTCGACGGAGCGCGGCCAGCAGTTCCTCTCGCGGTTGCTGTAGGGTCGGGCCGCGCTCAGAACTCGGTCACGACCTCGACGCCGCGTCCCTCGTACTCGTCCATGGCCGCGAGCCGGTCCGAGACCGCCGACAGGGACAGCTCGCGGGCGACCAGCCCGCCGGGGTCGATCCCCGTCGCCTCGATCAGCGCGAACAGGTCCGGGTAGCTCGTCGGCGGCATCCCGCGCGACCCGAGGAACGATATCTCCCACCGGGTCATCCAGTCGGTCGGGAGCGACACCTCGCCGCGCTCGGCGTCCGTCGTGAGCCCGACTTGGACGTGCGTGCCCCGCGGACGCAGCGACCGGACGGAGTTGCGACAGGTCTCCGCGACCCCGAGGGCGTCGAGCGAGACGTCCGCGCCCCCGTCGGTCAGGTCGCGGACGCGCCCGGGGACGGAACCCTCCTGCGGCAGTGACTCCGGGTTCACGGCCTCGTCGGCGCCGAGTTCGCGAGCGAGCGAGAGGGCAGCGTCGTCGACGTCGACCGCGATCACGCGCGCGCCGAGCGCCGCGCCGATCTGGACCGCTGAGAGCCCGACGCCGCCGCAGCCGTGGACCGCGAGGGCGTCGCCGCCGCCGACGGTCGTCCGCTCGGCGAGCGCGTGGTACGCGGTCATGTACCGACAGCCCAGCGCCGCGGCCGCGGGCGCGCCGAGCCACTCGGGGCGCTCGACGAGGTTGTAGTCGGCCGCCGGGACCGCCACGCGCTCCGCGAAGGCCCCCGGGGCGGCGGCCTCGAATCCCAGCGCGCGTCCGTCCTCGCAGACGTTTCCGGCCCCGCGCCGACAGTGCGGGCAGGTGCCGTCGCCGAGCGAGAAGGGGACCACCACTCGGTCGCCCGAGCGAAACCGGTCGACCTCGTCGCCGACGGCGACGACCTCGCCGGCCGGTTCGTGGCCGAGCACCTGGCCGCGCGGGACGCGGTCGTCCGCCCACTCGCCGTGACCGGACCAGGCGTGCCAGTCGCTGCGGCAGACGCCGCAGGCGTCGACGCGGACGACGGCGCCGTCCGACGCTGGTTCGGGATCGGGGAGCTCGCGGACCGCGAGCGGCTCGCCGTACTCTCGCAGGATCGCTGCGCGCATGGGTCGATCCACCGGGGGAGCCGACAAAGGTCTCCCGGGAATCTCACCGCTCGTCCATTATTTCGCGCGTGTTCGACTTGATCTCAGCGCATGACAAGTGATAGGCGAGTAAGGTTTATGCCGTCCCGGTCGACTCGTTGACACGTGTCGCGACCGATACAACGACGCCCCGGGATCGCGTATCGCCGCCCCGGGGCAGACCCCGCCCGGTTCGTGATCGAGGCGGCCGGCGAGTCCCGGCTGGACGCGCCGGAGCGGCCCGACGGCGGCTGGCTCGGCTGCGTGGCCGAGGAGGACCGAGAGGGGCTGCGAGAGGCGCTGGGGTCCGGCGGCTCCGTCGACGTCGTGTATCGAGTCGCCGCCGGCGGGGAGCCCCAGTGGGTCCACGAGCGCGGCCGGCGGACGGACGACGGCGACGTGGTCGGCTACCTCTTCCTCGCCGACGAGCGCGTCGAACGCCGGAAACGGCTGGAACGACAGCGGGAGCGGTTAGAGGAGTTCGCGAGCGTCGTGAGCCACGACCTTCGGAACCCGCTCTCCGTGGCGGTCGGCAACGTCGAACTGGCCGACGAACTCGGCGACGACGCGTCGTCCGAGCGGTTGGACCGGGCGCTCGACGCGCTCGACCGCATGGACGACCTCATCGGCGACCTCCTGACGCTGGCCCGCGAGGGGAAGACGGTCCAGACCGCCGAGCCGACGGACCTCCGACCTGTCGTCGAGCGCGCGTGGCGGACCGTCGGCGGCCCGGCCGACGCCGCGCTCGTCGTCGACGGGTCGCTCGGGACGGCCACGTGCGACCCCGACAGGCTCCGGCAGGCCTTGGAGAACCTCTTCCGGAACGCGATCGAACACGGGACGCCGGACGAGACCGACCCCGCCGGCGGCGACGAGTCCGACCGTAGCGACCGCGTCACGCCCGGAACGTTCGCCCCGCGAGCGGGGTCGCAGACGGACGAGGCTCCCGCGGACCCCGACGAGGCCGCGGTCCGCGTCCGAGTCGGACGGACGGACGAGGGGCTCTACGTCGCGGACGACGGTCCGGGGATACCCCCCGACCAGCGCGACGACGTCTTCGAGCCGGGGCACACGACCGCGCCGGACGGGACGGGCTTCGGGCTCGCCATCGTCGAGCGGATCGCGGAGGCGCACGAGTGGACCGTCTCGGTGACGGAGAGCCGCGAGGGCGGCGCGCGGTTCGAGTTCTGCTGCGTGGATTCGATCGAGGCCGCGGAGGCGAGCGGCTCGGGTCAGAGTTCGCCCCGACTCAGCGGCGGCGGCGGGAACCGGTGACCAGCTCCCGAGACCGGCTCACATGAAGTCGGTGAGCCCGGCCTGATCGTCGTCTTCCCCGTCGTCGTCAGGCTCGTCAGCGGCCGCATCGTCCGCCGACGCGGCCTGCTCGGCTCCGGCCGCGGTCTCGGCGGAATCGCCGCCCGCCGGGCCGTCGGCCGCGGTCGCGTCGACGTCGTCCGCCGCGCGGTCCGCCTGTGCGAGCGCGAACGCGCCGTCGGCGTGTTCCTCGATCAGTTCCTCGCGGCGGGCCTGCGCGTCCTCGACGATCGACGCGACCTTGTTCGTCGACTCGCCGGAGCCGGTGACGAAGGCGACCCCCTCCTCGTCGAGGTCGTAGGCGGCCGCCATCGCGACGGTCAGCTCGCGGGGCTTACAGTGGTGGGTGACGGCTTGGAGGAACGGCAACACCTCGCGTCTGGCGGTCGCGACGCTACAGCCGCTCGCGGCCGCGATCTTGCCGACGATCTCGTCCGCGGTCGCGTCCGACGACGACCAGAACTGCGGGCGACCGTACCGGGTCCAGCCGCCCTTCTCGCCGTCGCGGGCGGCCGCGACCCCGGCGGCCGCGTTGTCGGTCGCGTACCGCCAGTAGGAGTAGTTCTGCGTGGCGCGGACGCGGCCGAGCCACACGTCGGCGTTCGCGAGGAAGTCGTACGCGCGGACCGCCTCCGCCGGCTCGTACACGTCGAGGACGTTGTTCTCGATCCACGCCGTCAGGTCGTCGGGCGTCTCGTCGACGGCGTACGCCGACTGGAGCGCCTCCTCGGCGGACTCCTCTTTCAACACGGCGTCGAGGAACGGGAACAGCCCCAGCGCCTTGTCGCGGTCGCCGGTGACGACGTCCGCGACCGTGATCGAGTCGCGGCCCTGCGTCGCGGCCTGGAGGTCGTTGACCGCGCCGCGGAGGTCGCCGCGGTTCCCCTCCGCGATCCGCTGGAGCGCGTCGGACTCGAACTCGATCCCCTCCTTGCGGCAGACGTCGCGGAGGACGGGGACGATGGAGCGCGCGGAGACGTCCCGGAACTCGATCTCCTGGGTCGCGTTCCGGAGCCCGCGCGACATGTCGTAGTAGTCGTTAGCGATGAGCACGATGGGCTGGCCGGACTCCTTGACCAACTTCGTGATCGCCGAGGCCCCGCCCCGGTCGTAGTTGCCGTGGATGTTGTCGGCCTCGTCGAGGACGACGAGCTGTCGCGAGGCGGTGTCGCCGCCGGCCGCGCCGCCGCCGGCCGCGCTCCCGCCCAGCGTGGCGTTGCGCGCGGCCCGGCCCGCGAAGCGCTCGATGACGTCGGCGGTGCGCTGGTCGGAGGCGTTCAGCTCGACCGTCTCCCACCCCATGTCGTTCGCGAGCGCGTGGGCCGCGCTCGTCTTCCCGACGCCGGGGCTGCCGTGGAGGACGACCGCCTCGCGGTGGTCGTCCCACGAGCGGGCCCACTCCGCGAACGCGTCCCGGGCCTTGTCGTTGCCGCGCACCTCCGAGAGCGTGCTCGGGCGGTACTTCTCCGTCCAGTCGGCCATTACCGAAGCAAGGAGCGAGCCGCGTTTAGTGGTTGCGGAGCGGCGTCCGAGCGGTCGGTGCCCGCCGAACGCCGTCGTCCGATTTTCGACGCTGGTATTCGTGGCAGTAGGTACATAAGGGCGGTCCGCATTCTCCCGGCAGCCAGCAGCCGACCCGAACGGATCCGAGGGCCGCCCGACGCCGAGTCGGGACCCTCCGCGTTCCGTTCGTCGGCGACCCGCTGGGACCAACCTATGACATCACGCACCCAATCCGACTCGGACGAGCGCGCGGTGAGTCCCGTCATCGGGGTCATCCTGATGGTCGCGATCACTGTCATCCTCGCGGCCGTCATCGGGACGTTCGTCCTCGGACTCGGCGATCAGCTGGGCGACACCGCGCCGCAGGCGACGTTCACGGTCGACGGCAACGACTCCTCGGTGATCAACGTCACGAAGACGGGCGGGCAGACGCTCGACACGAGCGATCTGACGCTCTCCGTCGACGGCGAGCGGGCCAGTAACAGCGTCAACGCGGGCGACTGGCAGACGGGAGAACGGAAGTCACTGAACTACGGTAGCTTCGCGAGCCCGAGCGGAGAGGCCGTGGTGCGCATCATTCACGACCCGAGCGGGAACGCGATCTACGAGCAGACGTACGACTTCAGCTGATCGCGGCGTCTCTCTCGGCTTCGATTTTTGCGTCGCACTGCGGGAACGGACGGCATCCGGTAGCGAGCCGTCCGCGGTCGAGCATCGCCGATCGAGCCGTCGCTCGAAAGACGAGCCCCGCCGCCGGGATCGGCTACGGCTCCTCGTCGGCCGGCGGCCGCTCCGAGAGCCGATCGAACCGGTCCTGCGCCGCCTCCGCGCGGCGCTCCGTCCGCCCGGGCTCGTACGCGGCGGAGTCGATCCGTCCCCCGTCGAGCGTCACCGACAGAATCGCGTCGGCGCGTCGTCCCTCCGGCGGGAGTCGCGAGGGGTCCAGCACGGCGTTCCCGACCTCGTCGCCGTCGCGCTCGAAGAACACGGTCGCGAGGCCGTCCTCGACGTTGTCGACGACCGCGGTGTACTCGCCGTCCGGGAGGTCGACGTCCGGCGGGTCGACGTCGGTCATTCGTAGCTCACCTCCGAGACGGGGTCCCCGTCGGCGTCCGAGAGCGTCACCGTGTCGCCGGCGTTGTTCCAGATCGGCGACCCCGACCCCCAGTACAGGTCGGTGTCGGTGTCCGTACCGCTCCCCGTCCGCAGCGTCACGGTCGCGCCCGCGTCGAGCGCGAATCCCGGCGGGAACTCGTAGCTCCGGCCCGCCTCGTCCGCGACGGTCCACCCGGACAGGTCGATCGGCCCGTCGCCCGCGTTCTCGAAGACGACGTACTCATCGGCGAGGTTCTCGCCGTCGTCGCCCGCGGCGTCCGCGTTGATCGCCGCGACCCCCACGGCCGCGGCCGAGTCGGTCGGGGTCGGCTCGCTCTCGTCGTCGGTGTCGTCGATTTCGGTGTCGGCGGCGGCGGTAGCCCCGTCCCCGGAACCGTCGTCGACCGGATCGCCGCCGAGCCGGACGCGTTCGACGACGTCGTCGCCCGCGCCCAGTTCGATCGGCTCGCCGTCGCGGACCGTCAGCGGGTCGGTGAGCGCGTCGCGCTGCGTCCGCACGGAGACGCCGCTGCCGTCGCTCACGAGGACGATCGACCCGTGCGTGGCGGTCCAGTAGGTCGGGATCGACCGGTCCGCGAACCGCCGGAGCACCTCCTCGGTCGGGTGGCCGTACCGGGAGTCGTACGCGCTCGACACGACGATAGCCCGCGGCGCGACCGCGTCGATGAACGACTCGCTCGACGAGCTCGACGAGCCGTGGTGGCCCGCCTTCAGCACGGTCGACCGCAGCTCCGACCCGTACGTGTCGACCAGGTACGCCTCCTGGTCGTCCTCGGCGTCCCCGGACAGGAGGAAGCTCGTCTCCCCGTGGGTGAGCTTGAGGACGATGCTGTTCTCGTTTCGCGCCTCGCTCGCGAGGTACGGGTCCGGCGGGCCGAACACGTCGACGTCGACCGCGCCGAACCGGATCGCGTCGCCCTCGCGCGTCTCGTACAGCGTCACGTCGTGTTCCTCGACGGCGTCGAGGTACTCGGCGTAGGTCCGCGTGCTCGCGGCGATACCGGAGTCGTAGACGGCACCGATCCCGTCCGCCTCCGTCTGGTAGTGCTCGATGATCGCCGCGTTGCCGCCGATGTGGTCCGCGTCGTTGTGCGAGACGACGAGGTGGTCGATCCGATCGATGCCGTGCCGCCGGAGGTACGCCAGCACGTGCTCGCCGTCGTCGTCGTAGTGGCCCGTGTCGACGAGCATCGTCTCGCCCCCCGGCCCGACGACGAGCGTGCTGACCGACTGCCCGACGTTGATGTAGTGGACCTCGACGGTGCCGTTCGCCGCCTCGACCGTCGCGTCGTCGCCCGCGTCCGGCCCGGTCGGTGCCTGCTCGCCGGGCGCCGCGCCGGCGCAGCCCGCGAGAAAGACGATCCCCACGACGAGGAGCAGCCGGAACGCACCGCCCGTTCGTTTCATGTTCCGTTAACATCTTACAGGGGCAAAGAGGTACGCATCCGTTGCCGACACACTCGTGAGCGATTCGAAATCGGACGGCGGGGTCCGCGACCGACGATAGATGGGAACAGGCCGGCTCTCTTTGCCCGACGACCGTCGTCGGTCGCACCGATTCCGCCGGAATCCGCCGGGTTTTCACGCGCCACCCGCCAGCGTTCGACCATGGCCGCGAACGCGACGTTCGACTTCGACCTGCTGGCGCGGTTGACGGACGCCCCCGGCCCGGCCGGGTACGAGGACCGCGTGCGCGACGTCGTGCGCGACGAACTCCCGGCCGTGGACGCCGTGCGGACGGACGCGATGGGGAACGTCGTCGCGACCGTCCGGGGGAGCGCGGACCCCGACTACGAGGTGCTCGTCGCCGCGCACATGGACGAGATCGGGCTCATCGTGAGCGACGTCGACGACGACGGCTTCCTCTCCGTCGAGGCGCTCGGCGGCTGGAACCCGGACGCGCTCCGCGGGCAGCCGGTCACCGTCCACACGCGGGCGGGCGACTACGACGGCGTGGTCGGGATCACCGCCGCGCACACCGCCGCCGACGAGGCTCCGGCGGACTGGACGCTCGACGACGCGCACGTCTTCACCGGTCTCGACCCCGAGGAGGCGAACGAGCGGTTCGGCGTCGGTGACGTCGTGACGTTCGACAGCGACCTCCGGGAGCTCGGCGAGTGCGTCACCGGCTCCTCCCTCGACGACCGGGCGGGAGTGTACGTCCTGTTGGAAGCCGCGAGACGCGCGGACCCCGACGTGACCGTTCACTACGCCGCGACGGTCCAAGAAGAGGTCGGACTGCGCGGTGCGACCGCCCTGGGCGTGGACGTCGATCCCGATCTCGTGGTCGCGCTCGACGGGACGCTCGAACAGTCGTATCCCGGGATCGACCCGTCGAACGTGATTACGAAACTCGGTGAGGGCGTCGGCATCAAGCGGAAGGACGCGAGCGTCATCGCGACCCCCGGCGTCGCGGAACGGTTCGAGTCCGTTGCCGAGAACCGCGACATCGGCTTCCAGCGCGAGGTGTCTTGGAACATCGGGACCGATACCGGCGGGCTCCAGACCGCCGGCGGTGCGCGACCGGTCGGGGCGCTCTCGATCCCCGTCCGCTACCACCACTCCGCCGTCGAGACGGCCAACGCGAACGACATCGAGGCCGCCGTCGACCTCCTCACCGCCTTCCTCGACGCCGAGGACGGAACTCTGTGGTAAGTACAGAAGCGACGTGCCGGTGAGCGGAACGGCTGGCGGAGTTTCGATCGTTCGGTTCCGTTGAAATCCTTCGGTACCGACGGGTTCGAGACGTTTTCTAGGACACAGAGCGACGGGGACGGGACGCCCTCGGAACGTCGCAGCTCTCGCCCTCGACGAGCGTGACCGACGGGTGAATCGGGCGGGGACCCGTTCTGCCAGACCGGCACGATAGCGGTCAAGCTAGGTGTTTTCTGACATTCCGCGTAGAATTTCGTATGGGACCGCTGAGAGTCGAACTCAGGTCATACGGACCCCATCCGCATAGGATACCACTACCCCACGGTCCCTGACTACACCGGAAGAACGACGGTCCGGTAATTAAGGACTTCGCTTCACTTCTCGTCCGTCTCCCGCGGGACCACGAGGTCGCCGTCGTCGCGGACCGCGAGGCTCCCGATCGGGTCGCCCTCGTAGACGGCCAATCCCTCGGAGCGACCGAGGGCGTACCCGTCGCTGTCGGCGCGGACCGTCGCGCGCTCCGCGCCCGCGGCGTCGACCACGTCGGCGAGGACGTCGCCCTCGGCGAACGCGTCCCCGGCGCTGACGCGGTGGCGAACGAGGCCGGCGGCGTCGGTCGTCGGCCCGCGGAAGCGCCGCACGGGGAACTCGACGGGGGCCGGATCGACGCCGACCCCGGGCTCACCGACGGACTCGGGCACGTCGCGGTCGTCGAGCAGGCCCAGTTCGACCGCGACGCCGACGACGCCGGCGACGCCCGCGTCGAGGAGCGCGTCGTCGACGACGCTGTGCGCGCCCAGTTCCGCGGTGAACGCCGGAATTCCCGCCTCGTTGAGCACGGCTCCGGCCGTCGACCGCTGGAGGCTCTCCTCGACGTACTCGGCCGCGGGGTACTCCCTGACCACCGGGAGCCCGAACGCGTCGACGATCCGGCCGAGCGCCTCGGAGAGGGCGGTCGCTTCCGCCTCGGTCCGGCGGTCGCCGTAGAGGACGCGGTCGCGGATGGCGAATGGCTCGCTGCCGACGCCGGCGGTGTGACAGTCGATCAGCGCGTCCGCGGCGGCGTCGGTGCCGACCGTCTCGACGGCGAACTCGCTCGGGTCGTCGGGCGACTCGCCGGTGATCGCGGCGTACAGTCGGGCGTCGATCCGCTCTTGGATTTCTGGCGGACGGGCCGACTCGGCGTCGGCGTCCGGGAAGTGGCGGTTCGGGTCCTCGTCGCCGTAGTACGTCTCCCTCGCGTTGCGACGCAGTCCGGCCGGGGAGACGACGGGGACCGCGACCACCGCGCCCGCGAGCTCCCCGAGGCGGTCGCCGAGGGTCGCCACCGCGTCTTGGACGACCGCGACCCCCGTCGCCTCGTCGCCGTGGACGCCGCCCGTGAGCCACAGCGTGGGCCCGTCGGCGGCTCCGTTCGCGACCGCGACCGGGAGGCGCTCCGCGCCGCCGGTCGGCAGGTCGGCGACCGTCAGCCGACCGCGGTCGAGCGTCCCCGGGTCGGCGCTCGCGCTCCCGACCGCTACCGTTCCGCTTCCGTCCGCGTCCGACTCGTCCATGTCCGCATTCCGGGTCGGCGGCGTTATAAAAGAACGCGCTCCAAGGCGACGACCGTCCCGCCGTCGGCGTCCGGGTCGCCGACGACTCGCCCGAGACAGACCGCGGTGCCGTCCGGCGTGAAGCACGCGGCGAGCGGCGGGTCAGGGTCGGCGTCACCGTCGGTCGGCGCGTCGTCGCTGACCGCCGTCGGAAGCGCCGCGTCGTCGACGTCGAGCACACCCGGCGCGTACACCGGCGCGCCGGTCGCGACGTTGCGGGCGGCGGAGCGCGCGACCGTCACCGCTGGGAGGTGCGTCAGCGCGTCCTCCGCCGGGCGGACCACCTCGCGTAGCGCTTCCTCGTCGCCGTCCTCGGCCCACGCGAGCGCGTCCACGAGGTCCTGAAGCGCGTCGAGGTCGCGGTCGTCGAACGGGTCGGTGGCGCTGCGCCGGAGGTGCCCCATGTGCGCGCCGATACCCGCCGCGAGCCCGATATCGTGACACAGCTTCCGCACGTACGTCCCCGACTCGCAGCGGATCCGGAGGAGCGCCCGTCGGTCGGCGACCTCCAGCAGGTCCAGCTCGTGGATCGTCCGCGTGCGGAGCCGGCGGCTCACGGCGCTCTTCCGCGGCGGCTTCTGGTAGATCGGGCCCTCGAACTCCGCGACCACTTCGCGGAAGTCGGACGGCGGCGGCCCGTGGAGCTCCAGCACCGCGACGTACTCCTTCGCGCCCTCGAGGAACACCTGCGCCATGCGCGTCGCGTCCCCGGTCAGCGTGGGGAGACAGCCGGTGACCTTCGGGTCCAGCGTGCCCGAGTGAGCGACGCCGCCGGTCGGCGGGCCCTCGGGGTCGAGCGCGGCGAGCGTCTCGTCGATCGCGTCGCGCACCCACGCCGACACCTGATGGGAGGAGGGACCGGCGGGCTTGTCGAGGTTGACGACGCCGAACCGCAGCAGCTCCGGGACCGACCGCTCGCCGGGCGGGGCCCTGAGCGGGTCGGCGTCGGTGTCGGTGTCGGAAGCGTCTGTCATGCGGGAGTCGGTTGCGGAATCAGAAGTCGTACACGACGCCCTCGACCGGGGACTTCCCCTCGTCGTCGGCGGGGTCGTACGCCTCGACGGTCGCGACGAGGACGTCGAGGAAGCGCTCGGGGCCCCAGCGGGCGGTGTTGTACGCGGCGTCGTAGATCGAGAGGTCCTCGATGTCGATCTCGTAGTACTCTCGGTACCGCTTGCGCTCGGAGGCCTCGCGGCGCTTCGTCTCCGTCCGCGCGCGGTCGACGCCCTTCGCTTCGCGCTCGGCGATCCGCTCGGCGCGGACCGACAGCGGCGCGTCGAACCAGAACCGGAAGTCGGCGTGTTCGGCCGCGAGCCAGCCGGCGAGCCGCGATTCGAGGACGACGTCGTCGCGCTCGACGGCGATCTCGCGGAGCCGGCGGTCGAGGTCGCGGTCGATCTGCGGGTCCTCCTCGGCGAACTCGTTGAACTCGACCGGCGTCATGTCGCGTTCGGCGGCCATCTCGCGGAAGATGTCGCCGCCGGAGACGTGCCCGAGCCCGAGCGCGTCTGCCAGTTGGACGGCGTTGGTGCTCTTCCCGCTCCCTGGCGGGCCGGAGACGGTGATCAACATATCACCAATCCGCGGGTGCCGTTCAAAACGGTTGTCGTTCCGCGGCGGGTAGCGTTGCGATAAGGAATGAGGCGGTCAAAAGATCGAGTGCTCTATGCTCAACTTCGACCGCCTCAGCGGCGATAGCAGTTGTAT
>NZ_AOJL01000021.1 GCF_000337035.1 Halorubrum coriense DSM 10284
TTTAGCCACGCCGAACCAAGTACCGCCGAAAATTGGTTACAAGCGTTCGCCTTCGCATGGAATCAGCTTATCTAAACACTACCCCGCGGCGCGACGCGGCGGTCCTCGAGCCGATATCGGCGGTCCGCAGAAGGCGTTCACCGCTCGGCGTCCGCGGTCGCGGCCGTCATCGACCAGACGGCGACGAGACCGAGCAGGAGCGCGGGGACGAGCGGGAGCGCCAGGTACGTCGCGAAGAAGGGGAGCCCGAACCAGCCCGCGACGTACGGGTACGCGTAGATGATCCCGGGGATGACGAGGACGCAGGTGAAGAGGACGGCCGTCAGCGCCCACCCCTTGCGGCCGAACCCGTCCGCCGGCGGCTCGTCGGTGGGGGACGCCGGTCCCCGGGAGTCGTCGCCACCGCTGGCGTCGGCCCCGTCGGTCTCGGATCCGGGGACGTGGACGTACCCGCCGTCGGGTGTGCCGTCGGCGGTCGCGTCCGCGTCGGCGTCGGTCTCAGAGCTCACTATCCGGTTTAACCACCACTTTGCCAAAGCCCTCACGGTTTTCTATCATCTCGTGTGCGCGCGCGGCCTCGCTCATCGGGAGTACCTCTCGGACGCGGGGTTCGAAGGTGCCGTCCCAGACCAGCTCCAGGACGTCGTCGACCTCGCCGGGCGTTGCCATCGTCGAGCCGAGCACCGACAGCTGGTTCCAGAAGATGCGGTTGAGCCCAGCACCCGGGTTCGGGCCGGTGGTCGCGCCGCAGGTGACGAGGCGGCCCCCCTTCGCCATCGATTTCAGCGAGTTCGGGTAGGTGGCCTCGCCGACGTGGTCGACGACGACGTCGACGCCGCGCTTGCCGGTGCGCGCGGCGACCTCGTCCGCGAAGTCGTTCGCCTCGTAGTCGATCACGTGGTCCGCGCCGCAGTCCTCGGCGTGCGAGAGCTTCGCCTCCGTGGAGGCGGTCGCGAACACCTCACAGCCGGCGTGATCAGCGATCTGGACCGCGGCGTGACCGACGCCGCCTGACGCGCCGAGGACGAGCACCTTCTCGCCCGCCTCGACGTCGGCGCGCGTGTGGAGCATTCGCCACGCGGTCTGGAAGACGAGGGACACGGAGCCGGCGACCTCCCAGTCGACGCCGTCGGGAACGGGCACTAGGTTCGCCGCCGGGACCGTCGCCTTCTCGGCGTGGACGCCGCGCACGTGTTCGCCGATGATGTGGAAGGAGACGCACAGCGACTCCTCGCCGTTGCGACAGAACTCGCAGTCGCCGCAGGAGACGCCCGCGCTCACGGCGACGTGATCGCCCGGCTCGAAGCGCGTCACGCCCTCGCCGACGGCCTCGACGACGCCCGCCGCGTCGCTGCCGGGGATGTGCGGCATCTCCACGTCGATACCGGGCATCCCGCGCCGCGTCCAGACGTCGAGGTGGTTCAACGCCCCGGCCTTGACGTCGACGAGCACCTCGCCGCGGTCGGGTTCGGGGTCGGGGAACTCGCCGTACTCGATCACGTCGCGGTCGCCGTGGTCGGCGAACTGAACGGCCTTCATATCCGGACCCTCCCGCGGGACCCACTAAACAGTACGCCTCACGGAAACGAGCGACGCGACGCGGGGACCGCCGCGGCCGGCGGGAACCGGCAGTGGCCCGCAGGAACCGGCAGTGGCCCGCGGGGACCGCCGCGGTCCCCCGGAAGGCGCTCGCAGCGTCCGTGCGAACCGCCCACAGCGACCCGACCGTTTCGTGATGTTTAAGTACTGAAAGCGGGAGGTAACGAACGCACGAACTGTAGGGGCGTCGGGCCCCGAGTCCGAGAGGGCGATGATACAACGCGGGTTGCGGTAGCCAAGCCTGGCCCAAGGCGCAGGGTTGCTAACTCTGTGGCGTCACTGCCTCCGGGGTTCGAATCCCCGCCGCAACGCTCGAACGGACGAGTACCGCCGGATTCGCGCCGGTAGGACTCACCACAACCAACACATGAGCACGGAAGAATCACAGGACGACTCGCCGGAGGAGGAGGAAGACCTCCAGTACTTCGTTCGGATCGGGGGCGCGGACCTCGACGGGACGAAGACGGTCGAGCGAAGCCTGTCCGAACTCGACGGCATCGGCACGCGCACGGCGCGGCTGGTCGCCGAGAAGGCCGACGTGGACAGAAACGCCACGTTCGGGCTCCTCGACGAGGGGGACATCGACGCGGTGGTCGACATCGCCGAGAACCTCGAAGACCACGTCCCGTCGTGGATGACGAACCGACAGAACGACTTCTTCACCGGGGAGACGACGCACCTCGTGGGCACCGACGTCAACGAGAAGCGCCGTCACGACATCAACCGGATGAAGATCATCGAATCGTACAAGGGCGTGCGCCACAAGCGCGGGCAGAAGGTCCGCGGCCAGCGCACGAAGTCCACGGGTCGCTCGGAGGGGACCATCGGGGTCAACGTCGAGGAGATCCGCGAGGAGATGGCGGACGAAGAGGGCGGTGACGACGAATGAGCACCGGAAAGAACACCAAGGGCTACGAGACGCCGAACCACCCGTACCAGGGCGAGCGCATCGCCGAGGAGTCCGACCTCCTCTCGCGGTACGGTCTGAAGAACAAAGAGGAGTTCTGGCGCGCCCAGTCCGAGCTGCGCAACATGCGCCGAGAGGCCCGACGGCTGCTCGGCGAGGCGCAGGGCGACGTCGACGCCGCCCAGGACGCCGGCGCGGAGTTCGTTACGCGGCTCCGCCGGATCGGCATCCTCGGCGACAACGACGACATCTCGACCGTCCTGTCGCTCGACGTGACCGACCTGCTGGAGCGTCGCCTCCAGACGGTCGTCTACCGACAGGGCTTCGCCTCCTCGACCCAGCAGGCCCGCCAGTTCATCGTCCACGGCCACATCACCGTCAACGGCGCCCGCGTCACGCGCCCGTCGGTGAAGGTGGACGTCGACGACGAGGGCGCCATCGCCTTCGACGAGACGAGCCCGCTCGCGGACGATCTCCACCCCGAGCGCGCGGAGTCACAGGAGTAACCAACCATGAGTGAATCCGAGGACGGAAAGTGGGGCATCGCCCACGTGTACGCGTCGTTCAACAACACGCTCATCACGGTCACCGACGAGACGGGCGCCGAGACGATCGCCAAGTCGTCAGGCGGCACCGTGGTGAAGCAGAACCGCGACGAGGCGTCGCCGTACGCCGCCATGCAGATGGCGGAGGTCGTCGCCGAGCGCGTCAAGGACGCCGGTCTGGAGGGCGTGCACGTTCGCGTCCGCGGCCCCGGCGGCAACCTCAACAAGTCCACCGGCCCCGGTGCGCAGGCGACGATCCGCGCGCTCTCGCGTGCGGGCGTCGAGATCGGGCGCATCGAGGACGTCACGCCGATCCCGCACGACGGGACGAAGGCGCCGAAGAACAAGCGAGTCTGACATGACCGAAGACGAATTCGACGTCCAGTACGTCGAGCGGGACGAACGCAGCGCGCGGGTGCTGATCCGCGGGCTCACGCCGGCGTTCGCCAACGGCATCCGCCGCGCGATGATCGCCGACGTCCCGACGTTCTCGATCGACACCGTCCAGTTCGTCGAGAACTCCTCGGTCATGTTCGACGAGATGATCGGACTCCGGCTGGGGCTCGTGCCCCTGACGACGCCGCTCGACGACTTCGAGATCGGCGACGAGGTCACCCTCGCGCTCGACGTCGAAGGCCCGGCGACGGCGTACTCCGGCGACATCGAGAGCAGCGACCCGCTCGTCGAGGTCGCCGACGAGAACGTCCCGATCATCGAGCTGAAGGAGGGACAGCGCCTCGAGTTCGAGGCCACGGCGGTGTTAGACACCGGAAAGGAGCACGCCAAACACCAGGGCGGCGTCTCCGTCGGCTACCGCCACCTCCAGCGCGTCTCGGTCGAGGGCGACCGCGGCGAGTTCGACGACGACGAGCCGAACATCCTCCGCGGCGTCATCGAGACGCCGGACGGGGACGTAGAGCTCACGGACGAGTTCGACAACGACCTCTCGGAACGGTTCCCCGGGAAGGAGGTCGCGGTCGAGGACGTGCCGGGCGCGTTCGTCTTCCACATCGAGACGGACGGCTCGTTCAGCGTCGAGGAACTGCTGCTCCGCGCGATCGGCTCCATCGAGGAGCGCGCGGACGAACTACAGACGAAAGTCGCAGTATAAGGAAATGACGGCCCTTCGAACCAATCCCCTGACCGCCGCCCCCGCCGACAGCCGTGGCGTCGCTCCGACCGTCGGAGCGCCCGCGCCCGACGCGGCGGACGGCGGGACCGAAAGTGGTTTGAAGGGAGCCGGAATACGATGGAGTGCACGCAGGGATAGCCAAGTCAGGCCAACGGCGCAGCGTTCAGGGCGCTGTCCTGTAGAGGTCCGCAGGTTCAAATCCTGCTCCCTGCACTCCGTTTTCCACGAACTCTCCGTTCAGGAGGGACAGCTATGAGTAGCAAGACGAATCCGAAACTACAGAACCTCATCGCCGATCTGAAGTCGGTCTCGCGTGACTCCGGTGCCAACGTGTGGCAGGACGTCGCCGACCGACTGGAGAAGCCACGGCGCACGCACGCTGAGGTCAACCTGGGCCGCATCGAGCGGTACGCTCAGGAAGACGAGACGGTCGTCGTCCCCGGCAAGGTGCTGGGCAGCGGTGTGCTCGAAACGAACGTTACCGTCGCCGCCGTCGACTTCTCCGGGACCGCCCGGACGAAGATCGACCAGGCCGGCGAAGCGGTGACGCTTGAACAGTTCATCGAACAGAACCCCGAAGGAAGCGACGTGCGGGTGATCCGATGAGTCTCGCAAAGATCGACGCGGACGTCGTCGTCGACGCCCGCGACTGTATCCTTGGCCGCGTCTCCTCGGAGGTCGCGCAGCGCGCCCTCGCCGGGGAGACCGTCGCCGTCGTCAACGCCGAGCGCGCCGTCATCACCGGCAACGAGGAGTCGACGATGGAGACGTACCACAAGCGCGCGGAGCTCGGTTCGGACAGCGGTCCGTACTACCCCAAGCGCCCCGACCGAATCTTCAAGCGCGCCATCCGCGGCATGCTGCCGTACAAGTCGGAGGACGGTCGCGAAGCGTTCTCGAGCGTGCGCGTGTACGTCGGGAACCCCTACGAGCGCGACGAGGACGTCGAGAGCATTGTCCTCGACGGCACCTCGCTCGACCGCCTCTCGAACATCAAATTCACGACGCTCGGATCCATCTCCGAGTCTCTGGGAGCCAACGTCACATGGTAACGAACACCTCAGGCAAGAAGAAGACGGCCGTCGCCCGCGCCACCGTGCGCGAGGGCGAGGGTCGCGTTCGCATCAACTCCCAGCCAGTCGAGCTGGTCGAACCGGAGCAGGCGCGGCTCAAGATGCTGGAGCCGTTCCGCATCGCGGGCGAGGAGCTCCGCGACGGCGTCGACATCGATATCGACGTCGAGGGCGGCGGCTTCAGCGGTCAGGCGGACGCGACGCGGACCGCCATCGCCCGCGGCCTCGTCCAGCACCTCGGCGACGCGGAGCTGCGCGACGCGTACATGAACTTCGACCGCACCCTACTGGTCAACGACGTGCGCCAGTCCGAACCCAAGAAGTGGGGCGGACCCGGCGCTCGCGCTCGCTACCAGAAGTCCTACCGCTGAGGTGATCCAGTCATGATGATCCCCGTCCGGTGTTTCACGTGCGGCAACGTCGTGGGTGAACACTGGGAAGAGTTCAAAGAGCGGGCTCGCGAGGGCGACGAAGACCCGGGCGAGGTGCTCGACGACCTCGGGGTCGACCGGCACTGCTGCCGGCGCATGATCGTGAGCCACCGCGACCTCGTGGACGTCGTCTCGCCGTACCAGTAACCATGTCAGGACAGCGATACAATCGATACGAGAAGGCACGCATCCTCGGCGCCCGAGCGCTGCAGGTGTCCTACGGGGCACCCGTGCTGATCGACACGGACCAGACGGAGCCGATCCTCGTCGCCGCCGAGGAGTACGACGCGGGCGCGCTCCCGTTCACGGTGCGGAGGGATTCCAACTAATGACCCGAATTACCAGCGTCTCGCTGCGTCGCGTGCTCGACTCGCGCGGAAACCCGACGGTCGAGGCCGACGTGCTCACCGAGTCCGGCGGCTTCGGCCGCGGGGCGGCACCCAGCGGGGCCTCGACCGGCGAGTACGAAGCGATCGAACTCCCCGCGAGCGAGTCCATCGCGAAGGCCCGCGAACACGCGGTCCCGCGCCTCGAAGGCGTCTACGCCGGCGACCAGCGCGCGGTCGATAACGCCCTGCGCGGCGCCGACGGGACGGACGACTTCTCGGCTATCGGTGCCAACAGCGCCGTCGCCATCTCGATGGCGGCCGCGAAGGCCGCCGCCGACGTGCTCGGCGCGCCGCTGTACCAGCACCTCGGCGGCGCGTTCCGCGGCGAGAACTTCCCGATCCCGCTCGGCAACGTCGTCGGCGGCGGGGAGCACGCCAAGGAGGCGACCCACATCCAGGAGTTCCTCGCGGCACCCGTCGGCGCGCCGAGCGTCTCGGAGGCCGTCTTCGCGAACGCCGCGGTCCACGCGGCGGTCGCGGACGTGTTAGACGAGCGCGGCGTCCCCGCGGCGAAGGGCGACGAGGGCGCGTGGGCACCCCCCATCTCGGACGCGGAGGCGTTCGAGGTCGTCGACGAGGCGGTCGACCGCGTCGAAGAGGAAGTTGGCTTCGAGATCCGCTTCGGCCTCGACATGGCGGCCGCCGAACTGTTCGACGACGACGCCGAGGCGTACGTCTACGGCGACGAGACGAAGTCGGCCGACGAGCAGATCGAGTACGTCGCCGGCCTCGTCGACGAGTACGACCTCGCGTACGTCGAGGACCCGCTCGACGAGAACGACTACGAGGCGTTCGCGGAGCTGACCGACCGGGTCGGCGACCGGACGCTGATCTGCGGCGACGACCTGTTCGTCACCAACGTCGAGCGGCTCCAAGACGGGATCGACGCCGGCGCGGCCAACAGCATCCTCATCAAGCCGAACCAGATCGGGACGCTGTCGGACGCGTTCGACGCGGTCGAGCTCGCCGCCCGCAACGGGTACGAGACGGTCATCTCCCACCGTTCGGGCGAGACCGAGGACACCACCATCGCACACCTCGCCGTGGCGACCGACGCCGGCTACATCAAGACCGGCACGGTCGGCGGCGAGCGAACCGCCAAGCTGAACGAACTGGTCCGCATCGCGGACGACGCGGTATGACGGGCCCACACCACGCATGAGCGAAGACAACGACGCGGTCGAACTCGACGACGACGCGGAGACCGAGGCGGTCGACGCGGCGGTCGAGGAGGAGGCCGACACGACCGAGGAACCGACCGCCGACGCGGCTGCCGACGGGGCGTCCGCCGACGCCGACACAGAGGCACCCGCCGACGCCGAGAGCGAGGCCGCCGAAGAGGCGGAAGACGCGGAAGAGGACGCCTCTCCGTTCGACGACGACGTCATGCCCGACGACGACGTCGACCTGCTGATCCCCGTCGAGGACTACCTCTCCGCGGGCGTCCACATCGGGACCCAGCAGAAGACGAAGGACATGGAGCGGTTCATCCACCGCGTCCGCGACGACGGGCTCTACGTCCTCGACGTGAGCCTCACCGACGAGCGGATCCGCACGGCCGCGGACTTCCTCTCCGACTACAACCCCGAGCAGATCCTCGTCACGTCCTCGCGACAGTACGGTCGGTTCCCGGCCGAGAAGTTCGCGGACGCGATCGGCGCCCGCGCCCGCACGGGACGCTTCATCCCGGGCACGCTGACGAACCCCGACTACGCCGGCTACATCGAGCCGGACGTCGTCGTGGTCACTGACCCGATCGGCGACGCGCAGGCCGTCAAGGAGGCCATCACCGTCGGCATCCCGGTCATCGCGATGTGCGACTCCAACAACCAGCTGTCGAACGTCGACCTCGTCATCCCGACGAACAACAAGGGTCGACGCGCGCTGTCGGTCGTCTACTGGCTCCTCGCCAACGAGACGCTCGACCGCCGCGGCACCGACACCGTGTTCGCCCTCGAGGACTTCGAGGACGAACTCTAAGCCGGTCGCTTTTTGCGTTCACGTTCCCGTTTCGGTCGATATTTTCCCGCCAGCTGCTGGTCTCCTCCTGCTGCTCGCCGGAACGGACCGCCCTCAAACGATGTCCGGGGTGAACGGGTACGAGTACACCTGCCCCTCGTTGGCCTTCACGGTCGCGACGAGTACCAAGACGAGGTCGACGACCGCGATGATCGGGAACAGTAGGAGGCCGACGAACACGAAGCTGAGGACGGCGGCGAGCATGAGGGCGACGAAGACGACGATCTGGAAGTTCAGCGAGTTCTTCGCGTTCCGCTCGACGAGTTCGTCGCCGTCGTCCGCGAGGATCAGAAAGAGGATCGGACCGAGGAACGAGGCGAAGAGGGCCGACGCGTGCGACAGCGCCGCCAGCGTCGTGTCGCCCTCGACGGTCTCGTCGAGGGTCTCGGTGGGCTCAGTTGCCATAGCGGGAATGGGGTTTCGGAGCTGAATGATAAGTGTTGGGTGGGTGTGTCACGGCCGCGCCCCGCGCTCAGTCGGCCGTCGGGGGCTCGTCGGCGGCCGCCGCGTCGGTCTCCGGGACGTCGTGCGTCCACCGCGGCTCTATCTCCCGGTTCGCCAGGACGACGCGGTCGCCGTCGTCGGTGTCGATCCGCGTCTTCCGGAGTTCGATGGCGGCGACGGTGCCGGTCACTCCCTTGGCGTCGACGCGGTAGCCGACGTTGAAGTCGGGGTCCCGCAGGAGGTAGACGCCCGCCACCGTGTCCTCGATCATCTCCGAGAGCGCGTAGGAGACGCCCAGGGCGATGAAGCCGACGGCGGTGCCGAGGCTCGCGGCGACGTCGCCCATGCCGACGACCTTCAGGAACGTGAGCGCGACGCCGAACCAGAGGAAGACGGCGACGAGCGTGACGATGAGGTCCCCGACCAGCTCTCGGTCGCCGACGTACAGTCGTTCGATCGACCCGCGGACGACGGAGAGGACGACCCGCACCGTCAGGTACGCCAGCGCGAGGAAGATCAGCCCCGAGACCAGCCGGGGGATCGCGACGACCAGCCCCTCGGCGAAGTTCGAGAGCGAACGGGACACGAGCGACGGGATCTGCGTCATGCCGAACCGCACACGGCCGGGGGTGGAAAAAGTGGGGGCGACCGACCGCGTCAGTTCGCGTCCGTCTCGGAGGTGAACACGCCGTCGAGGTCGACGCTCGGGTCGCGCCGCGGCTCCGTCTCGCGTCCCGACCGCTCGTCGGGGGCGCGGTTCCTCGCGCGGCCCATCAGGACCTCGTGCGTGTCCCGCGACTCCTCGTCCGGTCCCGGACGCGCCTGAACGTAGCTCCCGTCGGACCGCATCTCCCAGCGACGCCGGTTGTCGTCGAGCATCGTCGAGAGCACCCCGTCGAGCGTCTCCCGGAGCGCCGGGTCCTCGACCGGTGCGACGGCCTCGACGCGTCGGTCCAAGTTCCGCGTCATCCAGTCCGCCGACCCGATGTAGTACTCCGGGTCCCCCGCGTTGCCGAACCGGAAGATGCGCGAGTGTTCGAGGAACCGACCGACGACGCTGTGGACTCGGACCGTCTCGGTGACGCCGTCGACCCCGGGACGGAGCCGGCAGATCCCGCGCACGACGAGGTCTATCTCCGCGCCGGCCTCGCCCGCCTCGTACAGTCGCTCGACGACGCCCGGATCTTCGAGGGCGTTCATCTTCGCGACGATGCGCCCCCCGCGCCCGGCCAGCGCGTGGTCGCGCTCGCGGTCGATCAGCTCGTAGAGCCGCTCCCGCAGCGTCTCGGGCGCGACGAGGAGCTTCCGGTAGCTCCGGTTACGCGAGTGGCCGGTGAAGGAGTTGAACAGCCGGACGAGGTCCTGGCCGACGTCGTGGTCGGCGGTGAACAGCCCGAGGTCGGCGTACCCCTTCGCGGTCCCCGAGTGGTAGTTGCCCGTCGCGACGTGCGAGTAGAGCCTGACGTCGTCGCCCTCCTCGCGCACCGCGAGCGCGACCTTGCTGTGGGTCTTGAGGTCGACGGTCCCGTACGCGACGTGGATCCCCTCCTCTTCGAGCCGCTTCACCCACCGGAGGTTGTTCTCCTCGTCGAACCGCGCCTTGAGCTCGACCATCACGGCGACCTGCTTCCCGTTCTTCGCGGCGTCGATGAGGCTCCCGAGCACCCGCGAGTCGGGCGCGGTCCGGTATATCGCCGCCTTGATCGCGAGCGTGTCCGGGTCGTGCGCCGCGGCGTCGAGGAACGCCTGGACGGTGTCGGTGAACGAGTGGTACGGGTGGTGGACGAGCGCGTCCCGCTCCCGGATCGACTCGAACAGCTCTTCGGGCTGCTTCGGGTCGAGGTCGACGAACCGCGGGTGCTGTTGAGGCGTCCACTCCGGACGTTTCAGCTCGGGCGTGTCGAGGTCGTAGAGGCTCCCGAAGTCGGAGAGCGCCAGCGGCGCGCGTCGCTCGAACACCTCCCGGTCGTCGACGTCGAGGTGTTCGGCGAGCAGGTCGCGGACCGCGGGCGGGGTGTCCTCGTCGATCTCGATGCGGACGAGCGTCGCGAAGCGCCGCTCCCGGAGCACGTCCTCGATCCGCTCGATCAACCCCTCCGCGACGTCCTCGTTGCGCCTGACCTCGGCGTTGCGGGTCACGCGGAACGTCGAGTGGTCGACGATCTCGACGTCCGGGAACACCAGATCGAGGTTGGCGGCGATGACGCGCTCGACCGGGACGACCCGCGTCTCGCCGTCGGCGGGATAGTCGGGGCCGGCGGGGACCAACCGGGGGAGGTTCTCCGGGACCTTGATCCGCGAGAAGCGGACCGTCCCGTCGGGCTTGCGGGTCCGGACCGCGAGCGACAGCGAGAGGTTCGAGAGGAACGGGAACGGGTGTGCCGGGTCGAAGGTGAGCGGCGTGAGTGTGGGCAACACCGACGACTCGAACCGCTCCCGGAGGTGGTCGACCTCTTCGGGTCGGAGGTCGTCGTACTCGAGTACCTCCACGCCGGCCTCGCGAAGCGCCGGCTTCACCCCCTCGTGATAGCACTGCGACTGGACCTCGAACAGGTCCGCCGCCATCGAGAGCGCGTCCGCCCACTGCTCGCGCGGCGTCGCGCCGTCGACGGTCGGCTCCGTCGTCCCGGCGTCGATCTGCTGTTTGAGCCCGCCGACCCGCTTCATGAAGAACTCGTCGAGGTTCCGGGTCAGGATCGAGAGGAACCGGAGCCGTTCGAGCGGCGGCTGGCGGTCGTCCGTCGCCTCGTGGAGGACCCGCCACTGGAAGGAGAGCTCCGAGAACTCGCGGTTGAGATACCACCGCTCGTCGTCGAACGGCTCGCCGGTCGGCGGCGGGTCGGCCGCGATCGGCGGGGTCCGCGGCGGCACGGCCATCTGCCACGTCTCGGGCGAGAGGACGACGGCGTCGTCCCCGTCGGCTTCCCGCTCGCCGTCCGCGTCGTCCGGGGGCGTCAGCGTCTCGCGTTCGGCGTCGTCTTCGTCGCTCGCGCTCTCCGAATCGCTCATCTCAGCCCAACTCGGCCACGTCGACGATCTTGGCGTCGCTCCGTTCGACGCCGCCGCGGAGCGCGGGGACCGCCGTGATCGTCTCCGCGCGCAGGTCGTACGCGGTGAGCGCCCCGCCGTAGACGCAACCGGTGTCGAGCCCGACCGCCCACTCCGAGCGGACCGGCTCGTCGAGCACGGTGTGGCCGAAGAACACTCGCGGCGGCCCGGCGTACTCCTCGTACCAGTACGGCGGGTCGTAGCTGCCGCCCGGGGCGAGCGAGCGGGTGTTCTGGAGGTCGTCGATCGTGTGCTCGGCGAGCGGTTTCCGCGGGTCGACCCCGCCGTGGACGATCAGGTTCTCGCCGACCGTGATCGCGACCGGCAGCGACTCGATCCACGCGAGGTCGTCGTCGGACAGCGACGCCAGCGACTTGTCGCCGCGCAGCAGCTTCTCCTCGTTGTTCCCCCGGACCGAGAACATGTTGTCCGCGTCTCGGACGCGCTCGACGACCCCCGCGCTGTCGGGACCCTTGCGGACCAGGTCACCGACGAACACCACGAGGTCGTCGTCGGTTATCTCGAGCGTCGACAGGAGGCGGTCGAGCGGCTCGGGACAGCCGTGTACGTCGCCGACGACGTACGCGCTCTCGTGCTCGTCGATGTCGATGTCGAGATGGTGCGGTTCGACGTCCGGGTGGAAGCGACCCATTGCGCCTCCCTAGGGAAGGTCGACTGATAAACGCCGCTAAGAGCGGTATATACCGATATATACTTCTCCGGGCGTTTCAGTTCCGGCGAGGGCCGTCAGCCGGACGAGACGTGCCGACAGCCCGCTTCCGACCGCACCGTCGGATCACCGTCCCGGCCGTTCTCGACCCGGAGTTCGACGCCGCTCTCGTCGGGGTCGTCAGAGGGGAGTTCGGGCCGCTCGACCCCCGATCAGTCCCGCTGGAACCGGGTTCCGTCGACGGTCACGTCGTGGGTCTCCTCGCGCTCTCCCGAGTAGACCGTCACCCAGTGGGGGCAGGCGAGTCGGCGTCGAGCGCCGCACACCCGGCGGTGGCCGCGAGGGCTGCCGACGCCCCGGTGGCGAGCGCGCGGCGAGTCGCGGGTCCACTCCCGCCCTCACCCCCCTCATCAGTCTCCGACTCCGGGAGTGGCGTTCGCGCTCGCGGCGGGGAGCCAGGCCGGCGGCGCGACCTCGTTTCCGGCGGACCGCGGCGCGACCACGTACTCGAACTGTTTGGACTCCCCCGCCCGAGTGTACGCGAGCCTGGCCTCGCGGATGACGCCGTTCCGGTCGACGGTCAGGTACCCCCGGACGTCGGTCGCGTTCCGGACCGCGACGTCCGTCGCGGCGTACCGGATCAGCCGTTCGCCGTCCTCCTCGACGGTTCGGACCGCGCGGAACTCCGCGACCGTCAGTATCCGCGAGGCGACCGCCCACATCGAGTCGGCCGCGCGGTACCGGGTCCTCGCGATCGACCCGTTGGACGCCTCGAAGGAGACGTCCCTGTTCCGAGCGCTCCGACTGTACCGGACGCCGCCGTCGACGTACACGTCGCTGCGCGTGACGTCGATGTACCCGTTGTGAACGTCGAGTCGGAACCGGATCCGGTCCGGGGCCGCGTCGTACTCGTAGTCGGCGTACGCCCCGGCGCGGAAGCGCTCGACCGCGGCCCCCGTCACCGGTTCCGTCCGGAGGAAGGCCACGGACCGCTCGCGCGCCGTCGCGGTGTCGATTCCGGCCCGAGTGAACCCGTCCGGGAAGGAGACGTCAGCGAGCCGCTCGCCGGCGTCGGCGGTCTCGTTCGGCCGGGGATCGGACGGCCGAGAGTCGGGCGGTGCGGAGTCGGTCGGCGTCGGCCCGCCCGGAGCGAACCCGCCGCACCCCGCGAGCAGGAGGAGGAGGGCGACCGCGGTCGCGGCCCGGGCGCGCTGTGGCACGTCTCTCACTCGCGGTCTCGCGGTGATGAGGCTACTGGCGACCCGGAGTCGCGGTCTCGTCGACGGTCGCGTCGTCGTCGGACAGCGCCGACCGCGCCGCCGCGACCGACTCGTCCACGCGGGCCCACGCGACGGGCGGCTCGACCGCGTCGAGCTCCGCGTCGAGCGCGGCGAGTCGCTCGCCGAACCGATCGTCCCAGTCCGGACCGCCGGCGAGCGCCGCGGCGTGGTCGGCCACCTCGGCTTCGAGGGCGTCGATCCGCGCGTCGACATCGTCCGGGAAGGAGACCCCGTCGCGGTCGGCCCACGCGCGGAGGTCGGCGGCCTCGGCCCGGAGGTCACCGACGACGAGGTCGAGGACGCGCGTCTGGACGGCGGCGTCGAACCGCCGCTCGGGGTCGGGCTCGTCGGCCTCCCGCAGCGCCGTGACGACCTCGGCGACGGACTCGGCGGACTCCTCGGCGGCCTCGACGTCGTCGACGAGCCCGTCGTGACGGCGGTTCGCGGAGCTGATCCACGCCTCGAACGCCTCGAGTTCGGTCTCGAGGTCGTGGGCGACGCGGACGACGTCCTGTGCGTCGGTCGTGACCTCGTGGAGGGCGACCGCGGCGCGGTACACCGCCACCGGGGAGTCGAGTTCCGATCTGGCCTCGCCGAACTCGTCGCCGAGCGCCTCCACCTCCGCCCGGAGGTCGTCCAGCCGGTCCCCGAACGCCCGGCGTCGGACGTCGACGACGTCGAGGTCCGGCGCGCCGTCGGCGGCGGCGGTCGCCTCCTCGTGGGTCCGCGTCGCGAGGTCGACCCGCGTCTCGGCGGTCGCGAGGACCTGCGACACGTCGGTGACGCTCGACTCGACTGCGGCGGGCGTCACGGTCCCGTCCTCGGTGAACGGGTCGAGCCACGTGCGGATCGACTCCGGCTCCTCGTCCGTCCGCTCGGAGACCGCGTCGACGAGTTCCTCGAGGGGCGTCGCCGCGGGCGCGGGTTCGCTCATACCGCCGGATTCGGCGTAGTGCGGTGTATACCTTCCTAAGAGCGGTCCGTTCGTGGACAGAGCCAAACGGAGCGGTACGTGGTGATATATATTCGTCAGAGCCCTCTCGTGCGGTCCGCATCGGTACCGTGGACTCCTCTCGTGCCAAGAGGTGTCTATATTAAAAATATAAACCAGTTTAATAGACTTGTCCGTTGCTACGGGTGATGTCAGACCGGAACTGGGTCGACGGCGGCGTGTCGCGGCGGAAAGTTCTCATCACGTCCGGAGCGCTCGGGACCGCCGGCTTGGCCGGCTGTGGCGGCAGCAGCGACGGAAGCTCCGGCAGCGACGGCAGCGACGGCAGCGACGGCAGCGACGGGAGTGACGGCGGCGACGGCACGGACGGCGGCGATAGCTCCGGGCAGAACACGGCGCTCCTCAACGCCGAGGGCTCATCGACCGTGTATCCCATCTCGAACACCGGGAGCTCCTACTGGAACTCCAACGCCCCGCCGAGCGACGGCGAGTACTGGGGCGCGAACGACGAGACGTCGGTCCCCGGCTGGGACCAGCTCTCGTCCGACGGCGCGGACGACATGCTCATCGCCGACTACTTCGCGTCGAAGTTCGGCTTCGAGGCGACCGAGCAGCGCTCCTCGCCGCCGTTCCCGACGACCGTCGGCCTGAGCCACTCCGGGACCGGCTGTGAGGCCGTCACCGAGGGGCTCGTCGACATCGGCAACTCTTCCGGCCCGATCACGGCCGAGCTCGGCTGGAGCGAGGAGGAGGCCCAGAACAGGGTCGTCGACAACGTCGTCGGCCGCGACGGCCAGCCGGTCGTCGTCAGCTCCGACGTCTCCGACGCCGGCGTCACCCAGCTGACCGGCGAGCAGATCCGCGGCATCTACCAGGGCGAGATCACCAACTGGAGCGAGATCGACGGGATCGACTACGACCAAGAGATCTACGCCGTCGGCCGCGCCGAGGGCTCGGGCACCGACACCGCGTTCCGCCTGAACATGCTCGGTGCCGCCGACGCTTCCATGTCCGGCGTCGACACGCGCTTCGGGCAGAACCAGCAGGTCGCGCAGGCCGTCGGCCAGAACGAGGGCTCCATCGCGTACATGGCGCTCGCGTTCACCAGCGAGACCGTCATCCCGATCTCCATCGAGTTCGACGGGACGCTGTACGAGACCAGCCGCGACGCGGAGAACACGATCTTCGACAGCGAGTACCCGCTCAACCGCGACCTCCACATGTACACGCTCATCGAGGAGAGCAACCCCGACGGCGGCGGCTACGACGCTCGCGAGGCCGCGTTCGTCAACATGTTCCTCAACGAGTTCGGACAGGCCACCTTCGTCGAGGGGAACAACTACATCCCGCTCCCGACGAGCGACCTCGAGTCGATGAAAGAGCAGGTCTCGTCCGTCGCGACAGAGGAACTCCTCTCGCCGTAGGCGAAACGACGGTTTCGGTCGACCACCGCGAGGCGGTACACGCGCCCCGTCTCACCGATGACCCTCCGTTTCGCTGACACCCCGGCACCCACGCTCAAGACGAACACCGATTCTATGACACACGCACTCCACCGAACGATTACGATACCAGACAGATGTCCTCGGTAACAGACGCGCCGGCCGGCCGAGTGACGAACGCGCTCGGCGCGCGGCTCCGACGGGTCAGAGAGTTCGTCACCGAGACCGAGTCGCCCGCGCTGGCGATCATCGCGGCGATGACGCTCTCGCTTCTCGCCTCGCTCGTCGGGTTTCTGGTCGTCTCCGACCTCACCATCGTCCCCTTCGTCGTCTTCCTCGCCGCCGCGGGGATCGGCTGGTTCCGGTATCAGGAGGAGACGGCGTACGTGATCGCGCTGATGATGACGGTGTCGACGATCCTGATCCTCGGCCTGATCATCGTGTTCATCTTCCGCGAGTCGGTCCCGGTCCTCCGGTACGAGAGCGCGACGGTATTGGGCGTGTCGGTCCCGGGACTCCGCATGTTCATCCAGCCGAACTGGGACGCCGTCTCGCCGCCCATCCGGTACTCGATGGTGCCGATGATTCACGGAACGGTGATGGTGACCCTCATCGCCTCCGCCGTCGCCGCCCCGCTGGGGGTCTCCGCCGCGCTCTTCATCTCGGAGATCGCCCCTGCGACCGTCCGCGAGGTCGTCAAACCCGGCGTCGAGATCCTCGCGGGTATCCCGTCGATCGTCTACGGGTTCATCGGCTTCACCGTCCTCGGGCCGTGGGCCTCCGACCAGTTCCAGACGACCGGACAGGGGTCGTACCTCTTCGTCGGCATCGTCGTGGGGCTGATGGCGCTCCCGACGGTCGTCTCCGTCGCGGAGGACGCGCTGAGCAGCGTCCCCGAGTCGATGAAGAGCGGGTCGCTGGCGATGGGGACGACCGACTGGCAGACGATGACGTCGATCACCCTCCCGGCGGCGTTCTCCGGCGTCTCCTCGGCGGTCCTGCTCGGCGTCGGGCGCGCCATCGGCGAGACGATGGCCGCGACGGTGATGCTCCGCGGCGTCCCGCGGCTCACCGAGCCGCTCGTCAACGTGTTCTACGGCCAGGAGACGCTGACCTCGATCATCGCGCGGAACTACGGCGAGGCGGACGGCCTCCAGATGGACGCGCTGTTCGTCGCGGGCGTGATCCTGTTCGTCACCGTCCTCGTCATCTCCGTCGGGGCGCAGTACATCGAGTGGCGGATGCACGAGAAGCTCGGAGGTGAGGTCTGATGGCGGGCGCGGGTCAGACGGACACCCAGTTAGTCGAGGGGAACACCACCGAGACGGACGCCGTCGCCGCCGTCGCCATCGGGCTCTCGGCGGTCCTGTTCGCGCTCGCCGTCGCGGCGATGTTCGAGCGCGTCAGCCTCACCGGAACGCTCGCGGGCGTCCAGACGGTGACGCTGCTCGGCGGGTTGCTGACCGCGCTCGGCGTCGCGGTGATCGCCTTCGGGGCCGGGTCCCGGCTCGGTTACGTCGAGACCGACCCCGACCCGAGCGCCGGACTGATCGCCGGGTTCGGCGCCGCGGTCCCGTGGGTCGTCGTCGGCGGCGGCGTCGCGAGCCAGACGCTCGGCCTCGGCACGGCGGGCGGTGCGGTCGGCGCCCTCGTCGTCGGCGGCGTCGCCTTCGCGCTCACCGTCCTCCCGCGCGAGGACCTCGGGTCGACGCTCCCGCTCGGGAGCCTGCTCACGCTGACGGGACTCGTGTTCCTGACCGGCGTCATCGGTCCGGACTGGGTGTGGGACCTCGGGTGGGCGCAAACGGCTTCGATCACGGCCGAATTCTTCATCCCCGTGGCGACGCTGTTCAGCGCGCTGTACGGCGGCTGGGCCTCGGCGAAGTCGTACGGTGGCTTCGGCGCCCGCGGGCGCCACATGGGCGCGTACGTGCTCGTCTACCTGAACGCGCTCTCGATCGTCGCCTTCCTGTTCATCCTCGTCGCGTACGTGGTCGTTCAGGGGGTTCCGGGGCTGTTGACCGGCTTCGAACTCGGCCTCGGAACCGGTCCGCAGACGACGATCCTCGGCGTCTCGGTCACGCTCCCGGTCTCCGTGCCGTTCGTGATGAACGGCGTGGCCCTCCTGAACGACTTCCAAGGCGTGTTGCCCGCGATCGTCGGCACGGTCTGGCTCGTGATCGGCGCCGTCGTCCTCGCGGTTCCGTTGGGGGTCGGCGCGGCCGTCTTCCTCACCGAGTACGCGGACCGCGGCCGGTTCACGCAGGTCGTCGAGGTCGCGACCAACGGCCTGTGGAGCACCCCGAGCATCGTGTTCGGGCTGTTCGGGTTCGCCTTCCTCATCCCCCGGTTCGGCAACGGGAAGTCCCTGCTGTCGGGCATGATCACGCTCGGCTTCATGCTGCTCCCGCTCGTGGTCATCACCTCCCGCGAGGCGATGCTCTCCGTCCCCGACGAGTACCGCGACGCGAGCGCCGCGCTCGGGGTGTCGAAGTGGCAGACGATCCGGAGCGTCGTCCTGCCGGCGGCCCTCCCGGGCGTCGTCACCGGCGTCATCCTCGGCGTCGGCCGGATCGCCGGCGAGACGGCCCCGATACTGCTGACGATGGCCGGCGGGACGTTCATCCCGGGCTCGCAGACGGTCGACGTCATCGGGAGCTTCCAGTTCACCGCGGCACCGCCGTTCGTCGCCAACCCGGCGCTGTTGGAGGCGACCTCGGCGCTGCCGTACCAACTGTTTGCGCTGATCACGGCCGGCGTCGGGCTCGGCAGCAGCGTCTCCGACCCCAACGCCTTCCGCTGGGCGACGGCGCTGGTGCTCCTCGTCGTCGTCCTCTCCTTCTACGCGATCGGGATCGCGACGCGCTACTACTTCCGGCGGCGGCTCACGCACACCTGACCCACCATGAGCGAGAACACCACCAAGCAGACCCAGACCGAATCCGCGGCGACGGACAGCGACCAGCCACTCACGACGACCGCCGGCGAGACCGCCGAGCGGACGCAGTCGGAGTGGACTGAGTACGACTTCCGAGGCGAGGCGAAGATGACCGTCGACGACCTCGACGTGTACTACGGCGACGACCACGCCCTGAAGGGCGTCTCGATGGAGATCCCCGAGCAGAGCGTCACCGCGCTCATCGGCCCCTCCGGCTGCGGGAAGTCGACGTACCTCCGGTGTCTCAACCGGATGAACGACCGGGTCAGCTCCGCGCGGATCGACGGCTCCGTGGAGCTGGGCGGCCAAGAGATCTACCAGGACGGGGTCAACCTCGTCGAACTCAGGAAGCGGGTCGGGATGGTGTTCCAGTCCCCGAACCCGTTCCCCAAGTCGATCCGCGAGAACATCGCCTACGGGCCGAAGAAGCACGGCGACCTCGACACCGGGCTGCTCGCCCGCCTCCTGAACCGGAGCGACGCGGACGAGCGGGACGAACTCGTGGAGCGGTGCCTCCGCGACGCCGCGCTGTGGGACGAGGTGAGCGACCGGCTCGACGACAACGCGCTCGGCCTCTCGGGCGGGCAACAGCAGCGCCTCTGCATCGCCCGCTGCCTCTCCGTCGACCCGGAGGTCATCCTGATGGACGAGCCGGCCTCCGCGCTCGACCCCATCGCCACGGCGAAGATCGAGGACCTGATCGACGACCTCGCCGAGGAGTACACCGTCGTCATCGTCACCCACAACATGCAGCAGGCGGCGCGGATCTCCGACCAGACCGCCGTGTTCCTCACGGGCGGGGAGCTCGTCGAGTACGGCGACACCGATCAGGTGTTCGAGAACCCGCACAGCGAGCGCGTCGAGGACTACATCACCGGCAAGTTCGGGTGATCGCATGCCCCGAGAACGGTACCAGGACTCGCTCGACGAGCTTCGGTCCGACGTGCTCGCGATGGGCGATCGGGTGATCGAGCAGTTCGAGCGCAGCCTCGACGCCGTCGAGCGCCGCGACGAGTCGCTCGCGCGGTCGGTCGTGGAGGGCGACGCCGCGGTGAACGAGGCGTACCTGCGCCTGGAGGACCGGTGCGTCGACCTGTTCGCGCTCCAGCAGCCGGTCGCGGGCGACCTCCGGTTCGTCACCGCCTCGTTCAAGATCATCACGGACCTCGAACGGATCGGCGACCTCGCGGTCAACCTCGCGGACTACCTGCGGACGGCGACGCAGACGCTCTCGCCCGAGGTACAGCTCGACGCGATCGGCGACGCGGTGCGCTCGCTGGTCGAACGGAGCCTCGCCGCCTACGAGACCGAAGACGCGGCCGCGTGCCGGGCGGTCGCGGCCGACGACGACGAGGTCGACGCGCTGTGCCAGCGGGCGAGCGAGAGCGTCACCCGCGACCTGATCGCGGGGACCGACGGGGACGGCTGGGAGGTCGAGCGGTTGCTAGACGACGTGTCGCGGGTCCTGTTGACGATCCGGGACCTCGAACGGGTGGCAGATCACGCCGTGAACATCGCGGCGCGGACCCTCTACATGATCGAGAACGATCCGGAGCTGCTCTACTGAGATGGAGTCGCGAAAGGTACAGACCGTCGGGAACGGAACGTACACGGTCTCGCTCCCGAAGGAGTGGGCCGAGTCGCAGGGGGTCGCCTCCGGCGACACCGTGACCCTACACGACCACATCGACGGCGTGTTGACGGTCCAGACCGGGAGCGAGACCGACGAGGACCCGTCGGTCGCTCGGATCGAGTCGAGCGACCCGGACGTGATCGGGCGGGCGCTGCGGGCGGCCTACGTCGCCGGCGCGCGCGAGGTCACCGTCGAGGTGGGCGAGCCGCTCACCCCGGAGCAGCGTCGCGTCGTCGAGCGGACCGCCCGCAACCGGATCGGGATGTCGGTGGCCGCCGAGTCGGAGACCGCGACGACGGTCCGGATCATGCTGGACTCGGGGGAGGTTTCGGTGAGTCAGTCCCTCCGGCAGCTGGCGTTCACCGTGCGCTCGATACACCGCGACGCGGTCGAGGCCTTAGCGACGGCCCCCGACTCGTCGCCGATCGGCTCCCGCGACGAGCAGGTCGACCGCCTCGCAGCGATGGTCGACCGGTCCGTCTCCCGCGGCATGGTCGACCTGCGGGAGGTCGACGCGCTCGGGACGACGCGACCGGAGCTCTTCGAGTCGTGGACGGCGATGCGCGAGCTGCGCCGCTTCCGCGAGGCGGCGGCGGAGGTCGGCTGCGCGGCGGCGTCCCTCGACGCGCCGCCGGCGGAGCCGCGATTGGAGTCGTGCCGCGACATCGGGCGCGCGGTCCGGGAGGTCGTGGCCGACGGGGTGAGCGTCGCCCTCGGCGACGAGGACGCGGGCGTCGCTCGGGCCGCGCTCGACGAGCTCCGCCGGGTCCGCGAGGAGATCGACGCGCTCGACCGCGGCCTGGACCGGGCGGGCCCGGACGCGGCCGAACTCCGGCGGGTCTCGCGCGCGCTGCGGCGGACCGCGGACCGCGGGGGCGACGTGACGGAGGTCGGACTGCGGCGAGCGGTCCGGTGCCGGGAGGCGATCCGCGACCGCGAGCCGGGCCGGACGAACCGGTAGGACTCGGGCCGCGCCAAGCGCAACGCCTGTAAGCGCGCGGAGAGAGGAGACTCGTATGACCGTTTGCGAAGCGCCGGGGAAGGTGTACCTCTTCGGCGAACACGCCGTCGTATACGGCGAGCCGGCCGTGCCGGCGGCGATCGAGCGACGCGCCACTGTGACCGCCGAGCCGCGAGACGACGACCACGTGCGCGTCGAGGCCGAGGACCTCTCCCTGAACGGGTTCACCGTCGAGTACGCGGGCGGGACGGGCGACCGGCCCGACGTCGACGTGCCGACCCCGCTCGTCGAGGCCGCGATGGGCTACGTCGACGCGGCCGTCGAGCAGGCGCGCGAGGCGGCCGACGCGCCCGACGCCGGGTTCGACATCGCCGTCGAGAGCGACATCCCGCTCGGCGCGGGGCTGGGGTCGTCCGCGGCCGTGGTCGTGGCCGGCATCGACGCCGCGACCCGCGCGCTCGGCGAGCAGCTCGACCGCCGCGAGCTCGCCGACCGGGCGTACCGCGCCGAGTTCGAGGTACAGGACGGGCAGGCCTCCAGAGCGGACACCTTCTGCTCGACGATGGGCGGCGCGGTGCGAGTCGAGGGCGACGACTGCGAGCCGATCGACGCCCCAAACCTCCCGTTCGTCGTCGGCTTCGACGGGGGCGCGGGCGACACCGGCGAGCTCGTCGCCGGCGTCCGCGAGCTGCGGGCGGAACACGAGTTCGCCGCGGACACCGTGGAGTCCGTCGGCGACCTCGTCCGGACGGGCGAGGCGTTGCTCGCGGCGGCCGACCCCGAGAGCGACCCGGAGCCGGCGCTGCTCGCGGAGCTGGGCGAGCTGATGGACTTCAACCACGGGCTGCTCGCGGCGCTCGGCGTCTCCGCGCGGTCGCTCGACGCGATGGTGTGGGCCGCGCGGGACGCGGGGGCGCACGGCGCGAAGCTCACCGGCGCGGGCGGCGGCGGCTGCATCGTCGCCTTGGACGAGAGCGACGCGACGGAGACCGCGCTCTCGTTCACGCAGGGCTGCGAGGAGGCGTTCCGCGCCGAGCTGGCGACCGAAGGCGTCCGGGTGGTGGAGCCGTGACGGGCGACGACGCCGCCGCTCCCCCGGTCGTCCTCAAGCTCGGCGGGAGCCTGATCACGGAGAAGGACAGTCCCGAGACGCTGGACGAGCCGGCGCTCGACGCGGCCTGCGACGCGGTCGCCGACGCGCTCGCGGCGGGGGACGTCGACCGGCTCGCCGTCGTCCACGGCGGCGGGAGCTTCGGCCACCACCACGCCAGCGAGCGCGGCGTGTCGACGACCGAGGGGACGCGCGACGCGGACGCGGTGGCCGCGATCCACGGGGCGATGAAGCGGCTGAACGCGCGCGTCTTGGAACGGCTCCGCGAGCGCGGCGTGCCCGCGGTCCCGGTCCACCCGCTGTCGCTCGCGGCGCGAACCGGGGGGACCGGGGGCGGACTCGACCTCCCGCTCGGGTCGACGGCGACGCTGCTCGACGAGGGGTTCGTCCCGGTCCTCCACGGTGACGGCGTCGCGACGGCGGGCGACGGGGTGACGGTCGTCTCGGGCGACGAGCTGGTCGTCGAGCTGGCCGCGGGGCTCGGCGCGCGCCGCGTGGGCGTCTGCTCGACGGTCCCCGGCGTGCTCGACGGCGACGGAGCGGTGATCCCCGAAGTCGACGACTTCGAGTCGGTCGCGGACGCGCTCGGCGCGAGCGACGCCACCGACGTCTCCGGCGGGATGGCCGCGAAGGTGCGGGAGCTGCTCGCGCTCGACGCGCCGGCGTACGTGTTCGGGGCCGACGGGCTGTCGCCCTTCCTGCGCGGCGAGGGCGCGGGAACCCGGATCGACTGAGCGCGCGATCGCCCGGGTGTCGCGGGCGCGTCGCGGACGCGTCGCGGGGGCCGCGAGCCCCGTACAGAACCCTTATTCGACCCACGGCCCTCCCTCCGGGCATGAACGAATCGGACGTGCGGGAGCGGCTCGCGGACGTGCGCGACCCGGACCTCGGCGGCGACATCGTCTCGCTCGGACTGGTGAACGACGTCGCGGTCGACGAGGCGGACGGAACGGTCCGCGTGTCGCTCGCGCTCGGCGCGCCCTTCTCGCCGACCGAGTCGGCCGTCGCCGACGACGTGCGGGACGCGCTCGCGGACACCGGGCTCGACGTCGAGCTGTCGGCGTCGATCCCGGACGACCTGTCGACCGACGAGCAGGTCCTCCCCGGCGTCCAGAACGTGATCGCGGTCGCGTCCGGGAAGGGGGGCGTCGGCAAGTCGACCGTCGCGGTGAACCTCGCCGCGGGGCTGTCGGCGCTCGGCGCTCGCGTCGGCCTGTTCGACGCCGACGTGTACGGGCCGAACGTGCCGCGGATGGTGTCGGCCGAGCAGCGGCCCGAGACCGACGGCGAGACGATCGTCCCCCCGGAGCGGTTCGGGGTGAAGCTGATGAGCATGGACTTCCTCACCGGCGAGGACGACCCGGTCATCTGGCGCGGCCCGATGGTCCACAAGATCATCACCCAGCTCGTCGAGGACGTGGAGTGGGGCGAGCTCGACTACCTCGTGATGGACCTGCCGCCGGGGACGGGCGACACCCAGCTCACCATCCTCCAGACGCTGCCGCTGACTGGCGCCGTGATCGTCACGACGCCGCAGGAGGTGGCGCTCGACGACGCGGTGAAGGGGCTCCGCATGTTCGGCAAACACGACACGAACGTCCTCGGCATCGCGGAGAACATGGCCGGCTTCCGGTGTCCGGACTGCGGCGGATTCCACGAGATATTCGGCTCCGGGGGCGGGAAGGCGCTCGCCGCGGACCACGACCTCCCGTTCCTCGGCGGGATCCCGCTCGACCCCGAGGTGCGGACCGGCGGCGACGACGGCGAGCCGGTCGTCTTGGAGGAGGGAGAGACCGCGGACGCGTTCAAGGTGCTCGTCGAGAACGTCGCGAACAACGCCGGCGTCGTCCGCCGCCGCGGGGTGAGCGACGGGCGATGACCGACGCGGACGACGACCGCGAGGACCCCCTCGCGGCCGCGGGCGTCGACCCGGTCGTTCCGGAGGGCGCGTCGGACGCGGAGATCCCGGCCGACGCGGAGGTGCGGGAGTTCCTCCGCGAGGTGGCCGCGGACGTGCGCTCGGAGAGTTCGGAGAGCAAGCAGCTGTCGGCGATCCTCTACCGGGTGTCCGACTTGTACGACGCGGAGGAGGAGACCTCGCCGGAGGAGATCTACCTCAACGTCCGGCACATCATGCGGATCAAAGCGGAGGGCGGCCTGCGCCGCTGAGGCCGCCGGCCCCGCGCTCCGCCGACCGCCAGAGTGAGGGCCGAGGCGACTGAACGCCCCGCCATGGACCTGACGACCGCGCTCGACGCCCGCGACGCGACCGTCTGCGTCGTCGGCGCGGGCGGCAAGAAGTCGACGCTGTTCGCGCTCGCCGACCGGCTCGACCGACCGGTGGTGACCGCGACCGTCCGGATACCGATCTTCGACGACCGGGTCGCCGCGGTGCGCGTGACCGAGGACCCGGTGGCCGCGGTCGGCGAGGCCGGCGACGGCGACTGGCCGCTGGGACTGGTTCCGGAGCGCGAGCGGTCGGACCGATACCTCGGGTACGACGCGGAGACCGTCGCCGCGGTCGCCGACGCCGCGCCCGGCGCGACGCTCGTGAAGGCGGACGGGGCGCGCCTCCGCGAGTTCAAAGCGCCGGGCGAACGCGAGCCGCAGATCCCGGCGAACGCGGACGTCGTCGCACCGGTCGCGAGCGCGCACGCCGTCGGCGAACCGCTCACCGAGGAGTTCGTCCATCGGCCCGAAGAAGTCGCCGCGATCACCGGCCGCGAGGTCGGCGACGAGATCCGCCCCGCCGACGTGGCGACCGTCCTCTCGAGCCCGGCGGGCGGGCTGAAGGGTCTCCCGCGCGGCGCGACCGCGACCCCGATCGTGAACAAGGTCGACTCCGAGGCGGACGCCAAGGCGGCGCGGGCGGTGGCCGGGGAGATCCTCATGCGTGCGAACGTTCCGCGCGTCCTCCTCACGCGGCTGACCGCGGCCGACCCGGTCGTCGAGGTCGTGGAATAGCGCTCGGGCCGGGGGAATCAGACGCGAAGAGTCCGCTGCGACGCGTATCGCGAGCAGCGGGTGGAAGTGAGGGGCGTCCCGTGCGGCCGCCGTCGATCCCGGTTCAGTCGTCTCCGGGGGCGGCCTCGCCGTCGACCTCCGAACCGCCGTCGGCGGAGGCCTCGACGGAGTCGGGTGCGTCCGCGTGGTCGACCGCGACCGCGCCGTCCGCGACCTCGGTCTCGGCCGCCGCGGCCGCCGCCTCGCGGGCCTCGAACTCGTCGGCCAGCGTCCGGAGCTCGTCGGCGCGCGTCGACAGCGACTCCGCGCTCGCCGAGATCTGTCCGATCGCCGCGGTCTGCTCCTCCGCGGCGGCGGAGACGTTCTGCGCCTCGCTGGCGGTCTCGGCGCTCACCTCCGCGACCTCGTCGATCATCGAGACCGCCTCCTGCGTCGACCCGGCCTGCTGGTCGGTGGCGTCGTTGATGGACTGGATACCCGCGTTGGCGTCGTTGACGCTGTCGACGATCGATTCGAGCGTGTCGACGGTCTCCTCGACGACCGCCCGGCCCGCCTCGACGTCGTCTTCCATCGCGAACATCCCCTCCGCGACGGACTCGGTGGAGGCCTCGACGCCCGCGATCAGCTCCTCGACCTCGGTGGTCGCGTCGGCGGTCTCCTCCGCGAGGTCCTTCACCTCGCGGGCGACGACCGCGAAGCCCTCGCCGGCCTCCCCGGCCCTGGCCGCCTCGATGGAGGCGTTCAGCGCGAGGATGTTCGTCTGCTCGGCGATGTCGTCGATGAGGTCGACCACCTCGCCGATGCGCTCGACCTCGTCGCGCAGCTCGCGCATCTCGTCGACGGTGTGGCCGACCTCGTCGTCGATCCGGTCCATCCGGTCGATCGCCTCGCCCGCGTCGTCGCGGCCCGCCTCCCCGGTCTCGGCGGTCGCGGTCGACTGCTCCGCGAGCTCGTCGGTCGAGGAGGCGATCTCCTCGACGGTGGCCGAGAGGTCGTCCAGTTCGGCGGCCGCGGTCGCGAGCGTCTCCTCCTGCCGCTCGGTCCCGACCGAGATCTCCTCGACGCTGTCGGCCACGTCGACGCTCGTCGACTCCACCTCCTCGGTGGAGGCGGTCACCTCGGAGCTCCGTTCGCCGACGGTCTCGGCGGCGTCCTGGATGGCGACGACGAGCGCCTCCAGCCGGTCGAGCGTCTCGTTGAGCGACTCGGCGATGGCCGTCATCGCCTCGCTCTCGCTCTCGGGGTCGAGCCGACGGGTGAGGTCGCCGTCGGCGACCGCGCCGATGGTCGCCTCGTACTCGTCCGCCTTCGTCTCCAAGTGCGTCGACAGCGACTCCGCCTCCTCGCGGGCCGCGGCGGCCTCCGCTGCGGACTCCTCGACGGCCACGATCTGCTCGCGCATCGTCTCCCGGATGCGGTCGAACAGCGCCGAGAGCTGTCCGAACTCGTCGGTCCGGGTACGTTCGATGTCGACGTCGAGGTCGCCGGCCTCGATCGCCTCGGCGTAGCCCCGCAGGTCGTCGACGGAGCCGTTCACGTCGCGGACGACGAACCCGCCCACCGCGAGCAGTCCGACGACCGAGATGGCGATCAGGAGCAGGACGGTCCGCGTCACGTCGCCGACGGTCCCGTACACCTCGTTCTGCGGGGCTGCGACGACGACGGCCCACGGCTTGCTGTCGATCGGCGCGGTCGCCGTGGCGACCGCCGACCCGTTCACGACCGTCTGTTCGTCGTCGGTGACGTCGACGGCGACCGGTTCGGTGACGTCGGTCTCCAAGTGCGAGAGCTCCTCGATGAGGAAGTAGTCGCGCAAGATCGCGTCGCTGTTCGACGCCAGCGCGACTTTGCCGGTGCGCGTGGAGACCACCTGCATGTTGCCGCCGTCGACGGGCGAGGTCAGCAGCGCCCCGCGCTCGGAGAGGTCGACGGTGATGACGATCGCCTTCCCGGGCACGTTGTTGATCGGGCTGACGAAGCCGATGTGGTTCTCGCCGTCCTCCTTGTACGGCTCGAACGACCGGACGTCGTTCGTGTTGGCGAACGCCGCCGGACCGACCGCCCACGGGCGCTCCGACTCGGCGTACGTCGTCCCCTCCGTCGTCGGCGACGTGCTCACGGTCACCTCGTTCGACACCATGTCGTAGTAGTGGACTTCGAGCACGTACTCGGGGAGCATGTCGGCGTTGGCCCGGAGCTCGTCCCGTATCCGTCCCTCGCTGGACGACTGGACGCCGGAGGCCGACGAGACCCGGCGGGTGTACCCGTTCATGTCTTCGACGAACCCGTCGATCCCCTGAGCCTCGCGCTCGGCGGAGCTCATCATCGCCTCGCGGGCGTCCGACTCGACGCTCCCCTGGACTTGGTCGACGGCGAGCGCGCCCGCACCGAGCAACACCGCCGAGACGATGACGACTGCCGCTACGATTTTGAACGCGTACCGGCCACGAAGGCGATCGAAGAGGCGACGGAAGGGACTTTTCCGGTCGTCGGCTGACATAATTCGCAGTTTCTACACCCACATATAAACGCCAGTAGCCGAATATCAGACGAGAGAATCGGGGGCGAAACTCCGGACAGTCGTCCCGATCGGCGGGGGCAGAACCGATCGAACTGGACGCCCGCCCGGCGGCGAGGTGGCGCTACGGTGATTGGGGTGCCGGCCGGAGCTCTGGGGTCGACCGGAACTCTGGGGTCGGCCGGAGCTCTGGGGTCGACCGCCGCATCCGAAACCACTATGCCCGATCCGGCGAATCCACCGGTATGGACTGGCCACACGACCCCGACGGCGAGCAGGGGAGCGAGGGCATGCGGCAGTACGGCCACGCCGTGCTCGCGAAGAAGATCGACGAGGGGGAGGACTTCCCGCTGACCGCGGCGGAGTACGTCGAGCAGTACGGCGACCACCCGATCCGGATCGACTTCGAGACGGTCGTCTCGGTCGAGGAGATCTTCGAGAACGTCGAGCAGGAGGAGTTCGCCGACTTCGTCGAGTTCCACCAGGAGCTCGGCCGTGCGATGCGCGAGAACGGGTACTGGTTCTACGAGGGCGCGGACCAGTTCGTCGACGGCAGCGCCTGAATACGTAGTCGCTACCGAGTCCGGGCGGGGTACGGGTGTCGTGTTTCGTGATTCGGCCATTTACTTGTGAGTAGTTGCTGGTGTACCGACAGCGAACACCTCCAAGGCCCCAGCCACGAGGGCTCGGTGCGCTCGCTGCGCGCCTCGGTCGCTCACTCCGTTCGCTTCCTCGGTGCTTGCGTCGCGCGCCGCCGCCCTCGTGACTGCCCCTTTGAGTCCCGCCCCACCGCACGGCAACCGCACCTCACACCTCCCCAGCCTCGCCGCTCGCTCGGGGCTCCCTCCGGTCGCCCGCGTCGCTCGCGGCGTCCCTCNCCCCAGCCTCGCCGCTCGCTCGGGGCTCCCTCCGGTCGCCCGCGTCGCTCGCGGCGTCCCTCGCGCGTGCTGACTCGCGTCCACAGGACGCTCGCAGGCACGCGCCACCGCACCGGGTTCCATTTATAAATAGCGGAGCGATAGTCGGAGCCTCGTCGGACGGAATCGCCGCAGTCGAGTCGAACGCTCGCTCGACCCTCGACCCTTTTAAGAACGCCCGGGGCGAGCGACCCACCATGGACCACGAGCGGATCGCCGTCCTCGCCCACGAGAAGTTCCCCGACCGCGCGAAGACCGCGCTCGGCGTGCTGCGCTACGGCGACCAAGACGTCCGGGCCGTCCTCGACCGCGACCGCGCCGGCGACAGCGTGAGCGATCACGTCCCGGACGTCGCGGACGCGCCGATCGTCGCGTCGTTCGACGAGGCGCACGCGGCGGCCGAGGGCGCGCTGGACGCCTTGTATATCGGGATCGCGCCGATCGGCGGCGGCTTCGACGAGTCGTGGCGCTCGGACGTCGAGGCCGCGATCGAGGCGGGCTGCGACGTGGTGAGCGGCCTCCACTACTTCCTGAACGAGGACGAGGAGCTGGCCGCGCTGGCCGCCGAACGCGGCGTCGAACTCGTCGACGTGCGCGAGCCGGCCGACGACCTCACGGTCGCGACGGGCGCGTCGGGCGACGTCGACGCCGACGTGCTGCTCACGGTCGGCACCGACTGCTCGGTCGGCAAGATGACCGCCTCGCTGGAGATCGTCGCGGCCGCCCGCGAGCGCGGGATCGACGCCGCGTTCGTCCCCACCGGCCAGACCGGGATCATGATCGCGGGCTGGGGGAACCCGATCGACCGCGTCGTCTCCGACTTCACAGCGGGCGCAGTCGAGGAGATGCTCGTCGAAGTCGGCGATGACCACGACCTCCTCGTCGTCGAGGGGCAGGGGAGCATCGTCCACCCCGCCTACTCCGCGGTCACCTGCGGCATCCTCCACGGGTCGATGGCCGACGGGCTCGTCCTCTGTCACGCCGCCGGCCGCGAGGTCGTCCACGGCTACGAGTCGTTCGACCTGCCGCCCCTCGCCGACTACGTCGACCTCTACGAGGACCTGGCGGCGCCCGTCCGCGAGGCGAGCGTCGTCGCGGGGGCGGTCAACACGAAGGACGTCGCCGACGACGACGCGGCCGCCGAGGCGGTCGCCGCGTTCGCCGACGAGACCGGCGTCCCCGCGACCGACCCCGTGCGACACGGCGCGGACGCCGTCGTCGACGCCGCCCTCGACGCGGGACTCGGCGCGGGCGACGCCGCGGACGCCGACTCGGAGGTCGCCGGAGAGGGAGCCGCGGAATGAGCCTCGACGCCGAGTTCGAGCGCGTCTCGCTGCCGCTCGAAAACGCGTTCACCATCTCGCGGGGGACCCAGACGACCGCCGAGAACGTGATCGTCCGCGTGACGGACGGCGCGGGGATGACCGGGGTCGGCGGCGCGGCGCCGTCGACCCACTACGGCGAGACGGCCGACACGGTCGCGGCGGTCATGCCGGAGCTGCTCGACGCGGTCGAGCGGGTCGGCGACCCCCACGCGGTCCGCGAGATCGAGGCGGAACTGCGGGGGGTCGTGAACGGCAACCCCGCCGCGCGCTGTGCCGTCTCCGTCGCCGTCCACGACCTCGCGGCGAAGCGGCTCGGCGTCCCCCTCTACCGCTTGTGGGGGCTCGACCCGAGCGACGCGCCGGAGACGTCGTTCACGATCGGCTTGGCCGAGACGGACCGCGTGCGCGAGAAGGCGGCCGACGCCGTCGCGGCGGGCCACGACGTGTTGAAGATCAAGCTCGGCACCGACCGCGACCGCGACCTGGTCGACGCGGTCCGCGAGGCCGCGCCCGACGCTCGGCTCCGCGTCGACGCGAACGAGGCGTGGACGCCGAAGGAGGCGGTCGCGAAGAGCGCGTGGCTCGCCGACCGCGAGGTGGAGTTCGTCGAACAGCCCGTCTCGGCCGACGACCCGGAGGGGCTCCGGTACGTCTACGAGCGCGCCGAACTGCCGATCGCCGCCGACGAGTCCTGCGTGACGGCCGCGGACGTGCCCGCGATCGCCGACCGCTGCGATGTCGCGAACCTGAAGCTGATGAAGGCCGGGAGCCTGTCCGAGGCGCGGCGGGTGATCGCCGCCGCGCGGGCGCACGGTCTGGAAGTGATGTGCGGCTGTATGATCGAGTCGAACGCCTCCATCGCGGCGGCGGCGCAGCTCGCGCCCCTGCTGGACTACGCCGACCTCGACGGGTCGCTGTTGCTCGCCGAGGACCCGTACGACGGCGTCGACCTCGCGGACGGCGAGATTCGACTCGCCGAACAGGACCGCGCGGGGACCGGCGCGCGCCTAGCGTCGGAGTGAAACGGGAAGAGCGGGAGTGAAATCGGGGAGAACGGGCGACGGGCGGGGACCGTCGGGACCGCGAAGGTCGCGGGGACCGCGGGGACCACGAGGACCGCGGGGATCGGCTCCCGACCGCGCTCGGTCAGTTCCGGGGCTCGTCGGCCTCGGACTCGGAGTCCTCCAGCTCGACATCGAGCTCCTCGTCGAGGTCGTCAGCCGAGTCGCCGTCGAGGTCGGCCTCCAAGTCGTCGCTGTCGATCTCCGCCTCGATGTCTGAGAGCTCGGCGTCGACGTCCTCGTCGCTGACTGCGGCGTCGCCGTTCGACGACTCGCCCTTCCCGAGCTCGCCCTTCAGCGTCTCCAACTCGGCGTCGACCTCGCTGTCGGTCGAGAGGCTCTCCAGCTCGCGGTCGATGCTGTCCTTGTCGGAGAGGGCGTCCTCGAACGCGCCGGAGTCCTCCAGCTCGTCCATCGCCTCCGCGCGCGCCTCCATCTCCTCGGTGCGCTCCTCGGCGCGCTCGATGGAGCGGCTCACGTCCTCCATCTCGTCGCCGACGCCGGTCATCGCCTCGGAGACGCGGGAGGACGCCTCGGCCGCCTCGTAGCGGGCCTTCATCGTCTCCTTCTTCGTGCGGAACTCCTCGATGCGGTTCTGGAGCTTGTTCTTCTTCTCGACGAGCTGCTCCTGCGTCCCGTTCAGGTCGGCGATCTGGCCTTCGAGCTCCTCGATCTGGGCCATCTTCGACTTCTTCTTTTCGAGCGCCTTCCGCGCGAGGTCGTCGCGGTCCTGCTGGACCGCCTCGCGGGCCTGCCGGTTGTGCTTCTCGACGTTCTCTTCGAGCTTGCGCTTTTGGATCTCTAGGCGCTTCTTCTGGGTCGTCAGGTCGGCTATCCCCTGCTTGACGTCTTGGAGCTCGTCGCGCATCTGTTCGTACGAGTAGTCGAGCGACTCCGTCGGGTCCTCCGCCCGGTTGAGGAGGGAGTTCACCTTCGAGCGGATGACGTAGGAGGCGCGAGAGAGGATTCCCATACCACCTCGTACGCGTTCCACCCGTTAAAACCTCATGCGGTTCGCGGCGGAGCGGCGTCGTCCGCGGCGGGAACGCGAGGCGGTCGTCCGAGCCGACGGCTGCCGACCGCCGAGCGCCGCGGCGACCTTCCTGAACACTTATTCCGAGCGTCGGTGTAGCCCCGCGCATGGACATCGGCGTGCTGACGGTTCCCCTCGGCGGCGAACCGATCGACGACGCGGCCGCGTCCCTCGCCGAAATCGGGGTCGACGCCGTCGAACTCGGCGTCGGCGGGTGGCCCGGCGAGGATCACGTCGACCGCGGAGCGCTCCTCGACGACGCGGCCGGGCGGGAGGAGTTACTCGCGCTGCTCGACGGTCACGGGCTCCGGATCTCCGCGCTGGCGACGCACAACAACCCGCTCCACCCGGACGAGGAGCGGGCCGCGACCGCCGACCGCGAGCTGCGCGAGGCGATCGAACTGGCCGACCTGCTCGGCGTCGACACGGTCACGTGCTTCTCCGGGCTCCCCGCGGGCGCGCCCGGCGACTCGACGCCGAACTGGGTGACAGCGCCGTGGCCGACCGAACACGCCGACGCGCTCGACTACCAGTGGGACGAGGTCGCGATCCCGTACTGGCGCGACCTGGCGGCGCACGCCGACCGCCACGGCGTCGACGTGGCGATCGAGATGCACCCGAACATGCTGGTGTACGAGCCGACCGGGCTGGTCGCGCTCCGCGAGGCGACCGGCGAGCGGATCGGGGCCAACTTCGACCCCTCGCACCTCTACTGGCAGGGGATCGACGCGACGGAGGCGATCCGGTTCCTCGGCGCGCGCGACGCGATCCACCACGTCCACGCGAAGGACACCAAGGTGTACGACGCGAACGCCCGCGTGAAGGGCGTCCTCGACACGACGGGCTACGCCGATGAGGCCGACCGCTCGTGGCTGTTCCGCTCGATCGGGTACGGACACGGCGAGGGACACTGGAAGGACCTCGTCTCGACGCTCCGGATGGTCGGCTACGAGGGCGCGCTCTCCATCGAACACGAGGACTCGCTCACGTCGGCGCGGGAGGGGTTAGCGAAGGCCGTCGACGTGCTGGAGCGGGCCGTCTTCGAGACGGAACCGGGCGAGGCGTACTGGGCGGAGTAAGGCGGCGACCGCGGAACGCAGACAATGACACCGGAACCACTGAAGATCGGCGTACTGGGGTATCGCTTCATGGGCAAGGCGCACGCGAACGCGCTCGCGCGCCTGCCGATGTTCTTCCCGGACGCGCCCGAGGTCGAGCGGCACATGCTCGTCGGGCGCGACGAGGAAGCGCTCGCGGACGCGGCCGACCGGCTCGGCTTCGCGCACACCGCGACCGACTGGGAGGCGGCGCTCGACGAGGTGGACGTCTTCTACAACCTCGGCCCGAACCACGTCCACGCGGAGCCGTCGATCGCGGCGCTCGAAGCCGGGGTTCCCGTCCTCTGCGAGAAGCCGCTCGCGCCGACGCTGGAGGCGGCGGCGGCGATGCGCGACGCGGCGGCCGCGACGGGCGTCACCGCCGGGACCGCGTTCAACTACCGGTTCGTGCCCGCGATCCGGCACGCGAAGGGGCTGATCGAGGACGGCGAGCTGGGCGAGATCCGACAGGTCCGCGGGCGCTACCTCCAGGACTGGCTCGTCGACCCCGAAGCGCCGTGGGCGTGGCGAATGGACGCGGAGCTGGCCGGGTCCGGCGCGCTCGGCGACCTCGGCGCGCACACGATCGACCTCGCGAGGTTCCTCGTCGGCGACCGGGTCGGCGGGGTCGACCGCGTCTCGGGGCAGCTGACGACGTTCGTCGACGAGCGGCCCGTCTACGACGAGGACGGCGGGGTCGCGGAGTACCGGGACGTGACCGTCGACGACGCATACAGCGCGCAGGTCGAGTACGAGTCGGGCGCGACCGGGACCTTCGAGGCGAGTCGGGTCGCGGCGGGCCACAAGAACGACCACGCGATCGCGGTCCACGGGACGGCGGGGAGCCTGACGTTCTCACTTGAGCGGCTCAACGAACTGGAGGTGTTACGCGCGGGGAACCGCGGCTACGAGACGGTGCTGGTCACCGAGGAGTCGGACCCGTACGTCGACCGCTGGTGGCCCCCCGGACACGTGATCGGGTGGGAGCACACGTTCGTCCACGAGAGCTACGAGTTCCTCTCGGCGGTGGCCGACGGCGGCGCGTTCGAACCGTCGTTCGAGGACGGGTACGCGGTCCAGCGGATCCTCGCGGCGGTCGAACGCGCAGACGAGCGGGGCGAGTGGGTCGCGGTCGAGTGAGGCCTCGGCGGCGGCGAGACCGGGTCCCGCGTCTCCGCCGCGCCGCAGTCCCGGCTTCAGATACCGACTCCGCCGCCGGGCGTGCTCCCGCCGTTCTCCTCGCTCCACTCGTCGATCGCGGATTCCTCGCCGTCGTAGCTCCCCAGCGTCTCGCGGGTGTCGAACGCGACCGGCTCCCAGACGACGTCGAAGTTCTCGTTGCCCGTCGCGTTCGGGACCGGCACCTTGTCTCCGGGCCTGACGACGCCGTCGCCGGGCCACGAGCCGAACTGGACGTTCCCGTCGGGGTCCTCGCCGCGGACGTACAGCTCCTCGGCCGGGACCGGTTCGGGGCCGAGCGCGACGACGACGAGAGTGCCGTTCTCCTGTTGGCCCTCGAACTCGGCGTCCGGCGGGGCCACGCCGTCGATGAGGCCGAACACCGCCGCGCCGACGAGGGCGAGCAGCAACACGACGACCCCGACGAGCAGTCCCGTCCCCGCCAACGGGGTGAACCCGCGCTCGTCGTCTCGGAACGCAACCATTCGAGCGACACTCAGACGGGACCAGTATAAGGGTTTCCGCGCCACGTATCAGCGCTGATAAGTTTGGTCGCGTCTCGACCCCGGGACCGCGCCCGGACCGAACCGGAAGCGGGTTATTCCGCGCGACCGAACTCCGACCGTGTCTGGGATGAGCGATTCGGCGGGCGGTCGCCCCCGCGGACCGCGGGGCGTCGCGCGGACCTGGGTCGAGGTGCTCGTTCGGCCGCGGCGCGCGTTCGAGAACGGGATCACGCCCGGCGACCAAGCGCCCGCGCTGACGTTCGCGGTCGCGGTCGCCGCCGCGTTCACGCTCGGGTGGATCGGCTCCGACCCCGGTGCGGTGCCGGGCGTCGTTCCCTCTTCGCCGGCGCTCTCCGGCCTCGTCACCCTCCTCGTCGTGATGGCGCTCGCGGCACCGGTCGGCCTCCACCTGACGGCCGCGGTCGCGACCGTCGGAGTCGTGCTGGCGAGCGTCGAGTTCGAGGGGGGCCTCGGGTTCCGGGAGCGCGGCGGCGTGAGCGAGACGGTCCAGGTCGTCGCGTATGCGAGTTCGCCGATGGCGCTCGCCGGACCGGCGATACCCGAACTCAGGGTCGTCTGCGGCGCGTACGCCGCGGTGCTGTTGTTCGTCGGATTCCGCGCGGTCCACGGCCTCACGCCGCTCCGGACGGTCGTGGCCGCCCTTCCGCCGGCCGCGCTCGGCTACGGCGTGGGCTACCGCGTCGTGGCCGCGATGCGGACGCTGCTCGGCGCGTGACCCGGCGGTCCGGCGCGGCGTGCCGGTCGAGCGCTCGCCGCGTTCCCGTCGGGAGGCCAGCGGGCTTTCGACAACCGTTTTAGGCCCGAGACTCTCGGTGTACTCAAATGGGATCCTGTATCATTTGTGGCACCGACGTCGGGGGCGGTCGCGTCTGCGACTCGCACCAGGAAGACGTCGTGTTCGACTTCCGCGGCGACTCTCCCGACGATCTGGTTCCGTCCCGCTTCTACCGGGGCGTCGTCGACGGGTACGCCGAGTTCGGCGTGTTCGTCGACCTCGCGCCGGGCGTCACCGGACTGCTCCACCGCTCCGAGCTCGACCGTCGCCTCGACAGCCTCGACTGGGAGCCGGGCGACGACGTGTTCGTCCAGGTGAAGGGAGTCCGCGACAACGGCAACATCGACCTCGGCTGGTCGATCCGACAGGCCGACCGCGAGTTCCGCGGCGTCCTCGTCCAGGAGTCGTCCGGCGAACATCCCCCCGACGAGGACCCCGACGGCGACGACGGTGAGGAGTCGGCGTCGGACGCCGACGCGGGATCGGCCGACGAAGACGAGTCGGACGTCGACGCGGAACCCGAAGCGCCCGTCGACGACGCGGAGTCCGAAGCCCCGGCCGACGAGGTCGAAGAGGCCGACGCGGAGTCGAGCGAGTCACGGACGACGGACGCTCCCGAAGCGGACGCGGCCGCGGACGACGGGGTCGAGTCGGACGACGCGACGGCGTCGGACGAGCCCGCGACGACCGCGGACGAGGAGGGATCCGCCGAAGTCGACGCGGACGAGTCTGACGCGGAGCCCGAGCGCGTGTCGGTCACGACGCTCGGCGACGCGATCGGCGACACGGTCCGGATCGAGGGCGAGGTCGTCGGCGTCCGCCAGACCGGCGGTCCGACGGTGTTCGAGGTCAGCGACGAGACCGGTGCGGTCGACGTGGCCGCGTTCGTCGAGCCGGGCGTCCGGGCGTACCCGGACGTCGAGGTCGGCGACGCGGTGCGGGTCGACGGCGAGGTCGAGAGCCACCGCGGCGACATCCAGGTCGAGTCCGACGCGCTCGTGCTCCTCGACGGCGAGGACGCCGAGACGGTCCGCCGCCGCCTCGCCGAGGCGCTCACGGACGAGGCGCGTCCCGAGGGACTCCAGCCGCTGGCCGGCGACGAGACGGTCGCCGAGCTCGCCGACGGGCTGCTCGACGCCGCCGAGGCGGTCCGCCGCGCGGTCCTCGAATCCCGCCCGATCGTCGTCCGCCACCCGGCGACCGCCGACGGCTACGTCGCCGGCGCCGCGGTGGAGCGCGCCGTCCTCCCGCTGATCCGCGACGAGCACGCGAAGAGCGACGCGGAGTACCACTACTTCACCCGCCGCCCGCTCGACGAGCCGGTGTACGGGATGGACGCGGCCACCAACGACGCGACGCGGATGCTTCAGGACCGCGACCGACACGACGAGAAGCTCCCGCTGTTCCTGCTCGCCGGGGCCGGGTCGACGACGGAGTCCGCCGACGGGATCGACCTGCTGTCGGTGTACGGGGTCGACGCGGTCGTCGTCGACGGCGCGGTCGCCGACCCCGAGACCCGGGACGCGGTCGACACGCTCGTCTCGCCGGAGCTGGCCGACGTCGACGGCGACGAGACGCTCTCGACGGGCGCGCTCGTCGCCTCGCTGGCGTCGGCGATCAACGACGAGGTCCGCGACGACCTGCGGCACCTCCCGGCGGTGAGCTACTGGGCGGAGGCCCCCGACCGGTACGTCGACCTCGCGCGCGACGCGGGGTACGACGCCGAGCGCGTCGCGGAGCTCCGCGAGGCCGTCGCCCTGGAGGCGTACTACCAGTCGTACCAGGACAAGCGCGAGCTGATCGCCGACCTGCTGTTCTCGGACGGCGGGAACCTCGCGGCGCACGTCTCGGAGCAGTTCCGCGAGAAGCTGGAGACCGAAGTCGAGACCGCGGACGCGAACGTCGTGACCGAGGCGGTCGACGGCGTCGAGTTCGCGCTGCTCGACACCGACGGCTACACCCACCGGTACGACTTCCCGCCGACGCCGCTCCTCTTGGACGACCTCCACCGACGGCGCGCCGACGGCGAGCCGTTCGCGACGGTCGGCGTCGGCACCGACGAGCTGTACGTCCGCACGACCGCGGACGTGTCCGTTCGCGACGTGGCCGCCCGGGCGGCCGAGCTCGCGCCGGCGGCGGACATCGCCACCGCCGGCGTCCGCGAGGGCAAGATCGAGTTCCTCTCCGGCGAGCGCGACGCGGTCGAAGACGCCGTCGTCGCCGCCGTCGCCGAGTCGTTCTGAGCCGCCGGTCGGACTTCTTTCAGCCGCAACCCGGTCAGCGACGCGTGAACGGCCCGGGCGGGAGGATGAGGTCGTCGAGCTCGGGCCGCTGTTTCACGTTGAACACGACCGACAGCTCGTCGGTCAGGGGGTAGCCGTTACAGGAGAGCCGGAAGCCCCGCTCGGCGAGGTCGTCGGGCATGATGTGGTCGGTCGGCTGCGAGAGGTCGCCCTCGGCGAGGTACACGGCGCAGTTCGCGCAGGCGCCGCCGCGACACGAGAAGGGCCAAGCGAAGCCGCTGCGCTCGGCCGCCTCCAGTAGGCTCTCGTCCGGGTGGACGAGCAGGCGACCGTGGGCGTCGGGCCCGAGGTCGGCGTGGGCCGCCTTCCGGAACAACTCGTCGTCGTCGAGCGACCAGCCGTAGTCCACGACGGCCTCGTAGTCGAGGAACTCGACGCGGGTCGACCGCGGCTCGCGCGCGCCGTCGTCCTCGGTGAGGTCGACGTCGGCCGGGTCGACCCCGTCGCCGCCCTCGCCGCTCCCGTCGCGCTCCGACAGCTCCCGGTAGGCGCGGCGGACGAGCTGGAACTCCTCGATCGAACCCCCCTGATCCGGATGCGCGCGCTTCACCCGCTCGCGGTAGGCCCGCTCGACCGCCTCGTCGTCGGCGTCCTCGTCGACGTCCAACACCTCGAACGGGGAGACCATTCGGTGTGACTGCTAGCCGGAGGAGAGGCATAAACGTCCCACTACGTTCCCGTCTCGCCGGTACCGGGAGCGACCCGACCGACGCGGAACGACGAACCCCGCGGGGTACCGAGACGACGGCGACGGCCGGTCGACCCAGAGATCGCCCGATTCGACCGGAACGGCACGGCGATCACGTCCCGCGCGACGGGGGCCGGGTAGACGCGGGACGACGGTAAGCTTCGGCGCCGAGAGATAGGGTGCGAGTTACAAAGTACTCGGATCGCCATCAGTGGACCCATGGGACTCAAATCGCTGTCCGTGCTTCAGATCGGTGTTCCGGAGTATCTACAAGAGAGTGCGACGGGGGTCGTCGCCTTCCTGCCGCGGCTCGTCGGTGCGGTAGTCATCCTGCTCGTCGGGTGGCTCATCGGGCGTCTCGTCGCGGGAGCCGTCCGACGCGTCGTCGACCGGACCGACGTGGACCGGCTCGTCATGAACACCCCGCTCGGCGGGACGCTCGGTGGGACCGAGAAGGCGATCTCGCGGAGCCTCGGGCGCGTCGCGGGCTACTTCGTGTTCGCGCTGGCGATACTCACCGCGGCCGACGCGCTCGCCGTGGAACTCCTGTCCGAGTGGATCGCCACCGCCGTCTCGTACCTCCCGGCGTTCGTGGCCGGCGCGCTCATCATCGTCCTCGGGTTCGTGCTCGCGGACTTCGTCGGCGACATCGCCGCACGCACGGAGACGGTCACGGACACCGGCTACACGGAGGTCTTCGCGGACGGGTTGCGCGTGTTCCTCTACTTGGTCGTGACCGTCATCGGACTGGGGACGATGGGCGTCGACGTCCAGATCCTCAACACGTTCGCACAGGCCGCGGCGTACGGGCTCGCCGCCGGTATCGCGCTCGCCGTCGGAATCGCGTTCGGGCTCGGCGGCCGCGACTACGTCGCCGCCAACATCGGCGACTGGCTCCCCGGACGCGCGCCGGGCCCGGAGTCGGCTCCGATGGGCCAGCCCGACGGCGGCGAGGAATCGACCGACTGAGTCGGGGCGTCCGTCTCGACCGTTTATTACGGCGCGTCCCGATCGGATCGGTAATGGGAAACGCCGACCTGCGCGACCTCGCCTCGATCCGCGACGTCTCCTTCGCGGAGATCGAAGGGGGAGTCGTCGCCGTCGACGCGCACAACTGGCTGTACCGGTACCTCACGACGACGGTCAAGTGGACGAGCGAGGAGAAGTACACCACGGCCGACGGGGTCGAGGTCGCGAACCTCATCGGGGTCGTTCAGGGGCTCCCGAAGTTCTTCGAACACGACCTGATCCCGGTGATGGTGTTCGACGGCGCGGTCACCGACCTGAAGGCCGACGAGGTGGCCGAGCGGCGCGAGAAACGCGAGGCCGCCGAGGAGCGCAAGGCGGCCGCCGAGGAGCGCGGCGACGCGGTCGAGGCGGCGCGATTGGAGGCGCGCACGCAGCGGCTCACCGACACGATACAGGAGACGACCCGCGAGCTCCTCGAACTCCTCGACGTGCCGGTCGTCGAGGCGCCCGCGGAGGGGGAGGCGCAGTGCGCGCAGATGGCGGCGGCGGGGACGGTCGACCACGCCGGGAGCGAGGATTACGACACGCTGCTGTTCGGCGCGCCGACCACGCTCCGACAGCTGACGAGCAAGGGCGACCCGGAGCTGATGGACCTCGCGGCGACGCTCTCGGACCTCGGCCTCGACCGGCAGGGGCTCGTCGACGTCGCGATGCTCTGTGGCACCGACTTCAACGAGGGCGTCCGCGGGGTCGGGCCGAAGACGGCCGTGAAGGCGGTCACGGAACACGGCGACCTCTGGGGCGTCCTCGACGCCCGCGACGCCGAGATCCCCAACGCCGAGGCGATCCGGGAGCTGTTCATGGACCCGCCGGCGACGGAGGTCGCGGTCGACGCGGACGTGAACCCGGACGTGGCCGCCGCCCGCGAGTACGTCGTCGACGAGTGGGGCGTCGACCCCGACGAGGTCGAGCGGGGGTTCGAGCGCATCGCGGAGTCGCAGGTCCAGACCGGGCTCGACCGGTGGACGTGACGGGGCGCGGCCCGCGGACCCGACCGGACGGTTCGGACCACCGTTCTCCGGCTCGACCGCCGCGAACACACCTTTTATTTCCTCGTCGTCAGAAGGGTGAATCACACGTGTCGCGGACCGCCTCCCGATCGCGGACGCCCCCGACGGCTGGTCGACGGGTCGTCGCCGTCGACGACCTCGACGGCGCGGCGACTCCGCGGGCCGGCGTCCGGGCGGACCGCGGCGACTCTGACCAATGAGCTTCGACGTTCCCGACGACAGACGGTACTTGGAATCGCACGAGTGGGCGACGACCGGAGAGACGGTGCGGATCGGCGTCTCCGACTTCGCGCAGGACGAACTGGGCGACGTGGTGTTCGTCGAACTCCCCGGGGTCGGCGACGAGGTCGCCGCCGGCGAGGCGTTCGGCGTCGTCGAATCGATCAAGGCCGTCTCGGACCTGTACGCGCCCGTCGCGGGCGAAGTCGTCGCGGTCAACGAGGCGCTGTTCGACCGCCCGGAGCTCGTCAACGAGGACCCGTACGGCGACGGCTGGATGCTCGAAGTCGCCCCCGACGAGGGGGGCGACGCCGAGGGACTCCTCGACGCCGACGAGTACGACGACCAGATCGCCTGATCGCCACGGACGCGACGCCGAGGGCGGGACGACGGCCTCGGACGAACCACCACCCGGACACACGACCATGACCACGCCACCTTCCGACACCACGACACCCGTGGACCGACGACCCGCGACCCGAGGAGCCACCGACGACCGACCGACAGAGAGCGGACGGAACGGGACGCGCCGATGAGCCGGGCGAACGGCACACCGTACGCGCCCCACACGGACGAGGAGACCGCGGCGATGCTGGCGGCCGTCGGCGTCGACGACGAGGAAGCGCTGTTCGACATCCCCGAGCCGGTCGCCTTCGACGGCGACTTCGGCATCGAGCCGCGGACCGAGCGCGAGATACGCGACGAGTGCGCGCGGATCTTCGAGCGCAACGACGACCTCACGGAGTTCCTCGGCCGGGGCCACTACGCCCACTACGTGCCGAGCGTCGTCGACCACCTCTCGGACCGCGCCGAGTTCCTCACGAGCTACACCCAGTACCAGCCGGAGGTGTCGCAGGGGTTCCTCCAGGCCCTCTTCGAGTACCAGTCGATGCTCGTCGAGCTGACCGGGCTCGACGTCGCGAACTGCTCGATGTACGACGCCGCGACCGCGCTCGGCGAGGCCGCGACGCTCGCGGACCGCGTCCGGTCCACCGCGGGCGACACCGTCCTCGTTCCCGCGCAGCTCCGCGAGGGGAAGCGCGCAGTGCTGGAGAACTACTGCGACGGGGCCGACCTGACCGTCGAGACGTACCCGATGGCCGACGGGACCGCCGACGTCGACGCGCTCGCCGACCGCGCGGGCGACGACGTCGTCATGGTGTACGCGGAGAGCCCGACCGTCCGCGGCTGTCTCGAAGAGCGGCTCGCGGCGATCGGCGAGATCGCCGACGAGACGGACGCGCTGTTCGCGCTCGGCTCCGACGTCGTCGCGCTGTCGGTCCTCGAATCCCCCGCCACGGTCGGCGCGGACGTCGTCGTCGGCGAGGCCGGCTCGCTCGGGCTGCCGACCAGCTACGGGATGGGGCTCGGCATCTTCGCCTGCCGCGACGACTTCCTGCGACAGGTCCCGGGCCGACTCGTCGGCGCGGGCGAGGACGCGAACGGCGACCGCGCGTACACGCTGACGCTCCAGACGCGCGAGCAACACATCCGCAAGGAGCGGGCCACCTCGAACATCTGTACGAACCAGGCGTGGGTCGCGCTCCGCGCGGCGATCCACGCGGCGACGCTCGGCCCGGACGGCCTCGTCGACCTCGCGAACGACTGCGTCCGCGAGGCCGAGACGCTGGCGGCCCGGATCGACGGGCTGTCGGGGGCGACGGCGCCCGTCCACGACCGCCACCACTTCCGCGAGTTCGCGGTTCACGTCGACCAGCCCGCCGGGGTCATCGCCGAGGACCTCGAGGCCGAGGGGTTCGCCGTCCACGCGATCGACGACCACCTGTTACAGGTGTGCGTCACGGACCTGAACGCCGGGCGGACGGACGGGCTCGTCGCCGCCTTCGAGGGGGTGCTGTAAGATGATCCACGACCAAGCGAACTACGAGCGAGACGGCGAGGACGTCCGGGAGCCGCTGCTCTCGGAGAAGGGCGAAGAGACCGTCGACGTGCGCGAGGAGTCGCCGCTGCCGGACGACCTGACCCGCGAGGAGCTGACGCTGCCGAACCCCTCGGAGCCGGAGACGGCGCGTCACTACACCCGGCTCTCGCAGATGAACTGGGCCATCGACGCCGGGCCGTACCCGCTGGGGAGCTGTACCATGAAGTACAACCCCAAGTTCACCGAGGACGTGGCGGCCGACCCGAACGCGGCGATCCACCCCGACCGCTCCGCCCGCTCGGCGCAGGGGAACCTCGAACTCCAGTACCGGCTCCAGGAGGCCCTCGCCGACATCGGCGGGATGGACGCCGTCACGCTCCAGCCGCCCGCGGGCGCGGCGGGCGAGCTGACTGGAATTCTCGTCGCGAAGGCGTACCACGAGCACCACGGGAACGACCGCTCTGAGGTCGTGATCCCGGCGTCGGCGCACGGGACGAACTTCGCGACCGCGGCGACGGCCGGCTACGACGTGGTCGAGCTGCCCTCGGGCGAGGACGGCCGCGTCGACCTCGAGGCGCTGGAGGCGGCGGTGGGCGACGAGACGGCCGCGCTCATGCTCACCAACCCGAACACGGTGGGCCTCTTCGAGCGCGACATCACCGAGATCGCGGAGATCGTCCACGACGCCGGCGGCCTGCTCTACTACGACGGCGCGAACCTCAACGCGCTGCTCGGCCGCGGCCGCCCCGGCGACATGGGGTTCGACGTGATGCACTACAACGTCCACAAGACGTTCGCGACCCCGCACGGCGGCGGCGGCCCCGGAGCCGGCCCGGTCGGCGTCGTGGACGAGCTGGCCCCGTTCCTCCCGACGCCGCGGGTGCGGGACACGAACGGCGGGAAGGGGTACGAGCGCTTCGAGCCGGACCACACGATCGGACGGGTCCACGGCTTCGCCGGCAACTGGCTCGTGTTGATCAAGGCGTACGCGTACATCGCCCGCCTCGGCGACGAGGGGCTCGCCGACGCGGCGGCGAAGGCCGTCCTCAACGCGAACTACCTCGCCGAGCGGATCGACCTCGACGTGCCGCACGGGCCCTTCCACCACGAGTTCGCGGCGACCGCGGGCGACCGCGACGCCGCCGACGTGGCGAAGCGCATGCTCGACTTCGGCGTCCACCCGCCGACGACGAAGTGGCCGGAGATGGTGCCGGAGGCGATGCTGACGGAGCCGACGGAGATCGAGGGGCGGTCCTCGCTCGACGACCTCGCCGAGGCGTTCAACCTCGCGTACGCCGACACCGACGAGGCGCTCGACGCGGCCCCGAACCGCACCGCCGCGGCCCGGATCGATCAGGTCGGCGCCGCGCGGAACCCGCGCCTCTCGTGGCAGGCGCTCGACGGGGAGTAAGGAGCCCGACCGCCAGCGGACCGACCGGTCGCGTCGCGGAGCGGTCGCCGCGGACCGCACCTTCTCTTCGCGGTCGGTGTCGCCCGCGTCCGGCTAGTCGGCGTCGAGCTTGTCGGCGTCGCCCTCGTCGGCGTCGAGCCCGACCGCCGCGGAAGGCGCTCGGTTCACCGCCGCCTCGTCCCCGGCGTCCGACGGCGGGGCGAACGGCCCGTCGCCGTCGACGAACCGCCGCATCACTCGTCCCTCGGCGCGGTGGAGCGTCTCGCTACAGGTCGACTTCGCGATGTCGTTCGCCTCGGCCAGTTCCGTGAGCGTACACCGGCGCGGGGTGTCGTAGTACCCCGCCCGGACCGCCTCGAAGACGAGTTCGCGCTGCGCCTCGGTGAGCGTCCGGTCGGAGCCGTCGGTGCCGGTCGCCGCGACGCCCACCGTCACCCCGTCGCCCGCGAGCCGCCGGCCGAACGCCTCGATCCGGTTCTGATCGCCGACGACGGTCGCGATCGCTCGGCCGTCCGCGACCTCGACCGCCGATTCGATCGGGAGGCCGACCGCCCGCGCCGCGGAGAGGTAGGCGGGCGCGCGGCCGACGACCCGCAGCGTGCGGACGTCCCCCCGACGCCGGACCGCCGTCACGCGCGCGACGCGCTCGTGGTCGGCGAGCGCGCGCCCGACGCGGTCCCTGTCGGTGCCGCCGACGAGGACGGTCGCGGCCGCCTCTCGGCCGTCGTCTGCCGGCGCGGGGCCGTCGCCGTCGGTCGGCGCGCGGTCGTCACCGCCGAGCGCGGCCGAACCGTCGACCGCGATCGTCTCCGCGACCCGGAGCGTCGCCGACGGGACCGCCCGCGAGGCGTCTCCGAGCCACGATCCGGTCGGGAGGTCCAACCGCAGTTCCGTTCGACTCATCGCTTCCACCTCGACTCCGCCGGCGGGTCGGCCACGGTCGCTGGGTCGGGCATCTCGCGAAACCGTACGACCGCGGACCCCCTCCGCGTACCGCTTCATACGTTTCGATCGTAAGTACCCGCCGCGACCGCAGCACCGAAGGGCCCGGCGCGCGAGCGCGCTGCCATGGAGACCACGGACGCGTTCGTCGGTCTGACCTGCGTCAACTGCGGAGAGACGTTCGACGCCGAGGCGGCGACGCACCGGTGTCCCGACTGCGACGGCATCCTCGACCC
>NZ_AOJL01000022.1 GCF_000337035.1 Halorubrum coriense DSM 10284
ATGACGGCGGCGCGCGAGCACGGCGCGAGCGAGGTCGCCCTGAACAGCGCCGGCAACGCGGGACAGGCGGCCGCGGCGTACGCGGCCCGCGCCGACCTCGACGCGCACGTGTTCCTCCCGTCGCGGGCGGGGTTCACCCAGAAGGCGATGACGGAGGTCCACGGCGCGGACCTGACCGTCACGGACCCGGTGGACGGGGACTCGCAGATCGGCGACGCCGGGACAGCGTACGCCGAGGCGATGGACGACCACCCGGAGTGGTACTCGACGAAGACGTTCGTCACGCCGTACCGCCACGAGGGCAAGAAGACGATGGCGCTGGAGCTGCTGGCGCAGCTCGACTGGGAGGCCCCGGACGCGGTCGTCTACCCGACCGGCGGCGGCGTCGGACTGGTCGGGATGCACAAGGCCGCCCGGGAGGCCAGAGCGCTGGGGTGGACCGACGAGCTGGTCCCGATGTACGCCGCGCAGGCCGCGGGCTGTGCCCCGGTCGTCAGCGCGTACGAGTCGGGCGCGGACCGCCACGAGCCGCTCGCAGACGACGAGGTCGACACGGCGTGTAACGGGATCGCGATCCCCGACCCGGGGGCGAGTCACCTCATCTTGGAGGCGATCCGCGAGTCCGACGGCGGGGCCGTCGCGACGACCGACCGGGAAATCCTCGACGCCGCCGTCGACGTGGCGCGGACGGAGGGGCTGGAGGTGGGCGCGACCTGCGCGGCCGCCGTCTCGGGGGCGTCCGCGCTCGCGGAGTCGGGCGAGTTCGGCCCCGACGACACCGTCGTCCTGCTCAACACCGGCGCGGGCAACAAGGACGTGGACGCGCTGCGCGCGCACTTGGGCGAGCGGGAGGCGGCGGCCGAGGGCGACGGGGCCTGAAACCACGGGCGTCGACGCTCCGCGGTCGCCCGCGCCGCTACATCTCCCAGTAGTCGACGTCGCCGTCGGCGTCGTAGTACCCGGACAGCGCGCGCTCGTCGCGGCCGCCGGGCGGCGACCCGACGAAGACGCCGAACGTCCCCGAGTCGGGGTACACCGTCACGTCCGGCTCGGTCATCGTCGACAGCGCGAGGTAGCGCACGGGCTCGTCGCCCTCGTTGACGACGCGGTGCGCGCCCGACTCGTCGGCCGCGAAGGCGACGTAGTCGCCGGCCGCGATCGACTCCGTGTCGCCGCCGTGGCGGAGGGTTGCCTCGCCGGCGAGGACGTAGAGGGCCTCCTCGTTGGCGGCGTGGTAGTGGTAGGGCCACGATTTCGCCCCGGCGGGAAGCTCGTAGAGGCTACAGCCGATCCCTTCGCCGCCGGCCGCGTCGGCCAGCTGCTTCCGCCGGAACCGAGTCTCGCCGCGGTCCGTCTCGCTCCAGTCGAGGTCGGCCTCGTTGACGCGTCCCATGACCGCGGCACTCCGCCCGCCGACAAAACGGTTCGGGGGCGGGTGAACCGGAACCACTACGGCGGGCGGTCGCCACCCCTCGCGCATGGAACTCGGGGTCATCGGACTCGGGCGGATGGGGCAGATCGTCGCGAACCGGTCGCTCGCGGCCGGCCACGACGTGGTCGCGTTCGACCTTTCGGCGGAGGCGACCGCGGAGGCGGCCGAGAACGGCGCGGAGCCGGCCGATTCGGTCGCGGACCTCTGCGACCGACTGGGAAGTGAAAAACGCATCTGGCTGATGGTGCCCGCGGGCGACGCGGTCGACGCCACGCTCGCGGACTTGGAACCGCACCTCGACGCCGACGACGTCGTGGTCGACGGCGGCAACTCCCACTTCGAGGCGTCCACGCGGCGCGCCGCGGCGACCGACGCCGCGTACCTCGACTGCGGCACCTCCGGCGGCCCGGCGAGCGCGGAGGCGGGCTTCTCGCTGATGGTCGGCGGCCCCGAGTGGGCCTACGAGGCGATGGTCCCCGTCTTCGACGCGGTCGCGACCGGCCCGGACGGCCACGACCGCATGGGCGAGTCCGGGTCGGGCCACTACGTGAAGATGGTCCACAACGGCGTCGAGTACGCGCTGATGCAGGCGTACGGCGAGGGGTTCGAACTCCTCGCCGACGGGCGCTACGACCTCGACATGGAGTCGGTCGCGCGCACCTGGAACAACGGCGCGGTGATCCGGTCGTGGCTGTTGGAGCTCTGCGAGGAGGCGTTCCGCGAGGAGGGGTCGGACCTCGGCGACGTCGCGGACCGCGTCGCGGGCGGCTCGACGGGCACGTGGACCGTCGAGGAGGCGCTCGAACAGGAGGTCCCCGTGCCGATCATCTATCAGGCGCTCGCGGAGCGGTTCGACTCGCGCAACGAGGGCCGCTTCTCGCGGCGGCTCGCGAATCGGCTGCGGTACGGGTTCGGCCGCCACGAGGTGGCGCGGCGCTCGGACGGGGACTGAGGGCGGACGCCTCGGCGATCGCTCGGCTACGGCGCGCTCGGGGGCGCTGACCGCGGGCGAGACCCGGTTCCGGCCTGATTATCAGCGCCGATCACGGCCGAGAAACACTTATATACAGTCGTGGTAGAGTTTGACACGCATAGAATGTTCGAGCGATTCTCGAGCGGCTACTATCTGGGGGAACTGTACGTGGAACCCCACGACGGCGAGCGCGCCGTCATCCAGCGGGCGGACCACGAACACGTCAACGAGCAGCTGTACGCGGACGGCGAGGGCGTCGAACGACTCGACGCGCCTCTCGTCATGAAAGTCGACGGCGGCCACATCCCGGTCGGCGGCGACGACGACGTACCGAGCGGCACGCTCGCGATTCCCCAGAGACTCGCCGACGAGACGCTCCCGGACCGGCGGAACGTGCTGTTGGCGGACGCCGACCGCGCCGAGGCGCTGCTGCGCTGGGAGGGATGGGAGCCGTTCGTGAACGCGTAGGACGCCGATTTCGTGGCGGGTTTATAAATAGCGAGCGCGGCGGCGGGCGAGAACGACGCGGTCATCGAGCGGTTCAACTCGACGTTCGGCTCGGCGTGTGAGACGGTCCACCCGAACGCGACCCGACACGCCGGAAGCTGGCACAGCGCGTGTCACCGCCACGACGACGAGTACGCCGACGTCGGGGAGACGATCGGGTCCCGCGAGCGATCGCCGGTCTCCGTGACGTCGACCGACGACCCGCTCGACCAGTAAGGGGAGACTGCCTCGGGACGGACTCCCGTGGTGTCCGACTCGCACCGCATGCGAAATCGAGGGGTCCGCGGATCCGGGCGGTGTGGTGTGCCCGGAGAAGTGGCCTCGGAGATCGCGGGACCGCGCCGGTATCGATGGGGCGCTACAGAACGCTATTGATACCTCGTTGGTGCGTTTCGCGTGGAGGTTCCGCTCGATCGTGCCGGCGTTCGCTGACCGCTGGACGGCCCGTCACGGCGCGACTCCCGGCTCGGCGTTTGGAGCGTTCGGCCGCCGCTCGCCTCGCGAACCGCACCGGCGTCGCCCGGTCGGACACTCTGAGTTGTTATGCCGGTCCGGCTCGTGTCGAACGTATGTCCTTCGCACTCACGGCGGAACTGGCGGCGACGATCGCGATCGTCGTCGCGGTCGCGGGCGCCGTCAACGGTGTCGCGGGGTTCGGCTTCGCCGTCGCGGGGACGATGGCGCTCGCGTCGGCGCTGGACCCGGCCACCGCCGTCGCGTTCATGATCGTCCCGATGTTCGCGGTGAACGTCGCGCTCGTCGGAGAGCTCACCCGCGAGGAGCTCCGCACCTGCGGGGCCCGGTTCGCGCCGCTGCTCGTGGCCGCGCTCCTCGGCACCGTCGCGGGGATGGCGCTGCTCGATCGGCTCCCGGCGGCCCCGCTCCGCGTCCTGCTCGGCGTCGTCTCGCTCGGGTTCGTGACGACCGCGCAGCGCGCGGTCCCGCTTCCGTCGCTGCCGGCCTCGGCCGGCCGAGCGAACGCCGAGACGCCGCTCGTCATGGGAGTCGTGGGCGTCGTCTCCGGCGTCCTGTTCGGCGCGACGAACGTCGGCGTCCAGCTTGTCGCGTTCGTCCGGAGCTTCGACCTCTCGCACGGGCTGTTCGTCGGCGTCGTGGCGCTCGTGTTCGTCGGGATCAACGGCCTGCGCGTCGGCGCGGCGGCCGCGCTCGGACTCTACCCGGACGCCGCGTTCGCCCTCGCGTCGGCCGCCGCCGCGGTCCCCGCGGTCGCCGGCGTCGCCGTCGGGACCCGCCTCCGCGAGCGCGTGAGCGAGCGGCTCCGGCGCGGAGTCGTTCTCGGCCTCCTCGCGATCATCGGGGTCCGCCTGATCCTCGGCGGGGCGGGGGTCCTCTGACTGGTGTCACCGTCGCTCTGCCGGAGCCGAGCGACCGCTCTGTTCACCGAACACCGTCCCCCGATCGCGGCGGCATTCCACCGCGGAGCCGTGAGAGGGGGCCGCCAGAACGCGCTCCCGGCGGCGAAGTGAGCGAAAATTGTCAATTAGGGTGAAGTAGTACGAACAAAGTTAACAACGTACGTACCACATGGACGATCCAGATCTGACAGCACCCCGGTACTACCTCAACCGGGAACTGTCGGAACTCGCGTACCAGAAGCGCGTCCTCAGCGAGGGCACTGACGAGCGCAACCCGCCGCTCGAACGCCTGCGGTTTGTGGCCTTCTTCACGAAGAACACGGACGAGTTCTTCATGAAACGCGTCGGGGGGCTCAAACAGCAGATCACCGCGGGCATCACCACGACGACGCCGGACGGGCGCACGCCCCGCGAGCAGCTCGACGAGGTCATCGACGCCGCGCGACCGCTGTTCGACCGACAGGACGCCTACTGGCGGAGCGAACTCAGACCCGAACTCGCGGACGCGGGCGTCGCGATCCGCGAGTACGACGACCTGCGCGGCGACCGGCGCGACCGGCTTCAGGCGTACTTCGAGGAGTCAGTCCTCCCCACGCTCACGCCGCTCGCCTTCGACCCCGCGCATCCGTTCCCGTTCATCTCGAACCTCTCGCTCTCGCTCGCCGTCCTCTCGACCGAGACGGGCGAAGAGACGACGTTTACCCGGATCAAGATCCCGCCGAATCAGCCGCGGCTCATCGAGGTACCGGACGCCTCCGAGCAGTACGTCCTCATCGAGGACCTCATCGAAGCCAATCTCGACCTGCTTCTCCCCGGGCTCACAGTCCTCGACGTCTCGAAGTTCAGGGTGACGCGGAACGCCGAGGTGCGGCGCAACGAGGAGGTCGCCGAGGACCTCGTGGACGCGATCGAGGACGTGCTCGAACAGCGGCGGTTCGCGACGGTCGTCCGCCTCGAGGTCGACGCCGATATGCCCGACGAGTCGGTGCGGATTCTGACGGAACACCTCGAAGTGGACGTGCGAGAGGTCTTCTACCGGGAGGGCCCGATCGACTACGAGGACTTCTTCGAACTCGTCGATCTGGACCGACCGGAGCTCAAACTCCCCTCGTGGACGCCGCGGTCACACCCGCGACTCCCACCGAAAGTCGGCGACTCCCGAGGCGAGGAGCGCCCGATATTCGACGAGATCCGCACCGACGACCTCCTCGTCCACCACCCCTACCACACGTTCGAGGGCACGGTCCAGCGGTTCCTCGACGCGGCCGCGACCGACCCGGACGTCCTCGCGGTCAAGGCCGCGATCTATCGGACGGCGAGCGACTCGAAGGTGATCCAGAGCCTCATTGACGCCGCGGACAACGGCAAACAGGTGGCGGTGATGGTCGAACTCAAGGCCCGGTTCGACGAGGAGAACAACCTCGAATGGGTGCGTCGCCTCGAGGAGGAGGGCATCCACGTCGCCTACGGGACCATCGGGCTGAAGACGCACACGAAGACGGCGCTCGTCGTCCGACAGGAGGCGGACGGCGTCCAGCTCTACTCGCACGTCGGGACGGGCAACTACCACTCCGAGACCGCCAAGGGGTACTCGGACCTTGGACTGTTGACCGCCGACCGGGACGTCGGGCAGGACCTCACGAACGTCTTCAACTTCTTCACCGGTCCGACGCTCAACGAGGCGTTCCGGAAGCTCCTCATCGCGCCGGTGACGATGCGGAAGCGCTTCACCGAGATGGTCCGTCGCGAGGCCGAGCACGCCCGCGCCGGCCGCCGCGCGCGGATCGTCGTGAAGGTGAACGGCCTCGAGGACCCCGACATGGTCGCGGAGCTCTACCGCGCGTCGATGGCCGGGGTCGAGATCGACCTCATCGTCCGCGACATCTGTCGGCTCCGCCCCGGGCTCGAAGGCGTCAGCGAGAACGTCACCGTCCACTCGATCGTCGGCCGATTCCTCGAACACGCCCGCATCTTCTACTTCGAGAACGCGGGCGACCCCGAGTGGTACACCGGCTCCGCGGACTGGATGACGCGCAACCTCGACCACCGCGTCGAGGCGGTCACTCCGGTCGAGACCCCGGAACTGCGCAGGCAGCTCCGGTTCGTTCTCGAAGCGTCGCTCGCGGACAACCGCCGCCGGTGGGTGATGCGGAGCGACGGAAGCTACGAGCGGGCGGCGCCGGACGACGCGCCGGTGAGGGATATCCAAGAGATCCTGATGCGAGCGACGGACGCCGCCGTCGAACGCGGCTACGGACCCGGCATGGAAGTCGACGCGGACCTGATCACGCGGGACCTCCTTGTCGAGCCCGACGACGACGGAACTTCCGGCGACTCGTCGCCCGCGACCGACGACGACAGCCGCGAAACGGATCACCCGGACGGGGAAGCGGCGTCGGTCTTCGACGCGCACGCCGAGCGCTGGTATCACCCCGACAGCGAGACGTACGGCTGGGCGGTTCGGACGACCGACGGTGACCGGCGATACTTCAAGACGCGCGAGGGGGCTCGATCCAGGCTCCGAAGGGAGTACGGACCGGCCACGTGACGGCCTCGCCAGCCGGACGCGGCGGGATGCCCTCGCTATTCGACTGCCGCCTCGATGTCGCGAACGACGGACAGCACCGCCCGCCACTGTTCGACCGTCCCGGGGAGCCCGGCGTCACCGGACCCGGTCCGGTCGGTGATCTCTCGTCGGATCGCCTGCGGGTCGTCGATCCGGCGGAGTTCGAGGTCCGGCCCGCCGGCGACTTCGACCGTGACCGTGCCGTACCCGAACGCCGAACCGGTCACCGACTGACTGTGGGCCGTGTTCTGAACCTGCGACAGTCCGACGCGACGGACCGTTCGGCCGAGCACGCCGCGTTTCGACCATATCGCCCGGCTCGTGATCACGTACTCGGTCCGTTTGACGCGGAGCAGTTCCCAGCCGGCGATACCGACCCCCAGCGGGGTCGCCGCGGCGATTCGGGGGTCGACCGCGGCCGCCGCGAGGAGCGCGACGACGGCGGTCGCGACGCCCGCGACGACCCCGCCGAGCGCCGCCGACAGCCGCGGCCGGCCCGTCCACGCGACGGTCTCGTCGTCGCGTCGAAACCACCAGTCGCCGGTCATCGGTCTTCGTGCGCCCCCTCGGGGGCGGACCGCTCGCTGCCGGCGTCCTCGCCGGTCGCGGTGGGCGTCTCGGCGTCGATGCGGGCCTCCTCGCCGGTGACCGCGGAGCGGATCGCGCGGAGTTCGACGAGGATCTCCGCGAGCACGTCGTCGGCGTCGCCGTCGCCGTCGGCGCCGTCTCGCTGGCGGGCGTCGATCGCTCTGGCGATCAGCTCCTGGACCGACGCCGGGTCCGGAATGCTCCGGAACTGTAGCTCGACGCCGGACCCGCCGGCCGTGCTGACCTCGACCGAACCGTACCCGAGCGACGAACCGACGGCCGACTGCGAGTAGGAGATGTTCTGTACCTTCTCGAACCCGATCTGTTTCACGTCCCGGGAGAGGATGCCGCGCTTGCTGTAGAGCCCCTTGTTCGTGACGACGTAGTTCGTGTTCTTGTACTGGAGGTAGCTCGCGACGACGATCGGGATCCCGACGAGCACGAGCGACAGGGGAACGCCGACGACGAGCGCCGGGACGAGGCTGTACTTGTGCGGCGTGCTCGCCCATCGGATCTCCTCGTCGTCCTCGATCGAGAGCCAGTCGAGGTCCGGATCGGCGGTGACGCCGGTGCCCGATTTCGGTTCCTCTTGGAGGGACTGAGACGACATACCTCCCGAGGGGTCGGGAGACGGCAAAACGGTGACGGAGGCGCGGCCGGCGGGTCGGGCGCGAAGGGCACGTACCCAACACCGCGAAGGCGAACGGCTGCGCAGGCGACCGCACCGGACGGGAAGCGAGGCGCGGAGGGCACCGAGACCGGCGCACGTCGCCGTCACAGACGCACCTTTTAGGTCGCGGCGGGTCGCGGTTTCGGTATGATCGACAGGCTGCTCGGGCGCGCCGAGCTGAAGGAGCGCATCGAGGAGTTAGCAGAGGAGAAGCGCCACCTCGAACGCCGCGCCGAGGCCGAGGAGGAGCGCCGGTCCGACGCGGTCGCCGACCGGCAGCGCGCCGAGGAGCGGGTCAACGAGCTCGAACACCGGATCGAGTCGTTAGAGGAGCGGTTGGAGCGCGCCGAGGGGACCGAGGCGTCGGTCGAGTTCCGTCGCGTGAGCGACCGCAGCGGCTCGCGGGTGGCGGACGCGCTCGACCGGTTCCGGGCCGTCGAGAGCGACGACCCAGAGGGGCTGCTCACCGCGTTCGTCCCGGACGGCGACTCAGTCCCCGAGACCGTCTCCGACTGGTTCGGCGACCGCACGGCGCTCGTTCGGCGGGCCGCGCCGGCGGTCGTCCTCGCCGACGACACCGGCGCGGTGAGCGCCGCGCTGACGCCGCCCGTCGAGCCCGAGCCGTTCGACCGGTGGAGCGACCGGTTCCGGCTCGACGAGGCGTGGTTCCGCCCGAGCGGCCGGTTCGCGTTCGCCGTGGTCCGCTCCGACACCTTCGCCGTCGGCACCTACGAGGGCGCAGAGCGGGTCGCCTTCGAGGGGTTCACCACCGACGTGAAGGAGGCGCACTCGAAGGGCGGCTTCTCGCAGGGCCGCTTCGAGCGCCGCCGGGAGGGGCAGATCGACGACCACCTCGACCGGGCGGACGAGGCGCTCGCCGAGGTCGCGGCGGGGGGCGACGTCGACCGCGTGATCGTCGTCGGCGAGCGAAGCGTGCTGGGCCGCGTCCGCGAGCGCGCCGACGTCACCGACGTGTCGGACGCCACCGGGAAGCCGGAGGCGGCGCTCGGCGACGCGTTCCGCGACTTCTGGCGGGTGCGGATCCGCGCTATCTGAGCCGGCGGCGAGCGTCGTGCGTCAGAACGGGCTCTCGGGGCCCTCGTCGGCGTCGCCCGCGTCCGGGTCGTCCGACGCGGGCAGGTCGCCGATCTCTCGCTCCCACGCCTCGACGCCGCCGCGGAGGCTCTCGACGCGCGCCGCCTGCGTCCCCTCGTAGCTGCCGATGAGCTGGGCCGCCTGCTGGCTGGCGACGCCGTGGGGGCAGACGGTGACGATGCGGTCGCTGCCCTCGAGCTCCGCGACCCGGCTCGTCAGCTCCGGGAAGGGGATACACTCGCTTTCGGGGAGGTGGCCCCGGTCGAACGCGCGCTCGTCGCGGATGTCGACGATGCGGAGCGACTCGTCGGGGGAGCCGTCGTCGCGCGCGTCCAGCAGCGCCGACAGCTCCTCGGGGTCTATTTCGCCGTCCATCAGTTGAGCGGGGCGATGCTGGCCGTCAGGACGGCTCGGTCGTCGGTGTCGTTGCGTGCGCCGTGGACCGCGCCGCGCGCGTTCTCCACCACCGCCGGGGCCGCGAGCGGCTCCTCCTCGCCGTCGCGGATCACGGTCGGCTCGCCCTCCACGACGTGGAACACGTTGGTGGCGTCGGCGTGCTCGTGCGGGTCGACCGCCGCGTCGGGGCCGAGGACGAACGCCTTCACGAGCACGTCGTCGGTGACGACGAGCTCCGCCGTCTCGACCGCGCCGCGATCCGGGTCGAGGTCGGCGACCGCCGCCGCGTAGCTGTCGAGCGTCATACCCGCACGTGGCGCGGGACGGGGAAAAATCGCGCGTTCGGTTGCGGGCGACGGGAGTCAGTAGGTCGGCGACTCCTCGGGCTCGCCGTCGCGCGCGTTGACGACCCGCCCGAGGGTGAAGAGGAGGTCCGAGAGGCGGTTGAGGTAGGTGACGACCGCCTCGTTGATCGGCTCCGAGCGCGCGAGGTCGACGACGCGCCGCTCCGCGCGCCGAACCACGGCCCGGGCGTGGTGGAGCGCCGCGCCCGCCTCGCCGCCGCCCGGGAGGATGAACGACCGGAGCGGCTCCAGTTCCTCGTCGAACGCGTCGATGCGGTCCTCCAGCGTCTCGGTGTGGTCGCTCTCGACCTGCGGATCGTCCGGGTCGGGGTCGGGGTTCGCGAGGTCCGCTTGAACGATGTGGAGGTGATTCTGGATCGTCTCCAAGAGGTCGTCGACGTCGTCGTGGCCCGTGGGTCGGACCGTCCCGAGCAGCGCGTTCGCCTCGTCGACGGAGCCGTACGCCTCGATGCGGTGGCTCGACTTCGACACCCGGCTCATGTCCCGGAGGTCGGTCTCGCCCTCGTCGCCGCGGCCGGTGTAGATGCTCATGCGAGGGTCCTCTCGACGTACTCGACGATGTTCGCGCTCTCCGCCATCGTCACGCCGCGCTCCTCGTCGACGAGGACGGGGACGCCGCGCTGGCCGCTGACGCGCTTGACCTCGTTCCGGTCCGAGTGGAGCGCGTCGACCCACTCCGTCTCGTACGCGACGCCGGCGTCGTCTAACGCGTCGGCCGCCTTCTCGCACCACGGACACCCGTCGAGGGCGTACAGTCGAACGGTCATACCGATCGATCCGTCCGCGGCGTCATGAAGGTGTGCGTCCGACCGCGGCGATGGGAGAGACCTCGGATCGCCGCCCGGGCCGCCACCCCGGACCGCCGCTCTGGACTGCGGGTCGCCGCCCCGGATCCGGGACCGTCGCCTCAGCGGTCTCGGTACGCCGCCATCGCTTCCCGGTGGTCGTCCGGGATCGGCGTCGGCTCGCCCGTCTCCGGGTCGAGGGCGACGAGCGTCGCCTCGGCCTCCGCCGCGACGGCGTCGCCGACCCGGATCTCGTGGGTCATCGTCGCGCTCGACCGACCGAGGTCCGCTATCTCGACGGTCACCGCGACCGCGTCGTCCGCGAGTTCGACGGGCCGTCGGAAGTCGATCGACAGCGACGCGAGCACGGTCGAGGCCCGCGAGATGTCGAGGTCGAGGACGTCGCGGAAGAAACGCGTCCGCGCGTGCTCGATGTACGTCGCGTAGACGGCGTTGTTGACGTGGCCCAACGCGTCGATGTCGCGGAACCGCACGTCGATGTCCGCGGTGTACGTCTCCATATCCGACCAACCGCGGGGGACCGTATGTAGGCATCGAGATCCGACTCGGCGGCGCCCTCGACGGTGACGGCGGAACGCCCGAACGATGCACAAAGGTAAAGCGGCTGTGCCACGACACGCCGGTATGGACGACGGATCGATCGACGAGGTCGACAGCGCGATCCTGTACGCGCTCCAGGAGGACGCCCGAAACGCCTCGTCCGGGGATATCGCGGAGCGGACCGGCACCTCGGACAGCACCGTCCGCAAGCGCATCCAGCGGCTGGAGTCGGAGGGCGTCATCAAAGGGTACAGCGCCAGCGTCGACTACCAGCGCTCGGGGTATCCCCTCCGGATGCTGCTCTACTGCACCGCCTCCATCCCGGAGCGGGGCGAGCTCATTCCGGACATCCTCGACATCGACGGCGTCGTGTCGGTCCAGGAGCTGGTCACCGGCGAGCAGAACCTCCTCGTGACGGTCGTCGGCGAGTCGGACAGCGACATCACGCCCGTGGCGCAGGCGCTCTTAGACATGGGCGTCACCGTCGCCGACGAGGTGCTCGTGCGGACCCACCAGACGACGCCCTTCGGGAAGTTCGACGCCGAGCGGCACGGCGAGGGGGATTAGCCGACGACGCGCTCGACGTCGAGCGCCGTCGCGCGTCGGACGACCGCGCGCACCGGGTCGACCGAGCCGGCGAGGTTGTCCGAGTCGCCGTCGAGGACGAGCAGCGCCGCCCGCCGGCCGGGCTCGATGACCCCGCAGTCCAGCCCGGCGATCTCGGCCCCGGCGGTCGTGGCCATCCGCAGCACCTCCTCGGTGGTCACGTCGAACCGCATCTCGGCGTCCGCCATCTCGCGGAACATCGACGGCGGGTTCAACATGACGTTGTCGGTGCCGAGCGCGACGGTCGTGTGGTCGAGCAGCTCGCGGATCGGCGCTTTACCGACGTCGAGCACCGCGTTCGCGCGCGGGCAGACCGCGACGGGGACCGAGGCCTCCGCGACGCGTTCCAGGTGGTCTTCCTCGGCGTGAACCATGTGGACGAGCAGGTCCGGGTCCAGGTCGAGCGCGGGGTGGATGTCGGTCGCGTCCGGTTCGCCGGCGTGGATCGCGAAGGGGGCGCCGCGCTCCTCGCAGGCGGCCCGCTCCGCTGCGAAGTCGTCGTCGTTCGCGCCGGAGGCACCGTAGCCGTCGGCGACGTCGAGGACGGACGGGTCGTCGCTTCCGAAGATGAACGGGTCGACGCCGACGCCAGCGGCCGCGTCGCGCAGCGCCCGCGCGCCGGGGGGGCCCGACTCGCGGAAGTCGAGCGTCGCGACGGTCCCGGTCCGGCGCATGAGCCGGAGAGTCCGCCGCATCGCGGACACCAGTTCGTCGCGGTCGGCGGCCGTCAGCCGGCGGTGTTTCAGGCTGTCAGGCGGCGCGACCGCCTCGTCGAGCGAGAGGCCGACGGCCGCGTCTTTGGCGACGGAGTCCCCGAGGTGCGTGTGCGCGTTGACGAACGCCGGCAGCACGATGTCCGTCGAGTCGGTGTCCGTCTCCTCGACCGCCTCGATCCGCCCCTCGTCGACGACGACGCGTCCCCGGACGGGGTCGAACGACTCTCCGATGAGGACGGTCCCCGAGACTTCTTCCATACCCTCTTTCCGGACCGAGGAACGATATGATTTCCTGAGTGCCGATCGCGAACGGTTCGGGAATCGAGCCGGGCGGGGACGACCCGTCCCGCGGCGCACCCGCCGACGTGAGATAACCGTAATGTTCTATAATGCGGTTTAAACGAACGATTTGTGAATAGAAGCAGATTTAATACACAGAGTGTTCTCAGATATGGATAGATGCGACCGAATTCGGATTCGGGGCGGGACCCGAGGCCGGAGGCGGTCGCGTGACGGACCGAACGATGTCAGGACGCACCTCGAAACCGACGGTCGGAGCGCTCCGGGAGACGGCGGACACGTCGTCCGTCCCCGCCGCACTAACGTGGCTCGCGTGGTCGCTGTTCGCCGCGAGCCTCGCCGTGCTCGTCGCTCGACTCCGACTCGGCGGGCCGTGGGAGCTCCCCGGCGTGATCGCCGTCGACGGGCTCACCGTCTTGTTGTGGCCGGTCGTCACGTTCTTCAGCGGTATCGTTCACAGCTACTCGCGGCGCTACATGGCCGGGAGCGCCCACGAGACGAGGTTCTTCGGCGCGGTCTTCGCGTTCACGCTCGCCGTGATGGCGCTCGTCGCGGCCGACCACCTCGCGCTGTTCTGGCTGTGCTGGCTGGCGATGGGCCTCCTGATGGCGCGCCTCGTCGGGACCGTCGAGGGGTGGCCGCAGGCGCGCGCCGCCGCGAGCGTCGCCCGCAGGTACTTCCTCGCCAGCAGCGCGCTCCTCGGCGTGGCCCTGACCGCGCTGTGGTGGGCCACCGGCGCGACCGCGGTCTCCGGGATCGCCGCGAACGCCGACGCGCTCGGCGGACCCGCGTGGCTCGTCGCCGCGACCGCGCTCGTCCTCGCGGCGATGATCCAGTCGGCGCTCGTCCCGTTCCACGGCTGGCTCCTCTCCTCGATGACCGCCCCCACGCCCGCCTCGGCGCTGATGCACGCCGGGTTCGTCAACGCGGGCGGGATCCTGCTGACCCGCTTCGCGCCCGTGGTGACCGTCGAGCCGTGGCTCATGCTCGGCGTCGTGGCCGTCGGTGCGACGAGCGCCCTCGCCGGGAAGCTGCTCAAGACCGTCCGGTCGGACGTCAAGGGCGAACTGGGCTGCTCGACGATCGGACAGATGGGGTTCATGATCGTCCAAGCCGGGCTCGGCTTCTTCGCCGCCGCGGTCACACACCTCATCCTCCACGGGTTCTACAAGGCGTATCACTTCCTCAGCGCGGGCGACGAGGTCGAACGCGCCGCGCCGACGAAGACCGAGCCGGCCGGAACGAGCGTCGGCGGGGCCGTCGTCGCGCTGCTGACCGGGCTCGCCGGCGGCGCGACGTTCGCGTTGCTGACGGGGAAGGGGACGAGCGTCGACAGCGGCCTCCTGCTGGCCGGGTTCGTCGCGCTCACGACGCTCCACGCGGCCCGGAGCGCCGTCCGCCGGTCCGACCTCTCGACGGCGGCGCGCTACGCGGCGGTCCCGCTGGTCGCGCTGCCGGCCATCGGGGTGTACGCGCTCGCGTACCGGGCCGTCTCGGGGCTCCTCGCCGGGCTGCCGGTCGTCTCCGCGCCGACCGAACTGACCGCGCTCCACGCGCTCGTCGCCGGGTGCTTCCTCGCGGCGTACGTCGCGATCGAGACCGGCGTCTACGAGCGCAGCGAGCGCCTCTACGTCGCGCTGTTGAACGCCGGACGGCCCGCCCCGAACACCGTCTTGACCGCCACGGAGGAGTACGATGAGTACTGACGACGCGATCGACGCCGCGGTCGACGAGGCGGCGAGCGCCGTGGCCTCGGTCTGGCCGATCCACTCGTTCGTGACCGCGAACCCCCTCTCCGGCTTCGAGGACCGCCCGTTCGAGGAGGCCGTGAGCCGGGCGGCCGACCGCTTCGGCGGCCGCGGCTACCCGCGCGCCGAGACGTTCCGGGCGGCGCTCGACGACGGGCGGATCGACCGCGAACGGCTCGGCGCGGAGCTGACCGAGCGCGGGTACGACGCCGACCCCGAGCGCCTGCTGGAGCGGCTGGCGGCCGCGGAGGAGGAGAGCGACGGAGCCGGCGACGGGTCGCCCGCGGACTCCGCGGCCGAGCGCGTCGACCGCGTGCTGACGAAGTGGCTGTCGGCCTTCCTCGACGAGGGGCGCGCGAAGTGGTCGATGCCGAACCNCGCCTTCCGGTCGGTGGTCGCGTACGACGGCGATGTCCCGGACGGAGGTCTCGTCGCCGACCTGCCGGACTCGCCGACCGAGGCGATCGCGTCCGCGCTGGACGCGCAGCCGAGAGGGCAGTGGGAGTCGGTCTTCGAGGCGCAGTTCGCCGCGCTCCCCGGCTGGACCGGCCTGCTCAAGCGGCGCGCCGCCGCCGGGGGCGCGTGGCAGTCCGCGTACCCGATCACGCTGACGGGGTACCTCGCGGTGCGGCTCGCGCTGGCGGACGCCTTCGGCGTCGACCTCTCGCCGCCGCCCGAGGCGGACGCGGGGAGCATGGAAGCGAGCGACGAGATCGCCGCGGCGTTCCTGCGCGCGTGGGAGGCCGGGTACCGCGGCGAGCTCGTCGACCGCGTCGCCGCCGAGAGCGAGGGGCTCGGTGAGACGGGGGATCCCGCGGAGAGCGAGGAGGGCGACGACCCGGGCCGGCCGGACGCTCAGCTCGTCTTCTGTATCGACACGCGCTCCGAGGTGATCCGCCGGCACGTCGAGGCGACCGGCGACTACGAGACGCACGGCTACGCCGGCTTCTTCGGCGTCCCGATCGAGTATCGGGGGTACGACTCCGCGGTGTCCGTCGACGCCTGCCCGCCCATCCTCGAGCCGCAACACCGCGTCTCCGAGGTTCCGACGGACGGGGAGACGCGGGCGAGCCGCGACCGCTTCGGGAGCCTCCTCGAGGCCGCCGGGTCGGTGATCGAGACGCTGCGCTCGAACCCCGCGACCGCGTTCAGCTTCGTCGAGGGGGCCGGAAGCGGCTACGGGCTCGCGCTCGCGGCGCGCACGCTCGTCCCCGGCCGGGTGTACGACCTCGTCGCCGGCGCGGACGACGCGGTGCCGGACGACCACGAGTTCTGCGAACCGGGCGTCCACGGGGGAGGCGACGCGTCCGACGGGCTCCCCGTCGGGCTGACCCGCGAGGAGCGGGTCGAGTACGCCGCGACCGCCTTCGAGCTGATGGGGTGGGAAGAGTTCGGTCGCCTCGTCGTCTTCACCGGTCACGCGGCCGAGACGGCGAACAACCCCCACGGGTCGAGCCTGGACTGCGGCGCGTGCGCCGGCAACCCCGGCGGGCCGAACGCCCGCGTCCTCGCCGCGATCTGTAACGATCCAGCGGTCAGGACCGGGCTTCGCGAGCGCGGTCACGACGTGCCCGACGACACCGTCTTCCTCGCCGCCGAACACAACACGACGACGGACGAGGTCGAGCTGTACGACGGCGACGTGCCCGCCTCGCTCGCGGCCGACGTCGAGCGGCTGCGCGCGGACCTCGACGCCGCCCGCGAGCGCGCGACCGCCGAGCGCGTCGGCCCGACCGGCGAACCCGACTCGGCCGCCGACGGTGACGCGACGGGCGTGCGGGAGGCCGAGCGCCGCGCCGGCGACTGGGCCGAGACGCGCCCCGAGTGGGGGTTGGCCGGCAACGCCGGGTTCGTCGTCGGCCCCCGCGAACTGACGAGCGGCCTCGACCTCGACGGGCGCGCCTTCCTCCACTCGTACGACTGGACGACCGACCCCGACGGCGACGCGCTCGAAGCGATCCTCGCCGGGCCGATGGTCGTCACCCAGTGGATCAACGCACAGTACTACTTCTCGACGGTCGACAACGCGGCGTACGGCAGCGGGTCGAAGGTGACGCACAACCCGGTCGGCAACGTCGGCGTCTACCAGGGGAACGGGGGCGACCTGCTGACCGGGCTGCCGCTCCAGTCGGTCAGGGCCGCCGCCGACACGCCGTATCACCAGCCGCTCCGCCTCTCGACCGTCGTCCACGCGCCCGTCGACCGCGTCACGGACGCGCTGGCCGACAACGACGCGGTCACCGAGCTGTTGGACAACGACTGGCTCTCCCTGACGGTCGTCGACCCCACGCGGGACCACCGCGCGTTCCGTTACGAGGAGGAGTTGGCGTGGACGCCCGCGTCGGCGGACGCCGAGCCGCGGGCCGCGTCGGCGAAGACGCCGGCCGCCGCCGACGACTGAGGGGTTCGGCTCGGTCGACGCCCGGAGTCCCGCCGCGTGAACCCCTCGGGCGCTCGCGGGTGTCGTGACCAGCGCGCAGGCGAGGCGGCTCTCGCGGCGTCGAACCGGTTGCCTCGGCCGCAGGACGCGTCCCGCGCGTCGATTCGGTCGCCGGCTCTCGCCGGAGAGCGGGCTCCTGTTCGGCGTCGCCGCCGGCGTGTTCCTCCACGTCGCCGTCGATCTGTTACCGGAGTGTAGCACGGGGAGCGAGACGTGTCCGGTCGACGGCGCGGACCGCGAGGGCGACCGTCACCGCCTCCGCGACAGATTCCGTCGGCACGCCGTCCTGAGTTCGGTCTTCGGCGGCACCGCGGTCGCCGTCGCGTGGTGGGTCGCGGTCTGACGGCCGCCGCCGCACCGCGTTCGCGGCGACGAGGGGATCAGACGCCGGGCACGCCGAACGCGCTGATGCCGAGCCCCAGCACGCCGTTCAGGACGGCGATGACGACCAGCGCCGCGGCCCACGCGACCAGACCCATGACCGCCGCGTCCTTCCAGCCGCCCGGGTAGCGCCACTTGATCACCCACACCCACGCGACCAGCGCGACCGCGGACCCGATCAGCGGGATCAGCGACCCGATCGCCCAGGCGACCGCACCGAGCAGCGCGGTGACGACCGCGTGCGAGTAGTCGTCGACGTCCGCGACGATGCGACCACTGACGTAGATGCCCAGTCCGCCGACCAGCAGCGCGACGACGAACGAGACGATAGCTCCGAGAACCATGCGTACGGCTCTCGGCTCGGGCGGAAATAACAGGGGGACAGCGTCCGGACCGGTGACACGTTCGCCGCGGGTCACCGCGACGGTGCCGGGAGTCGGTCGCTGCGGCCGTTCAGTACAGCAGTTCGTCGTCGTTCTCGATCATGTACAGCGACCGGGCGGCGATGTTGACCGCGTGGTCGCCGACGCGTTCGAGGTCGCGGATCGTGAGGAGGAGCCGCGAGACGTTCTGCATCGTCGCCTCCACGTCCGCGTCCTCGCGGAGTTCGTCGCGCTCGATGAGGTCGCGGACGACGAGGTCGCTCGCGGCCTCGCAGGCGGCGTCGAGGTCGTCGTCCGACTCGGCGACGGCGTAGCAGCGCTCGGGGTCCGACTCCGCGTACGCGTCCATCGCCTCCTGTAGCATCGCCAGCGTGTCGTCGCCGATGCGCTGGACGTCGACGTCCGGGAACACCTCTCGGTCCGCCCGTTTGGCGTACTCGCCGAGGTTCGTCGCCAGGTCAGCGATCCGCTCGAGGTCGGTGATGATCTTGAACGAGGCCGCGATGAACCGCAGGTCCCCCGCGACCGGCTGCTGGAGCGCGATGAGGTCCGTACACTGCCCCTCCAGTTCGAGGTAGAGGTCGTTTATTTCGGCGTCGCCGGCGATCACTTCCTCGCCCAGATCCGCGTCTTGGCGTTCGAGGGCGTCGAGCCCCTTCCGAAGGCGCTCGGCGACCACTTCGCTCATGTAGAGGACGTCGTCGCGGAGGTCTTCGAGCTTCGTCTGGTACTGTTCGCGTGGCATCGTCTTGGCGTATCCGCCTCGCCGGACGCACAAAAACACGTCGGCGGGAGGCTTCTTCCGGCCCGGATCGGCGTCCGTGACCGCGTCGACGACTCCGTTGCTCGCCCGCGTTCGCGCGCGCGGCCTCGGTCGAAGCGTTCAAATCCCGCCGCGACGACGACTCGGACATGCGGAACTTGGAAGACTTCGTGGTCGACGAGAACGAGGAGGCGCTCGCGCCCGCGGTCGTGATCTCGACGGTCGCGCTCCTCGCGGTGTTCCTCGTCGGCGCTCTGGTCTTTGCGGTCGGCCTCGTCGCCTGACCGGCCCCTCCGCCGCGACCCCCACCGCCGGCGACCGGTCGGTGAAGCGCCGCCGCGTCCACGGCGTTTTTCACACCGCCGAGCGACGGTGCCGGTATGGACCACCGGATCCTCGCCGACCTCCTCGACCGCAACGACGACCATGTCGCTGCGCTCCCCGCCGGTGCGTTCGACGGCCACCGCGACGGCCAGCGTCCCGGCGTCGTCTCCGTCTGCTGCTCCGACTCCCGCGTCTCGCAGGAGGGGATGTTCGCGGTCGAAGAGCCGGGCGTCCTCTTCACCTCCGGGGCCATCGGCAACGCCGTCAGCGCGGTCGTCGACGGCGAGCGGGTCCTCGACGGGAGCGTCGCGTACCCGCTCCGGCACACCCACACCGAGGTCCTCGCGGTGGTCGGTCACACCGGGTGCGGCGCGGTCGAGGCCGCGCTCACGGCGGTCCGGACGGGCGATTTCCCGCCCGAACCGGGCGTCCGCGCCGACGTGGAGGGGCTCGTGCCGATCGTCGAGGCCGGACTCGACGACCCCGCGGTCGTCGGCGAGACGGACGCAGACCCGGACAGCGACGCCGGCCCCCCGGTCCGCGACCGACTCGTCGAGTACAACGTCCACGAGCAGGTCGCGTTCGCTCTTGACCGGGAGGAGGCGGCCGACGCGACGGTGTACGGGTTCGTCTACGACCTCCACGGAGTTTACGGCGACCGCGAGGGGACCGTCTACCTGGTGAACGTCGACGGCGAGCGAGACCCCGGGACGCTCCGCGACCTCGTGGGCGAGGCGCGCGCCGATCACGTGGCGACGCTCTTGGAGCGGTAGGCGGCGCTCCCCCGTGTCGTCTCCCGACCCGCGGGCCCGCATCCGACAACCGTTTCACGGCCACGCCCGAAGGGGGTTCAAATGGACCGACGCGTCCTGTTCGCGACGCTGATACTGGTGGCCGGCGGCGCGACCGGGGTGGGCGTGGCGCTGTTCGCGTTCGTCGGCGTCGACGACGCCGCGACGGAGGCCACGGTGGTCTGGGAGTCCGACCCGGCGGCCGGAGACGACGGCACCGGGGCCGTGGTCGCGACCGTCGACGGCGACCCGCTCCTCCTCCGCCCCGCCGTCGAGAACGGGTCGCGAGTCGTCCGCGCGACGGTCGCCGGAAGCGGGGAGACGGCCTGGACCGCCCCGGTCGCCGGCCCGGACGCGGAGCGCGGCGGCGGCGACGGCTCCGGGGACGCCGACGGGAACGACTCCGACGGAGACGGCGGGCCCGTCGGCGTCAGCCGGCTCACCGCGGCCACCCTCGGCGGCGACCCGGTGGTCGCGCTCACGACGGCGCGGGGCGAACTGGTCGTCGTCGACGCGACCGACGGGACGGAGCGGTTCGCGGTCGACCTCGGCGGGCCCTCCGGGCTCCGTCCCGCGGTCGGCGACCTCACCGGCGACGGGAGTCCGGAGGTCGCGGCGGTCACGACGGACGGGGGCGTCCGCGTCGTCGACGGCGACGGCGAGGCGCTCGCCGAGGCCTCGCTGTCGGGCGAGATCGACCGGCGACCGCTCCTCGTCGAGCCCGACGCCGAGGACGACGAGCGGGGCGGCCTCGCGGTGCTGACGACCGCGGGGAGTCCGGCGACGGTCCACATGCTCGACGAGCGCGGCCGGACGCGCTGGACGACCGCGCCGAGCGTGAACCCGCTGAGCTGGAACGCGGCGGACAGCCGCGACGGACCGGTGCTGGCGCTCGGCGGAGCGAACGGGAACCTAGAGACCGTCGAGACGAGCGACGGGTCGGACCGGTACGAGGTCAAGCTACAGGACCGCCCGGTCGCCGTCGGGGACGCGGACCCCGGCCGGGTGTACGTCGGCGGCTCCGGGAGCGTGTGGGCCGTCGACCTCCTCGACGGCGAGGTCGTCTGGAAACAGCAGTACGGCGCGTCGACCCGGATCACCGAGCCGCGAATGGGCGACGTCGACGGGGACGGCGAGATCGCGCCGGTCGTGGTCAACCGCGACGGCGAGGTGCTCGCGATGACCCAGACCGGCGAAGTGATCACGCGGTTCGACGCCGGCGACGTCGTCGTCTACGGCGGCCCCCTGTTCGCCGACGTCACGGGCGACGAGGGCGACGAGGTGATCGTGGTCGCGGACGACGGGACCGCGATCGCGATCGACACCTGAGTCGGCGGCGTCGGCTGGCGGCGTCGACCGATAGCATTTATATTTAACGACAGCTCGAAAACCGACCGACAGCGGAGAGACTGGCCGTGACGTTCACCGGAAACGCGGTGTGTCGACGGAGCGAGGGCTCGGCGGGGGATCGAGCGGCGAAAAGCGAGATATCAGAGCGCGGCGGCGTCAGTGAGACTCGTCCTCGTACACCCACGCGGCGGTGTCGAGGTCGTAGTCGACGAGCTCCGACTCGTCGAAGAACAGGTCGATCTCGCGCTCGTTCGCGCCCTCGTCCTCGTGGTCCGACGCGTGGATCACGTTGTGGCCGAGGTCGAGGCCGAAGTCGCCGCGGATCGTGCCCGGGGCGGACTCGGCGGGGTCGGTCTCACCGACCATCGCGCGGACCTGTCGGGTCGCGTCCGCGCCCTCCCACACCATCGCGAAGACGGGGCCGGAGGTGATGAACTCGACGAGGCCGTCGAAGAACGGCTTGTCCTCGTGTTCGCCGTAGTGGTCCTTCGCGAGCTCCTCGTCGAGCTGGACGAACTTGCCGGCGACGAGCTTGAGCCCGCGGTCCTCGAAGCGGGAGACGATCTCGCCGATGAGACCGCGCTGGACGCCGTCGGGCTTCACCATCACGAAGGTGCGCTCGTCGTGGTGGCTCACTGCTCGTCGCCTCCGGCCTGATGGCCCTCCTCGGTCCACTCGACGTCGCGCGCCTCGCGACCGAGGAAGTAGTTCTTCTCCGCCTTCGAGTCGACGAAGTGGAGCACGGTGCCGTCCTTCTTGACGAACATCGTCCCGGTGCCGGGCTCGATCTCCTCACCGCTGTAATCGCAGGTTCGTGTCTCGACCATTGGTTATCGGCCTCCGATGGAGTCGGCGTCGCGCTGGGTCTCCCGCAGCTGGAGCACGTCGCCCAGACGGACGGGACCCAGGACGTTCCGGGTGATGATCCGGCCCTGGTTCGATCCCTCCTGGATGCGGCACTTGACCTGCATGGCCTCGCCGTGCATCCCGGTCTTGCCGACGACCTCGATGACCTCCGCGGTCGTCGAGTCGCCGGTGCCCTCTTCTGCGCTCATGGGAGGTTATCGGAGCTCCGCGACCTTCTCGCCGATGTCCTCGACGTCGTCGTCGGCGTCGCCGGCGTCGACGACGGCGGCGGCGGCCGAGCCGACCTCGAGGCCGGCGGCCTGACCGACTTCATCCTGCGTGTCGACGAAGGCGACCGGGATCCCCTTCTCCTCGGCGAGCTCGGGGAGGTGCATCACGATCTCCTCGGGGGAGACGTCCTCGGCGACGATGACGAGGTCGGCGTTGCCGCGCTCGACGGCCTTGGTGGTCTCGTTGGTTCCTTTCTTCACGGTACCGGTGTCTCGGGCGACCTCGAGCGCTTCGAGGGATCGCTCCGCGAGGTCTGCTGGGGTGTCGTAGTCTACGTAAACGGGCATATGTTGTTCACCTGTCCTCCGTGCGGGCTCGCGTGCCCGTCCCGTGGTCGGTCCCTAACGGAACGGCACATCATCAACCCCACAGAGGCTGTGCCCCGTGGTAGTCAGGACATCCATAAAAGCGCTTTCAATGTCTCGTGCGTGTGCGAGCGGGAGTCACGGGGCGAGATCGCGGGCAGGACCGGCGGCGTCGCGGTCGCCGCCGGACCGCGCGCGGCGGCCGCGGCGACACTCCGCGATTTTTATGCGTCGCTCGGTCCTCGGTCCACCCAACGAATGGTCCGCCTCGTTCACTACTCCGACATCGAGAACGTCTTCGACGCCCCCGAGCGGGCGGCGCGTCTCGCCGGCCGCGTCCGGTCGCTCTCGGGCCCCGACGCCGCGGTCGTCGGCACGGGCGACACGACCGCGCCGGGCGTCCTCTCGCTGGTCGCGACCGGCAGGCAGGTCCTCGACTTCTACGAGGCGACCGACACCGTCTTCGACACGTTCGGCAACCACGAGTTCGACTACGGGCCCGACGCGTGCCGCGACCTCGTCGCCGACGCGCCCGCGACGTTCGTCTCCGCGAACGTCCGCGACGAGGACGGCGAGCCGTTCGGCCGCCACGAGGGCGTCGTCCCGTGGGCGACTCACGAGGTCGACGGCGAGACGGTCGGGTTCGTCGGCGTCACCGACCCCGCGACGGACTCGCTGAACCCGATGGCCGCCGACCTCTCGTTCGACGACCCCGTCTCAGCCGCGCGCGACGCGCTCGGCGAGATGCGCGACGCGGTCGCGGGCCGCGACGAGGGAGCGGGCGCGGGCGGCGACGCGCTCGACCACGTCGTCGTCCTCTCGCACCTCGGCGCGGGCGACGACGACCTCGCCCGCGAGCTCGACGTCGACGCGATCGCCGGCGGGCACGTCCACAGCCGCCGGAACGAGGTCGTCGCCGACACGCTGCTGGTCCGGCCCGGCGTCAACGGGGAGACGGTGGCCGAGGTCGACCTCGCAGCCGACCCCCCGACGGCGACGCTCCACGAGCCCGACGGGGCCGACCCCGCTCTCGGCCTCGCGGACGCGCTCGCCCGGCGGATGGCCGCGGCGGACTTAGACGAGACCATCGACGTCGTCGAGCGCCCGATCGAGCGGTCCGGCGACGTGGTCCACGGCGGGGAGTGCCGCGTCGGCAACTTCGTCGCGGACGCGTTCCGGTGGGTCCACGACGCCGACGTGGGGCTGTCGAACGCCGGCGGGCTGCGGCAGGGGGACCCGTGGGCGGGCGACGTGACGAAGGCGGACCTGATCTCCCTGATCCCGTTCGAGGAGCCGGTCGCGCTCGCCTCGGTCAGCGGGGCGGAGCTCCGCGAGGTGTTCCGCGAGATGGCCGCCCCGGACGTGGACTTCGGGGAGGATGACTGGTGGCACGGCCACGTCTCGAACGCGCGCGTCGTCTGGGACGACGACGCGGAGCTCGTCCTGGAAGCCGCGGTCGGCGGCGAGCCGGTCGACCCGGACGAGCGCTACACGGTCGCGGTCTCGGAGTACCTCCTCCACTCCGAACACGAGTTCCCGACGCTCGCCCAGCGTCACCGGATCGACGAGGCGGACATCCAGTACGAGGTGTTGGCCGCGTACGCCCGCGAACACGGCATCGGGCCCGAGGTCGACGGACGGATCGAGATCCGGAACCGCGCCGCCGCGGCTGACGACGACTGAGCGACCGATGCCGACCGTGCGACCGGGGCCGCCGGGGCGCGAGCGACGAGTCGATTTTCGAACCGCTGAGAGGGTTTAAACTGGGTTGGCCCGTGTGTACACATATCATATGGACGCGCTTGACGAGGTCCTCGAGAAGTACGCGACGAGCCAGAACCTCATGGACCACATCAGGTACACCGCCGAGTCGCTGAGCGTTGGGTTCGACAACTGGGGCGAACAGTACGTGAGCGGTCCCAGCCTCTACATCCTCATCGTCGCGGACGTGAACTTCGCGGAGTACACCGACCCCCTCGGCGACAACGAGTGGCCGGTCGACCGCTGCCGCCTCGTCACCGAGTCGCGCGACGTGTTCACGACGGTCGCTCGGGACGTGGCGTTCAGTCGGGACGGAGCCGTCATCGTGACCGGCGACGGCACCATTCAGCGACAGATGGTGCGGGTCCGGAACCCGTCTCGGGGCGAGGTCGAGGACCTCGAGGCCCTCGAGTTCCCCGACTGGATGGGGACCAAACACATGAGCGCCTTGGAGACGTCGCTCCGCGACGACGTCCTCTGGGCGGTCACGCTCAGCGAGGAGGACGGACGCGTCACCACGTTCCTCGACGGCACGTACCAAGACTATCCACGCGACGAGATCGGGGGAAGGTGGCGGCCCGAGACGTAGGCGGAGGCCCGGGCGAACGACGACCGCGACGTTTCGGCGGGACCGACCCGTCAGTCGCCGTGCCGACTACTCGAGGTCGACCGCGACGTCGCGCTGGAGCCCGGCCGCCTTCACCGTATTGTACAGCAGCATCGCCCGCGTCATCGGCCCGACGCCGCCGGGGACCGGCGTGATCGCTCCCGCAACGTCCTTCGCGGACTCGTAGTCCACGTCGCCCACCAGCTCGTACCCCTTCTCCGTGTCCGCGTCGACGCGGTTGATCCCCACGTCGATCACCGTCGCGCCCGACTTGAGGGTCGAGCCGTCGACGAACTCCGGGATGCCGGCGGCCGCGACGACGATGTCCGCGCCCGCCAGCTTCGCTTCGAGGTCTTCGGTCCGGGAGTGGCAGACAGTCGTCGTCGCGTTGCCGGTCGGCGACTTCTGGATCAGCAGGTTCGCCATCGGCTTCCCGACGATGTCGGAGCGGCCCACGACGACCGCGTCAGCGCCCTCCGTCTCCACGTCGTAGGCGTCGAGCAGCTTCTGGACCCCGTGGGGGGTACAGGGTTTGAATCGCGCGTCGCCCGCGACGAGGCGACCGACGTTCTCCGGGTGGAAGCCGTCCACGTCCTTCTCGGGGGCGATCCGCCGGAGGACGGTCCGCTTGTCCACGTGGTCCGGGAGCGGGAGCTGGACCAGAATCCCGTGGACGTCGTCGCGGCCGTTGAGGTCGTCGATCGTCTCGTACAGCTCGCTCGCGGGCGCGCCGGCGTCGATCTCGACGTGGAAGCTCTCGATCCCGACCTCCTCGCAGTCTCGCTGTTTCATCGAGACGTACGTCTCGCTGGCGGCGTCGTCGCTCATCAGCACCGTGGCGAGCCCCGGCCCGACGCCCGCGTCGGACAGCCGCGATACCTCGTCGGCGACCGCGTCGCGCACGTCCGCCGCGACCGACTCGCCGTCGATGATCTCCGTCATGGGCGACTCTCGTCGCCCCCGAGGTAAAAATGAACCGGGATCGTGTGTATCGAGAGTGTTCTGATCCGAATTCGATCCTCGTATGTGGATCGTTCATTCCGGGAACAGCTCTTCTTCGCGCTCCACGGCGTCGATGGCAGCGACCTCCGCGTCGGTCAGTTCGAGGGCCGCCGCGGCGAGGTTGGCGCGGAGGTGGGCCGCGCTCGACGCCTTCGGCACCGTCACCACCGGTTCCTTCGCGGTCGCCCACGCGATCGCGACCGCCTCGGGCGTCGCGTCGTGCGCCTCCGCGACCTCGACGACGGCGTCGATCTCTCCGACCCGCCCGCCGGCGAGCGGCGAGTACGCGACGACCGGATAGCCGTGGTCGCGGGCGTGATCGAGCAGTTCCGGGCGGAAGAACAGCGGGTGGAGCTCGGTCTGGTGGGCCGCGGGCGGTCGTCCGAGAACCTCGATCGCGCGGTCGAGCTCCGCGGTCTCGAAGTTCGAGACGCCGACGTTCCGCACGAGCCCGTCGTCGACCAGCCGATCGAGCGCGGGCAGTGTCGCCTCGGGGTCGTAGTCGCCGCGGGGCCGATGGACGTACAGCAGGTCGACCGCGTCGACGCCGAGCCGGTCAGCGCTCTCGCGGGCCGCGGGCGCGACGTCCTCGCCTGCGAGGTCGTCGATCCAGAGCTTCGTCGCGACAGTCACGTCGTCGCGCTCGACGTCGACGTCGGCCAGTCCGGCGGCGAGCCCCCCGCCGACGACCGCCTCGTTGTCGTAGATTCTGGCGGTGTCGAGGTGGCGGTAGCCGACGGAGAGCGCCGTCGCGACCGGGTCCGGATCGTCGATCCTCATCGTCCCGAGCCCGACGGGCGGGAGGTCCATGTCGCGAAGTGCGCGAGACGGGAACTAAAGGCTCCCGTCGCGGAGACGAGGCGGCGGTGCGGCGCTCGGGTCCGCCGGGTCCGCAGCAGCATTTACCAGAGCGGCCCTCGTACGGCCGCTCATGTCCGCTTCCCCTCCACGAAGTCGTCGATCCGCCCTCCAGCGCTCGTCCCGCGTGTCGCCGGTCGGAGCCGACGCCGCATGAGCCGGAACGGCGCGTGGTCGGTCTCGACGGCCGCGGGACGCGTCGAGGTCGCTCCCGGCGAGATACGGGTGCGAAAACGGCCCGATCGCGTGTGCGTCGAGGGCGTCCGAGCCCTCGCGAACGGCCGAGCGCCCCCCGTCGACCGCGACGTCTCGGGATCGGCGGTCGCCGCCGCCATCGCCGCGTTCGGGACGCTGCTGGAGTGGGGCGGCGACGCCGGTGCCGGGGTCGGCGTCGCGGCGTTCGGGCTCGCGACGGGGTTCGCCGGGGTGGGCGTCTCGGCCGTCCGGAACGCGCGGACGGAGATTCCCCTGCGAGACGTCCGGCACGCCGACTTCGCGGAGGGCGACGTGGTCGTCGTTCACGAGGGCGAGGACGGCGACGCGGTCGAGACGACGTTCCGGCCGCGGTCACCGGCGGCCCGGAATGACGCGGCGCTCGCGCTCCGCCTCCGGGGCGTCGACCTCCGTAACGCCCGCGACGCCGACGGCGTCTCTCGGACCGTCGTCGACGCCCCGGCGACCGAACTCGTCGAGTGAGTCGCGGCGGGAGTCACCGCGCCGTCGAGACCGACCGCTCGACGACCTCGTACCCCTGCGCGGCGAGCACGTCGCCGTAGTACCGCTCGGCGACCCGCCCCTGCGGGAGCCGCCGGAGGTCGAGCCGCCGCGTCGGCCGCAGTTCGAGGTCGACGACGGTCCCGCCGTCGGTCGCCTCGCGGACCGTCACCGCGTACGAGGCCCACGGCCGACCGTCCGCGGTCCCCTCGATCACGACCGTCGCGACCGGCGGGCGGTCGGAATCGCGCTCGCCGGCTCCACCGTCCTCCGCCGCGACCCCCTCGCGCACGTCGGTGGAGAGGTCGAGTTCGACCGATTTGAGTCCGAGGAGGGAGGAGAACTCGTAGGTCGCGGTCGTCTCCGGGCCGCTCCCGGCGGCGGCTGAGTCTGTCGAGCCGTCGCGGCGGTAGGGTTCCGAACCTCGTCGGCGACGCCCCACTGGAACGCGAGGTTCGGCGGCTTCGCCGACGCGAACTGGTCGACGACCGCAGCCGGCGGCGCGTCCGTCCGGAGGCGTGTCGAGCCGCGGCGTCGGAACACGGGCACGCGGAGCGCGACGACGAGGGCGGTGCCGACCGCCACGCCGGGCCAGAACGAGAGGGCGACGACCGCCGCGAGGAACGCGGCGGCGACGAGCAGCGCGAGGGTCCAGCTGGCGGCGCGCTCCGCGCGGCGGTAGCGAGCGGCGACGGAGCGCGCGTTCGATGCGTCTCTGTCGAGGTGCTGGCTCGCGGAGGGCGAGGGCATCGTCGGCGTTTCGGGGACCGATCACATGCCCGTTTTGATCGCGCGGCCGTCGGGGGGTCGGCCGCCGGGTCAGACCCCGCCGTCCGGGTCGGCCGGCGCTCGCCCGCAGATGCTCACGAGGTCGTGGAGGTCGTCGATCTCGTAGGTCGGGTGGCAGTCCAGCTCGGTCGCCCGGCGGTGGGGCCGGCGGAGGAACGCGGAGTCGATGCCGGCGTTGTCGGCCGCGCGGACGTCCGACTCGTTGTCGCCGACGAACAGCGCCGTCTCCGCGCCGAGGTCTTCGAGGGCGCGCTCGATGTAGTACGGGGAGGGCTTCTTCCGGGAGAGGCTCGCCACCGACGGCTCGCGGCCGTACGCGACCTCGAAGTGGCCCGCGAGGCCGAAGTGGTCGAGGAGGGCGTCGACGGTCGCCTGCTGGTTCGAGGAGACGACGCCGAGCGATGCGTCCAGCGCGCGGACGGCGTCGACGTCGTCGTACGGCGTCTTCTGTCCCTTCCGGGCGGCGTCGATCTGCGCCGCGGCCGCGGTCTCGTCTCTGACCCGCCAGAACTCCGCCGGGTCCACGCCGTACCGCTCGCAGATGTCCGTCAGGGTCGCGGGGTCGACCCCGACGGCGACGTCGTCGACGTGGGCGAGGTCCGGGTCCTCGACGCCGAGGCTCACGAACGCGTCCCACGCGGCCTCGCGGAGCGTGTCGAACGGCGTCCGTCCGACCAGAACCCCGTCGTTGTCGAGGACGATGGCGTCGTACACGCCTCTCTGTGGGGCGGTAGCGGGCAAAAAGGTTTCACACGCCGAAGAGCCGGAGGAAGGCCCCGGCCAGCAGCGCGAGCGCGCCGGCGATCACCCCGACGAAGGGGATCGGAACCGGCAGCGGGATCACGATCAGCGCGACGCCGAGCGCGATCAGCGCGGTCGAGAGCTTCACGGGATCGCTTCGTCGTCGCCGCTGAAATACCTTCAGGCGGATTGCGGCCTACCGACGACGGCCGCCGGCTCGTGCGACGACTCCCGCACTTTCAATACCCGGCCCGTCGAACGTTCAGACTGGACCATGAACATCTCTGATATCGTAGTGCCGGAATACGTCGAGGTCGACATCGACCAGCGGCTCGCCAAGGTCCGTTCTATCTTCGAGCGAGAGAACCCCAAGGGGATCATCGTCGTCGAGGACGGCGAATACGCCGGCGTCGTCGGCGAGAAACAGCTCATGCGCTCGCGCATGGAGGACGACACGAAGGTGTCGGCGGTGATGAAGCCGGCGCCCTCCGTCGACCGCCACGAGGACGTCCGCGAGACCGCTCGACTCCTCGTCGAGGGAGACGTGAAGATCGCCCCCGTCTACGAGGGAGAGAAGCTCTACGGCATCGTCACGGTCGACCAGATCTTGGAGGCCGTCCTCGACAGCCTCGACGCGATCACCGTCGGCCAGATCGCCACCGAGGACGTGATCGGTATCGGCGAGACCGAGAGCGTCGGGCGGGCGATCAACCGGCTCCGCGAGAACGGCGTCTCCCGGCTCCCGGTCCTCGACGAGGGCGGCGACCTCGTCGGCGTCGTCACCACGAACGACATCGTGGAGTTCGTCGTCCGCGACCAAGAGCGACAGGGCAGCGGCGACCGCGCCGGCGACATCGACCGCATGCTCGACATCCCCGTCTACGACATCATGTCGAGCCCCGTCGTCACGGCGGCGAACGACGAGACCGCGCAGGCGGTCGTCCAGCGGATGTTCGACAACGACGTCTCCGGGCTCGTCGTCACGCCCGAGGGCGCCGACACCGTCGCCGGGATGGTGACGAAGACCGACGTGCTCCGCGCGCTCACGTTCACCGAGCAGGACTCGATGGACGTCCAGATCACCAACGTCGACCTGCTGGAGGGGACCTCCCGCGAACACATCGTCGAGTCCATCGAGCAGGTCGCGGACAAGTACGCGGACATGCACGTCATCCACGCACACGTCCGGCTCCACGCCCACAAGGAGAAGCTCCGCGGCACGCCCCTGATCCAGTGTCAGATCCGTCTCCGGACCAACGAGGGTCAGGTCGGCGGCTCCGGCGAGGGGTACGGCGCCGAACACGCCTTCCACGTCGCGCTCGACAAGCTGGAGCGGAACGTCTTGGAGATCAAAGGCGTCAACGCCGACGAGGAGTACCGCGGCCAGCTCCTCCGGAAGCTCGGCGACCTGTGAGCCGGTAACGCGCTCGGCGCCCCTCGGCGATTCCGGTCGACATTGTTTTTCCCCGTCCCCGTCGTCTCCGCCGCGACAGCCGCGTGACCGCGCAGCGCTCAGGCCTCTCCGGAGCGCGACCGCGCGAACAGTACCGCCGAGAGCAGCGCGACGATCCCCGCGACCGGTCCGAATCCGGGGGTCGAGCCGTCCGAGACGCCGCCGTTCTCTGGCGCGTCGGACCCGCCGTCCCCCGCGTCGCCCGCCGCCGTGCCATCCCCGTCGGTCGACTCGTCCGCGCCGTCGGCCTCCGCCCCGTCGACTGTCTCGTCGTCGATCGACTCGTCGGTGTCGCCCGCGGGGGTTTCGGTGCCGTTCGGTGAGGAGTCCGTCGCGTTCGTCGGCTCCGTCGCGTTCGTCGGCTCCACGGTTCCGTTCGTCAGATCGGTCTCGTTCGTCGAGTCCGTCGCCTCGTTCGTGGAATCGTCGGAACCGTTCGTCGGCCCGGTCGTCTCTTCTCCGTCGGCGGGTGAGGTGCCACCGCCCCCGCCGGCACCGCCGCCACCACCCCCACCGCCGCCACCCCCACCGCCGCTACCGTCGCCGTCACCGCTACCGTCGCTCGTACCGTCGTCGCCGTCGATCACGGTGAACGCTTCCACCCGCGCGTCGTCTCCCGTCGAGGCGGTGATCTCGTGCGTCCCGGTCGACGCGTCCCCGCCGATCGAGACCGCGGTCGTCACCGTTCGCGTCGCGCCGACCGCGATGTCCGAGAGCGACCGGGATGCCGGGTCGACCGTTCCGCTGGGCGAGACGGCCGAGTTCACGGTGACGTTCCCGGCCGCTCTCCCCGCGTTGCGGACGTCGACCGAGAACTCGCCGCTCGTTCCCCGCTCGATCTCGTCCGGCCCGGAGACCGAGGTGACCTCGAACACCGCCGTCGGGGTCAGCGAGACGTTCGCCTCGCGCGACTCGTTCGCCGAGAGGTCGAACGTCGTCGACGACTCGGCGTAGCCGGCCGCGGAGACCGTCAGCGTCCGCTCGCCGCGGGCGACCGCGAGCGAGTAGTTCCCGGCCGCGTCGGTGCTCGTCGACGCCGACCCGGCGGCCACCGTCGCGTCGGCGACGGGGTCGTCACCGCTGTCGTTCGTCACCGTTCCGGAGAGCGTCGCCGCCTTCGGATCGAGCGCGAGCCCCGGGTCCGCGGTCGCGTTCGGATCGATCGTCAGGTCGGTTCGCGCGTCCGAACCGAAGTCCGGTGACGCCGCCGCGACGTCGTACGAACCGGGGCGGAGATCGACCGCGTACGACCCGTTTTCGGCCGCCTCGACGGCGACGACCGTCGCGTTCGTCCCGTTCGTGACGGTCACCGTCGCGTTGGCCGGGGGAGCGAGGTCGTCGCTCGCGTTCACGACCCCGGCGAGCGTCCCGTTCCGGAGTCGGACCGAGAGGTTCGCGCTCGCAGCGTCTCCGGACCCGTTCAGCGTCACCGCCGCGGTCGAGGGGGCGTAGGTCGCGTTGCTCGCGGTGACGGTGAGATTCGTCGCCGGCACGTCGACCGCGTAGGTCCCGTTCTCGTCGGTCGTCGTCTCAGCGACCACCTCGCTGCCGTCGTCGACGACGACGTCGATCGCGGGAAGCGTCGCGTTCGCCTCCGCGTGGGTGACGGTGCCGTTTACCGTCCCGACCGCGTCGGCGACCCTGACGGTCGCCGTGGCGTTGCCGTCGGGCGACGCTATTTCGAGCGTCGTCTCACCGGTCGCGAAGTCGCTCGGGACTGTCCCGTTCAGCCGGACGGTCGCGGAATCGTTCCCCTCGAGCGAGACGTTCGTCGCCGTCAGTTCGCGCACGTCGCTCTCGTTCGCCGGATCGGTGAGCCGGAGCGCGACGGTCCGGTTCTCGCCGCGTATCGGATCCGCGTTCGTCACGGTCGCCCTCGCGTCGAGCGTTCCGTTCCGCTCGACGGCCGGCGGCGAGTCGAGACTGGCCACGTCGTAGAACGGCTCCGTCGACGAGACGGCCGCGTAGGCGTCGACGATCCCGGTCCCGTACCGCGCGTCCGACTCGGTCGCGTTGTCGGGATGGTTCGCGGTGTCGCGCAGCGTCGCGTACAGTTCCTCGTCGGAGACGTTCCGCGACGTCGATGCGAGGACCAGCGCCGCCACGCCGCTGACGTGCGGGGCGGCCATGGAGGTACCGCTCTCGTTGACGTAGCCGCCGCCCGGTTCGGCGGAGGAGACGTTCACGCCCGGTGCCGACGCGTCGGGGACGACGTACTCCGCGGGCCAGTCGGCCGTCAGCGTCTCGTTGTCCCAGTCCGTGCTCGTGTTCAGGGTCTCCCCGCCGGAGAAGGCGGCGACGTCGCGGCTCTCGTCGACCGCACCGACGGCGAACGACTCGTACACGTTCCCGGGCGAACTCGACGTTCCGCCGCCGCTGTTACCGGCCGACGCGACCACGAGCTTCCCCGCGTCCCCGGCGTTCTGGACGGGCTCGATGAACTCGTCCACCTCCTCGTTCACGCCGAGGCTCATTTGAAGCACGTCCACGGCGGGGTCCTCCGTTGCGTACTCCATCCCCGCGACGACCTGCGCGAACGTGCCCGCCCCGGTGTCGTCCAGCACTTTCACGCCGTACAGGTTCGCTCCCGGGGCGACGCCGATCGCGGTCCCGCTGGCGTTCCCGCCCGCGACCGTACCGGCGACGTGGGTGCCGTGTCCGTCGGCGTCGCTCGCGTTCTCGACGCCCTCGCTCACGAGCGTCCCCGTCGCGTCGAACGCGGCCCAGCCGCTCAGCGTGAGGTCCGGGTGGTCGGGGTCGACGCCGGTGTCCAACACCGCGACCGTCGCGCCCTCGCCGCGCGTCCCGTACGCCTCCCAGACTTCGGGGGCGCGAACCGTGCCGACGCCGTACGTCGCGTTCGCAGACGTCGACTCCGCAGCGGCGGGAGCCCGTCCGGGGCCCGCGAGCGCGTGGCGAACGTCGCGCGCAGCGCCGTCGTCCCCGGCCGCCGCGGCCGGTTCGACCCGGAAGTTCTCGTGGACGCGTTCGACGCCGCGGACGTCGAGGAGCCGCTCGACCGCGACGCTCTCGGTGTCGACCGTCACCAGCATCGCGTTCGCGAGCCAGAAGCGTCGCTCGACCGCGACGCCGGGCTTCCGCTCGGCGAACCGCTCGAACGCGTCCTGCGCGCTCGCGGCGGCCGTCCTGAGATCCTCGGTCGACGCCGCCGTCCCGTCGTCGTCGGCGCTCGCGCGGGGTCCGGCGTCGGCGGCGAATCGCACGACGACCTCGACGGTGCCGTTCGCCGAGCGCAGTCCGGGACCGACGGCGTCGGCCGCCGCGGTCGCCGACGGGGGCGACGCGGCGGACGGGTTCGCCGGCTGGGCGTCGGGAGCGCCGGCGAGGCCGGCGGCGACCCCCGCGGGCGCGACCGCAGCGGCGAGGACGCACGCGACGACGAGCGCGCCGACCGCTCCTCGGAGCCGTCGCGAGCGATCGCTCATTGTCTGAGTAGTGGGGAGGTCGAAGTTAATTTCCTCGCCGGCGTTCAGGCGTCCGTACCCTCGGCGAGGCCGTCGCCGACGATCCGGAAGGTCGCGGTGTCGCCGGCGGCCTTCGAGCGGTGCTTTTCCAGCGTCACCCGGCGGTTCCCGCCGCGGAACCGGTCGACGCGGGCGATGGCACCGGTCCAGTGGTTGAGGGTGTTCCCGCCGAGCGCGCGGTCGCGGTCGCCGTCTGGGTCGGTGAACACCTGGTTCGTGATGACGACGGCGACGTCGTGACGGCGGGCCAAAGAGAGGAGGTGCGTCACCTGCTTGGCGACTTTCCGGAGCGACTCGCCGCCCTCGGTGTCGCCGGCGCGCTCCAGTCGGTAGAAGCCGGTCGCGGAGTCCAACACGATCAGCTCCACCTCCTCGGCGAGCTCCTCGGCGTCGCGGACGGCCTCGCGCTGGTCGTCGAAGTCGTACGCCTCCGAGATCACCAGTCGGGAGGCGATCGAGTCGACCGTCTCGTCGGTGTCCGGGTCGTCGGCGCGCCCCGCGGCCAACTGCTCGAAGCGGTCGATGGAGAGCCCCTCGGTGTCGATGTAGAGGGCGCGGTCGCCGCCGGCCGCGACCTCCACCGCGGCCGCGAGCGCGAGGTTCGTCTTCCCGGCGGCCGGCGGACCGTACACCTGCGTGACGACGCCGCGCTCGAAGCCGCCCCCCAACAGCTCGTCGACCGGCCGACAGCCGGTCGGGATCGGATCGCTCACTGCGAGACGGTTCGCCCGCGCTCGTATTTAAACGGTCGATCGCGGTGGCGAACGCGTCGCGGTGCGTCGCCCGTGACGCACGGGCGTCGCTCGTCGGGATGTGATAAGTGTGAGAGAAACGGAGATGGCGTCGATCACGTCGAACGACCGCCGAAATCCGGTAGTGCGTGCGGACGCGCCGTCCGCGGTGTGGGGGTTAGTTGCGGACGAGGTTCGTCGCGCGCGGTCCCTTGGGGGACGATTCGATGTCGAACTCCACTTCCTGACCCTCCTCGAGGTCCGGGCCGCCGACGTCTTCCATGTGGAAGAACACGTCTTCGTCGTCGTCGAGGTCGCCGTCGTCAGTCGAGATGAAACCGTAGCCGCCAGTGTCGTTGAAGAAATCAACCTTACCGTTTGCCATTGCGAATAAACGTACAGCCGGTTGGGGTATAACCCTTGCGAGGGTCGCGTTACCACGAGGGTTCCGGACGTTTGTCTATCGCCGTAATTCCGGACGTGTCCGTCGCTCGGCCGTCTCGCCGCCGTTCGGGAGCGGGCGGTCGTGTTCACCGAGTGCCAGCAGCCGCGGGGTTCATTTACGACCGACCACGTAGGTCGGACAACGACATGGACCGCCGCCACTTCCTCCGCTCGCTCGCCGTCACCGGGACCGCCGCCGGCGTGACCGCCACCGCCGGCTGCGCCGGCGTCCCCGGCGACTCCGGCGACGACGGGACGATCCTCGACCCGCCGGAACAGAACCGCGGCGAGCCGGTCCACCCGATCCACGGCGACGAGATGCCCGAGTTCACCGTTCCGGACCCGATATCGGGCGAAGAGATATCGACGGCGGAGTTCGAGGGCGAGCGCGCGTTCCTGTGGACGTCCTTCTACACCAACTGCCCCGACGGCGTCTGTCCGGCCCTCATCCTCCGCCTCCGTCGCGTCCAGGAGGTCGCGGCCGAGGAGGGGTTCGGCGGCGAGGCCGCCTTCCTCCCGCTCACGTTCGATCCCGAGCGCGACACAGCCGACGTTCTCCGCGAGTACGCCGGCCAGCGCGGCGTCGACCTCGACGCCGGCAACTGGCACTTCCTCCGGCCCGAGTCCTACGAGGCGGGCGTGGAGCTGATGGACGAGAACTTCGGGCTCAAGATCCGGAAGACGGACGGCGAGCAGTACGAGAACCTGGAGTACGCCTTCCCGCACTACGGGCTCATCCTGCTGGTCAACGAGCGCGGTATCGTCGAGCGGTCGTACCCGCGCGGGCCGGCCACCGACGTCGAACGGATTGTCGACGACTTCCGACGGGTGGTCACGGCGTGAGGCGTCGGGACCTCGTGGCGGGGCTCGCGAGCGTCGCGGCGCTCGGCGGGGCGGGCGCGGTCGCGACCGGCGGGGTCCCGGGCTCGCTCGGGGGCGGCGGGTCGGCCGACGGCGGCGACTCGACCGGCAGCGACGGGGCGGAACCGATCGAGCCGGTGACGCTCGACACGGTCGAGGCGCCCGGGAGCCGCGACGGCGAGGTCACGCTCCCCGCCCCCGACCGCCCGACGTTCGTCGATTTCTTCGGGACGTGGTGTCCGCCCTGCGCCGAGCAGATGCCGGCCCTCGCGGCGGCCCACGACCGGATCGGCGACGAGGTGCTGTTCGTGTCGGTGACGACGGAGCCCGTCGGCGAGGCGGTCAGCGAGGAGACGGTCGTCGACTGGTGG
>NZ_AOJL01000023.1 GCF_000337035.1 Halorubrum coriense DSM 10284
CGCCTCCGGGCGCGTTCGGTGGGCCACCTCCGGGACGCACACCACCGAGGAGTTCGTCGCGGGCGTCGAGCGCGCGCTCGACCGATGACCGACGTCTCGCTCGCGACGAACGTCCCGTTCGCCGTGACCGCGGGCGTCGCGACGTTCTTCTCGCCGTGCGCCTACCCGCTCTTACCCGGCTACGTCGGCTTCTACGTGAACTCCGTCGACGCCGACTCGGCGTCGGTCGTCGGGGCGGGGGCCCGCGGCGTCGCGGCCGCGGTCGGCGTGCTGGCGACGTTCGCGCTGCTCGCTGGGGCCACCGTGCGGGTCGGCTACTCGACGCTGTCGAACATCACGGTCTTCGAGACGCTCGTCGGCGGACTCCTCGTCGTCTTCGGGCTCCTCGTCGTCGCCGGGCGCGCGCCGTCGATATCGGTGCCGCTGCCCGAGCGGCGGGCGAGCGTGTTCGGGTTCGGGCTCTTCGGCGCGGGGTATGCGCTGGCCGGCGCGGGCTGCGTCGCGCCGGTGTTCCTCGGCGTCGTGGCCCGCGCCATCGCGCTGCCCGCGGAGACGGCGACACTCGTCCTCGGGGCCTACGCCGGCACCGTCGCCGTCCTGATGGCCGCGACCACCGTCGCGACCGGCGTCGGCCTCCTCAGCAACGCCAACCGGGTGATGGCCCACGCCGGGCTGCTGAAGCGGATCGCGGGCGGCGTGATGGTCGTTGCGGGGATCGGACAGCTGTACCTCGCGCTCGTCGTGTACTGACGGCGCGGCCGGCGGTCGGGACTGGCGGAAATCGGGATCGCCGGACCCCCGCCGACTCGTGGGATCCGCTCCCACGTCTCCCGTAGATTCTTAAGCGATTGCGCGGAATCTCCGGACAGCCGAACCGAGACGGTTCGGTCCCCGTACCATGGATCTCGATCAGTTCACCGCCGAGAACGCACCGACCGACAGCGCGGAACCGTTCCAGCGCGAGAACAGCTACACCCTCGACGTCGAGGTCGCCGGCACCGTCATGGCGAAGGCGGGCTCGATGGTCGCGTACACGGGCGACGTCTCGTTCACCGGGAAGGCCTCCGCCGAGGGCGGCATCACCGGCTTCCTCAAGGAGGCCGCCACCGGCGAGGGAACGCCGATCATGGCCGTCGAGGGCGACGGACACGTCTACTTCGCCGACGACGGCAAGAAGGTACAGGTCGTCGAGCTCGACGCCGGCGAGTCGATCACGGTCAACGGCGAGGACGTGCTCGCGTTCGAGGAGTCGCTCTCCTACGAGATCAGCACCATCGACAGCCTCGCCGGCGCGCTCGCCGGCGGCTTCAGCAACGTCTACCTCGAAGGCCCGGGCTACGTCGCGCTCACCACCCACGGCGACCCGATCGTCCTCGAACCGCCGGTGGCGACCGACCCGAGCGCGACCGTCGCGTGGGGCGGCACGTCCCCGGACGTCGAGGTCAACCGGAGCCTCTCGGACATGATCGGGCAGGAGTCCGGCGAGCGCTACCAGATGCGCTTCGACGGCGACGGCGGCTTCGTCGTGGTCCAGCCGCGAGAAGAGCACGTCTGAGCCGAGACCGAGACGCCGACCTGCGAGTCCGGCTTACCGCGCCGCCAACCAGTCGGCGAAGTCGCCGGTGAGGAAGCCGGCGTAGTCGACGACCCCGAGGTACAGCGAGACGACCACGACGATCACGATCGGGATCCGGACGATCCAGATCCACGCGTCGTCGAGGCCGCCGACGTCGCCGATGCCTTTTTTGAGCTCTTCCCGGCCGACGTCCGGTGCGACCCAGCCGACGAACAGCGCGAGCAGCAGCGACCCCAACACGAGCAGGATGCCGTCCGCGAGGAGGTCGTACAGGCTGAGGAAGATGGAGTCGATGGTGACGGGAACGCCGAGCAGGAAGACCGCGGTTCCGAGCGCGGCCGCCGCCGGGACCCGCGCGACGCCGACCTCGTCGATGAGGTAGGAGACGAGCACTTCGAGGATGCTGATCGCCGAGGAGAGCGCGGCGATACCGACCATGCCGAAGAAGACGACGCCGAGGACGCGACCGCCGGGGATGCCCGCGAACGCCGCGGTGAGGCTCACGAATATCGCGCCGGGGCCGCCCGTCCCCGGCTCGATGCCCACGGAGAAGAGGACCGGGAAGACGACGAAGCCGACGAGGACCGCGACGAGCGTGTCGAGCGTCGCGATGATCCCGGCGTCGGCCGCGAGGTTGCGGTCCTCGCCGAGGTAGGAGGCGTAGGTGATCATCACGCCCATGCCGAGCGAGAGCGTGAAGAACGCCTGTCCCGCCGCGGCAGGCAGGATCTCGGTCCAGTTCGCCGCTATCGTGCCGAAGTCCGGCGAGAGGTAGTATGCGTACGCCGCGCTCGCGCCGTCGAGGGTGGTGCCGTACGCGGCCAGTCCGAGGAGCAACACCAGGATGGCGGGGACCATCACCTTCACGCTGAGTTCGATCCCGCGCCTGACGCCGGCCGCGATGATACCGATCACGAGCAGCATGAACGCGGCGTGGAAGACCAGGGTGTCGAGCCCGGTCGCCACCGTTCCGAACAGCGCCTCCGCCTCCGACGGGTCGGCGAAGGCGAACCCCTCGGTGATCCCGATGAGCGTGTACCGGAGGAACCAGCCCGCGACGACGCTGTAGTACGAGAGGATGATGAAGCCGGTGACGACGAACAGCCAGCCGGCGGACGACCAGACGCCGCTACCCAGTTCCCGCAGCGCGCCGACGGGGTTCCGCTCGGTGCGACGCCCGATGACGAACTCGACGAGGATCGCCGGGAAGCCTATCAGCGCGACGAACGCCAGATACGTGATCAGAAACGACGAGCCGCCGTACTGGCCGGTGATGAAGGGGAAGCGCCAGATGTTCCCGAGTCCGACCGCGCTACCGACCGCGGCGAGGATGAACCCCGCTCGCGTCGCCCATGTCTCGCGTGCCATTGGTGTGCGGGATGAATCCCCTCTCCCCCGTAAAAACGTGTCTCTCCGGCGCGCTTACTACCGATCATCAAACATGATCAATCGGTCACCGTCGCGGCGACGAGAACCTGCGTCGCCGCGCGTCCGCGCCGAGTCGTCGGGCGGGCAGGTCCGCGTCGGGGACCGTGAATTTAATAGCCGGACAGAGACCTCACGAGGTATGGAACGCGTAGACGTCGCGATCGTGGGCGGCGGGCCGGCCGGGTCGTCCGCGGCGCACGCGGCCGCGACCGGCGGGGCGGACGCCCTGGTCGTCGAGAAGGGAGTCCCCCGGGCCGACCGCGACGGCCTCGGCCCCGATTCGACCGACGCGGCCGGGATCTTAGATTACTGGGTGGACATCATGGGGATCCACCCCGACGAGTTCGACGACGGGGTCGTTCAGCGCGAGCTGACCCGCGCCGAGTTCCGCGGGCCCGACGAGTCGGCGACGCTCACCGCGACCGGGATCGACTCCTCGTACGACAAGTTCGGGTACACCTTCCAGCGCGCGCGGTTCGACGACTGGCTCCGCGACCGGGCCGAGGAGGCGGGGGCCGAGTACCGCGTCGGGACCTCCGTCCGCGGCGTCGACACGGACCTCTCGGTGACCCCCGGCGACGGCGACCCGCGTCACGCGATCGAGCTCGCGGACGGCTCCACCGTCGGCGCCGACTTCGTCGTCCTCGCCGACGGGCCGCAGCGGACGGTGACGAACCGCGTCCTCGACGAGTACCTGCCCGCGGACGCGAAGGCCTCCGAGCGGCTGGCCTCTCGGACCGCGAACCACATCGCGTATCAGGAGTACCGGCGCGTCCCCGAGGAAGTGTTCGAGGAGGTCGAGGACGCGCTCGTCTTCTGGTGGGGCGTGATGCCGGGCGAGACCGCCTACCCGTGGGTCTTCCCCAACGCGGACCGCGTCTGTCGGGTCGGGCTGACGATGCCGATCGGCCTCGACATCGACGAGATCGACGCCTCGGAGTACGCCCTCCTCCGCGAGGACGACGAGTCGGTCCCGCAGGGCGGCGAGTACGTCCGGCGGCTCTTGGAGTGGCAGTACGGTGACGAGTACGACGTCGAAGAGGACTTCCCGCTCGTCGAGGACGCGGGCAAGCGGGGCGGGACGGAGACGTACCCGATCTCGTCGACCCGGCCGATCGACTCGCCCGTGGAGGCCGGTATCGCGGTCACGGGCGGCGCGATGGGGACGACTTCGGCGTTCCACGAGGGCGGCGACCACGTGGCGGTGCGGACCGGTGCCATCGCGGGCGAACTCGCCGCCGAGGGCGATCTGGCCGCGTACAACCGCCGTTGGAAGGAGGCGATCGGCGACGAGGTCGTCCGCAACGTGACGATGGCGGACATGGTCGCCGACTACGAGCCGGCCGACTGGAACCGCGTCATCGGCGCGGCCGACGCGATGCTCGCCGCCGAGACCGGCGACGACCTCCTCTCGCAGCCGTACCGCTCCGGCTGGGAGTCGCTGAAGCTGCTGCTCGGCTACAAGTGGAACAAGCGCCGGGTGAAGAAGGGGTACGTCGGCATCGACGAGAGCGAGTACGTCTACTGACGCCGCGTTCGGGCCGGCGTCGCGCGCGAACGGCGATTTTACTGGCGCGTTCTTCGGAGTCGCCGCTCACCGAACGACGGGCGCCGACAGCTCGACCGGATCGTCGTCGATCCCGGCCACGTCGACCGGCTCGGCCTCGTGGGTCGGCCACCGGCCGGTCTTCGTGAGCCGTTCGGTCAGGTCCGGCGCGACGAGGTGCGTGTCCTCGCTCTTCGTCCCCCGGACCGTCGGGTTCCACGCGTAGCCCATCGGCCGCCGGACCGGCTCGTCGCCGTCGGGCGTAGCGATCCATTCCCGACCCGCGAACCCGGCGGCGCCGCCCTGATGATGCCGTTCCCACTCGTCGGGGAAGCCGACGGCGTCGTACGCCTCTCGGACGGCCGCGAAGACGTCCGCGGCGGTGTCCGGCTCGCCGTCGTCGTCGTCGCCCGAGAGCGCCCCGGCCGCGGCGGCCTCCGTGGCTCGGATCGCGGTCGCCTCGACGCGCGCGGCGGCGCGGTGCCGCTCCTCGAACCGGTCCGGGGCGTCGAAGGCGACGGTGCGCGTCAGCGAGGCGTACAGCCCCGCGCGCTCGCCGGTGACCGACACGAGCGCGTAGTCGCCGAGGGCGGCGTCGGTCGGGGTGTAGTGGCGGTACGCCTGCGCCCGCTCCGCGCCGCCGACGAGCACGACCGGCGTGTCCACGTCGCGGGAGGCGAGCGAGATGTCGATGCCGGCCGCGACCTCGTACTCCGGGTCCTCGGGCTCGAGGTTCCGGCAGACGGTCTCGACCGCGGCGGCGACCTCGCGGCCCAGCTCGCGGTACCGCTCGACGTCGTCGTCGGTGAGCGGCTGCCGGAGCCGGCTCCCGTCGACGGCCTCGAACCCCGGAACGTCGAAGTCGGCGGCCGCCGGCGCGGGCGAGCGCTCGGCCACCGCGTCCGCGAGCGAGTCGGCGTGCCACGGGAACGACTCGACCGCGAACGCGTCCGGGAGCTCCTCGTCGGCGAGCCGGTCCGCCTCGATGTTGTCGGCGATCACGCGGAGTTCACCGTCGTAGCCGGCGGCGGCGACGCCGGTCGTCGCGTCGGCGTCGACGACGTTGTCGCCGCCGGTGAGCCACGCGAACCCGTTCGGGCGGGCGAACCAGACCGCTTCGAGCCCGCGCTCGTCGAGGTACGCGTCGAGCCTGTCCGTGCGGGCGTCAAGGTCGACCATACGACCCGACTCTCGGCGAGTCAGTAAAACCGGTCGGAACCCGGTCGGCGCGCGGACGCCGACCGGCGCGGATCGGCCGGGAGCCGGAACGAATCGGCCGGTCGAGGGCTGTCGGCTCCGCGATCGTCGCTCCGCCGTCTCCCGATCGATCGCGTCGATCGCCTCCGACGGGCGGCGCGGGTAGTGTTTAGATAAGCTGATTCCATGCGAAGGCGAACGCTTGTAACCAATTTTCGGCGGTACTTGGTTCGGCGTGGCTAAATGTAT
>NZ_AOJL01000024.1 GCF_000337035.1 Halorubrum coriense DSM 10284
ATACAACTGCTATCGCCGCTGAGGCGGTCGAAGTTGAGCATAGAGCACTCGATCTTTTGACCGCCTCATTCCTTATCGCAACGCTACCGGCGGCGCGAAACGAAAGGTTCAATTACGTCCCACGGAAACAACGAGATGCGTCAGTAAGCCCCTGCGGGTTGGTAGTCTAGTCCGGTTATGACACCTCCTTGACATGGAGGAGGCCGGCAGTTCAAATCTGCCCCAACCCACTTTCCTGCGACCGAAACCGTACGACGCCGAGCTGATTCTGTTCTAGCGAATTCGGGTTCAATCCACGGCGGGTACCAACCTATATGCGAGCAGCTGATAGTATCGTATCATGACGGATCGAACCCGGAGGGACGTCGTCAAGATCGGGGCGACCGGACTCGTCACGGGCGTGGCCGGTTGTAGCGGGGCGATACCGGAAGACGTCGCCCGACGGGCGGTCGATGGGAGCGCGCCGAGCGCCGAGCCGCCGGAACTCGGAGATTTCTCGGACGCGAAGCTGGACCGGGCCAGATCGGTGGGAGAGGCGGCCCGAGCGGCGGTCGCGGTGATCAGGGGCGAGAGCGGACAGGGCGGGACGGCGTGGTTCCTCGACGACGGGAGGCTCGTCACGAACAGCCACGTCGTCGCCGGCAGCGATTCGTTCGAGGCGTGGCCGATGGACGGCGAGAAGTTCGAACCCGAACTCGTCGGCACGTCGGACTACCGGAATGACCCGTATCACGACGTGGCCGTCCTCGAAACCGATGTTTCGCCGGCGAACCGGCTCTCTCTCGGCGAGTCGGACTCGGTCGAAGTGGGGCAGCCGCTCGTTCAGGTCGGCCATCCGTTCGCGATCGGCAACTGGGTGGTGTCGATCGGGCGGTACGTCGAGCCCGGGAACGGGGAGACGCTGCTCACCTCAGTTCCCACCCTCAGCGGCAACAGCGGCGGTCCGCTGCTTACGCTCGACGGCGACGTCGTCGGGATCACGACCGGTGCCGTGCCCCGCGACCGACTCGGCTCGACGCGGCCGGAGCCGGTCGACCTCACGGTCCACGAGGAGTTCACCGACTACGAGTGGACGACCCACGACGACACCTCGGTCGTCAGGCGGTACGTCGAGGAGTTCTAACCCGACAAGAAACGCGTCCGTGCGCCGTCGGTCGGGGTTGCCGATGCGAAGTTTCTTTTACCTCACTCGGGAGATTACGGCTAGATGAGTGACCGAGGCGGTCGATCGCGGGACCGGGGCGAATCGCCGACTTCGAACGGTGACGCGGCGGATGCGCTCGCTCCGGAGCCGCAGACTTCGTCCGCCGCGGTCGACGACGAGGGGGCGACGACCGGGCGACTGGTCGTCGTCTGCGGGCTCCCCGGCGTCGGCAAGACCACCGTCGCCGAGCGGATCGCCGCCCACGTCGACGGGCGGGTCCGCCGGACGGACGTGATACGCAAGGAGCTGTTCGACGACCCCGAGTACACCGACGACGAGACGGAGGCCGTCTACGCGGAGCTTCTCGCGCGCGCCCGCGAGGACGTCGCCGACGGGGAGGCGGTCGTCCTCGACGCGACGTTCGCGGACGCTCGGTTCCGGACTGACGCCCGCGAGGCGGCCGCGGCGGCCGCGGCCGAGTTCGACCTCGTCGAGGTGGCCTGCGACGAGGCGGTCGTCGAGCGCCGGATCGAGCGCCGGGACGGGATCAGCGACGCCGACTTCGAGATCCACCTCCACTTCAAGGAGCTGTTCGACGACGTCGAGACGGACCGCGTCCTCGTCGACAACTCCGGCACGGAGGCGGAGACGTTCGCGCAGGTCGACGCGGCGTTCGGCGGGCCGGCGGCGAGCGAGGAGGGGTCCGACAGTCGCGGCGACCGCTCTACCGCGGTCACCGACGCGGAGTGAGCGCCGTCGGCCCCGGCTTAGTGCCGTGCGAACACGTCTCGTGACGGGGGCACACACGCGTCTCCCATCACTTATACGGGCGAGCGCACTACGGGTTGTATGAGCGAAGAATCCGGGCGGAAGAACCTCCGCATGCCCAACGACGACGAAGTGTTCGCCGTGGTGACGGAACACCTCGGCGGCAACCACGTTCAGCTGCGCTGCGCCGACGGCGAAGAGCGACTCGGTCGGATCCCCGGCCGAATGAAGTACCGGACGTGGATCAGCGAGGGCGACGTCGTCCTCGCCGAACCGTGGGATTGGCAGGACGAGAAGGCGAACGTCGAGTGGCGGTACTCGGACGAGGACGCCGACCAGCTCCGCCGCGAAGGCCACATCCAGTAGTCGGACCGGACACGCGGTCGACGCCGCCGTCGGCCGCCTGCGAACCGTCTCTTCTCTCTCTTTCGGACGCGAACCCCGACGAGCCTTCGCTCGGCCGAACGCCGCGGAGATCGAGCGCCGGAGAGATCCGAACGCCGAGCGCGGCCACACCGGCCCGCATCGCGGCCCGGCCGCCCGAACTGCGCCGTTCCGATCTGGCGTGGTATTGTGTTATCTATCCAAAACCGTTATTACGGCGAGGCGCATACCCGGTAGTATGAGTTCGACAGAAGCCGCCCCGGCAGAGCCGATTCAGCTGGCCGACACCGACGCGTTCGACGCGCACGTCGCGGACCACGACGTGGTCCTCGTCGACTTCTACGCCGACTGGTGCGGCCCGTGTCAGATGATGGAGCCGGCCGTCGAGGCGGTCGCGAACGACACCGACGCGGCGGTGTTGAAGGTCGACGTCGACGTTCACCAGGGGCTCGCCGGCGAGTACGGCGTCCAAGGGATCCCGACGCTGCTCGTGTTCGCCGACGGCGAGCCGGTCGAGCGGATGGTCGGCGCACAGACCGAGCAGGCACTGACGGACGCGGTCGCCGACGCCGACGCCTGAACCGGGAGGCGCGACCCGCGGTCCTCGCGGAAACCGACACCATGAGAACGATCCAACTCGACGCCGACGGTATGACCCCGAGAGAGCTCCGCGCGGACGTCCCCGCCCTCGGCGACGCGGCGTACTTCAATTTCGGCGCCCACGGGCCGAGCCCCGAGTACGTCGTCGAAGCGGCCGCGTCGTTCATCGAGGAGCATGAGTTCGGCTCCGCGACGACCGACCCGTACGGACACGCCTTCGAGACGTACGACCGGGTGCGCGAACGGATCGCGGCGTTCGTCGGCGCGGAGCCCGCGGAGATCGCGCTGACCGAGAGCACGACCGACGGGATCAACCGCGTCGCCGGCGCGATCGACTGGGAGCCGGGCGACGTGGTCGTCCGGACCGACCTCGAACACCCGGCCGGCGTCCTCCCGTGGAAGCGCCTCGAACGCGAGGGGGTCGAGGTGCGCGTCCTCGAGACGGAGGACGGCCGCCTCGACCGCGACGAGTACGCCGAGGCGGTCGCGGACGCCCGGCTCGTCTGCTTCAGCGCGATCACCTGGACGCACGGCACCCGCCTCCCCGTCGCCGACCTCGTCGAGGTCGCGAACGACGCCGGCGCGTTCACCCTCGTCGACGCGGTCCAGTCGCCCGGACAGATGCCGATGGACGTGGACGAGTGGGGGGCCGACGCGGTCGCGGCGGCCGGCCACAAGTGGACGCTCGGCCCGTGGGGGGCCGGCTTCCTCTACGTCGACCGCGACGCCGCGGAGGGCCTCGAGCCGCGCGTGGTCGGCTACCGGAGCGTCGCGGACCCGACCGGCGACGAGATCGCGTTCAAACCCGCCGCGGGGCGGTTCGAGGTCGGGACGACGACCGCGGCCGCGCACGTCGGCCTCGCCGAGGCGCTCGATGCGATCGACGCCGTCGGCGTCGACGCGATCGAGTCCCGGATCGCGTCGCTCACCGACCGGCTGAAGGCGGGCGTCCCCGAGGGGCGGCTCCTCAGCCCGCGGTCCCACGAGTCGGGACTCGTAACGGTCGACGTCGACGACCCCGAGGCGACCGTCGAGCGGCTCGCGGCCGACGACATCGTCGTCCGGTCGCTGCCGCACCCGGACGGGGTCCGCGTGTCGGTCCACGCCGTCTCGACGGAGGCGGAGATCGACCGCCTCCTCGACGCGTTGGAGCCGGAGTGGTGAGCCGCGGCGCGCGGTCTCCCGGTCCCGGCTCGGCGGCGGACGCCGCTCGACCGGACGCGTTTTAGCGCTCGACGCGCAAGACCGCGCATGGGATTCCACACCTTCGACGCCGACCAGGCCGACGGACTGGAGCGACCCGGGCGCTATCGCTGGGTGTCCGCCGAAGAGCTGATCGGACCGCTGGTCGAGGCCGACGCCGCGGTCGTCGCCGACCTCGGCAGCGGAACTGGGTTTTACACCGACGACGTGGCACCGCACGTCGAGACCGTCTACGGCGTCGACGTCCAGTCCGAGATGCACGAGTACTACCGCGAGAAGGGCGTCCCGGAGAACGTCGAACTCGTCGCGAGCGACGTCTCGGACCTCCCGTTCGCGGACGGCGAGCTCGACGGGGCCCTCTCCACGATGACGTACCACGAGTTCGCGAGCGACGCGGCGCTGGCGGAGCTCGCCCGCGTCGTGCGGTCGGGCGGCGTCGTCGCGACGTTCGACTGGAGCGGCGACGGCGCGGGCGAACACGGACCGCCGGTCGACGAGCGGTTCTCGGCCGAAGCGGCGGCCGCGGCGTTCGAGGCGGCGGGGTTCGAGGTCGTCTCGGCCGCGACCCGCACCGAGACGTTCGGCGTCGTCGCGAGAGCGCCGTAGTCGGCCGGCATTCGAAACCGCGAAACGACCGCCTCAGAGTCGGAGGCGAACGTTCGTGAAGAAATAGCGTTAGGTGTGTGCGGCTCGTAGGATCGGTATGTCCGTCCGTGTTCGACCGACCGTCGTCGCCGCGCTCGCCCTGTTCGCGACGCTCGTCGCGCGACCGGCCGCGGCCCACGTCGACTACGTCACCGAGGACTCCGGTGACCCGCTCGACGCGGTGGCGTTCACCGCTGAGGTGCTCTCCGAGCCGTTCAACGCGGCGCTGTTCGCGGGGTCCGGGATCCTCGCGCTCGCCGGACTGGCGGTGTACCTCTGGGTGCGTCCCACCATCGTCGACATCGTCGTCCTCCGCGAGAAGCTCGCCGGCTACGGCGACCTCGTTCCGTGGATGCTGCGCCTCGCCGTCGGGCTTCCCCTCGTCGGAGCCGGCTTCCAAGGGTACTTCTTCGCGCCGACGCTCGCGTTCGACACCGCGGCGAGCCCGTTCCTCCGGGTGCTGTTCATCGGGCTCGGCTTCCTCCTGCTGTTCGGGCTGGCGACGCGGATCACCGCGGCGGTCGGCCTGCTGACGTACGCCTGGGTGTTCTTCGCGGTCGACAGCCTCGTCTTCCTCGCCGTGGAGTACGTCCCGGTGTTCCTCGCGCTGCTGATCCTCGGCGGCGGCCGCCCGAGCGCCGACGACATGCTGCTTGCGGTCGCGAGCACGCCCGGGTCCTACTACGGCCGGGTCGACCCCGTCCAGTACCTGAAGTCGTTCCTCGACCGGACGACCGCCCCGCTGCGGCGCTACGTCCCGACGGTGCTCCGGGTCGGGATGGGCGTCTCGTTCGTCTACCTCGGTCTCATCCAGAAGCTGGCCGACCCCGCCAGTGCGCTCCAAGTGGTCGAGAAGTACGACCTCACGTCGGTCGTCCCGGTCGACCCCGGCCTGTGGGTCGTCGGCGCTGGGGTGACCGAGATCGCCGTCGGGATCGCGCTGATCGCCGGGTTCTTCACCCGCGGCGCGGCCGCGCTCTCGTTCGTGCTGTTCACGACGACGCTGTTCGGGCTCCCGGACGACCCGGTCCTCGCGCACGTCGCGCTGTTCGGCATGGCGTCGGCGGTGTTCACGCTCGGCTCCGGGCCGCTCGCGTTCGACTACTGGTTCGGCCGCCCCGCGCTCGGCGACGAGGAGTCGGCGGTCGCGGCCGACTGACGGCGGCGACCGCGACTGCGGTCGGCGGGCCGCCGACCCCGCCCCGCCGGCGGTTTTTAAGTGACTCTCGCGCGGTGATGGAGGTATGCGAGTGGACCTCGGCAACGCCCTGGAGACGACCCCGGGGCTCACGACGGAGACGCTGGACGGGCTCGACGACCGCGTCGCGGCCGCGCACGACCGGATCGCGGCCGGGATGGCCGACGACGAGTTCGGGTACGCCGCCCTCACCCTGCCCGAGACCGCGGACCCGGACGCGATCCGCGCCGCGGTCGACGGGTTCGACCGCCCCGAGGCGGTCCTGACCGTCGGGATCGGCGGCAGCGCGCTCGGCGCGGCGACGCTGTCGAACGCCTTAGAGAGCGACGTCGACGCGTACGTCCTCGACAACGTCGACCCCGACGACGCCCGGGCGCTGCTCGCCGACCTCCCGCTCGGCGAAACCGTCGTCAACGTGGTTTCGAAGTCGGGGACGACCGCGGAGACGCTCGCGAACTTCCTCGTCGTGCGCGAGGCGATGACCGACGCGGGCGTCGACTGGACCGAGCGCACCCTCGTCACCACGGGCGAGGAAGGGAACCTCCGCGAGCTGGCCGACCGCCACGACCTCCCGTCGCTCCCGGTCCCCGACGGCGTCCCCGGGCGGTTCTCGGCGCTGTCGACGGTCGGACTCGCGGTCGCCGCGCTTCAGGGCCACGACGTCGAGGCCGTCCTCGCGGGCGGCCGGGACGGGATGGACGCGCTCGCCGGGTCGCTGTACGAGTCGCCCGCGTACGCCTACGGGGCGGCGACGTACGCGCTCGCGGAGCGCGGCGCGCTCACCAACGCCGTGATGCCGTACGCGGAGTCGCTGGAGACGTTCGCGGAGTGGTTCGCCCAGCTGTGGGCCGAGAGCCTCGGGAAGGACGGCCTCGGACAGACCCCGGCGCGCGCGCTCGGTGCGACCGACCAGCACTCCCAGCTCCAACTGTACCGCGCCGGCCCGCCGGACAAGCTGGTGACGCTCGTCCGCCCGACGGAGCGCGCCGACGTGTCGATTCCGCAGACGGACCTCGACGGCCTGGCGTACCTCGGCGGCTCGTCGCTGGGCGGGCTGCTCGACGCCGAGTTCGAGGCGACGGAGGCGAGCCTCGCGGCGGCCGGCGTCCCCAACGTGCGCGTCGAGATCGACCGCGTCGACGAGCGGGCGCTCGGCGAGCTCCTGTTCGGCATGGAGGCGGCCTGCGTGCTGTACGGCGAGCTCGCGAGCGTCTCGACGTTCACGCAGCCCGCCGTCGAGTGGGGGAAGAAGGCGGCTCGCGGACTCCTGGGCGGCGGCGACTTCGCGGAGGCCGAGGCGGTCGCGGAGAAGCGGGAGCTCCGGATCGACTGAGCCCCGCCCCGCGCGGTCGAGCCCGGACGGTCGCCGACCCCTTCCGGTGCGTCTAAACCCCCGCGAGCCGTACCGCCGACGATGAGCGACGACCCCCTCGCGAGCGCGGTCGGCGAGCGGCTGTTCCGCGTCGCGAGCGCGCTGTTCGCGATCGTGTTCGCCCTCCTCGTCGCCAGCGCGATCACCGCCCCGGGCGCGGACCTCGCCGCCTCTCTCGGCTTAGTGTCGGAGGGCACGACCGGCTACCGGCTGCTCCGGACGCTGCTCCAGTTCGCCGGGTTCGCGCTCGCCGCCGTCGGCTACCTCGCGATCACCGGCGAGTGGGGGCTCGCCCGCGCCTCCCGGCCGGACGCCCGAGAGGCGGCGATCATCGTCGGGGGCGGCGTCGTCCTCTTCGCGTTCCAGTACGGCGCCCTCTTCGCGCTCGATCAGGTCGGGCTCTCGACCGGGCAGAACCAGGCGGTCGTCCCCTCCGGCGACCCGGTGACCTACTACCTCGCGATGATCGCGGTGTCGCTCGCGGTGGTCGGTCCGGTCGAGGAGCTGCTGTTCCGCGGCGTCGTTCAGGGCGGCGTCCGGCGCGCGTTCGACGCGGTCCCCGCGGTGCTCATCGCGAGCCTCGCGTTCGGGCTGATCCACCTCCCCTCGGTCTCGGGGACGATGGTCGAGCAGTGGGCGTACGTCGGCGTCGTCGTCGTCCTCGGGTCGGTCCTCGGCGCGCTCTACGAGTGGACGGACAACGTGGTGGTGCCGGGGCTGGTCCACGGCATCTACAACGCGATCACCTACGCGGTCCTGCTGTCACAGGCTCTGTGAGAGAGGCCGAGGCCGTTCTGCGGACAGTTGGTTCTCACACGGCTTTGCGGTGGCGCGTGCCTGCGAGGCCGCCTCGCGGCCGGGGCTTTGGAACTGTTCTGCGCGGATCCGGAGTCAACGATTTATAACCGAACAACTGAGACGGCAGCGGTGTTCTCCGCAGGGTCACCGAGAGATAGTTATAAACAACCAGCCGCGGATCAGTACGTCTCCTTCCCCCACCTGAGGTCGTCGTAGGTCGCCTGCTGGTCGCTGCCGAGTCGCTCCTCGAACTTCCGCCGGAGCGCCGCCTTCTCGCTGGCGGAGATGCGCGCCAGCTCGTCCGCCTTCGAGACCGGTTCCGGCGGGCCGCGGGTCGCCGCCACCTCCGCGATCACCTGCCGGGTGAGCCGGTCGCGGGTCGCCGCGTCGCGGGTGAAGGCGTAGGGTGCCTCCAGCTTGTACGTCACGTCGGTCCGCGGGTCGTAGACGACCATGAACGTCGGCTCGTACAGCTCGGGGTCGAGCTCGCGGTCGACGCCCAGCGCGTCGCCGTCGGCGGCCATCGGCGCGTCCGCGCCGCCCCGGCTCCGGAACCACGTGGTGAACGTGAGGTCGCCGTCGAGGCGCGCGCCGCGGTCGCCGGGATCGCCGTCGCGGTCGGCGGTCGCGCCGCCGGCGACTCCCGGGCCGTCCGACTCGCGCCGCTCCAACAGCCGCGTGAACAGCGCGGTGTCGTCGGGCCACGGCGACTCGACGCCGGCACGGGAGAGCGCGCGGGTCGCGGTCGCGCTCGCGGGGTTCTTGACGAACCCGGCCAGCGGCACGTCGCGCTCGACGAACCGCTCGACGAGCCGGACGTACTTCTCGACGACCGCTCGGGGTTTCGCCTCGCGGGCGAGCGCGCCGAGTTCCGGGTCGCGGTCGGCCCACGTGAACAGCTCCTTCGGGTAGACGGGCCCGTCGAGGACGAGGAGGTCGTCGACGCGGTCGGCGTGGTCGAGCGCGTGGGTCCCCTCGGCGAGGTACAAGGCGAGCGCGTGGACGACCCGCTCCGCGTAGCGGTTCACCCGCGGGACGTGGAGCACGCGCTGTTTGGTGTGGCCCTCGTCGCGGCGGGTCCACTCGCTATCGAAGCCCGCGGTCGAGTCGCCCGCGTGGACCGTGGCGACGATGGTCCGGTCGCGGTGGAGGTCGAGGTCGGTCGGCGAGCTCGCCATCGCCGCGTGCGCGACGTCGACGACGAGGCCGTTCTTAAACGTCGTGGGGTTGATCGTCCCCGAGTCGAGGCCGTGGACCGTCTCGAACGGGCGCTCCGCGAGCGCCACGTCGTCGATGGCGGCCCGGCGGCGCTCGTGGTCGCCGAGCGCTTCGAGCACGACTCGGCCGTCGCGGCGCAGTTCGGGGAGCCACTCCCGCCAGACGCGCTCGGCGAGGTCGTCGTGGTCCGTCGCGTCCACGTCGCCGCCGATGCCGTACGCGAGCTGGGCGATGTTCTCGACGTGGATCGGATCGAGCGTCACGACCGTAGGGCGGACCGGACGGATATAAAAGTCGTCGGCCGCGCGCTCGCTGGTGTCACCGGTCGACGGTGCCGCGCGCTCGCTGGTGCCGCCAGTCGGCGGCCAGCGGTTCGCCGGGTCGGAGCGGCCGGATCGACGAACGTGTTCGATTTCCATCGAAGAAGCAGCAAAATCGACTGGTTAGGGAAGGCGACCGGTGAAGCGTCGTTCGAGTTATTATCACGTCAAGGGGTCGCTAAACGACGGTATCACGGATAATACTCGGAGGCGACGTGCTTTTAAGCCATACCACAATCAGCGGGTATGGCAGAGACTGTGACCGAGAGAGACTCGGGGGGATCGGGCGGGCTGGCGGAGAGCGTGCGGGACGTGATCCGCTACATCCCGGACGGCACCTCGATGCCGGAAGAGATGTGGAACCCGCGGCACCGGAACATCCTGATAGCCATCGCGGTCCAGGTGCCGTTCCTCGTCGCGATGGGGCTGTACAGCGGGACCGAATCGATCACGGGCGCGGAGATTCCGGCGACCCCGCTGTGGATGCTCGGCGCGTTCGTCGCCGTCATCCTCGCCACGGGCGCGCTGGCGAGCTGGTCGCGGCTCGCCCGCCGCCAGCGGACGGTGCTCGCGGCGTTCAGCCTCATGACCGTCTCGATGGCGTTGGTGAAGCTGTCGGGCGGGTACATCGAGGCGCACTTCAGCTTCTTCGTGTTCGTGGGCGTGCTCGCGCTGTACGAGGACTGGCTCCCGTTCGCCGTCGGCGTCGGGTACGTGGCGGTCGGCCACGGCGCGTTCAGCCTCATCGACTCGAGCCTCGTCTACAACCACGCCGCGGCGATCGAGAACCCGGTGATCTGGGGCGGCATTCACGCGTTCTTCGTCCTCGCGCTCGTCGGCGCGCTGATGGTCAACTGGTACTCGATCGAGAAGTCTCGCGAGGCGGCGCGCGAGCAGCTCGCGCTGGCGGAGCAGAAGCAGTCGGAGATACAGGACGTCGAGGCGGCGAAGGCGGAGGTCGAGGAGCGCCGCGAGGAGGTCGAGCGGCTGAACAGCCACCTCGAGACGAAGGCGGACGACTACAGCGCCGCGATGAACCGGGCCGCCGACGGCGACCTGACCGTTCGGCTCGACGCCGAGAGCGAGAGCGAGGCGATGGCGCAGATCGGCGCGGCGTTCAACGGCATGATGGACGACATCGACGACGCGATGGGCGAGGTCCGGTCGTTCGCCCAGCAGGTGTCGGCCGCGAGCGAGAACACGGTCGACGGCGTCGAGACCGCGGCCGACCGGAGCGAGGCCGTGAGCCAGTCGGTCGGCGAGATCGCCGAGGGCGCGGACGAGCAGCGCGAGATGCTCCGACAGGTGTCCGACGAGATGAACGACCTCTCGGCCACCATCGAGGAGGTGGCCTCCTCGACGCAGACCGTCGTCGAGGTCGCGGAACAGACCGCCGACATCGCCGACGAGGGGGAGGAGACCGCCGACGCCGCGATCGAGCGCGTCGAGGAGTCCCGCGAGGCGCTCGACTCCGCCGCGGGGACCGTCCAAGAGCTCGACGAGCGGATGGAGGACATCGGCGAGATCGTCGACCTCATCGGCGACATCGCCGAGCAGACGAACCTGCTCGCGCTCAACGCGAACATCGAGGCCGCCCGCGCGGGCGGGAGCGGCGGCGGGAGCGACGGCTTCGCGGTCGTCGCCGACGAGGTGAAACAGCTCGCCGAGGAGACCCAAGACGCCGCCACTGAGATCGAGGAGCTCATCGGCGCGACGCAGTCGCAGACCGACGGGACGGTGAAGGCGGTCCGGAGCGCCGAGGAGAACATCGCCGCGGGCGCGGACGCCGTCGACGACGCCGCGGACGCGTTCGCGCGGGTGTCCGACAACGCCGCGGAGGCCGGCGAGGGGATCCGCGAGATCAGCCGAGCGACCGACGACCAGGCGGCCAGCACGGAGGAGACCGTCTCGATGGCCGAGGAGGTCGCGGACATCAGCGGGTCGACGGCCGACGAGGCCGACGCGGTCGCCGAGGCCGCGGACGAGCAGCTGACCGCGATGAACGCGGCGACGACGGAGGCCGGCTCGCTCGCGAAGCAGGCGGAGCGGCTCGGCGCGCTCGTGCGCGACTTCGATGTCTCCGGCGAGGGGGTCGACCCGGACGGCTCGCCCGGACCGAACGTCGCGGTCGGCGACGGCGGGCAGCCCGAGTAGTCGCGACCGCCGGAGGACTTTTTCAGATCGGTACGCGCGTCGAGCGCCGCGGCGCGGCTCGGCGCGTCACTCGCTCTGCGGTCCGCGCCGGACCGCTTCGAGGACCGCGAGCGCGCGCTTCACCTGCGCGCCGTCCTCCACGAACACCAGCGTCCGGGGCGGGCGCGTCGCCTTCGGGCGGGCGCGGAGGTCAGCGTCCCTCGCCGCCGTCGCGGCCGCGTCCGCGGCGACCGTCGCCTCGATCCGGACGCGGTCCGGCTGGACGTACACCTCGGCGACGGGGTCGCCGCGCTCGTTCCCGTCGTCCGAGTCGTCGCGCTCGCGGGCGATCCGGTACGCCAGCGCGCCGTCGGCCGTGGGCTCGACGTCGCGGTCGGCGTCGACGACGGTCAGCCCGCGGAGGCGGCTCTCGTTGCCGGTCACCTCGGAGGCGAGCAGCTGCGCGAGCCTGACGCCGTCGGTGAGGCGGTCCGTCACCATCTCACGCCACCTCCGGGTCGTCGGCGTCGGGCAGATCGCTCCCGTCGTCGGCCGGATCGGTCCCGTCGTCGGCCGGATCGCCTCCGTCGACGGTCGCCGCGGCGAGCTCCTCGCGCACGTCGGCGGCGAGGCGGTCGACCGCGGCCCCCTGCTCGCGGGCGTAGAGGACCGCGGCCGCCTCGATGGTTATCGCCAGCGCGCGCTGGCGCTCGTTGATCGCGGCGACCGCGCGCTGCTTCTCGACGCCCGCGGCGACGATGGCGTCGAGCGCGCTCTCGAACGTCGACTGCTCCCGGAGGACCGACTCGTCGGGGACGAAGCCCTCGGGGACGGTCACCTCGGCCGGGTCGAACTGGAGGAGGAGGTCCCCGTCCTCGGACGCGAGCAGGCCGCGCCCCACCGCGACGTCGACGAGCCGCTTCGCCTGATCGGGGGAGAACCACTCCCGCTCTAACGACAGCGCGACGACGAACTCCCCCTGTCCGAGCCGGTCCTGGGCTCGGGTCTTGAACGGGGCGGCGACGGCGACCTCCAGACTCATGTGAAACGGACGGATCGGCGGGCGCGTAAACGTGTCGAACGCGGGGGCGACCGGGTGGTCTCGAGGATCAGTCGTCGCCGCCGGGGGTCGTGGCGGCGGTCTCCGCCGGGTCGGCGTCGGCCGAGGCCGGGTTCACGTCGATCGTGAGGCCGGTCCCGGCCATGACGAACAGCACGAACGGCGAGAGGAACGCGAACAGGTAGTACGGCGCGTACTCGATGGTCGGCACGCCGGTGGCGGTCGACATGAAGACGGCACCCGCGTGCCACGGCATCAGGGCACCGGTCGGCGTCCCGGCGGCCTCGACCGCGCGGGAGAGCTGGTCGGTGTCGAGGCCGAACTCGTCGTAGGTGTTCCGGAGCGTGACGCCGGGCAGGACGATGCTCATGTACTGTTGGGCCGTGAGAGCGTTGATGAAGACGGCGGAGATACCGGTTCCGGCGACGAGCGCGCCCGGACTCCGCACGGACGAGGTGAACGCGTGGGCGATCACCGCGAGGACGCCGGTCCGTTCCAAGATGCCGCCGAGCGACAGCGCGGCGACGACGACCGTGATCGTCCACGCGGAGCCGGTGAGTCCGCCGGTCGCGAGGAGCTCGTTCACGGTCGCCGAGGCCGATTCAGGCGCGGTGCCGTACATGAACGTCTCCCACGCGGCGACGAAGCCGGCCCCCTGGAGGAGGATCGTCGTGAACGCGCCGGCGAAGACGCCGGCGACGAGGGTCGGGAGCGCGGCGTACCCGCGCAGCGCCAAGCCGAAGGTGACGACGAGCGGGACGAAGGCGACGACGGTGATCGCGTAGGTCTCGGTGAGGCCGCCCTGGATCGCCGCGATCTCGCCGGCCGGGATGTCGCCGCTCGTGCGGAGACCGAGCGCGGCGAACCCGAGGACGGCGAGACCGAAGGCGATGGCGGTCCCGGTCCGCATCCGGCGGATGTGCGCGTACAGGTCGGTGTTGGTGACGCCGGCGGCGAGGTTCGTGGTGTCGGAGAGCGGCGACTGCTTGTCGCCGGCGTACGCGCCCGAGAGGACCGCGCCGACCGTCATCGGTGCCGGGACGCCGAGTCCCGTGCCGATGCCGACGAAGGCGACGCCGAGCGTCCCGACCGTGGTCCACGAGGAGCCGATGGCGAACGCGACGATCGCCGCGAGGACCGCGGCCGCGGGGAGGAACGTCGTCGGCGAGAGGATCTCCAACCCGTAGTACATCATGCTGGGGATCGTGCCGGCGCTGACCCACGTCGCGATCAGCCCGTAGATGGTGAAGATGATGAGGATCGCCTGGAGCCCCATCACGAGGCCGTTCGCGATCCCGTCGAACAGCTCGTCCCAGTCGTAACCGAGCCACAGACCGAACGCGCCGACGAAGGCGATGCTCCAGAGGAGCGGCGGATGCGGGTCGAGGCCGAGGACGGCCGAGCCGATGCCGAGGAACGCCACGACGGCGAGGACCGGAACCAGCGCCGCCGCGAGGCTCGGGCGGCGGTCCGGGTCCAGGTCGTCGTACGCCGTCGGGGTGAACGAGCGTGCCATTGTCCGCTGTATTCGTTTGAAGCATAAGTATGGCTCGGAATATGCGTGTGATAGATACCGATAGATCTTGCCGGTTGCGGTCGGCGGCTTCGGCGGCTCCCGCGGCAGTCGCCGCGTCGGACCGTGTGCCGCCGTGTCGCGGGAGTCCGCGAACGGACGCTCTTATACGCGTCGGCGGCGAAGCCGGTGTAACATGATATTTGAGGGCCTCCCGACGACTCCGCGCTCCGAGGAGCTCGTCGACAAGGCGTTCTCGCGGGCGGCGCGGGCCGGCCGCGCGAAGCGCGGCCACGAGGCGCAGGAGTCGATGTTACGGACCGCCGGCAACGTGCTCTCGGACAACTTGGAGAACGTCGTCACGTCGTGGCCCGACTTCGGCTTCGACGTCGACCCGTTCTACTACGAGCTCGCGGACGCGCTCGTCGACGTCGACCGCCTCCGACAGGCGCTCTCACAGGTGATGTGGGCGAGCCGCCAGATCGAGGACCTCCGCGACGAGTACACGACGAAGATCCGGAACTCCGACGTCGACACGGCGCGGAAACACCGCAAGCAGGCGTTCGCCCGCATGGCGGACATCATGGACCAGATCGAAGACGACCTGCGCTACATCGGCGACTCCCGGGACCAGCTGAAGGTGCTGCCGGACGTCCAGCCGGACGAGCCGGCCGTCGTCGTCGCCGGCTACCCCAACGTCGGGAAGTCGTCGTTCGTCAACCGGATCACCCGCGCGTCGAACCAGATCGCGGAGTACCCGTTCACCACGAAGGGCGTCCAGATCGGCCACTTCGAACGCGACCACGTCCGGTACCAGATCGTGGACACGCCCGGGCTCTTGGACCGCCCGGCGGACGAGCGCAACGACATCGAGCGGCAGGCGGTGACCGCCCTCGAACACCTCGCGGACGCCGTGATATTCGTGATCGACCCCTCCGGCGACTGCGGCTACCCGCTCGACGTCCAGCTCGAACTCCGCGAGGAGGCCCGCGAGCTGTTCGGCGCGGCCGTGCCGCTGCTCACGGTGGCGAACAAACACGACCGCTTCGAGGCCGTCAGGGCGGAGTCCGTCGACGCGACGATGAGCGTCACGGAGGACGAGAACGTCGAGGGGGTCCTCGACATGGCCGTCGACGCGGTCGGCTACGAGCCCGACCTCCCCACGCGCGACGGGGAGTAGTCGGTCGACGCGTTCGACGACCCCGAATCGAAGAGGAGAGCCTTCTCGCGGCGTTACGCCGGAACCGCTTCGTACACGACGTTCACCGTGACGCGCACGCTCACGTCGGCGCTCTCGACGGCGGTCGAGGCCCTGGCGTCGCCGCCGGCCGCCGCGTCGTACGACTCGGCCACGTACGGGCTCGACCGCGACTGCGCCGTCGACACCTCGTAGACGCCGGAGACCTCCAGCCCGCTCGCGTTGGCGAGCGCGGCCGCGTCGTCGTCGGCGTTCGACATGGCCTTCGAGATCGCCTCCTCGCGGACCTCCCGCTCCGTCTCCTCGGTCAGCCCGAACTGGATCCGCTGGACTCGGTCCGCGCCCGCGTCGACCGCGACGTCGATCACCTCGCCGACGGCGTCGACGTCGTCGACCTCGATCGCGTACTGGTGGACGCCCTCGTACCGCGTCCGGTTCGGGTCGTCACGGGTCTCGTAGCTCTCGCGGACGTCGTACCGCTCGGTGCGGATCGCGTCGTCGGCGAGCCCCCACTCCGCGAGGGCCGCCCGAAGCTCCTCGTCGCCGGCGGCCAACTCGTCGCGGACCGCCTGCGCGTCGGAGCCGGTCGCGGTGACCCCGACGCGGAGCGTGGCGCGGTCCGGTGCCGACGTCGCCTCGCCGGCGGCCGTCACTTCGATGCTCCGCTCCAGTTGCGCCTCGCCGCCGTCCGTCGGGCTCGCGGTCCCCGCGAGCCCCGAGCAGCCGGCCAGCGCGACGAGCGCCGCGATGCCGATGAGCGCCGTCAGTCGTCTGTCCATACGCGACCGTTCGTCGGCGGACCTCTATAAGACGACGATAGCACAAAGAGCCGCTTTCGCTTACCGGTCGCCGTCGCGCTCGGCGGCCGCGTCCCTCTCGTGCGTCTCCTCCTCGGCCGCTTCCTCCTCGGCCGCCTCTTCCTCGGCCGCCTCCTCGTCGGCGTCGTCGTGGTCCGCGATGAACGCGTCGTCGAGGTGCGGCTGCTCGTCGACCGGGCCGTCCTCGTCGAAAGAACGGGCGTGAGCGTCGTCCGCGTCTCCGGTGTCTTCCCCGTTTCCGATGTCGCTCGCGTTCGCGAGGTCGGAGCCGTCGGCAGCGCGGGCGTCGTCGCCGTCGATACCGGCGTCGTCGCGGGCGCGCTCGCGGTTCTCGACGGACCGTACGTCCGTCCCCTCCGACCGCTCCCGGTCGCGCTCGACGCCGCCCGCCATGTCCGTGGCCCGCCGACCCGATCCGAACAGCCGCTCGCGAAGCGACCGGCTGCTGGGCCGCTCGGTGAGCAGCACCGCGGCGTCGACGTCGTGGATCACGTCGAGGTGGAGCGAGTTCGAGACGAGCCGGGAGAGCAGCCCCTTCTCCGTGGCCCCGATGATGACGAGGGTCTTGTCGTCGGCCGCCCGGCAGATGCCGTCCTCCACGTCGCCGCCGTCGTCGACGACGAGCTCCGCGTCGTCGAGGTCGTGTTCGGCCGCCCAGTCCGCGAGGAACGCCTCGCCGCGCCCCCTGCCTTCCGGCCCGTCGACCACGTGGAGCAGCGTCACCTCGGCCCCGGCGGTCTCGGCGAGCACCTTCGCCACCTCCGCGCTGAGGTCGGAGTCCGGGCCGCCCGAGGTCGGGATGAGGATCCGCGAGGTGTCGAGCTCGTGCTCGTTGAGGATGAGGAAGTCGCAGGGGAGCTGGTTGGTGAGCTCGTCGATCGGCCGCTCGGCGCGGGCGGCGCTCCAGAGCTGGTCGTCGCCCCAGCCCATCAGCACGGCGTCCGGACGGGTCCGGCGCGCCGTGTTGAACACCTCCTCGAACGAGCGGTGCGAGACGACCGTCGACGTCGACACCTCCACGTCGTAGTCGGCCGCGGTCGAGCGCAGGTTCGCCATCCCCTCGGCGGAGACGCTCGCGATGCGCCGCCCGGCGTCGCCCGAGGACAGCGACATCCGCTCGGGCGCTTGGACGACGTGGACGATGTGGACGACGCCGTCCTCGTGGCTGCTCGCGAGCCGCGCCGCCAGCTCGACTATCGGGGCGTCGGTCCGGGGGTTCGTGATCGGCACCATCACCCGGTACCCCTCGCCCGCGAACAGCGTCGCCTCGGTGGCGTCCAAGATCGGGACGTACGAGCGGCCGGCCGCGCGGCCGAACACCCACTCGGGGACCGTCAGGCGGCGGCTCACGCCCTCGAAGCGCGCCTCTTCGAGGCGCTCCTCGCTGGTCTGGAAGTAGTTGACGAGCGTGACGAGGACGACCCCGCCGATGGTGTTCCCGAGCAGGACCGGGAGGACGAACCCGACGAGCCCGGAGAGGAGGCTGATCTCCGCGCCGTACACCGGGATGCTGTGCTGGAAGAACAGGTACAGGACCTCGGTGAAGGAGACGACCACGTGGAACAGGTCGCCGAGCGGGATGGCGAGGAACGCGAGGTAGACGACGAGCATCCGGCTGACGGAGTCGGTGGAGGCGAAGCCGACCCAGACGACGCCCGCGACGATGAGCCCCGCCATCGCGGCCTTGAAGAACAGCGGCACGAACGCGACGCCGAACCCGCCCTCGGAGATGTACCGCGCCGCGTCGACGGTGTCGCCGGTGAAGACGCCGCCGTACGACAGCACGAGCGCGCCGATCCCGCCGCCGACGAAGTTGCCGGCGAGGACGATCGTCCAGTGGCGGAGGAGCGTTGGGAGGCTCGCGAGGCGTTCGAGCGTGAGCGCCACCGGCGGGAGGGTGTTCTCGGTGTACAGCTGGTAGCCGCCGATGATGATGTAGATGAAGCCGAGCGGGTACAGCAGCACGCTCAGGATGGGGTTCGAGTCCGTCGCCGCCGTCAGCGACGCGTACAGCATGAACGTGATGGTGATCGCCAGCCCGGCGGCGAGCCCGCTGAAGAACAGCTCGCGGCTCCCCGAGGTCACCTCCTCGTCCGCGGCCGCGATGATCCGCTGGAACACCTCGTCGGAGGAGAACCGGTCCCGGACGGCCTCGCCGACCGCGGGCGCGCCGCTCCGGGACCGCTCGACGACCTCCCGCATCGAATCGTCGTCGGGTCGCGTGGAATCCGTCACTGGCGGAGGCCACGGCGGCCCGGTAAAAAGCCCTTGCTCTTCCGGGCACGCGGCCGCGAGACGCCGGACCGCGGCGAGGGGGCGGCGGACCGAACTCAGGCTCGCTCGACGGTCACCGCCCGGACCTCGACGCGGACCGACCCCCCGACGACCGCCTCGATCCGGCCGTCGAGCGCGGGGGCGATCCCCTCGACGGTGCCGCCGGGCGGCGCGCCGACCGTGACCACCACCCGGTCGGTCTCGAGGGGCGGCACCGTCCCGGAGCGCTCCACCGTGAGTTCGAGCAGTTCGAACTCCGAGTCCAGCGCGGTCAGCTCGTCGGTCGCGGCGGCGCGGATGTCGGCCTCGGTGGTCGAGGCGACGTAGGAGTCGTAGGTGACGCCGCCGAGGAACACCGACAGCAGCGCGATGGCGGCCGCCAGGACGGCGGCGCGCTTGAGGAAGGCGGCGCGGGCGTCGTCCTCGCGGAACCACCGCTGCGGACGATACCCCTCGTACCACAGCATCACCAGCGCGGAGAGGTTGATCGAGAGGACGTTCACCGCGACGATGATGCCCGCGCCGAGCACGAGCCGCGGGATCCGGAAGGCGACCCCGATGCCGACCGCGGCCGCCGGCGGGATGAGCGCCACCGCGATCATCACGCCGACGAGGGTCGCGGAGACGCCCGTCATCAGCGAGACGATGCCCGCGACGCCGGCCCCGACCGCGACGACCAACACGAGGACGTTCGGGGCGAGCCGCTCGGACACCTCCGCGAGTTCGAGCGGGTCGAGCCCGGGCGGGACCAAGGCGAGCGAGCGCAGCGCGAGCGCGAACAGCGTGGCCGCGAACACCGCGACGACGACGCCGATGACCTGCATCCGCACGCCGCGGCGGAACAGCGCCTCGTCGTCGACGACGGTGCCGATGGCGGCCGACATCGCCGGCCCGATGAGCGGCGCGATCACCATCGAGCCGACCACGGTGGCGGCCGAGTCGAGCAGCAGTCCCGCCGTGGCGATCACGGCCGAGATGACGGTCATGAGCACGTACGTCCCCAGCCCGGAGGCGAGGTCGTCCGCCTTCGCCTGGAGCTCCTCGCGCGAGATGCGGTCGCCGCTCCCCTCGGCGTCCTCCTCGTACTCCGCTTCGAGCGCCTCGAACCGGCGCGAGATGACCGTCTCGGCCGCGACGATGACGGTGTAGGTGCTCTCGTCGATCCCCGCCTCCCGCAGTCGGTCGAGGACCGGCTCGACGGCGGCGGTCGGCAGCGGGAACGTCGCGACCGCGGTGTACTCCCGACCGCTCGTCTCGTCGGTGACGACGTAGTCGACTCCCTCGTCGTCGAGCGCGCGGACGACCGCCGCCCGCTTGCCCGCCGGAATCATGACCTGAACGAGTCGCACGGTGGCCGGTCGCGCCGACGGCCCTTATAAGGTCGGCACGCCGCGACCCGCCCGGGCCGGGAGAAACGGAACTTTAATGCGCGAATCGCTCGCACCTCCAGCCAAGAATGATCTCGCCGCTGGTCATCGACACGTTCCTGCTCGACTACCACCTCGGGCACGTCATACTGTTCGGGCTCGTCGTCTCGCTTCTGGGAGCCGCGCCGCTGAAGTCCCAGAAGACTATCGCGTCGATCTTGGCCGTGTTCGGGGTCGTCTTCCTGATGGCACCGTACACGACGATGCCGCCGACGTTCATCCTCCTCGGCATCCCGCTCGTCCTCATCGGGACGCTGCTGTGGACGATGTCCCGCTGAGACCGCCGAACGGAACGCCCGACCGAACCGCGCTCGACGCGCCCGCTCGCTCCATTCCTCTCGCCGACCGCGACCGACGCCGCCGTCGTCCCGCTATCTGTGCGATCCCGCTCCTTTTTGACCCGCCGGGGACACTCCCCGCCATGGTAACGGTACGGGCCCCCGCGACGAGCGCGAACCTCGGGAGCGGCTTCGACGTGTTCGGGGCGGCCCTCTCGCGGCCCGCCGACGTCGTCACGGTCGAGCGGGCGGCCGAGACGACGATCGAGGTCACGGGCGTCGGCGCGCAGTACATCCCGGAAGACCCCGAGAAGAACACGGTCGGCGCCGTCGTCGAGGCGCTCGACGCGCCGGCGCGCATCCACATCGACAAGGGCGTGCGCCCGGCGTCCGGACTCGGCTCCTCCGCCGCGAGCGCCGCGGGCGCGGCCGTCGCGCTCAACCGACTGTACGACCGCGGGCTCTCTCGGGAGGAGCTGGTCCCGATCGCCGCGGAGGGCGAGGCCGTCGTCTCGGGGGTCGCGCACGCGGACAACGTCGCCCCCTCGATCCTCGGCGGCTTCACCGTGACGACGGCCGAGGGGACCCACTCCGTCGACGCCGCCGTCCCGCTCGTCGTCTGTCTGCCCGACGTCGCGGTCTCGACCCGCGACGCGCGCCGGGTCGTGCCCGAGACCGCCTCGATAGAGGACCTCGTGGAGACGGTCGGGAACGCGGCGACGCTGGCGGTCGGGATGTGCCGCTCCGACCCCGACCTCGTCGGGCTCGGGATGACCGACCCCGTGGTCACGCCCGAGCGCGCCCGCCTCATCACCGGCTACGACGACGTGCGCGAGCGCGCCTTCGACGCCGGCGCGACGGGCGTCACCGTCAGCGGCGCGGGTCCCGCGGTGATCGCGGCCTGTCGCGAGCGCGACCGCCGCGACGTCGCCGCCGGGATGATCGACGCCTTCGCCGGTGCCGGGATCGAGGCGCGCGCGTACCAGACCCGGATCGGCCGCGGCTCGACGGTCCTCGACGACTGACCCTCGCACGCTCGTCATCGACCGAGCCGGCGGTTCGGCCCCTGCGTCCGTGTTTCCGCGGAGCGGCAGCGCCGGGTGCGGAAGAGATATATGAGCAGGGAAAACATAGGTTTAGACGAGTCAAACAATTGGATGTGATCTCTGTTTATGACACCTGAGAGCGACGACGGACGAGCGGTGACGCGGCGCGACGCGATACGCGCCGGGGCGGCGACGGCGCTGGCGGGCGTCGCCGGCTGTTCGTCGCTTCCCAGCGCGCCGGTGGGGACCGGGGGCGCGGGGAGCGACGACGGGGGACCGGTCGCCGTGGCCTCCTTCTTCAGCTTCTTCGACTTCGGGCGGAACGTCGCCGAGGGGACCCCGCTGACCGTCGAGAACCTCGTTCCGACGGGGCTCCACGGCCACGGCTGGGACCCGAACTCGAGTATCACCCGACGGATCATCGAGGCGGACGCGTTCGTCCACGTCGGCGAGGACTTCCAACCGTGGGCGGACCGCGCCATCGAAACGATCCGGGCCGACGGCGCGGACACCGCGCTGCTGAACGTCCGCGAGGGGATCGAACTCGTCGACCTCGCGGCGTCGCTCGACCGCGACGAGGAGGGCGTCGGCGCGCAGCGCGGCAAGGACCCGCACTTCTGGCTGGACCCGCGGCGCGCGAAGCGCTCGGTCGACAACATCGCGGACGGGTTCGCGGAGCTCGTCCCCGACCACGCCGATCGGATCCGGCAGAACGCGGAGGCGTACAAGACCGACGTCCTCGACCGCATCGACGCGGACTACGAGGCGATCTTCGACCGGGCCGAGCGGGACGTCGTCCAGCTGGCCGCCCACAACGCCTTCCAGTACATCGGCGAGCGGTACGGGGTCCGGATGCGGCCGCTCGTGACCAACCTCGCCGCGAGCGGCGACGTCAAGCCCGCGGACGTCCGCGAGGCGACGCGCGTCATCCGCGAGAACGACATCCGCTACATCGCGAACGGCGTCTTCGAGTCGCAGCGACCGGCCCAACAGCTCCTCCGGGAGACCGACGTCGAGGCGTACTTCCCGGTCACGCCGTACGCCGGGGTGCGCGACGAGTGGGTCGCGGAGGACTGGGGGTACGAGGAGATCGCGTACAACATCAACATGCCCACGTTCAAAATCGTCCTCGGTACCGAGACGCCCGAGGCCGCGGCGCCGACCGACGGGTGGGTCGAACAGTGGCGGAACTTCGAACCGGTATGAGCGCGAACGAGACGGACCCCGCGACCCGTGCGAGCGCGGCGTCCGACCCCGAGGCGGGCGGTCCGGTCGTCGACCTCTCCGGCGTCACGTTCGGCTACACGGCGACGCCGGTCGTCGAGGACGTGTCGCTGACCGTCGACTCCGGCGAGTACGTCGCCGTCGTGGGGCCGAACGGCTCGGGGAAGTCGACCCTGATGCGGCTGATGCTGGGCCTGCTCGCCCCCGACGCCGGAGCGGCGCGGCTGTTCGGTGAGGACGCGGCCCGGTTCGACGACGGCGAGCGCGTCGGCTACGTCGCGCAGCAGGCCACCGCCGCGGAGGAGATGCCGATCACCGTCCGCGAGGTGGTGAAGATGGGTCGGTTCCCCTACGTCGCGGTGGGGAACCTCCCCGCCGGGAGCGGCGGGGTCGTCGATGAGCTGTTCGACGACCCGGTCGGCACGGCGCGCCGGACCGCCAACGCCGTCTCGGGGCGGCTCACCGCCGCCGACTGGCGGATCGTCGACGACGCGCTCGCGACGGTCGGCATGAGCGCGTTCGCCGACCGGCGCATCGGGCAGCTCTCCGGCGGGCAGCGCCAGCGGGTGTTCATCGCCCGGGCGCTGGCCGGCGAGGCCGACCTGCTCGTCCTGGACGAGCCGACCGTCGGCGTCGACGCCGAGTCGGTCGACGCGTTCTACGACCTGCTCGACGCGCTCAACGCCGCGGGGATCACCGTGCTCCTCATCGAGCACGACCTCGGCGCGGTCGTCGAGCACGCCGACCGCGTTGTCTGTCTGAACCGCGAGGTGTACTTCGACGGCCCGGCCGACGAGTTCGTCGAGAGCGACGCGCTGGCGCGGGCGTTCGGTGCCGGGGCGCGCTTCCTCGCGGGGGGTGGCGAATGAGCGACCCGCTGACCGCCGCGCTCGCCGCGTGGCTGTTTACCGCGGCGAACCAGTCGGCGGCGCTGGCGCTTCAGGGCGGCCTCGTCGGCGTCGGCGAAACCGTTTTCGGCGCGCTCCTCTGGGTGTTAGACCAGTGGTACTGGCTGATGGACTGGGCGCACTACCTCACCGGTCTGGAGATGCTGAACCCCCGCTATCGGTACATGCAGCGGGCGGTGCTGGTCGGGCTCTGTATCGGCGTGATGGCGCCGCTCATCGGTACCTTCCTCGTCCACCGACAGCTCGCGCTCATCGGCGACGCGCTGGCGCACACGGCGTTCGCGGGGGTCGCCGTGGGGCTGTTCCTCAACGCCGTCATCGACCTGGGAGTGTCGCCGTACCTCACCGCCGTCGTCGTGGCGATGATCGCGGCGCTGTTCATCGAGCTCATCTCCGAGACGACGGACGCGTACAACGACGTCTCGATGGCGATCGTCCTCTCGACGGGCTTCGCGCTGGGGACGACGCTCATCAGCATCAACGCCGGCGGGCTCGCGGTCGGGGTGAACCAGTTCCTCTTCGGGAGCCTCTCGACGGTGTCGCCCCAGAGCGCGGGGATCTTGCTCGCGCTGTTCGTCGTCATCGTCGGCACGGTGGCGGTGACGCGCAACCAGCTCCTCTACGTGACCTTCGACGAGACCGCGGCCGCCGTCTCCGGGATCTCCGTCAACTGGTACAACCGCGTGATGGTGATGCTGACGGCGATGGTCGTCGTGGGCGCGATGCAGATCATGGGCGTCATCCTCGTCGCGGCGATGCTCGTCGTGCCCGTGGCGGGCGCGACGCAGGTCTCGCGCAGCTTCACCGAGTCGCTCGTCGTCTCGGTCGTGCTGGCGGAGCTCGCGGTCCTCCTCGGGATCGGCGTCGCCTACTACGGCGGCGTCACCGCCGGCGGGGTCATCGTCCTCGTCGCGGTCGGGATCTACGTCTGCGCGGTCGGGGTCGGGAAGCTCCAGTCCGTTCGCGACGAGGCGGAGACCCCCGAGATGGGGAGCATCGAGACCGACGGCGTCGAGGGCGACGCCGGAGCGAGGGGTGACTGAGCCGTGACCGACGACGAAGGCGGCGACGCCGACCCGAGCGACGAGCCCCCCAAGCGGAGGGCGTCCTCGGAGGTGATCAGTGCGGTCATGGAAGACTACATCAAAGCGATCTACGCGATCGAGCGCGACACCGGCGAGCGGGTGTCGACCTCCGCGCTCGCCGACTACCTCGACGTCACCGCGCCGACCGTCTCCTCGATGATCAAGAAGCTGGAGGAGCGCGGGCTGGTGGACCGGGAGGAGTACAGAGGCGTGACGCTCACCGACGAGGGCGAGGTTGTGGCCCTCGAGATCCTCAGGCACCACCGGCTCCTGGAGGCGTTCCTGACTGAGCAGCTCGACTACAGCTGGGTCGACGTCCACGACGAGGCCGACCGGCTCGAACATCACGTCTCCGAGAAGCTGAGCGACCGCATCGCCGAGGCGCTCGGGAACCCGCCGGTCGACCCCCACGGCGACCCGATCCCCGACGCCGACCTCTCGCTCCCCGAGGCGGGCGACACCGTTCGCCTCGTCGACGCGGAGGAGGGCGACCGAGTCGTCGTCCAACGCGTCCGGCACCAGGGAGACGCCGAGTTGCGCTACCTCGCCGACGCGGGGGTCTGGCCGGGCGCGGAACTGGTGGTCGTCGACGTCGCGCCGTTCGACATGCTCACCGTCGAGACGCCGTCGGCCGAGCAGAGCCTCCCGGCCGAGGTCGCACGCCTCATCGAAGTCGAGCCCGCGACCGGCGAGGAGGCGTCCTAACGGGGGTCTCGCCGGAGTCGGTCGGCTCTGTCGGAGCGCCGGCCGGCTCCGTCCGAGCGCCGATCGGCGACCGGGCGACCGGAATCCTGAACAGCGCAGCGCCGTAAAGAGGATACGAGATGGACCGGGAGATACCGGAGGACGCGGCCGTCGTGCTCTTCGACGGCGTCTGTAACCTCTGTAACGGGTTCGTACAGTTCGTCCTCCCCCGTGACCCGGACGGGAAGTACCGCTTCGCCTCGCTCCAGTCGGACGTCGGCGGGGCGCTGCTCGCGGAACACGACCTGCCGACCGACGAGCTGGAGTCTATCGTCCTGATCGAAGACGGGGAGGCCTACGTGAAGTCGGCGGCGGTCCTCCGCATCGCGGCCGGCCTCGGCTGGCCGTACCGGCTGCTCTCGCCGTTCCGGTACGTCCCGGCCGCGGTCCGGGACGGGGTGTACGACTTCGTCGCCGACCACCGGTACCAGTGGTTCGGGAGGAAGGACCAGTGTATGCTGCCGTCGGGCGACGTCGAGTCGCGCTTTCTAGAGTGACTCGCGCTCTCCGGAGTGAGTCGCGGCCCGAAGGCGAGCCGCGTCCCGGCCTCGGTCACTACGCCTCGTCTCGTCGGTCGTAGGTGACGAACGCGAGGTCGCCGTCCGTCTCGCGCCCCCGCTCGACCCACGCGTCGGCGTCCCACTCCGGGAACCGCGTGTCGCCCGCCGGCCGCTCGGGGATCTCGGTGAGCACCATCCCGTCGGCGCGGTCGAGGAACGCCTCGTAGACGGTCGCCCCGCCGATGACGTAGACGGTCTCGACGCCGCGTCGGGCCGCGTCCGCGGCGGCGCGGGAGACCGCCGCCTCGACGCCGCCCGCGACGACCGCGCCGTCGGGGAGATCGGCGTCGTCGAGCGACCGGGTCGTCAACACGACGCTGGTCCGGTCGGGGAGGGGGCCGCCGAGCCGGTCGGCGATGCCCTCGTACGTCTTCCGGCCGACGATCACCGGGTGGCCGGTCGTGAGCCGCTTGAAGTGCGCCAGGTCCGCGGGGTAGTGCCACGGCATCCCGTCGTCGCCGCCGATCACGCCGTTCTCGGCGACCGCGGCGACGAGGACGAGGTCGGGATCCCCGGAGCCGCGCTCGCCGGGGGCGTCGGCCGCACCGCCGGGCGGGTCGCCGTCGGTCATCACTCCGCGACCGCGAACGAGATGCCGTCCGCGGAGTCGTAGTCGACGACCGAGACGTCGTCGTACGTGAGTTCGTCGAGCGGCCTGTCCGCGATCTCGATCCGGGGGCGGTCGCGCGGCGTCCGCGAGAGCTGTTCGAGCAGGCCGGGCACGTGGTCGTACCCCTCCTGTCCGTCGGGCTCGTCGGGCGCGGTGCGCTCGACCCAGCTCTTCACGTCGAGGTAGTCGTCCTTGCTCTCGACGCTCGCGAGCCGCTCTTGAACGTAGCGGAGGTTGTTCGCGTACCACTTCCCGCGGTCGCCGCGGCCGCAGTAGACGTGGGCGTCGACGACGGTGTGGCCGAACTCGCCGACCTCGAAGCCGGTCCGCTGGGCGAGCGCGTTCGCGAGCAGCGCGTACGCCGCGATGTTGAACGGGACGCCGAGCGCGATGTCGCCCGAGCGCTGGGTCAGGTGGAGGTTGAGCCGGCCGTCCTGGACGTTCACCACGAACGTGTAGTGGCAGGGCGGCAGCGTCGAGACGGCGGCGTTCGCCGGGTGCCACGCGTTCACGACCATCCGGCGGGAGTGGGGGTTCTCGTCGAGGGTGTCGAGGACGTACCCGATCTGGTCGAACGTGCGGCGCGTCGTCCCGTCGGCGTCCTCCTCGACGGTGACCCAGCGGTCCGCGTCGTCCGGCCACGTCTCGCCCGGGAGTTCGGCGGCCGCCTCGGGGACCGGGTAGCGACGCCAGAAGCGCCCGTACGCGGTGTCGAGTTTCCCCTCCTCGTCGGCCCACGCGTCCCAGATCTTCGTCTCCTCGCGGAGGTTGCGGATGTGCTCCTCGCCGGAGAGGTACCACAGCACCTCGTGGATGAGCGAGTTCCACCGGTAGCCGTCCATCTTCTTCGTCGTCAGGAGGGGGAACCCCTCCGCGAGGTCGACGGTGTACTGTCCGCTGAACGTCGCGATGGTGTCGACGCCGGTTCGGTTCGGCTTGTACGTGCCCGTCGAGAGCGCGTCGTCGACGAGGTCGAGGTACTGTTGCATTGGGAGTGTCTCCCCGCCGGAACCGTCCGGTCCGGCGCGGACTGTTATCGACTGGTACGGGGCGGAGAAAGTAAGCGCTTGGTTCCCGGATTCCGCCGACGCGTCACCGATACCGCTCGGGGAGATACGGGTCGACCGCCGACGGCAACAGCGGGATCACGGCCGCCGCGATCTCCGCTAGTCGACGCCGGAGGACGGTGTACACGACCGCGACGGCCAGCGTGCCGATCACGACCTGCCGGAGCGGCGGATCGACTAAGAGGAGCAGCGGGACGGCCAGTCCGACCGAGAGCGCGAGGTCCTCGACCGCTCCGTCGTACCGCACGCCGCGCCGCGGGGCGATCCACCCCTCCCGGTAGTGGTCGTACACCGCCCGGTCGGAGTTCCCCTCCCACGGGCGAAGCTCCAGCCCGCCGCCGTACATGTCGGCGACGCTGTGGAGGGCCGCGCCGAGGAGCAGGAACGCGATCCCGACGGTGAGTGCGGAGGGGGCCGCGAGCGCCGCGAGGGCCGCCGGGGCCGCGAGCGCGGCGTAGTAGACCGGGTAGTGGAGCGTCTTGCGGTGGCCGACGTACATGTCGAGGTCCGGAACCAGTCCGCCGAGGAAGCCGGCGGCGAGCCCGACCGGGGCCAGTTCCGGCGCGACGCGCACCAGCGGGGCCGCGAGCAGCATCCCCGCCAGCACGTGGGTCGGAAGCATCATCGTACCGGAACGCAGGCGACAGAAACTTATGAGCGTGTCGCCGCGCCGAGCGCGGTCGGTCACCCGTAGAGCGGCCTCCTGACGCGGCTGGACGGCCGCCCTCGCGGTCGGTTTATATACCGGCGGCCGATCTGACACGTATGCTCATGACGCCGGGACCGACCGCGGTCCCCGAGCCGGTGCGCGAGGCGATGTCACGCGAGCTGATCAACCCCGACGTGGACCCCGAGTTCCGAGCGATCTACGACCGGGTCACGGAGCGCCTGGCGACGGTGTACGGGATCGACGCGGACGGTTCGGGAGGGGAAGCCGGTCCGGGCGGCGCGCGCGACGTCGTCGTCCTCGGCGGCGAGGGGATCCTCGGGCTGGAGGCGGCGGTCGCGTCCCTCGTCGAGCCCGGCACCGAGGTGCTGTGTCTGGCGAACGGGCTGTACGGCGAGGGGTTCGCCGACTTCGTGGAGTCGTACGGCGGCGACCCGACCGTGGTCGCCGCCGGACACGACGAGCCGCTGCCGCTCGACGCGCTCGACGAGGCGCTGGCGGCCGACGACGCCGACTTCGACGTCGCGACGATGGTCCACTGCGAGACGCCGACCGGCGCGCTCAACGATGTCGACGCCGCGCTCGACCGTATCGAAGCGGCCGACGCGGAGGTCCTCACGGTCGTCGACGCCGTCTCCTCGCTCGGCGGCGTCTCGGTGCCGACGGAGCGGATCGACGTGTGCCTCGGCGCGTCCCAGAAGTGTTTCAGCGCGCCGCCGGGACTCGCGACCGCCGCGGTGAGCGAGCGCGCGTGGGCCGCGATGGCGGCGCGCGACCCGCACTCGCTGTACGCGAACTTCCTCCCGTTCCGCGACGTGAGCGACGGGTTCCCGTACACCCACCTGACGACCGAGGTCGTCGCGCTCGACGCGGCGCTTGGACTCCTCGTCGACGAGGGGCTCGACGCGGTCCGGGAGCGCCACGAGGCGGCCGCGGCGCGGTGTCGCGAGCGCGGCGCGGCGCTGGGGTTGGAGACGGTTCCCGGCCCCGAGCGGAGTTCGCCGACGGTGACCGCCTTCGAGACGCCCGGGCGGGCCGAGACGCTTCAGGAGCGGCTGCGCGAGGACCACGACGTCCTGCTCGCGACCGGGCTGGGCGACGGCGCGGCGGACGTCCTCCGCGTCGGCCACATGGGCCACAACGCCCGGATCGAGCGCGTGGACGAGGCGATGGACGCGCTCGCGGCCGTGCTGTGACGGAGGGGTGAGAACGCGGCGCGGACCGGCGGGATTTCCGACGGTCGCGCCGCGGTGCGTTCGCCCGTGCTTCGCCGCGCGAGGCGGCGTCAGTCGACGGAACGCCGCAGCAACAGCGCGACCCCGGTGAGCGACACCGACACCCCGAACAGGATCACGCCGAGGTATCCGACCGCGATCGATCCGATGTCTCGGATCGCCGAGTGGTACCTGTTGGTCACGTGCGCGTAGAGCAGGAGGGTGCCGACCGCGCTGAGCAGGAGACCAACCGCGTTCACCGCCAGTCCGAGCTTCGCCATGCGACACGCGACGTCGCGGGATCCAGTTAAACATACGCGGTGAGCCGAGGCGTCGCGGCCTCGCCGCCTCCGGAACGCCCTTGCGTTCGCCGCGATCAGTAGGGGACGATCATGAACCACCGCGAACTCGGCGGGGTCGGCGAGGTCAGCGAGGTCGGCTACGGCGCGTGGCAGATCGGGAGCGACTGGGGCGAGGTCACGGAAGACGAGGCGGTCGCGGCGGTCGAGGCCGCCCGCGAGGCCGGGGTCGACTTCTTCGACACCGCGGACGTGTACGGCGACGGCCGTTCCGAGCGGATCCTCGGCGAGACGCTCGCCGACGACATCGCGCGCGGCGACGTGACCGTCGCGACGAAGGCCGGCCGCCGGCTCGACCCCCACGAGCCCGACGGGTACACGGAGGCGAACCTCCGCCGGTTCGTCGACCGCTCGCGGGAGAACCTCGGCGTGGAGACGCTCGATCTGGTCCAGCTCCACTGCCCGCCGACGGACGTCTACTACCGACCGGAGACGTTCGACGCGCTCGCGACGCTCGAGTCCGAGGGCCGGATCGACGCCTCCGGCGTCAGCGTCGAGCGCGTCGAGGAGGGGCTGAAGGCGATGGCGTACCCGGGCGTCGAGACGGTCCAGATCATCTTCAACCCGTTCCGCCAGCGCCCCGCGGAACTGTTCCTCGACGAGGCCGCCGCGCGCGACGTCGGCGTCATCTGCCGGGTGCCGCTCGCCTCGGGGCTCCTGACGGGCGCGCTCTCGCGCGACGACGAGTTCCCCGAGGACGACCACCGGAACTACAACCGCGAGGGCGACGCCTTCGACGTCGGCGAGACGTTCGCCGGCGTCCCCTTCGCGGCCGGCCTCGACGCGGTCGACGCGCTGGACGAGCGCCTCCCGGACGACCGGCCGCTGCCGGAGTTCGCGCTGCGGTGGATCCTCGACCACGACGCCGTCTCGACGGTGATCCCCGGGTCGACGACGCCGGCCCACGTCCGGGCGAACGCGGCCGCGAGCGAGGCCGCCCCCCTCGACGCCGACGAGCGCGAGGCCGCGGCCGACGTCTACGACGAGCACGTCCGCGAGCACGTCCACCAGCGCTGGTAGGCCGCGGCCGCGGGACCGCGAGTCCGGCCGGGTCGGCCGCGAAACGCGTCCCTTTTTTCGCGCGACCGCGACCCGATCGACAGAGACGACCGTGGAGAGCGAACGCGAAGGGAAGGTCGCGGAGTCCGACGAGGAGCGCGAGCCCGGCGAGATTCCCGACGACGAGCGCGAGGCGTTAGAGACCATCGCGCACGGCGCGGTGCTCACCTCCGGCGGGGTCGCCGGCCAGCGCGCGCTGATCGCGGCGGCCGAGTTCGCGCTGACCCGCGGGCTCGGGCCGACCGCCTACGGCGTGTACGCGCTCGCGTGGCGGATCGCCCAGCTGTGCTCCCGGCTCGTGACGTTCGGCAGCGTCCCCGCAATCCAGCGCTACCTCCCGGAGTACGCCGACGACGCGGGGCGGCGGGGCGCGGTCGCCGGCCTCGCGTACGCGACGACGATCGGGTTCGGGGTCGCCATCGCGGCCGGCGTCTGGCTCGCGGCCCCGGCCATAAACGCCCGCACCGTCACCGAGCCGGCGTTCGCGGGGACGATGCGCGCGTTCGGCGGCCTCGTCGGGCTGCTCGGGGTCGTGATGGTCGCGTCCGCGCTCTTCCGCGCGGTCGGGTCGGCCCGCGGCGAGATCCTGTTCAACAAGCTGCTGCGCCCGGGCGTCCGGCTCGTCGGCGCGCTCGGCGCGCTCGCGCTCGGCTACTCCGTCGTCGGCGTCGCCGGGGCCATCGTCGCCGCGACCGGTCTGCTCGCCGCGGCCGCCGTCCCCCTCTCCGCGTCCGTCACCGGCGTTCGACCGTCGCTCCGCGGCGCGCGAGCGGAGGCGCGCCGCTTCTACGACCACGCCGCCCCCGTCGCGATGAGCAGCCTCGGGAAGGTGTTCCAGAACCGCGTCGACGTGCTGCTGGTCGGCGCGCTGCTGACGGCGACCGCTGCGGGCGTGTACAACGTCGTCCTCGTGGTGATCGCGGTCGCGTGGATCCCCCTCCTATCTTTCAACCAACTGCTCCCGCCGGTCGCCTCGGAGCTGTATGCAGACGACCGGACGGCGACGCTCAACGCGGTGTACGGCTCCGTCACGCGACAGATCGTCACCGCGGTCGTCCCGATCCTCGCCGTGTTGATCGTCTACGGGCGAGCGATCCTCGCGCTGTTCGGCGACACGTACGTCTCGGGGTACGGCCCCCTCGTCGTCTACCTCGGCGGCGTCTTCGTCGGGAGCGCCGTCGGCGCGACCGGCTGGCTCCTGATGATGACCGACCACCAGTACGCGCGGATGGCGCTCGACTGGCTGCTCGCGGTCCTCAACGTCGGACTGACCTACGCGTTCGTCGTCCGGTACGGGCTCGTCGGAGCCGCGCTCGGCACGTCCCTCGCCATCGCGGTCCAGAACGGGATCCAGGTGGTCCTGCTGCGCCGCTTCGAGGGGCTGTGGCCGTTCGACCGGACCTTCCTCACGCCGCTCGCGGCCGGCGTCGTCGCCGTCGCCGCGATGTACGCGGTCAGAGAACTCCTTCCCGGGGGGACGGCGGTCCTCGTCGGAAGCGCGGTCGGGCTCGCGGCGTACGCCGGCGCGCTCCGGGTCCTCGGCGTGGACCCCCGGGACCGCTTCGTCGCGCGGCGGCTGGCGCGGCGGTACCGGGCCGCGCTCGCTGAGCGCCTCGGCCGGTGACGCCACGGCGACCGCGGATCGCGACGATTTATGGGCTGACCGCGCCGTACCCACGGTATGCAGACGATCGATCGCGAGTCGGCGGGGTCGGCTCGCGTCGCGATCGTCGGCGGGATCCACGGCGACGAGCCCGCCGGCGAACGGATAGTGCGGCGGATCGCGGACGAACTCCCGGCGCTCGACGGTGGGAGAGAGGGCGGCGGCGGGACCGGGCCCGAGGGGCTCGTCCGGCTGATCGTCGCCAACGAGCCGGCGCTCGCGGCCGAGACGCGCTACACGGACGCGGACCTGAACCGGGCGTTCCCGGGCGACGTCGACAGCGACGAGTACGAGCGCGCGCTCGCGCCGCGGCTCACCGCCGCGTTGGAGGGGTTCGACGCCGTCCTCGCGCTCCACACCTCCCACAGCGCCCCGCCGCCGTTCGCCATCTTCAGCGACCTCACGGAGTCGGTCCGCCGCACCGTCACCGGGCTGCCGCTGGACCACGTCGTCGACGCGAGCGGCCTGCGCTCGACCACGCTCGACTCGACGGTCCCGCACACCGTCTCGATCGAGGTGGGTCGACAGGGGAGCGAAGCGGCCGTCGAGTACGGCCACGAGGCGTGTCTCGCGTTCCTCCGCGTCCACGGCGCGCTCGCGGACGAGCCCCCGACGTTCTCGGAGACGACCGTCGTGGAGGGCCGCGAGGAGGTGCCGAAGGGCGGCGGGGAGCCGCACGTCTACTACGCGAACTTCGAGGCGATCCCGGAGGGCGCGGTGTTCGCGGAGGACGACGTCCGCACGCACCGCGTCGAGGAGCCGGGGCTGGTCCCGGTCCTCGCGAGCGAGACGGGGTACGACGACATCTTCGGCATGTACGGCCGCGTCACCGGCGTGTTGAAGCCGCCGGGCGAGGGCGACCTCCGGGTGTATCCCTCGGACGACCGCGACGAGGCCGGCGGGCGTCGCGACTCGATGGGGGAGGGAGGCGGCGAAGAGAACGGCACAGACCGGTCGGGGCGGTCGAACTGAGCGCGCTAACCGGGGCTCACTTCGCGGTCGGCGTGATGTCGCCGACGGCGTCCATCACCTGAACCGCCGCGCTGGCGGCCAGCCCGCGGGCGACCTCGTCGGTGTCGGACTCGGCGATGCCGGCGTCCAAGTCCTCCGGGTCGGGAGTGAAGCCGGCCGAGACGGGGTGACCGGCCGGCGGGTTGACCGCGACGGTCGCCTGCGGGCCGTTCGAGCCCACGGAGAGCTCGGAGCCGACGGCGTAGCTGTCGGGGAGATACGATTCCGTGCGCGATACGATGCCGGCGACCGCGTGCCGAAGCTGTCGTTCCTGGTCCGGAGAGAGGTCGACGGCCGCGGGCGAGCCCGCGTCCGTCACACCCGGTGCCCCGGCGTACGGGTTGTTGCCGTTCATTCGAAGACACGACACGTACGCGGAGCCGAGTCAAAAAGGCGTCGGCGACGGCGACCGAGTCCCGGAAGTCCGCTACAGGATCGGCTCGGACTCCCCGTACGCGGCGATCACGACCGCGGTCGCGTAGCGGCCCGGCTCGGCGGGAACCGTCTCGACGCGCGTCTCGCGGGCGGGGAGCTCCCAGTCGCGGAGGTCGCTCCCGGCGTCGAGCCCCGCCTCGATCCGCTCGCGGACGTCCGCGGAGTCCTCGCCGGTCACCTCGTAGAAGAGCCCCGGCCCCGGGCCGGTCGCCCAGCCGAGCCCCGCGACCGCGTCGGGGTGGCGGCGGGGCGCGCGCTTCGATTCGGCGTCCTCTGCGCCCGAACGGCCGCCCTCGCGGAAGTCGACCTCGTCGTCCGGGCCGATCGTCCGGCGCGCCTCGACGACGGTGAGCCGGTTGCCCGCGGGGCCCAGCGGCGGCGCTTCCGCGACCGCCTCGACGGTCGCCTCGGCGGGGACGACCGAGGAGACTGCCACGAGGTTGTAGTTGTGGAGGTTCGCGTCCGCGAGCGCGGCGTCGTAGGAGGCCATCGCCGTGTCGGCGACCCCGACGCCCCCGGCGACGTGGATGGTGTTCATTAACGGCGAATCGGCGACCCGAGAGGTAAGGGGTTACGAACCCAATCGTCGCCGGCGGCAGGTAAGTTGAAAATAAACAGGCGGTGGCGCGTGCCGACGAGCAGCCGTCAGGCTGCGAGTCGCACGCGCGAGGGAGTCGGCCGACCGAAGGGAGGCCGACGAGGCTGGGGAGGTGTGTGGTGCCGTGCGGTCGCGATGCGGGGCGGGACTCGAAGGGGCAGCCGCGAGGGCGAAGCACGGTGTAGTAACACCGCAGTGAAGGAGCGATAGCGACCGAACGAGGAGCACAGCGAACCGCGCGAGTCCTCGCGGCTGGGGTTTCGGCGGTGTTCGCCGCCAAATTACAGGCAGCTAGTTATGAGTGGTTCGTCGGAAATCCCATAGATTCGACGACCGTATCAGAACCACTCTCCGTCGTCAGTACTGGTAATTGATGACCTGCTCGTCCTCCTTGTCGGCGTCTTGGAGCTTGTCGCGGGCCTGCTCGAAGTCCTCCTGCGCCACCTCGGTGCGACCGTCGCGGATGGCGAACATCCCGGCTTCGGTCGCCAGCGACGCGATGTCCGCGCCGCTGTACCCGTCGAGGTCGGCGGCGACGACGCCGAGGTCGATGTCGGCCGCGACGTTCATGTCCTGCGTGTGGATCTCGAGGATGCGCTCGCGGCCCTCGGGGCCGGGCTCGGGCACCTCGATGAGCCGGTCGAAGCGGCCCGGGCGCAGGATCGCCTCGTCGAGCATGTCGAAGCGGTTGGTCGCGGCCATGATCCGGATCTCGCCGCGGTCGTCGAAACCGTCCATCTCCGAGAGCAGCTGCATCATCGTCCGCTGGACCTCGGCGTCGCCCGAGGTCTTCGAGTCGGTCCGCTTGGCGGCGACGGCGTCGATCTCGTCGATGAAGATGACGGCGGGCTCGCGCTCGGCAGCGAGCTCGAAGAGGTCGCGGACGAGCCGCGCGCCCTCGCCGATGAACTTCCGGACGAGCTCCGAGCCGGCCATCTTGATGAACGTCGCGTCCGACTCGTTGGCGACGGCCTTCGCGAGCATCGTCTTCCCGGTGCCCGGCGGACCGTGAAGCAGGACGCCGCTCGGCGGTTCGACGCCGACTTTCTCGAACTGCTCGGGGTTTTCGAGGGGGTCTTCGACGGCCTCGCGGACCTCGCGGATCTGGTCGTCGATGCCGCCGATGTCGGCGTACTCGACGTCCGGGGACTCGGTGACCTCCATCGCCTGCGCTCGCGAGTCGGTCTCGTCGTCGAGCACCTGCTGGACCGCGAAGGAGTCGTTGATCGCGACGCGGTCGCCGGGGCGGAGGTCCTCGTCGAGGCGCGTGGCGGCCTGCGTGAGGACCTCCTGGTTGTTGCCGTGCTGTTTGATAACGACGCCGTCGTCGGTGATCTCTTCGACCGACGCGATGTACAGCGAGGAGGTCTTCAGCACCTCGTTCTCGCGTTTCAGCTGCTCGACGTCGTCTTTCAGATCGCCGCGGCGACCCTCGGCGTCCGCGAGCCGGGTTTCCAGTTCCTCGTTCACCTGGACGATCCGTCGGAAGTGCTGGCGGATCGCCTCCAGCCGCTCCGCGTCGCTCATCTCCGGGTCGAGCTCCAACCGCGGGCGGTCGGGCAGTGAGGGGCTGTGAGACATTCGTTGTGCGGGATAGGATGCGGGCGTAAATGTGCCTTTGGGTCACGGAGAGACCGTTGGATCGGCGAGACGAGCGAGCGCCCGTCCGCGCCGCGAAGCGCGCGACGACCGCGTGCGTCGCGACGGTATCAGCGCTGATAAACGGGTGTCAACGTTTTAAACCGGGGCGAACGGACGACAGCGTATGGACGCACGAACGGCGGGCGGCCGCGCCGGTCCGGCGCTCGCAGATCGCGAGACGAGGACCCGGAGGCCCCTCCGATGACGGAAACTCCGGACGCGACCGTGCTCGCGGTCGACGACGAGCCGGACCTCGCGGAACTGTACCGGGTCTACCTCGACTCGGCCTACGACGTTCGGATCGCGACGGGCGGCGACGAGGCGATCGACCTGATGGACGACGAGGTCGACGTGGTCCTCTTGGACCGCCGGATGCCCGACATGTCGGGCCACGAGGTGTTAGACGAGATCCGCGGCGAGGGGTACGACGCCCGCGTGGCGATGCTGACCGCGGTCGAGCCCGACGTCGACATCGTCGAGATGCCGTTCGACGACTACAAGACGAAGCCCGTCACCAAAGAGGACCTGCTCACGCTCGTGGAGGTGCTCCTCCACCGCGCCGCCTTCGACGAGCGGAGCCAGGAGTTCTTCGCGCTAGCCTCGAAGAAGGCCGCGCTGGAGGCCGCCGGCACGACCAACTCCGACGAGTACGAGGAGCTCATCGACCGGATGGAGGCCGTCCGCCTCGAAGTCGACGACACGCTCGATCACCTCTCCGCGCGGGACGCGTTCGTCGAGGTCCCCGGAAAAGTCCCGTAACGCGGGAGGCGACCGCCGGCGACTACTCGATTCTCAGATCGCCGTCGGCGCTCGCATCGCCGCCGTCCTCGTCCCACTCCAGTTCGAACTCGACGCTCAACTCGCCCGGCCCCTCGGCGGGGCCCTCGCGCTCCGCTTTCACCTCGAAGGTCGGTCTCGCCGGCGGCTCCAGCGTCGTCGACTCGTCGCCGCGCGTGAGCGTGATCGCGTTCCCCGCGTCCAGCGAGTCCGCGACCGTCCGCAGGTACGCGGCGATCTCTTCCCGGCTCCGGCGGCTCTCGGACTCGAAGAGGACTTCTTCTGGCATGCGTCGACGTACGAGCCCTCAGCACATAAACACCGCCGCGGGTACCGCGGCGCGGGGCGTCGCCGGGACCGCCCCCGATCGTTTTGTGCCGCGCCGCCGAACGCACACCTCGTGTCACTCCCCGACTCGCTCCGCACCGTCGTCGCCGTCGCCGTCTACTGGGCGGCGATCGCGCTCGGCGGGAGCGTCCTCCTCGCCGATCCGACGAGCCCGCTCGTCGCGGTCCCGGTCGTGGGCGGCGGCGCGGTCGTCGCGCACGCCGCGCGGACCGACGGGCTCGTGCCGCTCGGCTACGCCGTGGGGACGATGTGGATCGCCGTGCTCGCGCTGTCTGTCGGCACCGGCGTCGTCGACGTGTTCGTGCTGCCGGCAGGGGCGATCGCGCCGCTGGCCGACTACCCGGGGATCGCCCCGATCGGCACGGTCGGGCTGTTGGCCGTCCTCGTCGCCGCGTACGCGGCGTTCATTCGGAGGACCGCGGAGCGCGGCGGGGAGGGGCCGGAGTGAGCGCGAGCGGAACCGAGCGGGTCGTCAGAACCCGTCCTCGAAGACGAAGGTGCCGTCGCGCTGGACGACCTCGCCGTCGACCTCGATGACCGAGTCCTCGCTCATGTCGACGATCATGTCGACGTGCTCGGCGGACTCGTTGACCGCGTTCTCCTCGCCGACCGTCTCCGGGTACGCGGAGCCGACCGCCATGTGGACGGTGTCGCCCATCTTCTCGTCGAACAGCATGTTGTAGGTGAACCGGTCGATCTGGCGGTTCATCCCGATGCCGAGTTCGCCGAGGTGACGCGACCCCTCGTCCGTGTCGAGGATGCCGGTGAGGAGGTCCTCGTTGCGCTCGGCGGAGTGCGAGACGACCTCGCCGTCCTCGAACCGGAGGCGGACCCCGTCGATCTCGCGGCCGTAGCGGTACAGCGGCAGGTCGAAGTGGACCTCGCCGTCGACGCCGTCGCGCGTCGGCGCGGTGAACACCTCGCCGCCGGGGAGGTTCGCCTCGCCGTAGTCGTTGAGCGTGGAGTTACCGGACACGTCGAGCGTGAGGTCGGTCTCCTCGCCGGACACGATCCGCACCTCGTCGGCCGCGTCGAGGATCTCGACCATGTTCGACTGGAACTCGCGCTGTTCGTCCCAGTCCAGCGAGACGGCGTCCCAGACGAAGTTCTCGTACGCCTCGGTGCTCATCCCGGCGAGCTGCGCGTGGCTCGCCGTCGGGTACTGCGTGAGACACCACGTCTTCGAGAGCCGCGTCCGCTTGACGTCCTCCATGGCCCGGTTGTACGCGGCGTTCGTCTCGGGGTCGACGTCGGCGTCCTCGGTGGCGTTCGCGCCGCCGCGCGCGATGACGAAGACGTCGGCCTCCTCGTAGAGCGCGCGCCGGTGGCTCGGCTCCGTGAACTCCTCCGAGGAACGCTTGAAGGCGCGCTGCGCGCGCTTCGAGTAGTTGAGGTAGACCGGGTTCGCCCCGCGGTCGCCGCAGACCTCGTGGAGCGCGACCGCGAGGTCCTCGGCCTCCTTCGGCATCTGGATGACCACGTCGTCGCCCGACTCGATGCCGGTGGAGTGGTCGGCGATGGTCTCGGCGTGTTCGCGTACGCGTGCGTCCATGACTACCGGTTTCGCGGCCGGGGAATTACCGCTTTTCCTTCCGGCGGGGCGGGCGGGGGAGCCCGGCCTCCGAGAGCGGACGCGGGACGCGCCATCGACCGCCGGAACGGCCGGCCGCAACGCGTTTGCCCCGTCGGCGCGTAGCTTCGACCATGTCTCGGCTCGCGTTCCGCGCGGCCGCGGCGGCCGTCGGCGTCGCCCTGCTCGCCGTCTCCCTGACCGCGGCGCTGTTCGTCGCCGACCTGCTGCGCGCGGTCTGGGCCGCCCGCCCGGACCTCCCGGTCCTCCTCGCGCTCCTCGCCGCGACCGCGCTCGCGTCGGCGTACCTCAGCTACCGGCTCGGGACCGCGCAGATCCTCGCGAACCTAGAGGGCGACCGCGTCCCCCGGAAGCGGGCCCCGGACCTCCACCGGCGGATCGATTCGCTCGCGGCGCGGATGGACGTCGAGCGCCCGGACCTGTACGTCACCGACGCCCGCGCGCCGAACGCGTTCGCGGTCGGGGGCGGGAGCGACGGCGGCGCGCTGGTGATCGACCGGTCGCTCTTCCGGCTGCTCGCCCCGCGCGAGGTCGAGGCGATTTTCGCGCACGAGCTGGCGCACTTGGAGGGCAACGACGGCCTCGCGATCGCGATGGCCGACGGGGTCGGCCGCTCGGTGGTCGGCTTCGCCACCGTGGCCGCGCTCCCGGCCCTGCTCGCGCTGTCGGGGCTCGCGGCCGCCTCGGCGTGGATCCGCGGGCGACCGGGCGACCGGTCCGGCCCCTTCGCGCGGCTCCACCGGGCGCTCGCGGGCGGGCTGTTCACCGGGTTCGTCCTCGCGACCCTCGTCGCGCGGTCGCGGTCGCGCCGGCGGGAGTTCGCGGCTGACACCCGCGCGGCCGAGGTGACCGGCGACCCGATAGCGCTCGCGCGGGCCCTGCGGCGGATCGAGCGCGCGACCGACCCGACGTGGCCGTTCGCGCCCTTCTCGACGAACAAGGGGACCGACGAGGCGGCGGAGCGCTGGCTGTCGACGCACCCCTCGACCGACGACCGCGTCGAGCGCCTGCGGGAGATGGCGGAGTCGCAGGGGCCGACGCGTCGGATCCCGGCCGGACCGTCGAGGGCGATCCCTGGACGCGGCCGACCGCCGCGGTGAACGCACGGCCTCGTCGCCGCTACAGCCCGTAGTGGTCGCGCGTCACGTCGTCGAGGCCGGACGCCTCGAGCACGTCCGCCGGCACGAGCATGTCGAGCTGAACGACGCCCGGGAGCCGGCCGATCTGGACGCCGCCGGTGAACGTACACCGGGCCCGGACCTCGCCCTCGCTCATGTCGAGGAGCGTCCCGGCGCGGTCGAAGGCGTTCTGCGTGGCGTCGTTGACGGTCGCGCCGGAGCCGATCACCTGGATCGGGGCGGCGTCGGTGTCGACGTCGACGCCGTGTTCCGCGCCGAGCGCCTCGCCCGCCGCGGCCTCGTCGTCGCTGTACGGGGCGCTGATGAACGGGAGGTCCTCCTCGTTCGGGAGGAGGACGGGCCCGTCGAGGTCGACGTCCTCGATCACCTCGACGTCCATCGTGACGGTCCCGCTCACGTCGGTAGTGTGTAAGGAGAGCTCGCCGTCGCCCTGGTTCGCGTGGAGGTCGCCGACGTAGATCCCGCCGCCGTCGACGACGACCGGGCAGATCAGCGTCGCGCCCGCCCGGACCTCGGGGACGTCCATGTGGCCGTCGGTGCGCAGGTCGAGGTCGGCCTCGGTCTCGACCCCGTAGTCGTGGTCGGCCCCGACGAGGTTCTGCCCGAAGTCGCCGGCGTTGTGCGAGTCGGGCATGGTGACCGGCGGCGTCGTACCGATGTTCCCGACGAACGGCCGGAGGCGACCGAGCGTGCCGGGCATCCCGTCCGGCTCGTACAGCAGGATCGGGTGCTGTCGGGCGTTCTCGGGGATGTCCATCACGCGCTCGGCGTCGGTCGCGAGCTCGTGCGCCCCGTCCTCGTCGAGCGTGATCCCGACCGCGTTCTCGTGGTCGAACGCGACCGTGTAGCCGTACTCGAAGCCGAACGAGGAGGCGTTCGCGCCGCACTCCGCGCAGCGGATCGCGTCCTCGCCGGTCCCCTCGACGACGGAGTCCGGCCACGTCGCGCCGCACTCGGGACAGCGGTGGTCGACGAACGGGTCGTCGCCGAACGCCTCGTCGCGCTCCGCCATCGACCCCGTGCTGGTCGCCATGCTCGTCACCTCCACGTCGCGGATGTGGATCGCGACGGCGTCGCCGACCGCCGCGCCCTCGACGCGGATCGGTCGGGTCACCTCGTGGCCCCCGCGGAACGACGGCGTCACCATCGGTCCCCAACAGCCCGGCGGCGTGTACGTCGTCACCGTCCCGCCGTCGGCGACCGTGCCCGCCCACTCCTGATCGGGCCCGACGAGGCCGAGCGTGTACTGGTCGACGTACAGCTCCTCCTGAACGCCTTGCTGTGACATATCGTGTGTTGCTACGCCGTGGCACGGCATAATCGTGCCGCCCGCGGCCCCGAGCGCCGGAACGGAGCGCCGGCGGCTCGCGGGTATCGGTCGCGGTGCGCGGTCGCGGCATCCCCGTGTCCGCCGCTGAGACGGCCGAAGCTCAACGCTCCGAGCGGCCCTCGGCCCGCCGAGGAGATCCTGAGAAAGCGTCACAAAGGCGATTCGATATCCGTCAGTACGGTACTTTCCTCAATCACCGGGAGTTATTGAAGACAAAATGTTTTCAACACGGGCTCATATAGATCAGAGTACGAAGGTATTCGACTATGCCAGCAATGGAAACCGCTGAGTTCGACACCGATCTTAGCTTGTTCAAATACGACGATCTCGAACAGCTTCCGCCCGAGTATCGCACGCTCGAAGAAGACGAGCGAACGGAGCGCATCGAGGCGGCGCTGGAGACGCTGGGCGACGACGTGGTGATCCTCGGCCACAACTACCAGCGGCGGGAGATCGTCGAACACGCGAACTTCGTCGGCGACTCCTACCAGCTGAGCAAGGAGGCCGCGAACGCCGACGCGGAGTACGTGATCTTCGGGGGCGTGACGTTCATGGCCGAGTCCGCCGACATCATCACCGACGACGACCAGCGCGTCATCCTCCCGAGCATGGAGGCGTCCTGTCCGATGGCCGGGATGGCCGAGGCACTTCAGGTCGACGCGGCGTGGGCGGAGCTCACCGCGGCGACGGACGCGGACATCGTGCCCGTCACGTACATGAACAGCTACGCCGATCTCAAGGCGTTCTGCGCGGAGCAGGGCGGGCTCGTCTGTACGTCGTCGAACGCCCACGACGCGTTCGAGTACGCCCTCGACGAGGGCGACAAGGTGCTGTTCCTCCCCGACAAACACCTCGGGGAGAACACCGCCCACCGGCTGGGGCTGGAAGACGAGATCGCCGAGTGGGACCCGTGGGACGCCGCGTCGGCGGACGCGGGCGACGTCGTCGAGAGCGACGTGATCCTCTGGGACGGCTACTGCCAGGTCCACGAGCGCTTCCGCGCGTCCCACGTCGAGCAGGTCCGCGAGCGACACGACGACGTCAGCGTCGTCGTCCACCCCGAGTGCCGGCGCGAGGTCGTCGAGGCGGCCGACGTGGTCGGGTCGACGGCGACGATCTGCGAGACCGTCGCGGACGCCGACCCCGGCGACACGTGGGCCATCGGGACCGAGATCCACCTCGCGCAGCACCTCCAGCGCTGGCACCCGGAGGTGAACGTCGTCCCGCTCTGCGGCGACGCCTGTATGGACTGTAACGCGATGCGCCAGATCGACCCCAACTACCTGGCGTGGGTCCTCGAGGAGCTGGTCGCGGGTCGCGAACCGAACGTCGTCGAGGTCGCGCCCGAGGAGAAGGAGCTCGCGCGGGTCGCGCTCGACCGGATGCTGGAGATCTGACGATGACGGGACACGAGACCACCGACGTGCTCGTCGTCGGGGCCGGGATCGGCGGGCTGGCCGCCGCGCTCGCCGCGGCCCGCGAGGGCCGAGACGTGCTCGTCGCGACGAAGTCGACCCGTCCGGAGGGCGCGTCGTCGTGGTGGGCGCAGGGCGGGATCGCGGTCGCCCGCGACGACCGGGCGCAGTTCCGGCGGGACATCGTCGCGGCCTCCGACGGGACGGCCGACCTCGACGCCGTCGAGACGCTCGTCGAGAACGCGAACGAGGCGGTGTCCGACGTGCTCGTCGACACGCTGGGCGTGTCGTTCGACGGCGACGCCGCCGCGAGCGACGGGTCGACCGAAACCAGTCTGACCGCCGGCGACGGCGACGGCGGCTTCGACTTCGGCCGCGAGGCCGCGCACAGCGAGGACCGGATCCTCCACGTCGGCGCGGCGACGGGCAAGCACGTCCACGTCCCCTTCCTGAACCACCTCGACGACCGGGACGGCGTCGAGATCCGGACCGACGCCGCCGCGCTGGAACTGATCCGCCACGAGGGGCGAGTTCACGGCGCAGTCGTCGAGTCCGGGGGCGAACGCGCCCCCGTCTACGCCGGCGCGACGGTGCTGGCGACCGGCGGGATCGGCGACCTGTTCCCCCGCTCGACGAACCCCGCCGGGGCCACCGGCGACGGCATCGGGATGGCCGCGCTCGCGGGGGCGGACGTGACGGACATGGAGTACGTCCAGTACCACCCGACCGCGTACGCGGCCGACGGCGACGAGGACGGCTTCCTCGTCAGCGAGGCGGTCAGGGGCGAGGGCGCGGTCCTGCGGAACGGCGACGGCGAGCGGTTCATGCCCGCATACCACGAGGACGCCGAGTTGGCTCCCCGGGACGTGGTCTCGCGGGCGGTCGCCGCCGAGCGACGGGCCACCGGGGAGGTGCTGCTGGACGTGAGCCCCCTGGACTTCGCCGGCGAGTTCCCCGGGCTCGCCGAGAAGTGCGCGGACCGCGGCGTCGACCCGACCGACGGGATCCCGGTCGCGCCGGCCGAGCACTTCCTCTGCGGCGGCGTCGCCGTCGACGACCGCGGGCGGACGAGCCTCGACGGGCTCTACGCCGTCGGCGAGTGCGCGTGTACCGGGCTCCACGGCGCGAACCGGCTCGCGTCGACGAGCCTCCTCGAAGGGCTGGTCTGGGGGCTCCGCGCCGGCGCGGACGCGTCCCGCGGCGACGGCGACGATCCCGAGCGCGTCGCGCCGCCGGAGCTTTTGGATCGGGACCCCGCCCTCCCCGACGACTTCGCTCGACAGAAGTTCCGGCGGCTGCGGCGCGTGACGGACGAGTGCGTCGGCATCGAGCGCGACCCGGACGAGCTGCGGCGGGCGCTCGGCGTCCTGCGGCGGCTCAAGGGCGAGGTCGACTCCTACGTCCGGACCCGGACCTCCCGCTCGCTGTACGAGCTCCGCAACGCGACCGTGACGGGGCTGCTGGTGACCCGGCACGCGCTGGCGAACGACGAGAGCGTCGGGACGCACTACCGGCTCGACGAGGGCGAGGCGACGGAGCCCCGCCCGACGGCGGACGACTGATGCTCACCGACAGCGACGTCGAGCGGTGGCTCCGCGAGGACGTGGGCCACCACGACGTGACAAACGACGTGCCGGGCGAGACGACCGGCCGGCTCGTCGCCAAGGAGTCCGGCGTCGCGGCGGGGGTCGACGCCGCGAGCGCGGTGTTCGACTACCTCGACGCGACCGTGACCGAGCGCCTCGCGGACGGCACGGACGTCGCCCCCGGCGACGCCCTGTTGCGCGTGCGGGGGCCGGCGACGGCGGTCCTCCGCGGCGAGCGCGTCGCCGTGAACGTCGCGGCCCACGCCTCGGGCGTCGCGACGGCGACCGACGCCGCGGTCGCGGCCGCCCGGGAGGTCGACGGCGAGGTCCGGATCGCGGCGACCCGCAAGACGACGCCGGGGCTGCGCGGGGTCGAGAAACGCGCGGTCGCGGCCGCCGGCGGGGACACCCACCGGCTCGACCTCTCGCACATGGTCATGGTGAAGGACAACCACGTCGCCGAGATGGGGTTGACTGGCGCGATCGAGCGCTTCCGGGAGCGCGCCTCGTTCGCGACCGCGCTCGACGTGGAGGTCGAAGCGCCCGGCGACGCCGCGCGCGCGGCCGAGGCGGGCTCGGACGTCGTCCTCCTCGACAACATGACGCCCGCCGAGACGGCGGACGCGGTGGACCGCGTGGCGGCCAGCGACGCCGACGCGCTGACCGAGGCCTCGGGCGGGATCACCGTCGAGACCGTCCCCGACTACGCCGCGACCGGCGTGGACGTGATCTCGATGGGCGGGCTCACGCACTCCGCGCCGGCGCTTGACCTCTCCTTCCGGACGGGGTGACGCCGGCCGGCGCTCGCGGCGGTCTCGCCCGGCCGGAACTCGGGGGAGTCCGCCCGCCCGCGCCGCGAGCCGACAGAGCGTGGTTTTTATAAACGCCGCCACGTCGTCGGACGTATGCAGACCCACATCGTTCCGGTCGGGTTCGACTACGACCGGATGATCGCCCCGCTCATCCGGGACCAGTTCGACGTGGACCGGGTGATCCTGCTGGAGGGGACGGTCGGGAGCGAGGCCAACGTCGAGTACTCGCGGAACATCGCGCGCAAGCTCGAACAGGACTTCCGGAACCTGCTCGGCGCGGAGACGGTCCGCGAGCGACTGGACGACGTGTACGACTACGACGCCGCCTTCGAGCGCGCCTTCGACCTCATCAACGCCGAGCTCGACCGTGACGAGGGCGTCGACGACGCCGACGAGCGCGAGGTGTGGGTGAACCTCTGTTCGATGCCCCGGCCCGTCTCGTTCGCGTTCGCGACCGCGGCCCACTCGATCATGGTCGAGCGGCAGACCGACCGCGACCGCATTCACACCTACTACACGGCCCCGGAGAAGTACCTCGAGACCGAGCTCGCCGAGGAGCTGCGCGCGACGCGGGACCTCCTGCGCGACCTCGACGACGGGAGCGACGCCGAGGCGCTGGCGGACGCGGGCGTCGACGCCGACCGCGTCGCGGACCGGCTCGCGAGCACGACGGACCTCCTCGCGGAGTTCGACGAGCGCGGGACCACCATCGGGGCGAAGCGCATCGGCGACCGCCACGTCATCGAACTCCCGGTGGCCTCCTTCCAGAACGTCAAGCCGTTCGAGGAGCTTGTGCTGTTCACGCTCGGCGAACACGGCGAGTTCGAGTCCGTCTCGGAGCTGGCCGAGACCCTCGCGGCCGAGCTCAACGAGGAGTACACCGACTCGTTCCGCTCGAAGGTTATCTACAACGTCGACCGGCTCGGCCCGGGCGGCAAGGGGTACATCGAGCGCGAGGAGCACGGGAAGTCCTACCGGACGAGCCTCTCGCGGATCGGGCAGCTGTGGGTGCGCGCGCACGCCGACGAGGATCGCGACGTGGCGTGAACAGACCCTGGCGAATCGGCTGTTGATCGATACAGTAGGTCTAGCGGAGCGCCGACGGGCAGCGTCGAACCCCCGGCCGCGCCGACCCCCCGACCGCGCCGACCCCCCGGCCGCGCCGCTCGCGGGCACGCGACACCGTCCGACACGATTGATCACTTCTCGCTCGATCGGTGTCGCGACCCGCCCGTTTATCACGATGGAACCGGGATCGTTAGGGGATGAGTTCGGGGGGCGATTCCGGCGCGAACGGGCCGGACGAGCGCGGAGACGGGAGAGCGGAGAGCGGTGCGAACGAGTTCGACTTCGCGACGCCCGCGACCGACCAGTCGTTCGAGAACGCGCTCGCGAAGGCCCGCGACGGGGTTCGCCTCACCGTCGACGACGCGACGGAACTGCTCGCGACCGGCACGGAGGCGTCGGGGATCGACCCCGTCCGCAAGGAGGCGGTGTTGGAGGCCGCCGACCGGCGGCGGCGCGAGGCGGTCGGCGACGAGGTCACCTTCGTCGCCAACCTGAACAACAACGTCACCACGGCGTGTAACACCGGCTGCCTGTTCTGTAACTTCAAGGACTCCGCGCACGCGTTCGAGGCCGACAGCGACGTCGAACACGCGGGGTTCACCAAGCCGCCCGCGGAGTCGCGCGCGGTCGTCGAGGACGCCCTCGACATGGGGGTCTACGAGGTGTGCTCCGTCTCGGGGCTCCACCCCGCGTTCGCCCTGAACGAGGAGCATCACGAGACCCTCGCCGGGTACGACGACCCCGCGAGCGAGGTGAACTACAAGCCGCCCGAGGCGTACGCGACCGACCCCGGCACCTACGTCGAGCAGATGGACGCGATGTCGGTCGGCGGCGTCCACCTCCACTCGATGACCCCGGAGGAGGCGTACCACGCCTCCCGGGGCACCGACTGGGAGTACGAGGCGGTGTACCGCGAGCTGGCGGCCGCCGGGCTCGACTCCGCGCCGGGCACCGCCGCCGAGATCCTCGTCGACGAGGTCCGCGACGTGATCTGCCCGGGGAAGATCCGCACGGGCGACTGGGTGGCGGCGATGGAGGGCGCGGCCGCCGCCGGTCTCGACGTCACCTCGACGATGATGTACGGCCACGTCGAGACGGTGGCGCACCGCGCGCAACACCTGAAGGTGATCCGCGACCTCCAGGACCGCACGGGCGCGGTCACGGAGTTCGTCCCGCTCTCTTTCATCCACCAGAACACGCCGCTCTTCCGGCGCGGCGTCGTCGACTCCGGGCCCTCGCGCGCCGAGGACGAGCTCGTCGTCGCGGTCGCGCGGCTCTTCTTGGACAACGTCGAGCACGTTCAGGCCTCGTGGGTGAAGTCGGGCGACGCCCACGGGCTCAAGCTGCTCAACTGCGGCGCGGACGACTTCATGGGGACGATCCTCTCGGAGGAGATCACCAGCCGCGCGGGCGGCGAGTACGGCGAGTACCGGTCGTTCGACGACTACGTCGAGATGATCACGGCGATCGGCCGGACCCCGGTCGAGCGGTCGACCGACTACCGGACCCGCCGCCGGATCGACCCCGACGACGGCCCGCACGGCCCGCGGCTCGGTCCCCGCGCCGACGGGACCCCGCTGCTGTCGAACCGCCGACCGGGCGGCGGCGCGGTCGGGACGCCCCCGGCCGACGCCGACGACTGAGTCCGCGTCGCCCGCCGAGTCCGCGCCGAGCCGACCTGTTCGACGCCGAACACGTTCCGCCCGACGGCCGGCGACTCTCATCGAGTGAGAACCCCCGGCACCCCCTTTATCATGGCACACGTCCCCACGTGTGAAATGACCGCACCCGACGCACAGCCGGCCGGCCGTCAGAGAGAGAGCGACCGCGACGACCGCGGGGAGAGCCTCGACGCGCCGTCGCTCACGCGCTCCGACGAGCGGCTGTTGGCGTACCTCGACGACGTGGGGACGGACTACCCGGCCTTCGTCGCGGGCAACACGGGACTGTACGCCGACCACGTCGAGTCGCGGCTGGAGGCGCTCGCGGCCGCGGGGCTCGTCGAGCGGGTGACNGGCAGTCTACCGCCTCACCGACGCGGGACGGGCGGCGCTCCGCGACGACTGTCCGCGCTGGTCGGACTGACGCGCTTCGCCCGCTCGGGTCGCGGAGAGCCTACCGCCCGAGCTCCGCGTGCGCCGACGAGAGGTGTCGCGAGCCGAGCGCCGCGAGCAGGTTCAGCTCGCCCGCGAGCGCGCAGACCGCGATCGACTCCGCGAGCGCGTCGGCGTTGCTGCCGGGGGGGTCGCCGCCGCCGGCGACGCCGAGGATCTCCAGGCTCGCTTGCTGCGTCGGCAGTTTCGTCCCGCCGCCGACCGTCCCCACTTCGAGGCTCGCCAGCGAGACGGAGACGTAGAGGTCGCCGTCGGCGGTCGTCTCGGCGGTCGTGATCGCGTTCGCGCCCTCGACGACCTGCGCCTCGTCCTGCCCGGTGGCGAGGAACATCGCCGCGACCGCGTTGGCGACGTGGGCGTTGAAGCCGAGCGCGCCGGCCTTCGCGGAGCCGACGAGGTTCTTTCGCGTGTTGATCTCCGCGACCGCCTCGGGGGTCGTCCGGAGGCGGTCCTCGACGACCGCGCGGGGGATCGTCGCGTCCGCGACGACCGAGCGCCCGCGGCCCTCGACGGCGTTGATCGCGGCCGGCTTCTTGTCCGAACAGAGGTTGCCCGACAGCGCGACGAGCGAGGCGTCCGTCTCCGCCTCGACGGCGTCGCAGGCCTCCCGCGTCGCGATGGTGGCCATGTTCATCCCCATCGCGTCCTTCGTGTCGTAGCGGAACCGCAGGAAGACGTTGTTGCCGACGACGTACGGCGTCACGTCCAGCAGCTCGCCGTGGCTCGTCGTCGACTCCGCCGCCTCGGCGAGCGCGGGCTCGTTGTCGCGGACCCAGGCGACGAGCGCCTCGGCCTCGGCGACGCCCGCGACCCGGAAGACGGGGGCCCGGGTCATCCCGCTCTTGGTCACCCGCGCGGTCGCCCCGCCGCCGGCCTCGATGGCGGAGCAGCCGCGGTTGATCGACGCGACGAGCGCCCCCTCGGTGGTCGCCAGCGGGAGGTAGCGCTCGGCCGAGCGGTCGCCGCCGTCGACGGTCACCGGCCCGGCGACGCCGACGGGGACCTGGACCCCGCCGAGGGTGTTCTCGATGTTCGAGCCGTGGACCGCGTCGGCGTCGAAGGCGTACTCGCCGAGCGGGTCGAGGTCGGCGTCGGTCGCCTCCGCGACGAGCAGCCGGCGCGCGGCGGTCGCGACGTCGGCGTCGGCGTGGTCTTCCAGCTCGTGGAAGCGGAGGTCGCCGTCGCGGACCCGGGTCGCGAGGTCCGCGGGAGTCGGTTGCGACATGCCGGCCTCTCCACGCGGCGGGCGCTAATTACTGTCGGTTCCGGGGCCTTCGAGGGTCGCGTCCGCGGCGGAATCGGCCGCCTACCCGCCGACGAACCCGGAGAGCCGCTCGCGGAGCGACTCGCCGCCGAGCTTGAGGTAGTAGGCGTCGCCGCCGTCCTCGTAGTAGCCGTCGATGCGGCGGATCACCTCGAAGCCGAGGTGCTCGTAGAAGCCGAGCGCCTGCCGGTTGGTCGTGCGCGCGTGGCAGGTGACCGACCGGTGGTCCTCCGCGACGTCGGCGACGAGCCGCTCGGCGTAGCCGCGGCCGCGGTGGTCGGGGTTGACCGCGAGGAAGAGGATGTAGCCGTCGCGCCGGACGGAGGCGAACGCGACGAGCCGGTCGTTCTCGACGAGCAGGTGGGCGGTGGACCGGCGATACGCGTCGACGAAGAAGCCGCGTCGCTGTCGGAGGACGCCCTCCGCGGATCGAATGCGCTCTTTGAGTTCCCACGCGGCGGTCGCGTAGTCGGACTCGCCGGGCGGGTCGACCCGCTTTTCGACGTTGACGCTCACTGCGATGACCTAACACGCCAGCGGAATATAACTCCACCGCCAGCGGGGACCGTTGCGGTCGGTAGCCCCGCTCTCCGTGGGTCGGCACCCGAGCCGAACCCCGACGCCGACGCGGTTCGAGCGCTCGACGGAAGCGTTTTGCCGCGGCCCGGCGTGGTCGCGATCAATGACCGACGAGTCGTCGGGGGTCGCACTGCTCCGACGGGCGTTCCTCACCGGCGTCGCCGTCGTCGTCCCCGCCGTCATCACGCTGGCCGTCCTCGCGTTCGCCTTCAACGCGGTGTACGACTATCTGAACCTGTTCTCGTCGGCGGTCGTCGCCGTGACGCCGGGAGACGGGCTCCCGGTGATCGGCGCGGTCTCCCGCGAGCTCGCGATCGAGGTCGCGACCCCGGTCGTGTTCGTGGCGACGATCCTCCTCTTGGGCGCCGGCGTCGAGTCCTCGCGGTACGGCGAGCGCGCGGTCGACTACGTCGACGACGCGGTCGAGCGGATCCCGGGCGTCGGCTCCGTCTACCAGGGGTTCCGCCAGATGAGCGACGCGATGCTCGACTCGGAGGGCGGCGGGAACTTCCGCGAGGTCGTCCTCGTGGAGTTCCCGACGGAGGACACCTACACGCTCGCGTTCGTCACGAGCGAGACGCCGGACGTCATCGCGGACCACGCGGACGGCGAGGGGGAGGGCATGCGGACGCTGTTCATGCCGATGGCCCCGAACCCGGTGATGGGCGGCCACGTCGTCTTCGTCCCCGACCGCCGGGTGGTCGACGTCGAACTGACCGTCGACGAGGGGATCCGCGCCCTCGTCACGAGCGGGGTCGCGTTGGAGGGGGTCGCGGCCGACATCGACGACGTCGACCCGGAGGACCTCCGCGCCGGCGCGCCGGAGCGGACCATCGACGCCCGGTTCCCCGCCGACGGGCGGCCGGGGAACGCGGACGAGCCCCGCGGCGGGACCGGCGACGGCCACCAAGGGGGCGACGAGCGATGAGCTACGAGCTCCGCGACCACACCGCCGACGTCGCCGTCGAGGCGACGGGCGACACGCTCGCGGCGCTGTTCGCGGCGGTCGCCGACGGACTCACCGCCGCGAGCGCGGAGTCCGTGCCGGCGACGGGCGGCGATCGGTTCGACGTCGAGGTCACCGCCGAGAGCCGGGAGGCCCTGCTGTTCGACTACCTCGACCGGCTGATCTACGAGCGCGACGTGCGGCTCGTCCTCCCGGCCGACCACCGCTGTGCGGTCGTCGAACCGAACGAGGCGGCCCGCGAGGGCGACTCCGCGGACCCGGACGCGTGGCGGCTCGCGGCCGGCGCGCGCGGCGTCCCGCTCGACGCGGTGGCCGCTCGGGAGATCAAGGCCGTCACGTACTCCGAGATGGCGCTCGAACGCCGAGGCGACGGGTGGTACGCGTACGTCGTGTTCGACGTGTGAGACCGCGCGCTGAAACGTGAGGAACCATTATAGTTATCGAGTGCGTTGATAACGTATGTCACACACAGAGCGGAGCGACGGGAGCGGTCCGCCGGTCGCGCAGCGGCGGTGGCGCGCGGGAGCCGTCGGCGGACTCGTCGCCGGCGCGGCGATGGGCGGCGTGTTACACTTCGGACTCGGGCTCATGCCGACGATCGGCGCGCTGGTCGGCGTCGAGACGGTCCTCGGCGGCTGGGCCGTCCACCTGTTCAACAGCACCCTGTTCGGCGCGCTGTTCGTGGCGGTCTTCGATCGGCCCTTCTTCGCGGAGCTACGCGGGGACGTCGGCGGGTGCCTCTCGCTCGGCGTCGTCCACTCCGCGCTGCTCGGGGTGCTCACCGGGGGGCTGCTGTTGCCGGCCGCGATCGCGATCGAGGGGGCCACCGCGCTGCCGGTGCCGACGCTCCCGGTGCCGGGACTGACGGCCAGCTTCGAGTTCGGCGCGGTCATCGCGGTGGCGCACCTGCTGTACGGGCTCGTCCTCGGTCGGGTCTTCGCCGCGTTCACGCTCGCCGAGGGGGCGATCGGCTGGCTCCCGATCGACCCGCTCGACCAGTGAGCGGTCGCAGTTGGGCGGCCGGCGTCGACATCGACGGACCCGCCCGCGGCGCCGCCCGCTGACGCAACGCCCTTGCCTCCCCGCGTCGAACGCCGGGTATGACCACGCGTGAGTTCGACGGGATCCGGCTGGAGAAGGTGCGCGAGCACGTCTGGGAGATCCCCCGCGAGGGCGAGATGAACGTCCCCGCGCGCGTCCTCGCCAGCGAGTCGCTCCTCGAGGAGATCGGCGACGACGACTCGCTCCGGCAGCTGAAGAACGCCACCCACCTGCCCGGGATGGTCGAGCCCGCGCTCTGTATGCCCGACGGCCACCAGGGGTACGGCTTCCCCGTCGGCGGTGTCGGCGCGATCGACGCCGAGAACGGCTGTATCTCTCCCGGAGCGGTCGGCTACGACATCAACTGCTTGCCGGGCGACACCGACGTTCGACTCTCGTTCGGTCGTCGAGCCCCGCTGGAAACGCTTCGGGACCGATTCGAGGACGAGCGTGCGACCGTCGCGACCGGTGATGACCTACTGACGTCGGAAATTCAGTTGTTCACCGAATCAGGGTCGAAGCCGGTATACGAACTCGAAACGTCGACTGGTCATCAAATCGAGGCGACCGGTGACCATCGATTTGAGACTCCAGACGGGATGGTCACCGTTGACGACCTCGACGCGGGCGACGAGGTGTACGTCCACCCATTCAAGGGACTCGAACACGAGGCCCCTGAGGACTTCACCGTTCTCTCATCAGCGGATTTCGAAGATGCGAACCCCCAGCTACGTCGGGTTTTAGAAGAACGGGGGCTGCTCCCGCTCCGCTCAACGGACGAGATATTCAACCGACTACTCAAAATTGTCGGCTTCCTCCTCGGTGACGGGTCCTACGGTGGCAAGGGGCAGACGTGGTTCTACGGGTCTCCCGAGGAGCTGGAGGAGATACGAGACGATGTCCGTGCCATCGGGTTCAAGCCGTCAAAAATATACGAACGCGATCGGTCACACGACATCGACGGGAACAACTTCGAGCGAACGGAGTACAGCTTCAAAACAACCTCTAAGGCGCTTCGACGCGTGTTTGTCGAACTCGGGGTCACGGAGGGAGCAAAAGTATCGTCGGGATTCACGACACCAGACTATCTCGATCGACTCCCTGACTGGCAGCAGGCGCTCTTCTACTCGACGTATTTCGGCGCCGAAATGAACGCCCCAGCGACACAACACGACAAGAACCTCTACTGTCCGAAGGTTTCACAGACGCGAACACTGGACACCGAAGCATCGGGGAGGGCGTTTCTGGAGGACATGGCCGCGTTCCTCGATCGAGTCGGTATCCGGACGAACGACATCGAATCGTTCGAGACGGACACGAACAGTTCGGCTCCGACGGTCCGGCTCCGGTTGGGCGTAAAAAACGACTCAAAGAACCTAATTCGGTTCTTCGGTCGCGTCGGCTATCGGTATCACCCCGAAAAGCAGCGCAGCGCGATGGAAGCCGTCCAGTATCTGCGAGCCAAAGAGCAGGAAATCGAGCGACGGGAAGCGATAGCCTCAGAGGCGAAGGCACTCGCAGACGGCGGCTGTGACGTCTCGGACCTCGTGGAGCGGTTCGATATCAACGACCGGTTCCTCGAACGGAGCGTCTGGAGCGGGCGCGAAGGTCGCCCGCGCCCCGGTGATGAGTTCCCCGGATTCGACGAGTATCGTTCCGAACTTACCGTCCGACCGGACGGTGCCGTCGCCGTCGAAGTCGAGCGTATCCGCGACGCGGGGTCGAAACCGGTGTACGATCTCGGCGTGACACACGACGCCCACACGTTTCTCGCGAACGGGTTCGTCGTTTCGAATTGCGGCGTCCGGATGGTGCGGACGAACCTCACCTACGACGACGTGCGCGGCCGGGAGGAGGAACTGGTCGACGCGCTGTTCGAGGCGGTTCCCTCCGGGCTCGGCGGCGGCGGCGTCGTCAAGGGAACCGCGGACGCCGTCGAGGGCGCGCTCGAACGCGGCGTCGAGTGGGCGGTCGAGGCGGGGTACGGGATCGAGAGCGACCTCGCGCACTGCGAGGACGAGGGGCGTCGCCCCGACGCGCGTCCGGAGCACGTCTCCCAGAAGGCGATGGACCGCGGGCGCAACCAGATGGGATCGCTCGGCTCCGGCAACCACTTCCTCGAAGTCCAGCGCGTCACCGACGTGTTCCGCGGGGACGTGGCCGAGGCGTACGGGCTCGAAGAGGACGGCATCGTCGTCCTGATCCACTGCGGGAGCCGCGGGCTCGGCCACCAGACCTGTAACGACTACCTCCGCCGGATCGAGAAGGAACACGGCGACCTGCTCGCCGACCTGCCCGACAAGGAGCTCGCGGCCGCGCCCGCCGGCTCCGAGCTGGCCGAGGAGTACTACGGCGCGATGGGCGCGTGCATCAACTTCGCGTGGGTGAACCGCCAGCTGATCACCCACCAGGTCCGCGAGACGTTCGGCGAGGTGTTCGACGCCGACCCGATCGACGACCTCGGGATGGAGCTGCTGTACGACGTGGCACACAACATCGCGAAGAAGGAGACCCACGAGGTCGGCGTCGACGCCGAGGGCCGCCCCGCCGTCGGCGACGCGGCCGTCGACCGCGCCGAGCGCGAGCTGTACGTCCACCGGAAGGGCGCGACGCGAGCGTTCCCGGCCGGTAACGAGGACGTGCCGGAGACGTACCGCGAGGTCGGCCAGCCTGTCATCATCCCCGGCAGCATGGGCGCGGGGTCGTACGTCCTGCGCGGGGGCGACGAGTCGATGGGCGTCTCATTCGGCTCGACCGCCCACGGCGCGGGGCGGCTGATGAGCCGCACGCAGGCGAAACAGGAGTTCTGGGGCGGCGACGTCCGAGACGACCTCGAAGACGGCCAGCAGATCTACGTGAAGGCGCAGTCCGGGGCCACCATCGCGGAGGAGGCCCCCGGCGTCTACAAGGACATCGACGAGGTGATCCGCGTGAGCGACGAGCTCGGCATCGGCGACAAGGTCGCCCGCACCTTCCCCGTCTGTAACATCAAGGGGTGAGCCCGCGGCCGGCCGGACGGAACCGTCGCCGAAGTGCTACAGTCCCATCCCGCCGTCGACCGACAGCACCTCGCCGTGGACGTACTCGTTGTCGAGCAGGTACGCGACCGTGTCGGCCACGGCCGACGGTTCGCAGGCGTACTCGGGGAGGTGGGTGTCGACGTTCTCGTGCCCGCGGAACTCGATCGATTCGAGGTACGCGACGATCTCGTCGTTCATCTCCGTCTCCACCGGACCCGGGGCGACGGCGTTGATCTGAACGCCGTCGGGACCCAGCTCTCGGGCGAGCGCCCGCGTCAGGCCGTGGAGTCCGGCCTTGCTCGCGGCGTAGCCGGCGTCGACCGTCCCGAGCGTCCCACCGACGCTGGAGACGAAGACGACGTCCCCGCCCGCCTCGCGAAGGTGCGGGGCCGCCGCGCGGGTGACGCGGAACGCCCCGGAGAGGTTGGTGTCGATCACGGAGTCCCACGCCTCATCGGTCGTCTCTTCGAGGCGGTGCGGTCGCACGATTCCCGCGTTGTTGACGACGGCGTCGAGACCGTCGAACGCGTCCGTCGCCTCCGCCACGAGCCGCTCCGCGTCGCCGGCGTCCGAGACGTCGGCCCGCACCGTGACGGCGTCGCCGCCCGCCGCCCGGACCGCGTCCGCCGTCTCCGCGGCACCTCGTTCGTCCTCACGGTAGTTGACGACGACGCCGCGATCGGCCAGTTCGACGGCGATCTCTCGCCCGACTCCGCGGCTACTGCCGGTGACTAGGACTGCCATGTGCGAGACATGTTATTACTTACTAATATCACTGACGAATACTCCCCGCGGACGATTTCGGTTCAACGCTCCCGCTTCGCCTCGCGGCCGAGGTGGTCCTCGACGGCGTCGACCTTCCGCGCCGCGGTCTCGTCGCTCGTCCGCTTGTCGTCGATCTTCAACACCGTCGAGACGCGGTCGCCGTCGACCGCGTCGTGGGCGGCCGCCGCGGCCGCGAACAGCGTCTCGGCGTCGTCGGCCTCGACGACGGTCCCCATCGGGTTCGTCTCGTAGCTCACGTCGAAGTCGTCGAGCACGGCGACGGCCTTCGCCACCTCCGCGGACATGCTCTCTTCGATCACCGGGGCGACGCTCAACATCGCGATGGCTGTCATGCTCCCGAGTGGGGCGCGGGCGCACTTAACGGGTCGCGCGAGCGACCGGCCCGGAGCGGGCGACCCGCGCCCCGTCGGCCCGCGAGCGGAAGCGTCGCCGCGGCGAGTTACTCCAGCGCGTCGCGGAGGAAGGAGAGCTGGTGGCCGATCGCGCCCTCGAAGTCGTCGCCGAGCACCGAGAAGTGGTCCGCGGGCATCGTGACGACCGTCCCGCGCGAGAGGCGCTCGCCGGCGTCGGCGACCGACTCGGCGTCGACGATGCCGTCGTCGGTCCCCGCGAGCAGCAGGGTCGGCGCGTCGATCTCGTCGAGCCGCGTCACCGGCCGGTAGCCGACGAGCCCCAACAGCGAGCGCGCGGGCGTCTCGTTGCGCCACGCCGACTCGCGGGCGACGAGGTCGATGTACTTGCGCTTCGTCCCCGGCTCGGTGATCGCCGCGCACTCCTCCGTCCCGCCCACGACGGGGACGGTCCGACCGCGACCGACTCGGTGACCGATCAGGTCGCGGAGCCCCGCCGCGCCGGCGCGGACGAGGTACCGACCGCCGCGTCGCGTCGCGATCGCGCGCCCGTCGAGCATCGGGACCACGCCGACGACGGCGTCCACGTCGCGGCGCTCCGCGGCGAGGGAGAGCACGTGCGCGGCCGACAGCGACGCGCCCCACAGGACGAGGTCGTCGCCCGCGTCGTCGACGCGGCCCGCGCGGTCGATGGCGCTCTCGTACGCCGCGCGCTGGCGGGCGAGGTCCACCGTCTGCGAGTCGCCGTCCGAGTCGCCGAACTCCGGGTGGTCGAAAAGGAGGGCGGCGTACCCCGCGTCGGCGAACCGCTCCGCGACGGCGGGGTAGCCGAAGGTCCGCTCCGCGCCGAGCCCCGGAGCCATCACGACGACCGGGGGGTCGGCGGCGTCGCCGCCGGGGAGGTACAGCGTGCCGCGACAGGTCGCGCCGTCGACGTCGAACGCGACCGCGCGGGTGGCGAACCGCTCGCGGGCCGGCCGCGCGAGGCGACGCTGCGCCCGGTTGACGGGGTTCCGGCGGGTCACCGGTCGCCCTCCGGTTCGGTCTCGCCGGCGGTCGCGTCGTCGGGGGAGTCACCCGGGTCGGCTCCCGCGTCCGCCTCGTGGGTGACGGTCTCCAGCACCCGGCTCGAGAACTCGGTCTCGGATATCTCGTAGCGGATGAGTTCCTCGAACCACTCGGCCTCGGCGTGCCACGTGCCGAGGACGTCGCCGGGGGAGCGCACGACGGTGCCCTCGACGCGGACGGGGTCCCACTCGTCGGCCTCCGCGCGGTCGATGAGCGCGTTGAGCGCGCGTCCGATCTCGCCGCGGTGGATCTCGCGGCCGGGGAACGCGGTCATGTACGTCAGATCCAGCGGGTCGTCCCCGTCGATCGATTCGACGCTGACGCCGTAGCTGCGGAGCGCCGGCTCCACGTCCGCCGTCCGCTCGTCGCCGGTCATACGCGATCCGTCGGCGGGACGGGATAAATCGATACCGGCACGCGGCGGAGTCGTCACTGGGCGAGTGACGATCCGGCGAAAGCCGCGGACGGGGTGCGGTCGCCGAGCGGCGACCGCAGATAGGTTGTCAGAGGCACACGATCATCCCGCGCGGCCGACTGACGATAATCCGCGGAGTGACATAAACGCTCGGGCCGGCCATCATTTATGCTGCTTCCGTCCGTACACGAGCGTATATGCTCACTGCGGCCGCGACGGCGCTGGCGCAAACAGACGACACCGCCGGCGTCGTCCTCGTCGGCGGCGCAGTGACTCTGCTCGCGTGGGTCCTGACGCCGCTGTGGCTGCTCGGCGTCCTCTTCGTCACCCCGGCCGTCGCGGTCGCAGCCCCCGTCGCGCTCGCGCCGTCGCTCGTCGCGCGCGGCTACTTCGTCCGGGTGACGCGCAGCGCGATCCAGTCCGGGGACGCGGGCGGCGCGCCGTCGCTCGTCGCCTGGGGAGAGCTGGTCCGGGACGGGGTCAAGTCCGCGGCGCTGTCCGCGGCGCTGCTCGCGCCGCTCGCGGGCGGCTTCGCGGTCGCGAGCGGCGTCGTCGCCGCGCTCGTCGCCGGACCGGTCGACCCGGGAGCGACCGCGGCGGCGGTCGAGTCGGCGCTCGGGCCGAGCGGGCCGACCGCCGTCGCGGTCGCCGCCGCCGGCGTCGGCGTGGCCTTCGCGGGGGCGTACCTCCTCGCGTTCGCGTACGTCCGCCCGGCGGCGCTCGCCGCGTTCGCCGCGTCCGGACGGCTCAGGGACGGACTGAACCCGCGCACGGTGGCGGACGTCGCCGCGACGGGCCCGTACGCCACGGCGTGGACGCTCGGCGTCGGCGCGCTCGCCGTCGGGTACGCCGTCGCTGTCCCCACCGCGCCGCTGGTCGTCGGGGTCGCGCTCGCCTTCCTGGTCCGCGTCGTCGCTCACGGCCTCTACGGGCGGGGAGCGGCCCGCGCCATGGCCGAGGGGTCGGAGGACCGGGGCGAGACGGGGCCGGCCGTCGGCGCTGCTCGCGCCGACACGCGCGCCGCCACCACGCGCCCCGGCGGCCGGGCGACCGGCGTCGCGGGCGCGGCTCGCGGCGCGGACGCGGCTCACCGCGCGGACGCGAGCCGCGGCAGGACGGCTCGCGGCGCGGCGACTGTTGAGGGCGACCGCGCGCCCGACGGACCGCCGGTTCGGCTCGTCTCGGGCGACGGCGGGCGACCGATGCGGAGCGAGCCGCCGGCCGCGGTTCAGGTCGGGCGGGCCGTGCCGGTCGACGGCGGGGGCGGCGACGTCGAAGGCGACGCGAGCGACGTCGGCGACGCGGCCGACACGGCCAGGGCTGACGACGTGAACGACACTGACGACGCGACCGCCGACCCGAAGCCGGACGCCGCTGCTCGGGACGACGGCTTCGAGTGGGGCCCGACTCTCGACGAGGCGGAAGACAAGGGTTGATACGGTCCCGAGCGAACGCTCGGGCATGCGCATCTCCGAGCGGGGGTACGGCGAGGAGGGCCGGGAACGGCTCACGCTGGTCCCCGAGAACGTGGACGACCTCTGGCACCTCGCGTACGTCCTCGAACCCGGGGACCTCGTCGAGGGCGACACCACCCGACGGATCCAGCGGAACGACGACCAGATGCGGGACACCGGCGGCCAGCGCGAGCACATCTTCGTCACCCTCCAAGTGGAGGACGTCGAGTTCGCGCGGTTCGCCAACCGGCTCCGCGTCTCGGGGGTCATCGTCGGCTGCTCGCGGGAGGACCAGCTCAACGCCCACCACACGCTCAACGTCGAGGAGCACGACGAGATAACCGTCGAGAAGCACTTCAAGCCGGACCAGACCGAGCGGTTAGAGGAGGCGACCGAGGCGGCCGAGAACCCCGACGTGGCCATCGCGACCGTCGAGGAGGGCGCGGCGTACGTCCACACGGTCCAGCAGTACGGGACCGAGGAGTACGCCTCGTTCACGAAGCCGACCGGGAAAGGCGAGTTCTCGCGCCCCCGCGAGGAGCTGTTCGCGGAGCTGGGCGAGGCGCTCGCGCACCTCGACGCCGACGCCGTGATCCTCGCCGGACCGGGGTTCACGAAGAGCGACGCGCGCGACTACATCGACGAGGAGTACCGCGACCTCTCCGACCGGATCACCACCGTCGACACCTCCGCCGCCGGCGACCGCGGCGTCCACGAGGTGCTCAAGCGCGGCGCGGTCGACGAGGTACAAAAGGAGACCCGCATCTCGAAGGAGGCGAGCCTCATCGACGAACTGACCGAGAACATCGCGACGGGCGCGAAGGCGACGTACGGCCCGGACAACACCGCCGAGGCCGCCGAGTTCGGCGCGGTCGAGACGCTGCTCGTCGTCGACGAGCGACTCCGCACCGAGCGACAGGGCGACGGCGACTGGAGTATCGACGTCAACGAGGTGATCGAGTCGGTCGAGCGGCAGGGCGGCGACGTGGTCGTCTTCTCCTCGGAGTTCGCGCCCGGCGAACAGCTGTCGAACCTCGGCGGCATCGGCGCGATCCTGCGCTACCGGCTCCAGTAGGGGTCCGGTTCGGGGCGAGCGGCGGTCGGCCCGGGGCGACCGGCGGCCGTGTGCTTATCCGAGCGCGCCGTCAACGTCGGATCGATGGCGGACCGATCCGGGGACGGCGGCGAGACGACCGCGGCCGAGTCGTCGGCGACGACCGACGACGCCGCAGGCGGCGCCGATCCGCTCCCCGACGACCTCGACGACGCGGGCGTCGACGAGGAGGTGAAACGCCGCCTGCGCGAGGCGTACCTCAACGACGAGGAGAACGCGCTGATCGTCACCCGGGTGCGCTCCGTCGGCGACCGCGTCGCCGTCGAGATGCGCCCGCCGCACGGCGACGCCACCCACACCGAGCGGTTCGACGCCCCCCGCGACGGCTCGCTTCGGGAGTCCGAGGCCTTCCTCGAGTTCTTAGAGGCCGCGGGGGTCTCGCCGCTCGACGTCGACGAGCTGGTCGGGGCCCGCGTGCCCGCCACGTACGACCCCGAGACCGGCTGGGAGGTCGACGCCGCGTACCGCGCCGAGTCGGACGGTGCGGGCCGGCTCGCGGCCGCTCAGAACTGGCTGTGGACCTATCGAGCGTGGCTGCTCGCGGGGCTGCTCGTCGGCGGGGAACTGGTGTTCGTCGCCGTGTTGATCCTGCTCTACGCGTGAGTCCGGGGGCGTGACGCGTCGCCTCAGAGCACGCGGAGCCGGTACCCCTCGGCGGCGGTCTCGTCGGTGACGCGCCCCGTTTCGAGCGCCGTGTCGAGGACCTCGGCGACGAACTCCTTCGGGACCTCGACGCCGATGAAGTCGGTCCCCTCCCGCGCCGTCGTCAGCCGCGCCATCGTTCGCTGCGTCCCGTCGTCGTTGTAGACGCTTCCGACGCGGTCGCCGTCGCGGAGGAAGCGCAGCGTCACGTCGGTCGGTTCGAGCGCGTCGAAGCGCACCTCGAACACCCGGTCGTCGCTTTCGAGCCGCGCGAGGATCGCGCCGTCGTGTTCGGTCACGGTGGTCTCCATACCCCCGCTACGGGTTCGACACACATGAACGGCGACACGCGGTCGGCGGCCGCGCTCGGGAGGACGGGCCGGCGTCAGTCCGAGTTCTCCGGATACGAGGTAGCCGACGACCAGCTGCGGTGCGGCGACGCCGACGAAGAGCAGGACGCCGATCAGCGCGGTGTCGCTCAGATCCGTCGCGACGCGACCGCCGTACGCCATCACCAGCCCGACCGTCATGAACAGGATTTCTCCCGCTCTCCGCTAGTGGGACATAATTATAGCCGAGAGACATAGAAAGGGATTGAAATTGTCAACTCGGTAGTAGTTGGTTACACCGACTTGGAGAGAGCGGAGGGTTTTGCTGGCGTTAGTATTATTCGACAAGTTAAGATTTGTCGTTGAATTGATGTAGTTCGGAAGAAACCCGTTTTATGTGCTAAACCTCGCTAACATTCTTGCCACAGGTGGATTAGGGCTTGATATTGTTGGCGCCGCAGTCATTGCCCTTCCCGACGTCCCAAGACTGAGACTTGTTCTTGAGTCGGCAGTCATACGGAAGGGACTTGAAAAAATGGAGAGTACAGGGATTCAACAAGGGGAAATAGGATACTCACACCTCAAGGAGTTACTTGAGACGAAATACGGCGTTGATTTTCCATCCGATGTATGGGCTTTCAGAGTTGGTCAATCCACTGCGTCAAGATATGGATATGAATCTGTGTTTTTATTCACCGACCCCGAGGATGAGTCGAAGCAAGTGGCCTTAGGTAAGGACTTGGGGGCTGATGTTGACTATCGTGTAGTAAGAAAACAAATCCGACCACTTCTCGACCGAGAGCAAGCTATTATTCGCGCAAGTGGCTTTCTACTATTGAGTCTCGGATTTCTGTTCCAAATAGTGGCGCGATTTATTTAATCAATTTATTTGGCCTACGTCGCCCGCGCAATTCCACCCCTACCACCACGCGAATAGGGACCCGCCCGTTGTGTAATCTTGACGGGACCTTTGCGTGGTGTCCGTCGGTTTGAGTGACGGGCGAAAAATAGAGAATAGGCTGCCTATCAGACTGGTTGAATAAACAGACAGGTGCGAACCCGCCCGTCTAATAAAGGTCCAAAATTTGTGTAGTCGTTTGTTTACACCAAATGCCTACTTCCCCCAGAAGGGGTCGCGCTTCCGGCGCGTTTCGAGGTAGCCCTGGAGCGCCTCGCGCTCGTCGGCGGTGATCTCCTCTTTCAACTCCTGTTCGAGGATCTTCGCGTGCTTCTCGGGCACCTCGGTCCAGAGCGTGTCGCCCTCCTCGATGTCGCGGCCGACGGTCGGTCCGTCGATGGCGATGCTGACGCGCTCGCCGGCGCGCGCCTCGTCGACGTCGTCGCCCTGTTTTTGGATCCCGGAGAGGTCGCCGACGCGCTCGAACTCGTTGCCCTCGAAGTAGCCGACGTTGCGGTTGTTCTGGAGCGTGCCGGAGATGACCTCGACGCCGACGACCGCGGGGTCGTTCTGCCGGAACGTGTGGTCGGGGAGGATGCGGAAGCGAGCGGGTCGGACCACCTTGTCCAGCACCGTCTCCTGTTGCGCGCGCTGCTTCTCCTCCACGTAGCGCTCGTAGTCCTCGACCAGTTGGTAGATGACCTCGTTCTTGAACAGCTTCACGTCGGCGTTTTCGAGGTCCGACTCCGCGTTCTTGAGGAGGTCGACGTTGAACCCGAGGATCGCCTTGTGTTCGTCCTGGTTCGCGGTCTCCGCCACCGCGATGTCGCGCGGCGCGATGTCGCCCACCTCGGCGCGCAGGATGGGGACCTCCGCCTCGCGGAGGGCGTTCGCCATCGCCTCCAGCGAGCCGAGCGTGTCGGCCTTGACGACGACGCCGTTCTCCGAGGTCTCGACCTCGATCTCGGCGAGCTCGGCCTTCACCTCCTCGACGACCTGGTCGACGGTGCGGTCGCGGACGACCCGGACCGGCGCGCCCGCCATCGCATCGTCGAGGTCGGGCGCGGCGATCTTCACGCCGGCCGCCGCGCCGATCTCGCCGACCTTCTCGAACTGCTTCTCCGTCCGGATCTCCGCGAGCGGGCGTGGGCGGAGCAGCGCGCGGATCTCCGTGACGATCGGCTCGTTCTGGCCGCCCACGACGACCGTGTCGCCGTTGCGGATCACGCCGTCGTAGACGACGGTGTCGACCGTCGCGCCGAAGCCGCGCTCGTCTTTCACTTCGAGGACGGTCCCCTCGCCGGGGCCCGTGACGTCGATGGCCATCTCCTCTTTCATGAACCGCTGCGACAGGCCCATCAGCACGGTGAGGAGGTCGGGAACGCCCTCGGCGGTGAGCGCCGACAGGGGGACGACGCCGATGTTCTTCTGGAAGTCCTGAACGCGCCAGTAGAGGTCGGCCGAGAAGCCGGCGTCGGACAGCTGGCCGATGATCTCGTAGAGGTTCTCGTCGAGCATCGACTTCGCGCGCTCGGACTGCGCGTCCATGCTCTTCTGGATCGGCTCGCCGTCCTGCGGGTTCCACCCCGGCGTCGTGTCGACCTTGTTGGCCGCGACGACGAAGGGGGTCCCGGTCCGCCGGAGGATGTCTATCGCCTCCTCCGTCTGCGGCTGGAAGCCGTCGTTGACGTCGACGACGAGCACCGCGATGTCGGCGAGCGCGCCGCCGCGGGCGCGCAGCGTCGAGAAGGAGTGGTGTCCCGGCGTGTCGATGAAGAGGAGGCCGGGGAGGTCGAAGTCGGACGGGTCGATGAGCTCGCCGGCCATCCCGGAGATGGTGTCGAGCGGGATGTCCGTCGCCCCGATGTGTTGGGTGATCGCGCCGGCCTCGCCCTCGCTGACGGCGGAGCCGCGGATCGTGTCGAGCAGGCTCGTCTTGCCGTGGTCGACGTGACCCAGCACGGCGACGATGGGGGTTCGCAGGGTGTCCGCGTGTGTGTGGTCGGTCATATGTGATCGCCCCGAGAAGGTTATAGCGACTATTCGTCCCGGCCGTCAGTTAAGCCTTTCAAAACGCCGCCGTGAGCCGCGGGGAGCGAGGCCGTCGCGTCCGTCGCCCGTCGGACGGCCCGTGGCGTTTAAGACCGTTGCCCGGGACCGTGCGGGTATGGTCGACATCCTCGCGGAGAACCTCTCCGGGAAGGCGGTGATGAGCGCCGACGGAACGGAACTCGGGGACCTGTACAACATCACGATGAACCTCGACTCGGGCGAGTTAAACCACCTCCTCGTCAGTCCGCACGAGCAGCTCAGACCCGAGCGCGTCGACTTCGAGTTCGACGACATGGGGCGGCTCCGAGTACCGGTCGCGAACGTGCAGGCGGTGAAAGACTACATCGTCGTCGCCCGCTGATGCAGGTCCTCGACTCGTCCGCGTTCATCCACGAGTACACGACCGACGAGGACGTGGTCTCCATCCCGGCGGTCCACGACGAGCTGACCGGCGAGGTCGCGCTCCGGTTCGACGCGATGGAGGGCTCCGGCATGACGGTCCACGTGCCGGCCCCAGAGGCGGTCGACCGGGTCCGCCGCGCCGCGAAGGGGTCCGGCGACGCCGGGGAGCTGTCGGACACCGACATCCGGCTCATCGCGACCGCGCTGGAGCTCCACGGGACGCTCGTCACCGACGACTACGCGATACAGAACGTCGCCGAGCGGCTCGACCTCCCGGTCGAACCAATCGCGCGCGAGGGGATCACCGAGGAGCGCGAGTGGCGCTTCCAGTGCGTCGGCTGTAACCGCACCTTCGACGAGAACAAGGAGCGGTGTCCGATCTGCGGCAGCGACCTGACGCGGAAGAACCCGGCGTGAGCGGGCCGCCGGAGCGGCGCGGCGCGAGCCGATCCGTCACGCGGCCGGTCCGCATGCGACCGGTTCGCACGCGACCGACCGATTGAACAGGCGTCCCGCCGACCGCCCGACATGAAGGCCTTCGAGGAGCTGTCGCCGGACGCCCTCCGCGCCGGGCGGGCGGACGCGCTCGACGACGCGGTCGCGACGGCGCTGGCCGCCCACCCGCTCGACGGGGTCGAGACCGAGTACCCGCACTATCAGGGGAGAGTGGAGGAGCCGGGCGCGCCGCCGCGACCCGCGGAGAGCCATCCGGTCTTCTACGGCTGTTTCGACTGGCACTCGGCGGTCCACAGCCACTGGGCGCTCGTCCGCGCGCTGCGGCTGGCGCCGGACCACCCGGACGGGGCCGCGATCGGGGCCGGCGTCGACGAGCGGCTGACCCCCGAGCACGTCGCGAGCGAGGTCGCGTACCTCGACGAGAACCCCGGCTTCGAGGAGCCGTACGGCTGGTCGTGGTTGCTGCGGCTCGCCGCCGAGCTCGACCTCTGGGACGACCCGCGCGCCGACGCGTGGCGCGAGACGCTCCGCCCGCTCGAGGACCGGGTCCGGCGCGGCACCCGCGAGTCGTTCCTCGGGATCGACCGCCCCCACCGTGTCGGCACCCACGGCAACACCGCGTTCGCGCTCGCCGGCGTGCTCGACTACGCCCGGGTCGTCGGCGACGCCGACCTCGAACGCGAGGCCGAGGCGACGGCTCGCCGGCTCTACGCGGACGACACCGCGGCGGTCGTCGGCGCGGAGCCGGTCGGCTGGGACTTCGTCTCGCCGGCGCTGACCGAGGCGGACCTGATGCGCCGCGTCCTCGACCCGGACCCGTTCGCGTCGTGGCTCAACGGCTTCCTCCCGGACCTGACCGCGCCGCCGCACGACGCGCTGCGGTCGCCCGTCGACGTGGAGCCGGACGAGGGCGACGGGGCCGAGATGCACCTGATCGGCCTCAACGTCTCCCGGGCGTGGTGTCTCGCGGGGCTCGCCGACGCGCTCGCGGGGAGGGACGGCCCCGCGGCGACCCGGCTGCGCGAGCCGCTGGGAGACGCCGCGCGCCGCCACGCCGAGGCGGGGGCCGCGGACGTGCTCACCGACGACTACGCGGGGTCGCACTGGCTCTCGTCGTTCGCGCTGTACCTGCTGACGCGGAACGAGGACGGTATCGCGCCGGGAACGGATTAGTTGGCACCCGTCGACTCGGGCGCGTCGCCCTCGATCCGGGCGGCGGCGTCGTCGTCGGCCGACCGAGCCGAGTCGCCCTCCGCGATGCCGAGGGCGTCCTCGGAGAGGTCGCTCCCGTCGAGGCGCGGGACGCGGTCCCGGAGCCGGGCGGCGGCGGCGCGCGCCTCCGCGAACTCCACCTCGGCGAGCGCGCGCACCAGCGCGGCGGCCCGCTCCGCCCGGGCGCGCTGCCACGACTCCTCGCGCGACTCGTAGGTGCGGATGGCGCGCAGGAAGTCGGCCTCGGAGAACTCCGGCCAGTACGGCGCACAGAAGTAGACGGCGGCCTCGTTCCCGTTCGCGTGCCACGGCAGGAAGTTCGAGGTCCGCTCGTCGCCGCCGGTCCGGACGATCAGGTCCACGTCGCGGATCGGTTTGTCGTACAGGCGCGACTCGACGGCCTCGACGTCGACGTCTCCGGGCGCCATCGCGCCGTCGTCGACGTCGCGAGCGATGGCGCGTGCGGCGTCGAGCAGCTCGGTCCGGCCGCCGTACGCCAGCGCGACGTTGAGCGTGAAGCGGTCGTTACCGGCGGTGCGCCGCTCCGCGTAGTCGACCGCGTCGCGGACGCGCGGGGGGAGTCTGGGCACGTCCCCGATGGCCCGGACGCGGACGCCCTGCTCGTGGACGCGGTCGGCGTCGGCGAACTCCCGGAGCTTGTGCTCTAAGAGGTCGAAGAGCGGTTCCAGCTCCTCGTCGGGGCGCTCGAAGTTCTCGGTGGAGAAGGCGTAGAGGGTGAGCTCCGAGACGCCGAGGTCGGCGCACCAGTCGAGGACGCGCTCGGTGGTATCCGCGCCGGCGCGGTGGCCCTCGGGGGCGTCGTCGCCGCGCTCGCGGGCGTACCGCCGGTTCCCGTCCTGAATGACGGCGACGTGGTCGGGGACGTCGTCTATCTCGCGGCGGAGGTGTCGCCGGTACGCGCGCCCGACGAGACCGCGGAGTCGTTTCCACATTGACCGAGACCACAGGCCCGAGCGGTATACCTTTATGGGTCGATCCGCCGACGGCCGACTCATGGAGGCCGCCTACGTCTTCCGCGTCGCCGTCCGCCTCGACCCGCCGGACGCCGCCGTCGACCCCGACCGGTTCGAGACGACGCTGGAGATCCCCGCGAGCGACCCCGGAACCGGCGGCTGGCTCTTCTTCCGCGACCGACTGTGGCGCGGCGAGGTCGGCGACGAGCCGTCGTTCCGCCGGCTGACCGAGGAGCGGCTGGGCGTCGCGGACGCCCCGGGCGTCGCGGTCGCCGCCGTCGACTTCCGGGAGCTGCGCACCGACGGGGCGTACCTCGACGCCCTGAAGGCCGAGATCGCCGCGGACCTGAGCCGTTTCAACGCCGACTCGGTCGACGAGGTCCTCCGCAAGTACCTCGGCTCGTCGGTCCACGTCCGAGACTGAACCGAGGCCGCGGAGCCGGGCGATCGGGGGGTTTTCCGCCGGTGGTCGGCGGCGGCCTCGGTGCGCCCGCGGGGTAGTGTTTAGATAAGCTGATTCCATGCGAAGGCGAACGCTTGTAACCAATTTTCGGCGGTACTTGGTTCGGCGTGGCTAAANGGTAGTGTTTAGATAAGCTGATTCCATGCGAAGGCGAACGCTTGTAACCAATTTTCGGCGGTACTTGGTTCGGCGTGGCTAAATGTATTTGAGAACTGGTTCGTTCGACGTTTTACTTCACGAAAGACACGTTCGACAGCATTCCGATTCCCATGTGTGACGTGTTGGAATCGGAGCCCGTGGCGATGGCAGGCCGCGTGTAACCACGGCGCACCGTCGACGAGAAAGATCGCGTCGTCGACCTGATGTTTCTCACGCAGTTCTGAGAGAAACATCGAGGACACAGCGCTGTTTCTCGTCGGATAAAGCCGCACGTGGAGCAGTCGGTTCGTGTCGGGATCGACAGCAGCGTACAGCCAATACTGTTCAGAGTTGAGCTGAATCACAGTTTCATCGACCGCAACGTGATTCGGATCAGCACCATCTGTCGGCTGTAAATCTGCTTTCTGTACCCACCGATGGATAGTGGTTCGATGGCGATTGACACCCAACCTTTCAAGAATCGAAAC
>NZ_AOJL01000025.1 GCF_000337035.1 Halorubrum coriense DSM 10284
ATACAACTGCTATCGCCGCTGAGGCGGTCGAAGTTGAGCATAGAGCACTCGATCTTTTGACCGCCTCATTCCTTATCGCAACGCTACCCCCGCGGACCCGCAACGCACTTGCCCGGCCCCGGCGTACGTGTCGATCCATGGCCGTCGCCGACTACGACTTTCACCTGTTCGACCTCGACGGGACGCTCGTCGACGCCGAGTGGGAGTACACCCGGACGGTGTTCGACCGCGTCGGCGACCGGCTCGGCCGGGAGTTCTCGGACCGAGAGGCGCGGGTCCTCTGGAGCGGGCTCGGCGGCTCGCGGGGCGAGACCCTCCGCGCGATGGGAGTCGACCCCGACGCGTTCTGGCCGGCGTTCCACGCCGTGGAGGACCCCGTCGCCCGCGCGGAGGCGACGTACCTCCACGACGACGCCGCGCGGCTGCTCGACCGCGTGAGCGAGGTCGGCGGGCCGACCGGCCTCGTCACCCACTGTCAGGAGTTCCTCGCCGACCCCGTCCTCGACCGGCTCGACCTCGGCGGTCGCTTCGACGCGGTCGTCTGCTGTACCGACGAGACGGGGTGGAAACCCTCCCCTGGCCCGATCGAGGTCGCGATGGGCGAGCTCGGCGTCGACCCGGACCGGGGCCGCGGCTACTACGTCGGCGACGGCGAGAGCGACGTGGCGGCCGCCTGGAACGCCGGCCTCGACGCGGTCCACGTCGAGCGCGTCGGCCACGACGAGCGCGGCCGCTGCGTCCTCGGCGACCGGCGCGTGAATCGTCTCGACGAGCTGGTGGACGCGTCGTGAGCGATTTATCCGGCCGCGGGGCGATCAGAGACCCATGACGAAGTGGTTCCACAGCGGCCGCCGCCGCGACCTCTGCGCGCTGCTGTACGACCACGGCGAACTGCGCGCGCAGTCGGCGAAGAGCCGGCTCGAATCGCACTACGACGAGCGCATCGACCCCGGCTCCTTCTACGGGACCCTCTCGGCGCTCGTCGAGTCCGGGTACCTCTCCCGGCGGACCGAGGGCATCGCCGACGTGTACGCGCTCACCGAGGCGGGCGAGACCGCGCTGCTCGATCACTACGCGTGGCTCGACGACCGGGTCGAGGGCGGCAGTGAGTTGGGGCGAGGCGACGAGGCGGCGGCCGGCGCGACCGCCGAACCGAGCGAGGACGACTGATCGGGGCCGACGCCGGACCGCGCGATCCCCGCGCCCTCAGGCGGTCTCCGGCCGGACGGACTCGAGCGCCGCGTCGAAGTCTTCCCCGGTGATCCCGACCTCTTCGGCGTGGTCGTTGGCGGCCTCGCCGTGCTCGTCGGCGACGCGCTCGATTGCGCGCATCGCCGCCGCGCGCGACAGCGAGGCGATCTCCGCGCCGGAGTAGCCCTCCGTCTCGTCGGCGACGCGGTCTAAGTCGACCCCGTCGGTCAGGGGTTTCCCGCGGGTGTGAACGTCGAGGATCTTGCGGCGCGCCTCGCGGTCCGGCTCCGGCACCTCGACGTGCGTCTCCAGGCGGCCGGGACGGAGCAGCGCCGGGTCGAGCGCGTCCCGCCGGTTGGTCGCCGCGAGGACGACGAGGTTCGGGTTGTCGCTGGCGCGGTCGAGCTCGGTCAGGAGCTGGGAGACGACGCGCTCGCTCACGCCGGAGCCGTCGCCGCCGGCCGCGTCGCGGTCGGTCGCGACGGCGTCTATCTCGTCGAAGAAGACGATCGCGGGGGCCGCCTGCCGCGCCCGGTCGAACAGCTCGCGGACCGCCTTCTCCGACTCCCCGACGTAGCGGTCGAGCAGCTCCGGTCCCGCCACTTGGATGAAGTTCACGCCGCTCTCACCGGCGATGGCGCGCGCGAGCAGCGTCTTCCCGGTTCCCGGCGGGCCGTACAGCAGGACGCCGGTCGGAGGGTCCGCGCCCGCGGCATCGAACAGCGGCCCGTACGACAGCGGCCACGTCACGGCGCGTTCGAGCTCGGCTTTCGCGCCGTCGAGGCCGCCGACGTCGGCGAAGTCGGTGGTCGGCTGCTCGGCGACGTACTCGCGCATCGCGCTCGGCTCGACGTTCGCGTGCGCGGCCTCGAAGTCGGCCTTCCCGACCGTCACGTCGCTCAGCGCGCGCCCGTCGGTCTCGCGGGCGCGTCGGAGGGCGGTCATCGCCGCCTCCTGCGCGAGCCCCTCGATGTCGGCCCCGACGAACCCGTGCGTCCGGCTCGCGATCCGGTCGAGGTCGACGTCGTCCGCGAGGGGCATCCGGCGCGTGTGGACGTCGAGGATCTGCCGCCGCCCCGCCTCGCCGGGCACGCCGATCTCGATCTCGCGGTCGAACCGCCCGCCGCGCCGCAGCGCCGGGTCGATGGTGTCGACGCGGTTCGTCGCGCCGATGACGATCACGTCGCCCCGGGCGTCGAGCCCGTCCATCAGCGAGAGGAGCTGCCCGACGACGCGGTTCTCCACGTCCCCGCCGTCGTCGCGCTTGCCCGCGATCGAGTCGATCTCGTCGAAGAAGATGATCGCCGGTGAGGCGTCGCGCGCCTCCCTGAACTTCTCGCGGAGCTTCTCCTCGCTCTCGCCCTTGTACTTCGACATGATCTCCGGGCCGTCGACGGTGACGAACGTCGCGTCGACCTCGTTGGCGACGGCGCGCGCGATGAGCGTCTTCCCCGTCCCCGGCGGGCCGTGGAGGAGGACCCCCTTCGGCGGGTCGATCCCGAGTCGGGTGAACACCTCCGGCTCCGAGAGCGGGAGTTCGATCGTCTCCCGGACGAGCTCCAGCTCCTCGTCTAATCCGCCGATGTCCTCGTAGGTCGCGCCCGCGGTGCGCTCGGCGGGCGAGGAGTCGCCGCCCGCCGGACGAGCGCCGTTCCCGGGCGAGGAATTCCGCGAGTCGGTCGACGCGTCGGGTCGGTCGCTCGCCGTTCCCGTCCGTCCGTCGTCGCCGTCGCCCGCGGCCCCCGAATCGCCCTCGTACTCGACCGAGACGTCCGTCGACGCGGTGATCCGAACAGTCCCGGCCGGGGCCGTGCGCGCGACGACGAAGCGGAGGCCGCCCAGCCGCTCGACGTGGACGGCCTCGCCCTCGGTGACCGGTCGGTCTCGGAGCTCGCGGGAGAGCGCCCGCTCGACGACCTCGCGGCTCACGTCGACCTCGGCGAGGCGGCCGGGCGCGGCGATCGTCACGCGGTCGGCGTCCGAGACGTCGACGGGCGCGATCGTCACGGTGTCGCCGACCTTCACGCCGGCGTTCGCGCGGGTGTCGGCGTCGATGAGGACGGAGCCGTCGGCGGCGTCGGGACCGCCCGGCCACACCTTCGCGACGGCGGTGCGCTCGCCGCGCACCTCGACCGTGTCGCCGCTGAGGAGGGCGAGCCGCTTGCGGGCCGACTCGGGGAGCCTGGCGATGCCCCGGCCCGCGTCCCGCTTCTCGGCGGCACGCACCGTGAGCCGGAGCCCTGCGGTGTCGTTCATACCACTCGTTCTCGCCCGCGGCTCTTTACGCTTGTCCGGGCTCGCAGTGAGCCGATTGTTCATCGAGATTGACTGCGGTGGCGCGTGCCTGCGAGGCCGCCCTGCGGCCGAGCCGCGAGGGACCGAAGGTCCCTCTGGAAGCCGGCGCTCCGCGCCGGCGACAGCACGCGCGAGGGAGTCAGTCGCCGGAGCGAAGCGGAGGCGGCTGACGAGGCTGGGGAGGTGTGAGGTGCGGTTGCTGTGCGGGGTGGGACTCAAAGGGGCAGTCGCGAGGACGAAGGAGCGGGACGCAAGGACCGCAGGGAGCGAGCATCGCGAGCGACTGAGGACCGCAGCGACCGCACCGAATCCTCGCGACTGGGGCTTTGGGGGTATTCGCCGTCGATCAGTCGCCACCTGCGTATACTGCTCGATCCGATCTACCGTAATCGCACGAGTATAGACCGCAACCCCCTTCCCTCGGCCGGCCGCGGTGACTGGTATGCAACCGACCGGCCACCTGCGGGGCGATGCGGTCCGCGTCGGCGGGGACGCCCGCCAGCGCTTCTACGACGCCCGGGGGTACGGGCGACCGCTCGACGGGAACGAGATCGCGCTCTCGCGGGTCGAGGCCGCCCACCTGCTGTTCCGCGGCGACCTCTCGGGGATCGAACTCGGGGACGACGCTGATCCGGTGAACTTCGAGCGCTTCTTCGTCGCGAGCGCGGCCGCCGCCGACCGCTTCGCGGTGCGGTTCCTCGTCTACTCGGACCTCCGCGACCGCGGCTTCTACCTCTCGCCCGCCCGCGAGCCGTGGCCCGGCGGGAGCGACGCGCCGAGCGACGCGGTCGACTTCGTCGCCTACGAGCGCGGGCAGACGCCCGACACGGGGAAGGTCGAGTACCCGATTCAGGTCGTCGGCGAGCGCGAGTCCGTCGCGGCCGCGGGGCTCGCGGGGCGCACCCTCGCGGTCGTCGACGAGGAGTCCGACATCACCTACTTCGCGGCCGAGGCGGGCGGTGTCGAGGGCGCGACCGGCTACGAGCCCCCGGTCGACCTGACCGGCGTGCTCCTCGCCGACCGCGTCGTCGTCTGGGACGCCCCCGAGGGGTTCTACGAGCGCGGCTTCTACGGGCGGCCGCTCACGGGGCGGGCCGCCGACGTCGAGGGCGCGCTTCAGCTCTCGCTCGTCGAGGCCGCGTCGCTGGCCGCGGACGGCCGGCTGGAGCTGACCGCGTCGATCGGGGATGGAGAGGGCCTCGCCGGCGACGCCGCCGCCCGGATCGTCGCCCGCGGCCGCGACGTGGAGGGCGAGCGCTTCGACCGCCGGCTCGCGGTGTACGCGCGGCTCCGAGCGGCCGACGCCGTGCCGAAGACGGGGTTCAAGTTCGGCGCGGACTTCCGGACGTACCTCGACGTGGAGACCGTCGAGGACCTGCCGCACTCCGAACACCTCGTGCGCGTCGTCGGGCCCGACCACGAGTTCTCGCCCCGCGAGCTGTCCCTCGACGTACGTCTCGCCGGCGGCGTCCGCAAGGAAATGGTGTTCGCGCTGACCGGGATCGGGGACGGCCACCCCGCCGACGGCGGCACGTCGACCGACGCCGACGTGGAGTGGCTCTCCGTCGACCGGCTGACGCCCTGAGTCCCGGCCGAACGAGCAGAACGCTTTTTTGACCGCTCGCCGTCGTCGCGTCCATGCCGTTTCCCTCCACCGCAGACGCCGAACCGAGCGAGTACGACATCTCCACCGTCGACCTCAGCGACGACCGCTACGAGGTCCGGCAGTCGCTGGTCCGCAACAAGTACGCCGTCAGCGACAGCGCCGGCGACGTCGTCCTCCGCGGGAAACAGAAGATGCTCAAGCTGAAAGAGGAGTTCCCGTTCGTCACCGGCGACGGCGAGGACGCCTTCTCGGCGAAGGCGGGCGGCATCGTGGATATCGGCGGCAACTACGCCATCGTCGACGCCGGCACCGGCGAGGAGGTCGTCGTCTTGGACGAGGACTACTCGATCTTCGTCGAGAACTGGACGATCCGCGACCCCGAGACGGGCGAGGCGCTGGCGACGATCCGGTCGAAGAACAAGCTGCTGTCCGGGCTCCGCCACCTCGTCGGCGCGGCGAACCTGATCCCGAACGAGTACGAGATATTCGACGCCGACGGCGGCCACGTCGGCGACATCGAGGGAGAGTTCTCGATGCGCGACACCTACGCGGTCACCGTCGACGACGCGAGCGACGTGCCGAAGGAGGCGGTGATCGCGGCCGCGTGTATCCTCGACGCCTTGGAGAACCAGTAGGCACGGTCACGGTCGCACAGCGCCGGTGCGCCGGCGCGTGTCGCGGTGCGCTACGGGCGGAACTCGTCGGCGTAGTCCGCGACGAACTCGCGGAGCGTCCGCGGCGGTCGCCCGAGGACCGCCTCGACGTCGCCCGTCGTCCGGCCGGACCGGCCCAACCGCACGACGGAGTACTCGGCGACCATGAACGCGACGAACCCCGGGGAGAAGCCGCGCCGGTACATCCGTCGCGCGAACGCGAGCCGCGACGGGTCGGCGTACTCGATCCGCCTGTCGAGCACGTCGGAGAAGACCGCGGCGACCTCGCGGAAGTCGAGCGCGGCCGGACCGGTGAGGTCGTACGCGCGGTCCTCGTGACCCGACTCGGTGAGCACCCGCGCGGCGACCGCCGCCACGTCCCGGGCGTCGGTGACGCTCAGGACGCCGTCGCCGGCCGGGACGAAGATCTCGTCGCGGTCGACGACCTCTTTCCGGTGGATCTCGCTCAGGTTCTGGGCGAACCACGAGGCCCGGAGGAAGGTGTGGGCCATCCCGGTCTGCGCGAGGTGGGTCTCGATCCGCCGGTGCGGGAGGAACGGGAGCTTCTCCGCGCCGAGGACCGAGAGGAAGGCGACGCGCTCGACGCCCACGCGGTCGGCGGCGTCGGCGAACTCGCGGACGTCGCCCACCGCGCTCCCCGGCGGGTACAGGAGGAACAGCCGGTCGACGTCCGCCAGCGCCGCCCCCCACGTCTCGGGGCGACCGAGGTCGAACTCCACGGGATCCGGGCCGTCGCCGAACGCGTCTCGCGCGCGCTCCGGGTCACGGGTCGCGACGCGGACCGACGCCTCCCCGTCCGAGAGCGCCCTGACGAGCGGCTCGCCGACGGTCCCGGCCGCCCCGGTGACGAGTAGCCGTTCGGTCATTACTCGTCCGCGACCTTCGGCATCTCGCCGACGTACCGGTCGTCTTCGAGGCAGTCGAGAACGAATTCGGCGACGTTCGCCCGCGCGGCGCTGTCGCGCATCCCGAGCGAGAGGTCGGTCCCGTGCCGGAACGCGCCCGTGTGCTCGTCCTCGGTCAGTCGCGGGCCGCGGACGACCGTCCAGCGCGCGTCGCTGTCCCGGACCGTCGCCACGTGGTCGCTCGCGTCTTCGAGGACCGACCGCGCCAGCAGCTTCAACAGCGAGCCCATCACCTTCCCGCCGAGGCTCACCGACTCGCCCTCCTCTCTGACTCCCGCGCCGACGAGCGTCACGAAGCGGTCGACGCCGTGCTCGTCCATCGCCGCCAGCGCGTGTCGACCGGCCGCCGTGAGGAGGTCGTCCGGTCCCTCGCTGGACTGTCCGAGGACGCTGACGACGGCGTCGACGGGGTCGCCGTCTCCCCCGACGGCGCGGTCGACGCCGTCACCGGCGTACGCGTCGCCGGCGACGACGGTGACGCGGTCGTCGTCCCGAACCGCCGACGGGAGGCTCGCGGGGTCCCGGACGAACGCCACCACCTCGTGGCCGCGTTCGAGCGCCTGTTCGACGAGCGGCCGACCGGTTCGCCCGGTCGCGCCGAATACTGCGATTCGCATACCCGACAGAGGCGCGCCGAGGTGATATACTTGTGACTTCGAAGCCTCGAAGTATACCCGGCCAGTCGCCCGGACACCCAAAGATACAATGCGAGAAGTATCCAGTGTTCGTTCGATGACCGGACAGAGCGAGACGCCGGACGTTCCCGAGCTGAGCGAGGGGTTGACTCGCGCGGAGGCGACCGCGCTCCGCGAGTCGTTCGACCCGAACGAGCAGGACCGCATCAGCCGGACGGTGGCCGAACTGCTCGACCTCCTCGGGAAGGCCCACACCATGGCGGTGTTGAGCGCGTTCGCGTTCGCCGAGGGGTCGCTCCGGTTCAGCGACATCGAGTCCGAGATCGACATCGCCCCGAACACGCTCTCGGCCCGGCTGCGGGAGCTGACGGACGCGGGGCTTCTCGACCGGGAGGCGTACGACGAGGTCCCGCCCCGCGTGGAGTACACCCCGACGGAGAAGGCGGAGTCGCTGTTCCCCGTGTTCGCGCACCTCCACCACTGGGCGATCGAATACGAGCTCTAACTTCGTTTTTCGTAGTAACGTCGGAGGCTCGAAGTCGGTAGTATATGCCGCCGGATCCGGTACTACGGGTATGCCTACACGGGATACGGCGGGACCGGGCGACCGGTCCCGTGACGGTAACGACGCGGCGGCCGCCGCGTCGGCGTCCGCGGCCGCAATCGACGTCGACGGACTCGAACTCACCTACGCGGACGGGACCGTCGCCGTCGACGGGATCGACATGACGGTCCCCGAGGGGGAGTTCTTCGGCTTCCTCGGACCGAACGGGGCCGGGAAGACGACGACGATCAAGGTGTTCGCGACGCTGCTGTCGCCGACCGGCGGCGCGGTGCGGATCAACGGCTTCGACGCGCGGTCGGACTCGCGGAAGGTCCGCGAGTCGATCGGGTACATGGCACAGGAGACGAGCATCGACCCCGAGCTCACCGCCGCGGAGAACATCGAGTTCGCCTGCGAGGCGTACGGCGTGCCGCGGGACGCGCGGACCGACCGGGTCGACGAGTTGCTCGACCTCGTCGACTTGGCCGACGTGGCCGACAAGCGGGCCGAGGAGTTCTCCGGCGGGATGAAAAAGCGGCTCGACGCCGCGACCGCGCTGGTCCATCGACCGCCGCTGGTCTTCCTCGACGAGCCGACGACGGGGCTCGACCCCAAGGCCCGCAACCGGCTGTGGGAGTACTTCCGGCGCATCAACGACCTCGGGACGACGATCTTCCTGACGACGCAGTACTTAGAGGAGGCGGACCAGCTCTGCGACCGCCTGGCGGTCATCCTCGACGGCGAGATCGTCGCCGACGGGAGCCCGAGCGAGCTCAAACGCGAGGTCGGCGGCGAGGTCCTCGACGTGGAGCTTGAGGGCGGCCAAGCGGCCGGCGAGCGGGCCGCGGACATCGCGCGGGAGTTCGACGCCTTCGGCGACGCCTCGGTCGCCGAGACCGAGGCGGGGATCAGCGTCACCGCGGAGACGGCTCGGGAGCACGGCACCGACCTCCTCGTGGCGCTCCGGGACGCGGAGATAACGGTGACCGGCTTCAACATCCGCGCGCCGACGCTGGACGACGTCTTCCTCGCGATCACCGGAGAAGAGCTCGACGCCGACGACGGCGAGGTGGCGCGATGAGCGCGCCGGAGACCGACGACCGCTCGGGGCCGAGCGCGCGCTCCGGGAACACCTTCGTCGGGGACGCCTGGGTGAACTTCAAGCGATGGAACCTCAAGGCGGTGCGGAACCCGTTCGTGCTGGTCGTCTCGCTCGTCCAGCCGATCATCTTCCTCGTGCTGTTCACGGAGGTGTTCGGAAACGTCGCCGGCGGCGCGGTCAATCAGGGGCTGCCGGGGATCAACTACGAGACGTACCTCGTGCCGGCGATCGCGATTCAGGTGGCGCTCGCGGCGGCGATCACCTCCGGCGTCGGACTCGTGAACGACATCGAGAACGGGATGTTCGAGAAGGTGCTCGTCACGCCGATGAGCCGCACGGCCGTCTTCGTCGGCAAGACCGCCGCCGAGGTGTTCCGGATCGCGGTCCAGATCGCGATCATCCTCGGCCTCGGCGTCCTCCTCGGTGCCGACATCGTCACCGGCGTCGCCGGGGCAGTGGGGATAATCGCGGTCGGGATCCTCTTCTCGCTCTGGTTCGTCGCGTTCTCGAACGCCGTCGCGATCATCACCCGCGACCAGGAGTCGACGATCATCAGCGCGAACCTGCTCCAGTTCCCGCTCCTGTTCCTGTCGAGCGCGTTCCTCCCGCTCGAAGCGCTCCCGGGCTGGATCCAGACGTTCGCCCGCGTCAACCCCGTGACGTACGGCGTCGACGCCGCCCGCTCGCTCATGGTCGACCGGGACGTGATGACGGTCATCGACGTCGCGTGGTTCGGCGGGACCCTCGACGGCGTCGCGCCCGGCGTCGCCGTGCTGGTCGGGCTCGACCTCGCGTTGGGGGCCGTCGCCGTCGCGCTGCTGTCGCGCGCGTCGAGTTCGGACGTGAAGTAGAGTAGACGATCCGGAGACGCTCCGGGAGAGGGCGCGAGCGGTCGGGAGCTCGCGCCGGTTACTCCCCGCCCAGCTTCGACTCGCCGACCGGGTCGTGGCCCTCGATGACCTCCGTGCCGCCCATGTACGGGCGCAGCGCCTCGGGGACGGTGACGGTGCCGTCGTCGTTCTGGTAGTACTCCAAGATCGCGACGACGATCCGCGGGACCGCGAGCCCGGAGCCGTTCAGGGTGTGGAGGTACTCCGCGGACTCGTGGTGCTCCTCGCGGTACTGAATCCCGGCGCGGCGCGCCTGGAAGTCCTCGAAGTTGGAGACGGAGGAGACCTCCAGCCACCGGCCGCCGCGGTCGGGGCCCTCGTCCATGTCGTCGGCGGGGGCCCACACCTCGACGTCGTACTTTTTCGCCTGCGTGAACCCGAGGTCGCCGGTACACATCTCGAGGATGCGGTACGGCAGTTCGAGGCGGCGGAGCACCTCCTCGGCCTCGTCGACGAGCCCCTCGAAGCGCTCGTCGCTCTCCTCGGGCCGGACGAAGTTCACCATCTCCACCTTGTTGAACTGGTGGACGCGGACGATGCCGCGCGTCTCGGTGCCGTGTTCGCCGGCCTCCTGCCGGAAGTTGGGCGTGTACGCCTGGTACTTCAGCGGGAGGTCCTCGCCGAGGAGGATCTCGTCGCGGTGGAGGTTCGTGACGGGGACCTCCGCGGTCGGGAGCAGCCAGAGGTCGTCGTCGTCGTAGTCGTCCGCGTTCGTCCCCTCGACGCGGTAGGCGTCCTCGGTGAACTTCGGGAGCTGGCCGGTGCCGCGCATCGACGCGGAGTTGACGGGGATCGGCGGGAACACGTCCTCGTACCCCTGCTCGCGGTGGACGTCGAGCATGAACTGGATCAGCGCGTGTTCGAGGCGCGCGCCGTCGCCCTTCGCGACGTAGAACCCGCCGCCGGCGACCTTCGCGCCGCGCTCGAAGTCGAGGATCTCCAGTTCCTCGCCCAGGTCGTAGTGCGGCTCCACGTCCGCGGGGACCTCGCGGAGGTCGTCGAACCCCTCGCGACGCACCTCGACGTTCTCCGACTCGTCCTCGCCGACCGGCACGGAGTCTCGGGGGATCTGCGGCAGTTCGAGCAGCGACGCCTCCAGTTCGCTCTCCAGTTCGTCGGCGCGCTCCTCGATCTCCTGAAGCTCCGACTTGAGCTCCTGCGAGCGCTCGATCGCCTTCTGGGCCGCCTCCTCCTCACCGGAGGCTTTCAGTTCGCCGATCGTCGAGGAGACCTCGTTGCGCTCGTGGCGCAGGTCGTCGCCGCGCTGTTTCAGCTCCCGCCACTCCTCGTCGACGTCGAGTATCCGGTCGAGGTCGACGTCGACGCCCTTGTTCGCGAGCGCCTCGCGGACGACCTCGGGGTTCTCCCGGACGAACTGTCGAGACAGCATTTAACGGGAGTTCCGCGGGGCGACCCAAAACCGTATCGGAGCGTCGGCATCGGTTGGCACGGAGCGGGTCGGCACGAGACGCGCGCGGCGCGGCCGTCGCGCGTCTCGGATCAGGGGATGAACGAGAACGTGCCGAACGCCATCAGGAGCGCGAGCGCGGCGACGACGACGCCCATCACGCGCATCACGAGGATCCGAGTGTCGCTCGGTTCGATCCGCTGCGTCGAGCCGTCCGGCGAGCGGGTCTGCCAGCTCGTCATGCGTCGCGGGAACGCCGCCATCGCGAGCGCGCCCGCCGCGACGAGGAGGGGGACGGCGACGAAGAACAGCCGGAAGGGTGCGGGGAACATGCGCAGAGACGTTCTTCCGCGAGTCAACAAAGCGTTACGGAATCGAGCGGCTGCGCGGGTCCCCGAGGGGGTCCGGAGCGAGCGTCGCCGTCAGTACCCGCCCGGCAGCGCCATCCCGACGGCGAGCGCGACGAGCGGCACCGCGGCGACGACCGCGTACCACAGCGCGGCTGCGCCGAGGAGGAGCCACGTCGAGGGGCCGTACCCCGTCAGGTCCCAGTCGACGCCGAGCCGGGGGAGGCCGAGTACGGCGGCCGCAGGGGCGACGAGGCCGACGAGGACGCCGCCGAGAAGCGCCGTCGAGAGGAATCCCTCGCTCCAAGCGGGGCCCGCCTCGCCGGCGAACGCGACCGTGAGACCGACGCCGGCGACGTACGGGACGGAGAGCCCCACGGCGACGCCGAGGTACGAGGGCAGGACCCGCCCCGCGGGAGGGAGCGCCCCGAACAGCGCCCGGAGGCGCGACGCCGCGAGGAATGGCGCGCACAGCCCCGCGGCGACGAGTCCCGGGAAGATCAGCAGCGCGAGCGTCCACAGCCACCCGGCAACCGAACCGACGACCGCGGGAACGGGGGAGAGCGGAACCGACGGAGCGGGGACGGACGAGACCATGCGCGAGACGAGCCGCCGCGGGCGGCAAACCTCTTGTGGTGGCTCGCGGTGCGTCGCGGTCGCGGCCGGCCGACGCCCGCTCGGAACCACCAGCGTTTATCCCGCTCGCCGCGACCGGCCGACAACGATGCTCATCACGGGCGCGACGCTGGCCGACGGTCGAGTGCGAGACGTGCGTATCGGCGACGACGGACGGATCGACGCGGTCGCCGAGGGGCTCGACGCCGACGCCGGCGAGCGCGTCCTCGAGGCCCGCGGGAGACACCTCCTGCCGGGCGCGGTCGACGTCCACGTCCACTTCCGCGAGCCGGGCGGGAGCCACAAGGAGACGTGGCGGTCGGGCTCGCGGAGCGCCGCGGCCGGCGGCGTCACGACGGTCGTCGACCAGCCGAACACCTCGCCGCCCACCGTCGACGGCGACGCGTTCGACGAGAAGGCCGCGCTCGCGGCAGAGTCGCTCGTCGACTACGGGATCAACGGCGGCGTGACCGCGGACTGGGACCCCGAGAGCCTCTTCGACCGACCCCTGTTCGCGCTCGGGGAGGTGTTCCTCGCGGACTCGACCGGCGACATGGGGATCGACGCCGACCTGTTCGCCGACGCGCTCGACGAGGCGAGCGCCCGCGACGCGCCCGTCACCGTCCACGCCGAGGACGCGACGCTGTTCGACGACGACGCGCTCGACGGCGACCTCGGCGGGGTCGGCACGGCCGCGACCGCCGACGCGTGGTCCGCCTACCGGGCGGCCGACGCCGAGGTCGCCGCGGTCGAGCGCGCGCTCGCGGCGGCCGCGGACCGCGACGCGCAGGTCCACGTCGCGCACACCTCGACGCCGGAGGCGGTCGACGCGGTGAAGGAGACCCGCGAGGGCGGCGCGGCGGCGACCTGCGAGGTGACGCCGCATCACCTCTACCTCTCCCGCGAGCGGGCGCGGTCGCTCGGCACGTTCGGGCGCATGAACCCGCCGCTCCGGTCGGAGGAGCGTCGCGAGGCGCTGTTCGCCCGCCTCGCCGCGGGCGACGTCGACGTGGTCGCGACCGACCACGCGCCGCACACGGTCGAAGAGAAGCGGCGAGGGCTCGTCGACGCGCCGAGCGGCGTCCCGGGCGTGGAGACGCTGTACCCCCTCCTCTTGGAGTCGGTCCGGACCGGCGAACTGTCGCTCGAACGCGTCCGCGACGTCGTCGCCGCGAACCCGGCCGAGATATTCGGCCTCGACCGGAAGGGGCGGGTCGCGGAGGGGCGCGACGCCGACCTCGTCCTCGTTGACACCGCCGACCCGCGCGAGATCGAGGCCGCGGCGCTCCACAGCGCCTGCGCGTGGACGCCCTTCGAGGGGCTCCGGGGCGTCTTCCCCGAGGTGACGCTCGTCCGGGGCGAGGTCGTCTACGAGCGCGACCCGGCGACCGGTGCGGCGTCGTTCGGCGAGCCGGTCGGGCGGAACGTCAGGGAGTCGTAGCCCCGGGCGGGACCCGGCGGCCTCGTGCGGTCGACGCCCGAGCCGGAATCCGCCGTCGTCGAACGGACCGCCGCCGGCGGAACGCATATGCCGTTGCTCGCCCTACCCGCGGTATATCGATGATCACGGGGAGCATTCGCACGGTCGTCTCCGGACGGGAACCCGATCCGGACGCGGCCGGCCGATCATGACGGACCCCGGGGATCCGGGGCCGATCGGAACCGGCCCCGCGGAGTCGGCCGAGGCCGCGGGGGCGACGACCGGGACCGTCGCGGCGGACGCGCCGGAGACGCCCGCCGACGTCGCCGCGCTCGCGGATCGGATCGTGAACGAGGTCGAGGAGGTGATCGTCGGCAAGCGCGACGCGGTCGAACACGTCCTCGTCACCGTGTTGGCGCGCGGACACCTCCTCGTCGAGGACGTGCCCGGCGTGGGGAAGACGACGCTCGCCAAGTCGGTCGCGCGCTCGATCGACGGGTCGTTCAAGCGCGTCCAGTTCACCCCCGACCTCCTCCCCTCCGACGTCACCGGCGTCAACGTGTTCAACCGCCGCACCGACGAGTTCGACTTCCAGCCCGGGCCGGTGTTCGCGAACGTCGTGCTGGGCGACGAGATCAACCGGGCCCCGCCGAAGACCCAGTCGGCGCTTTTGGAGGCGATGGAAGAGAACCAAGTCACGACCGACGGGACCACCCGCGGGCTGCCGGACCCGTTCTGCGTGATCGCGACCCAGAACGACGTGGAGCCCGGCCAGACGTACGAGCTGCCGGTCGCGGAGGTCGACCGCTTCACGAAGAAGATCCGGCTCGGCTACCCCGACACCGAGGACGAGGCGGCGATCCTCGGCCGGCTCACGGGCGATCACCCGGTCGACTCGGTCGAGCCCGTGGCGACGATCGGCGACGTGCGGGCGGCCCGCCGGATCGTCGGCGAGATCGAGGCCTCCGAGGCCGTGCGGAAGTACGTGGCCCGGCTCGCGGTGTACACCCGCCGGAACGCGAAGCTCGGAGCGAGTCCGCGCGGCAGCCTCGCGTTAGTCCGCGCGTCGCAGGCCCGGGCCGCCCTCGACGGGCGGGAGTACGTGATCCCCGACGACGTTCAAACCGAGGCCCCGACCGTGCTCTCCCACCGGATCCGGACCGAGTCGGGCGGGACCGACGGCGCGGACATCGTCGGCGACGCGCTCGACCGGATCCGGGTGGAGTGACCCGACGATGACGCCGACGCCCCCCACGTCCCGATGACGCCAGCACTCACCCGCCGGGGACGCGTCGCCGGCCTCGTCGGGCTCGTCGCGGCCGCCAGCGGGATCGCCGCCGGGGGGCGCGCGCTCGACGCGATCGTGATCCCGGTCGCCATCGCGCTCGCGGCCGGCTACGTCCAGGTGTCGCGCGTCGACGTCCCCGCGGTCCGCCACGTGACGCCCGCGGACGGCTTCGTCGGGGAGACGCGGGAGGTCCGCCTGGAGTTCGGGCCCGGAGTGACCGGCGACGATACCCCCACCCGCTCGTTCCTCGCCGACGTGTTCGTCCGCGTCGACGAGGGGCTCGACGGGCCGACGGCACCGGTCCGGGCCTCGGTCGGCTCGGAACCGGTCTCGTACCGCGTGACGTACCGCGAGCGCGGCGAGCGGACCCTCGGCCCGATCGACCTCACCGTCACCGACGTGTTCGGCCTCTTCGAGCGCGAGCTGACCGTCGACGAGACCGACTCGGTGACGGTGTACCCGCCCCGCGACCCGATCCCCGCCCGGTTCCGCCGGGCGCTCCACGCGGCCGACGCGGTCGACGTGAGCCGGCGGCGCGAGGAGTTCGACCGCCTCCGCGAGTACACCCGGGGCGACGCGGTCCGCGACGTCCACTGGGCGACGACCGCCAAGCGCGACGAGATCGTCGTCAAGCAGTTCTCGGCCGAGACCGCGCGGAACCGCGTGACGATCGCGGGCGGCACGGAGGTTCGCGGCGGCGAAGAGATCTCGGGGTTCCGAACGGACGACCGGTCCCCGAGCGCGGCCGCGGCCGACGAGCTCGCCCGGGCGACCGTGAGCCTCGCGCTGGCGCTGCTCGACGACGGAGTGCCGGTCGACGTCCGATTGCCCGCCGGGCGCGTCTCTGCGTCGCCGGGCGACCGCGGCCGGCGCGAGGTGTTAGAGCTCGCGGCCCGGACCGGCCCGGGAGCGGTGACCGGCGACGACGCCGACGTGACGATCGTCGCCGGGGCCGACGACGCCCGGTTCCGGACGGGCGACCGGTCGGTCTCCTTCGCCGATCTGCGCCGCGAGGCCGACGGCGAGCGCCCGGCGGACGGCGACGCGGGGGAGAACCGGACCGATGGGCGGAGCCGGACGGACGGGGCGGCGGACCGGCGGGGGGTGGCGTCGCCGTGAGCCGCGGCGCGCCCGGCGGAGCGCCCGGCTCTCGGACCGAATCGCCCGGTGGCGACCGGCGGCTCGCCGACCCGGCGGCCGTCGGCGTCGCGGTCGTCGCCGCGGCGTACCTCGCCGTGTTCTTCGAGGTGACGAACGTCGTCGGCGGGACGGCCCGGACCGCGGCGGTCGTCGCGGTCGCCGGGCTCGGCGGGCTCGCGCTGGCGAGAGTCATCGGCGAGTGGGCCGCCCTGATCTTCTCCGGCGGGATCTTCGTCGCGGCGCTGTCGGCGTACCTCTTCGCGGTCCCCGAGAGCCAGCGCGCGTTGTTCACCGTCCGGAGCGTCGCCCTCGACGTGCTCGCGCTGTCGACCGGGCTCTCCGTGTTGCGGCTGGCGCTCGCGGACGTCTGGGTGCTCGCGGTCGCGCCGGTGCCGACGTTCCTCGTCGGCTACTTCGCGGGACGGGGGCGGCACGTCGCGGCCGCGGCGGTCGCCGGCGGCACGCTCGGCTTCCTCGTGCTCACCGGCGACGCGGGCACCGGCGCGGCGGTCGCCGGCGTCGTCGGCCTCGCGCTCGCCGTCGGCCTCTCGACGCTCTCGACCCCGAGCCGGCTGCGGGGCCACGCGGGGACGTTCGCGCTGATCGTCGCGGCGATGGTTGTCGCGAGCGCGACCGTCACCGTGATCCCCGGCGGCGCGGCGGCACCGCTCGGGCTCGACCGGGGGACGTCGACCCTGGAGTCGAGCCTGAGCGGCGGCGACGAGCTGGAGGTGGTCGGGTCGACGCGGCTCTCGCCCGAGGTCCGGTACACGATCGAGAGCCCGGTCGAGCGGAACTGGCACACCGGCGCGTACGACACCTACACCGGCGACGGCTGGGTGCGGACCGGCGAGCGCTCCGCGGTCAACGGCACGCTCGCGGGCCCCCCGGGCGCGAGCGAGCGCGTCACGACGACGATCACCGCCGAGACCGAGTCGGGCGCGCTGCCCGCGCCGTGGAAGCCGGTCGGCGCGTCGGGCGGCGGAACCGTCGAGGTCGACGAGCGGGGCAGCCTGCGGCTCGCGGATCCGCTCGACGCGGGCGACGAGGTGACCGTCGAGAGCCGCGTGCTCGACGCCGATCCCGCGACGCTCCGCAACGCCAGCACCGACTACCCGGCGGCGATCGAGGAGCGGTACACGCAGCTCCCGGAGAGCACCCCCGAGCGGGTGGGCGACCGGACCGAGGAGATCGTCGCGGCCGCGGGCGCGGAGTCGCCGTACGAGCGGGCGGCCGCGGTCGAGGCGTACCTGCGCTCCGAGTACGCGTACTCGCTGACCGTCGAGCGGCCCGAGGGCGACGTCGCCGACGCGTTCCTCTTCGAGATGGACGCGGGCTACTGCGTGTACTTCGCGACGACGATGGCGGCGATGCTGCGCTCGCAGGGGATCCCGACCCGGTTCGAGAGCGGTTACACGAGCGGCCAGCGGGTCGGCGAGGACGAGTACGTCGTGCGGGGGCAGAACGCCCACACGTGGGTGTCGATCTACGTGCCGGACCACGGCTGGGTCGCGTTCGACCCGACCCCGTCCGACCCCCGTGACGAGGCGCGGGACACCCGGCTCGCGGAGGCGCGCGCCGACGGCGCGGAGGACGTCGACACCGAGGCGTCGACGCCCAACCAGACGCTGGAGGCGGAGCCCAGCACGGGCGGCCCGAACGCCGCCGACGGTTCGGGGCCGAACGCGAGCGAGAACGACACGTCGGGCCCCGTCGCGGGCGGCGCGAACGCGACGAACGGCTCGCAGGGACCCACCCCCGGGGACATCTCGCGCCTCGAAGGGGGCACGGTGGACAGCGTCTCGCCGAGCGACAGGCCGAGCGCCGGGGGCGACGGCGGCGGGTCGATACCGCTTCCGGACGGAGAGACCGCGCTCTACTGGCTGCTCGTCGCGGCGCTCGGCGTCGCGGGCGCGCGGCGGACCGGGTTCGGGAGCCGCGTGGGCCGTCGGGTCGGCCCGGTGCTCCCCCGGTTGCGTCGCGACCCGGCGACGGACGCGAGGCGGGCGTTCGCCGACCTCGAACGGCTGCTCGCCGGGCGCTACCGCGAGCGGCGGCCGGGGGAGACGCCGCGGAGCTACGTCGACGCGATCCGGACGCTCGGCGCGGACGAGCGCGTCGAGACCGTCGCGGCGGCGTACGAGCGCGCCGCGTACGCCGGGTCGGTGACCCGCGCCGAGGCCGACGAGGCGCGCCGGGCCGTGCGCCGCCTCGCGCTGGAGCGACTGCCGCTCGTCGGGCGGTTCGTCCGCTGACGGGGGGCTTCCCGACACTATTTAATATGGGCGTCCTGTAGATTCGGGCTGTAATGTCGGAAGTCTGCTCGACGTGCGGACTGCCCCAGGAACTCTGCGTCTGCGAGGACGTCGCGAAAGAGTCCCAGCAGATCAGCATCCGCATCGACGAGCGCAGGTACGGTAAGGAGGTAACGGTCATCGAAGGATTCGACCCGAAGGACGTGGACCTGAGTTCCCTCTCGTCGGATCTCAAGTCGAAGTTCGCCTGCGGCGGCACCGTCGAGGACGGTGCCATCGAGCTTCAGGGGAACCACTCGGGTCGCGTGGAGGACTTCCTCCGCGACAAGGGTTTCAACGTCGCGTGACCGTCACCTGACCGTCCGCCGTCGAGCGCCGGTTCGGACCGCAGTCGACCCTGATTTTTAACAGGATCGCGTCCGCGAGCGACGGCTCTCAGAGAGCACTCACGCGACCACGACGACCCGGCCGGCGACGAACGCCGCCGCCGCGAGGAACGTGCCGTACTTGAACCGGCGCTGCGCGGCGGCGGGGTCGGCGAAGCTCTCGTACGCCGCGTACAGCATGACCGCGTCGGCGACCGCGACGACCGCGAGGTACGCCGCGCCGAGCGTCCCGGAGAGGTACGGCAGCGGGCTGACGGCGACCGCGACGACGAGCGCGGCCGCGCCGATCCACAGCGCGCGGCGCTCGCCGACCGCGATGGGCAGCGTGGAGAGCCCCTCCTCGCGGTCGCCGGCCACGTCCTCGACGTCTTTGATCACCTCGCGCGTGAACGTCGAGAGACCGGCGAGCGCGGCGAGGACGAGGACCGCGCGGGGGCTCCCGACGGCGGCCCCGCCGAACAGGAACGTCGAGCCGACGAGGTACGCGACGAGGGCGTTGCCGAGCCCGGGCGTCCCCTTGAAGAGGCTCGTGTAGGTCACTAGGGCGACGAGGTTCACCGCGGCGATGCCGATCGCCAGCGGCGGGAGGGAGACCGCGGCCGCGACCGCGACGGCAAACCAGGCGGTCGCGGTCGCGAGCGCGCCGCGGGGCGAGACCGCGCCGCGGGGGATGGGCCGGTCCGGGCGGTTGACCGCGTCGATCTCGCGGTCGAAGTAGTCGTTTATCGCGTTGCCCGCGGCGACCGCGAAGGCGGTCGTCACGGCCGCGAGCGCGGTCGGGAGGACCGCGCCCCCCGGGCCGGCGACGAACGCGCCGGTGGCGGTGAGCACCCCGGCCGCGACGCAGTTGCCGAGGCGCGCGAGTTCGACGATTCCGCGGATCGTGTCTCGCACGTCGTCCGCGTACTCCCGCCCCCGAGGAATAAACGGTGCGGGATCGGTCCGGTGCGGGATCACCCGGTCGGCGTCGAATCGCCGGGCGTTCCGCCGTCGTATCGCCCGTTCGTCGTGTCGGATCCCGAAGGTGTTCGCCCGGTCTCGCGGGGGGAATCGGTCGGACCCCCACGAACGTTTATCAGGTGCGAAATGAAATACTCACGTATGGCTAAGGGCCTAGACGTCGGTACGATGAACATCCTCTCCGGGCGACAGGAGGGCGCGGAGACGGTGTTCGTACAGCAGCGGAACTCGTTCGTCGAGATCGAGTACAGCGACATGGCCGAGCAGATGCTCTCGCGCAGCGAGGTCCTCCACATCCGCAAGGACGACAAGGTGTACGTCGTCGGCGACGACGCCCTGAACTTCGCGAACATCTTCAACAAGGAGACCCGGCGGCCGATGCAACACGGTATCCTCTCCAGCGAGGAGGCGTCGGCCATCCCGATGATCAAGCTGATCACCGAGCAGGTGGTCGGCGAGCCCTCGAAGCCCAACGAGCGACTGTTCTACTCCAGCCCCGCGGACCCGATCGACTCCGGGCTGACGACGCTGTACCACGAGAAGACCCTCGAATCGATGCTCGGCGACATGGGGTACGACCCCGAGCCGATCAACGAGGGGATGGCGGTCATCTACTCCGAACTCGCCGACAACAACTTCACCGGCCTCGGGATCAGCTTCGGTGCGGGGATGACGAACGTCTGTCTCGCCTACTACGCGGTCCCCGTCATGAAGTTCTCCATCGCCCGCGGGGGCGACTGGATCGACGAGCAGACCTCGCAGGCGACCGGGACCCCGGTCGACAAGGTGACGAGCATCAAGGAGGACGACTTCGAACTCGACTTCCGCACCGACGTGGGCGGCGTGGAGGGCGCGCTCGCCATCTACTACGAGAACCTGCTCGACTACGTCATCGAGAACATCACCCGCGAGGTCGACGAGGAGGACGTCGAGGAGGGGCTCGACGTGCCCGTCGTCGTCACCGGCGGGACCTCCAGCCCGAACGGCTTCGAGGACCTGTTCGCCGACC
>NZ_AOJL01000026.1 GCF_000337035.1 Halorubrum coriense DSM 10284
ATCGCTCCGCGGACGCGACCCGACCGATTTCTTATCCCCCCGCGATGTCGCGCCGGACCGCGGGAATCCGCCGAAGAGTAAAAACCGCGCCACACGTACGGACTGACATGTCAGACGTCGCCGGTGCCGACGGGGACCGTCGCCTGCGGGTCGACCTCGACGTCGACCCGGTCGGCGACGGCGGCTGCCCGATCGTCTCCGAGGCCGATTCGGCCGCCGAGGTCACGGTCAACGCCGTCGGCGACGAGTGCGTCGCCGACGTGACGACGCCGAGCGGCGACGTTCGCCGCGGGACCGGCGAGGTCGACGAGGAGTGCCTCTGTCACGCGTTCGGGCGGCTCGGATACGCGCCGCACTTCCGGCGCGTCGAGGACGGGACGATACTCGTGACCGCGTACGTCGACGACCGCGACGCCGTCCGTCGGCTGGTCGAGGAGCTCCGCGCGGTCGTCGACCGGGTGCGGCTCGTCCGGCTCGCGGTGGTGGAGGGGCCGGACGCGACGGAGCAGGTCACCTTCGACCTCTCCGCGCTGACGCCGAAACAGCGCCGTGGGCTCGAGCTTGCGGTGGTCCGCGGCTACTTCGACGACGACCGCGACGTGCGCCTGAGCGAGCTGGCCGAGGAGCTCGGCATCAGCAAGTCGGCGCTCTCCCAGCGGCTCCGCACGGCGCAGGCGAAGCTGGTGACCGACGTCTTCGACGGGGCGGAGCCGTGAGACCGCTTGAAGCCGTCCACACGTGAAGCGGGAGGCCGACGGAGCGCGACCGCCTCCGTTCGGCCGTGAGCGACGACGACCACGCGGTCGCCGAGCCGCTCCGCGACGACGCCACCGTCGAACTCGTTCGCGACGCCGTCCGCGTCGCCCGCGGCGAGGTGCCCGCGGAGCGCTTCTCGGCGAAGTACGGGACGGGAGGCGTCTCGGAAGACGGACGGGGGTGAGCGCCGGCGACGAGCCCGCTCAGTCGTCGGCGGGCGCCGGGCGGTCGGCGGCGTCGATCCGCGCGAGCGCCTCCTCGCCGGCGCGCTCCGACTCGGTGAGGTAGCACTTCGGGTCGGGCGCGAACGGGTCGCCGTGCGCCGAGAGCGCGCGGAGCCGCGAGCCGCCCCGACAGATCGACTGGTACGCGCAGTCGGCGCACCGCCCGGAGAGGCGCTCCTCCCGCTCGCGGAGTCCGGCGAGGAGCGGGTTCGACTCGTCGGACCAGATCGCGCCGAACGAGCGGTCGCGGACGTTCCCGGGCGAGTACCCCTGCCAGAACTGCGTGAGGTGGACGTTCCCGACGGGGTCGACGTCGGCGACGCGCTCGCCGGTGGGGTCGCCGCCGTTGCGTTCGAGGTACCGGTAGATGAGCTGCGCGCGGTCCGCCCCCATCTCGCGGTCGGCGTACTCGACGAGGTGGCCCGCGTCGGCGTAGTTGCCGACGAGGAGCGTCTCGATCTCCTCGCCGCGGTCGTGGTACTCGCGGGTGAGGTCACAGAGGTCGGTGACGGCCCGCCGGGTCGCCTCCGGCGAGAGGTCGACGTTCGAGATGTCCGCGCCGCGGCCGCCGTAGTCGAGGTGATAGAAGCAGAAGCGGTCGACGCCGACGTCGGCGAGCAGGTCGACGACGCCCGCGAGGTCGTCGACGTTGTGCTCGGTGATCGTGTACCGCAGCCCGGTCTTGAGCCCGACGTCGAGACACGCCTCGATCCCGCGGACGGCGGCGTCGAACGCGCCCTCCTCGCCCCGGATCCGATCGTTGCGCTCGGGGAGCCCGTCGACGGAGACGCCGGCGTACTTGAGGCCGGCGTCCTTCAGTTCGCGGGCGCGCTCCCGGGTGAGGAGGGTCCCGTTCGTCGAGAGCACCGGCCGGATCCCGCTGTCGGCGGCGTACGCGACGAGCTCCGTGAGGTCCTCTCGGACGAGGGGCTCGCCGCCGGATAAGAGGATGACCGGCGCGCCGAACTCGGCGAGGTCGTCGATGAGCGCCTTCCCCTCCGCGGTGGAGAGCTCGTTCGGCGCGCCCTCCGTGTCCGCGCCGGCGTAGCAGTGCTCGCAGTAGAGGTTACACCGCTTCGTGGTGTTCCAGACGACGACCGGGCGCTGCTGCTTGTCCTCCGTGATCTGCGGCTTCTTCGAGCCGTCGGCCGCGTCGTAGCGGAGCCCGTCGCTCTCGGCGTCGAGCCCGCAGAGCAGCTTGCTGACGGAGATCATCGCCGCCCCCCCGCGTCGTCGGCGTCGGCCGCGTCCGCCGGGGGCGCGCCGCCGCAGGAGGCGGTCGGCGTCCCCTCAGTCTCGTCGTAGACGCGCGGCTCGTCGGCGTCCGCGTCTTTCTCGGCGTCCGCGTCCCTCTCCACGTCGTCGTCCGCGAGCGACTCCGCGGAGAACCTAGACACCTCCGCGGCCGGGCACACCCACACGTCGCGGGCGTACCACGCGAAGAGCTTGCTCGCCTCCTCGTGGGCGGCGTCCGGCGTCGGCGCGGCGACCGTGCCGACGTGGCGGAGCGGGTCCGACTCCGCCTCGCGGACGAACACCTCGAACCGGCGACCGTCGGCCGACCGCGGCCCGTTCGTGTTCCCGTCTCGGTCCGTCTTCTCGACCATACCCCCCGTACGGACGGTCCCCGGAACGGCGTTTCGCGCGTTCCCACGGCCGCGAAATTTGGCCGAACGTGTTCGGGCGAGGCGGCGGCGCGGTCGGCGCTCGAACCGACTGAAGCGAGAGACCGGTCGCTACCGGCTCCGAGAGAAATCGAGGACCGCGCGCGCCGCGATCCCGTGTGAAAACGGCCGTTACCCGCGGGAGATCCCGATCAGATGACGCGGTTCTAGGTTCTGTTGTAATACCCACGTTTAACACAAATCCCCCCCATAGACTATCGTATAATGACAGACAGAAGCGAGATCGTCGGCGTCCGACTCACACCAGCAGAGCGTGAAAAATTTGAGGACTTCTTGCGTGAGGAAGACGAGTTCGACAGTATAAGCCGATTCTTCCGTGTCGCCGCACATCGGCATATGGCAACTGCTAACGAAGATGTATCCATCGATCCTGAGGAGATCATTGATGCCGTGGATTCAGCAGTAACACCCATTTCAGAACGACTCGAAACGGTTGAAGATCATGTCCTATCGATCGATTCAAGCGTCACGAACGATGATAAAATCGACCTTCTGGCACAGGACCTTTACTCATCACTGCCAACACACTCGAAAGCTGATGGACTGCCAGATTTCGATAAGATCGAAGAGTTCGATGCACCGAGCGACTTAGCTCTCGCTCAGGGCATCTCGACGCCAGAGGTTTGGGCAGAATATTACGACGAGAAACTCGCGGATGTACGCCGCGCCTGCGCTCGAATGTTAGAGTACTACCCGGAGGTGAATTACATCCAAGACACGGCAGGAGAGTCAAAGCCGCATGTTCCTGTCCATGACGACGTTGGCCAGACCAATACATCAAGGCAAGTCGATTCGATTGCCGGTCAAAACAGTTCGTCAAGCCGACCGCAAAAGACACAAGAGCAGGGTCACAGTACCGTTCGTCGTTACTACAAGGAATCTGGTGACTGACTGTGCCACCACGATACAAGCCGATTGAAGACTGCCGATCTGAAATTAAGCGGTACAGCGGACAGTTAGACACTGGGACTGATGACGACAACCCAGATCTACGTAGTACAGGAAGTACTAATAGATACAAACAGGACCTCCGATGGTACGATCACTGGTTGGACGATGCGGAAGTAGATTCACCAACTGACCTGACGCCTGATCAAGCCAACCAGGTTGGACAGGTATTGTCGAAGGAGTTCAACGGGACGACCGATTTGTATCGATGGGATCGAATCAATGCGTTCCACGACTGGCTAGTCAGAATGGAGCTTGCGGAGTCAAACCCGTTTGAGAAGTGGAACAAGGACAAAGACGAAAAATTTGGATTTACGAAGCGGTCCGAGCAGTCGACTCAGTTGAAAGACGGAGAACAGTACGCTGTCTCGCAAGGAGAGATACGAGTAATGGAAGAGAACGTAGGACGGAATCGCGTTCGGGATCAACTCGTCATTAGGCTACTGTGGCAGACAGGCCTACGAAGAGGGGAGGTATCAGGGCTGACGCTTGATGACGTTGATCGGGATGAACGGGAGATAACTATTCGAGAATCGGTTGCAAAGAACGGCAAGGAGAGAGTAGTAGCATATCAACAATCACTAGACGGCCTGCTGAGAGAATGGTTAGACCATGGGTACCGAGCTGAAAAAGCAGCGACTGCTGAGCACACTCGACTGTTCGTTGGTGAGCGGGGAGCGCCACTGTCGGGAGATCGTATCAACGAAATTGCCATCGAAGCTGCTGATGATGCAGGAATTAACCGGAAACTCTATGCAGACGCTAATGCTTCTGTTGATGAAGATGGAAATCCGATTCCGAACAGATGGCTAATCAGCGCACACAACATTAGACATGGATTTGGGACCTTCATGATAAACGAAACCGATGCGGGACTCTGGGAGGTGTCCAAAGCAATGGGTCACTCTTCGGTGAAAATAACTGAGCGAATATATGTCGAAGATGATCCCCGAGCAGGGCTAGGTCATCTTCATAAGTATGGACCAAAGTGAGTTACCCCACACTACCATACTCAGCGGCATCTGCTGTCTCCTAAGTTCGAGTTCACCCGGGCAGTTCCATTGTAATCCTCGGAAGCGGATGAGAACGGTTGGCTCTATCAAAATCCTTAGAGCGTGGTGTGTTCGTCTTCCTTTGTAGTCATTCCAAAGAGCGTTTCTCCGGCATCAGTTGGTGTCGTATCCTCCCAGTTCTCCTGGTCGGCAGTTGCTGTCTCTAGGTTTCTTATTTTGACTCAAAGCCGATTAACCAACATTTGGCACCACTCGGTGAGAGTATAGGTTAAGAGTGCGACTGATCGATGCTACAGGCGTGGTGACTCCGATTCGACGGCGTCGAACTCGGGAAGATCGGTGACGACGAGGAGGAATCCGACTGCAAGACCGATAACTGTACCTGGCATGGCAGTGATAGACCCGGATATTGGGTCGATAGCGAACATACCCGTAATCCCCCAGAACGTCCCAGTAACCACAGCCCACATAGTGAGGCCTGCTACAATAGCTACAGTGCGCTTCGGTGATGGTGGGTAATGTTTCATAGTGTCCGACGCTGCAGCAGCAGTGTGCTCGACGCGGAGTCGAGTCTGAGCCCACGCACTGATTGGATCTACTGTCGCCAGCGACTCGTGTGACGACTCGTCCTCGTCACTACTGGCTTCCTTCAGCTCCTCTCGGACATCATCCATGTAGTCGTCAATGCCTCTCTGTACGAATTCGTCGCGTTCCTTTTCTCGGGCCTCAATGACACCCTCAATACCGTGTACCAGGTCCTCCCCGAACACGGCAGCGAAGTACGACTGTGCGAACTTCCGGAAGTGGTCACGCTCACCCTTTGCGGTCAGATAATGAAGATCGATGATCTCCGATGATGCGACGCCTTGCTCATCGGCAAGCATCTCTACTTGGGCGAGCCACTCTTGCCGGGCGCTGATGTAGTGATTGTACCAAAATGATCTGAAGGACTTCGGTGTCGGTACCTCGCCGTCGGGGAAGGAAACACCAGCTCGATTCACGATCTCCTCGATGGTGTTGTTCACCCACCCCGGCGGCCGCGACCCGTCACGTGATTTCTTGCTCGGGAACAGCCATCTTCCCTCCCAGTGGTCCAACTCTTCGAGGCGCTCTAACCACGCTTCGATGACTTCCACACCCGCCATGATTGGGACGGTCGCCGCGCCGGTCTTTCGGTCGTCGTCGAAGACAATGTACGGGTCGTTGCGGTCGAGGCGAAGCTGTGATATCTTGATGTTTGTGGGCTCGGCGCGGCGTGTCCCCGCCGCGATGAGGATGATGAGTAATGCCTTCTCTTCAAGTGTCTCAGCCTCTCGCCAACACATCCGGATCTGCTTCGGTTCGAGGTCGTGTTCAGGCGACCGGCGTTCGTACGTGTAGCCCATCATCTCACGCACCTCACCGATCTTGTGGTCCTCTATCTCCTCGCGGAGAGCGAGGTAGTCGGCCCAGCGCTCTAGGCTTCGAGTGTAGTTTGACTCTGAGCCCTGAGTCTCCATCTCAGAGGCGAGACCCATGAACAGCCGCATAATGAGATCAATATTCGTGGGTGGGTCCGAGCGGACCAGACGCAGGAGGTTCGTACTGCCCAACTCCTCGTAGGCGACCCTCGCCAGTGTCCGGAAGTGTGTCCGGGCGTCTTGGACGCGGCTGTCACCCCATCGGTGGAATGTGTTCTGTTCGACTTCGAGCCACTCATTAACGAGGTGACGAGTCTCGGCGTGGTTAATTTTTAGCGCTTTCTTCGGTCGGGGATTGAACCCACAGATGTCTTCCAACACTTCCGTGACCGACATGTCGTTCCGGCGGGCGAACCCCTCGATTCCACTGTAGCCGTGCTCCCGAATCCACTCATGAGTGGGACGCACATCAGGATCGAGACCCTCGGCACGCCGCTCCTCTCGGACCTTCGCCGGAAACTTTGTGCGCAACTTGTTTTCTGTCCAACGCATAACGAAAATTCCTCGCCGCTTGACCATATCTTTTGGGCCCGATAAAAATCCGAACTTAGCGTGTTCTTTTAGCGATTATAATGTGAACACACACTAAACGCTATTATTATCCAAATGTCTTTCTAACCCACTCCCACGCAGTCGGGCGATCATTAGAACATTTCGAGAAATATATTTGTTGATCTTCGTTGTGAATTCTTGCCCGATGTATCATCGACGCAGTCAGGCGATTCTCTCGTTGAGAGCTTTCATACGAGGCTCGGTAGAGTTGCAGGAACCGCAAGACGAGGGCGGCATGGAAACGACGAAAGATGTACATCTTTCGTCCATACTACAACGATTGATTCACAACTTAGCGCGTAGCAGCGCCAGCCATTCTCAAGAAACATTTCTTCGTGGCGCTTATCAATCGGCTATTTCGGGAGAGAATGTGTCTGAATTCTAGACTTTCAACAGAACCGGTTTATTTTAATACTCGTCATGGGTCAGAAGAGGCCGCGTCAAGTGAGGAAGTGAGATGCTGTCGTACCTGTAGGCCTGTATGGAACCGAGAGAAGATGTCGGACTGGTGGGTTGAGCATGCGAGTACCGCCAGCCCACCGTTCCCAACTGGGATGACCGGTTGTTGTGGCTTGTGCGGTGCGTGACGACAACTTGGACAATTAACCCCGCCGGCCGGGCGGTGATTGAGAAGTTGGGCGCGATCCTCGGTTGCCAGCCCACAGAGAGAACAGAATTCTTCGAGGTGGTTGTCACATCCAACGAGAGGAATCGTTAATTGGTCGAGCAGGAGGAACGAGACACTTTCCCTTCCTGGTGATTGAAGGGCAGATTCGCAAGCAGCACACTGAATGAATTGATTCCTGTGGAGGGAATCTGGCACTGATTGGAGAGAGTCTCCGTTGTCCATACTCAAGCTATAGTTTCAATTGGGAGCCACGCCGGTAAGTTACGGGGAATTGAGTCCCGTTCCTGCCGAAACCACCGATCGCTGACACCGGCACCGTTCGGTCTCAGCTGACGTCGATAATTTCGACGTCAAACGTGAGCGTTTCACCGGCGAGACGAGGGTTGAAATCCACCCGAACGACATCCTCGTCGACGTGAATAACCTCTCCCTGGCTCCCATTCTGCGCTTCGAGATACGAGCCCTCCTCCGGCGTCTGGCCGCCAAGCATCTCTTGGAGCTCCGCAGTTTCGAACTCCTGAATGTTCTCGTCGCTCGGTTCGCCGTAGGCTTTCTCCGGCGGGATGGTCAACGTTTCTGTCTCCCCAGCTTCTAAGCCGATCAAGCCCTCTTCCATCCCCTCGATGACCTGCTCAGCACCAATTTCGACCGTCAACGGTGTGTACTCTCGGTCGGGCTGGGTCTCAGCAAGGCCCGTCTCCTCGGCGACAGACTTCCGGGAGGTATCGAAGACCGTATCGTCGTCAAGTCGGCCCGTGTACTCAAGCGTCACAGAATCGCCAGTAGCTATCGTCATACGATTTCGAGTAGTGCCGCACGGAAAGTCTGTGGCATTGAACGAGGAGAGTCAGGCTCATTCTGAACGGGATTTACTTCTCGGTAGAGACTCGCCAATTGTGAGCGCGTCGATGACCGTGGCTGAGAGTTCCGGACGTGGTGCGTTGCGGTGCCGTTGGGCTTTCTGAAGGCCGTGTATCTATCGCTGCGCGGATCAACGTCAGTCCTGCTGTCGCTCATATGCTGCGAGTTGTTCGATCCGCTCCTCTGTCGGCGGATGCGTTCGGAACAACCAACGTTCGAATCGGTATAGGCGTTGCCGAAGCCACCAGTACGACGGCTCCCTCTCTCCTTCCGGACCCAGCATTACCTTCTCCAACTCTTCGGGTTCGAGCGGAAGGATCGAGAGCGACGAAATTCCCGATGCCTCACGTAAGTCCTGATTTGGCGTGTCCGAAATGTTCCGGTCGAGCTTCGTGAGCGCAGTCGCAAGGACCGACGGTGACCCAGTGACCGCAACGGCAGCTCGATCTGCGGCCTGTTCTCGTGCCCTCGAGAGCCGGGCAGTCATCGCTTTTCCCGTTCCCCAGATGAGCGTCGAGATGAGTCCAAGTGGGACAATGACGATCGCAGCGCCCCCCGGATTTTCGATGTCCGCAAGTCGCGTCCCAAGTCCGCGAGCGAGGATGACGGGGAGTGATAGGGCCGTCATCACCATCGCATCTCGGTTTTTCACGTGTGCGAGTTCGTGAGCGATGACTGCTTCGAGTTCGGCACGTCCGTCGATCGTGTCGAGCGTCCCACGGGAGAGGACGAGATGGACATTTTCCGGGCGGAATCCGACAGCGAGTGCTTCGGGTGTCTGTCGGTCCGAAAGCGCAATCGTCGGCACGGGGACGTCGAGTTGCGCCGCGACCCGGGTCACCAACTCGTACAGCTCGGGCTCGTCTTCCTCATCGACGTGGGTGGCGTCAGCGATCCGTTCGATCGTGTCGACCTGTTTGTATTCGAGATAGCCGATCGTCACCACGGTCAACGTAGTGAGTCCTCCCGCAAACGATGCCGCTGTAGAGACCTCAAGAGACGAAAGGATACCGTAGAGGACGGCCCAGACCCCGCAGAGAAACGCGATCGTGACAACCGCCATTCCAACGATGGTTAGGAGCATCTGAATCGGAAGCGACCACTGTCGGGAGGGCATGAATTTCTGATTGTTTGAAACACAGTAGTAAGTTCTGGTCACTATGATTGTCTCCTACCACACCCGTGGACCATAACTGCTCTACTGTACATTCTGGCTAATTTGGTGGTCTGTACGGAGGACACACCGATTGCTCAGTACAGATGAACTATATCACATCCCGATAGATTCCCGTTCCGCTTCCAACACCTAATACAATAGACGTACAACACTCGTATATGCCGGTCGATTTCGAAACACATGAACCCGGAAATCCACGTGTTGACCTGTCAGAGGGGACCAACACAAGGAAATTGATGGAGTGTTTGTTACAGTCACCGGGCGTTGGATACACACCAGCGGAATTGGCAGAGGAGACAGGGGTACCGCGTGGGAGTATTGGGCCGACGCTCAACCGACTCGAAGCCGCGGGGCTGGTCCGTCACAAAGAACCGTATTGGGCAGCCGCAGAAGACGGTCGCATCGCAGCAGCAACGGCTTCTTTCCTTGGGGTCGAGACGACAGCCTCCACGTACAGTGGTGATTGGTACGCTGAGAATGATGGGTGGGATGAGGAGCTACCCGACCTGAACGACGAGGACCAGTAGCAGAATGGGGTTTCGCAAGGCGCTATCGTTATCGCAGAGGACCCGTTCGGAAACGGCCCAAAGCTCCCGTACCTGATCCTCTCGAACGATCAGGTCTCTTTCTACGGCCAAGAGTATGTTGCGGCAGTGATCACGACGACAGCTCGAACTGAGGCCGTTGAACTCACCGTCAACAGGCTCGAACGGGGACAGCTCCCCCGAACGTCCTACGTGTCTCCGTGGTCGGTTCTCACGCTCACGGATTGGATGATCACGAAACAACCCGCAGAAGCAACTGACGCGACCGTCGATGAGGTGCGGCAAGAGTTGGATACATATCTTCAGACCAGATAATCAGTAGTTGGGCCGGTTACATATACAAGGCTCTGTTGAAATCCAAGAGAATTCAACCAATAGTATTTCAAAACTCGAATACGTATTTTATGATATGTATGACCTCACAGGCTTTCAGCGGGATCTGCTGTACGTAATTGCTGGCCTCGATGACCCTCACGGACTCGCTATCAAAGACGATCTCGAAGACTACTATGAGAAGGAGATCCACCACGGACGTCTCTATCCGAATCTCGACACGCTCGTTGAGAAGGGACTTGTCGAAAAAAGTCAGCGCGATCGACGGACCAACGAGTACACGACTACCCGCCGAGGAACTAGGGAGATCGAGGCCCGGGCTGAATGGGAAGCCGAGTACATTGATCACGGCGTCTGAGTGACCATCGACGAACAGTTGAAGCCGCTGATACTGATGAGTGGATTGACCCAACACAGGACCCCGCAGCGATCACAGCAATACTCCGCCATCACTCATAGATCGGTATCTCTGTAGGACGGCGAAAAGGGCTCAACGTTTGTCAGAGCAGTTTGTTAATCACTCTGGGCGACAAGTAGGATATATGAGATCGATTACAAAAACGATACTTGTTGGTGGTAGTGTGGTGCTTGCTGGCTGGGTTGGGTGGGGAATTTATTCGACTAAGAATACAGAATCAGTCCCATATGAGCAGCTACGAACGGTAAACGGGGCCGAGATTCGGCGTTATCCACAAACGATTCTTGTTGAAACGGCGGCACCGAGCCAACGGATTGCATTTCAACGCCTCTTCGAGTACATTTCGGGAGCCAACCGTGGTGACGAGTCGATCTCGATGACGGCCCCTGTCGAAACCCAATCAGGAGACTCAATTGCGATGACTGCGCCTGTTCGATCAGAGGCGACCGGGACTGACACTGAGACAATCCGGATGGCGTTCTATCTACCCTCCGAGTATACGCCTGAAACGGCACCGGAACCGACGGACCCAGATGTTACACTCGTCACCGAACCACAGAAGACAGTCGCTGTGGATCAATTTTCGTGGTATGCCCCGGAGTGGCGGGTCGAACGACGGACAGAGAAACTGCTTGCTACGCTTGAAGATGAAGACATCGAACCGAAGGGCGATCCCTATCTCCTTCGGTATAACGACCCGCGGACACCGCCGTTTCTGCGACGAAATGAAGTTGCGGTAGAGGTCGTCGAAAGGGAGTGACGGTGAGTGATGTGAGAACGTTGCTCTGAACTGTACATTGAGGTGTGCGGGAAAGAGCGCGCACAGAGGTGGGTCACTGTACTGCCTCGTCAATGGCCCTGACGAGTTCCTCGGGACGTTGTGATCCAACGAGCACTACCCGCCCAGTTGTTCGTTCGATCCGAACCCCTCGGTCGCCACTAACGTTGTATGCAACCTTTCCGGGAGTCCAGCGGATCCCCCAGCCACCGAACTCCTGAAGGGGGCTGTACTGTGTGGACTCGTATCGCTCAATCTCTGACCACGGAACTCGACGGACTGATCGGTGAAGAGGCCACATTTTGAGATAGATCCCGTCGGCTCTCACTTCGGTCTCAAGACGAAGGCTGTAGAGGAGCAGAGCGACTGCGCCGACAACGACGAGCCCTCCCCATGAGATGGGCCCGAAGGCGATCATGAGCAGAGAGACACCTCCGAGAAGCACCCAGAGCCACGGCTGGCGAAACCGTTGTACTTCACGGAAACGTGGCTGCCCGTCCATGAGTGAGATGATCGAAATCGTCCCTACTCGCTATTAGATTCTCCGGACAGCCGACTAACCATGCTGACACGCACGTTGGATCTCGCACGGCTATCGGAACCCTCGTTGAGTTGTGCGACTCTCAGAGATTACGGGTCCGTTCACGTTGAGTGGGGAGTCCATTCTGCTGGCACCGACTCTTAAGCTACGTCAGATCGAAAGACTACGTATGCTACGGCAGTTTCTCGGTGCGCTCGGCATTCTCACGACGCTCGTTCCGGATCGGATCGTGGACGTATTCGAGGCGATTGCGGTCGAGAACCCTGACGAAAACACCGTCCACTCGTGGTTTGGTCCCCTGATTCGGGCGGAAGGAGTCGTCATTACGTTCGCCGCGCTCCGTGGCGGCCGCCCCTACGCGTGGCTGATGAATGTCACCGGAATCTTTGGTGCCGTCTTGCTTTTCATCCCGCGAGTGTACGAGCAAATCGCCGGGCCGCTCGTGTACGAAGACCCTGAGTCAGTGGAGTGGAACGAACACCTCACCGACGGTGTCCGCGTGATCGGCGCTGTGTACGTGCTCCTCGCGCTTTTTGACCGTCGGCGTCGAAACGGGTCATGACCGATGAGCTCTCCGACCGCACGATCCTTCTCACCGGCGGAACGAGCGGGTTCGGACGGGTGGCAGCGGTTGACCTCGCAGACCGAGGGGCGACTGTCGCAGTCGTCGGCCGCGGCGAGTCGAAGGGAGCCACTCTCGTAGAACAGTCCGGTGACCTTGCCGGAACGATCACGTTCCATCAGGCCGATCTCGCGTCTCAATCCACCGTCCGATCCCTCGCAGCAACCGTGAAACAGGAGTACGAGCGTATCGACGTACTCGCTCACAACGCCGGACTCTCGGCCGGGTCACGGCGTGAGAGTCCGGACGGAATCGAACTCACGCTCGCGGTGAACCACTTGGCTCCCTACCTCCTGACATATGAATTGCTCGAGCATCTCCGTGACGCACCCAATCCGCGTGTTGTCATTACCGCCTCAGACATTCATCGACGGGCGACACTCGATTTCGACGACCTACAACTGACGGATGGGTACGACTCACTCGACGCGTATGCCCGCTCGAAGCTGGCGAACATCGCGTTCACGGTCGAACTTGCTGACCGGCTCCCGGACGACGCCGCAGTCACGGTCAACTGCGTCCATCCGGGATTCATTCCGTCGACGGGCCTGTTCCGTGAGGCATCGCTCCGAACGCGGCTCCTGGTTCGGATCGCTGGGCTGGTTCCGGGTGTCGGCACCTCAAAGCAGGCGGCCGCCGAACGCCTCCAAACACTTCTCGTAGACCCTCGGTATGGCACCGTAAGTGGCCAATACGTCGGCAACGATGGTCCCGAAGACCCCGCGCCCGAGGCGACGAACCAAGCGGTTCGACGACGCCTCTGGCAGATGAGTGCCGAGTTGGTCGACATCACTCCTGACTGGCCGGCGTCGACCGCGAACTAGCAACTGGTAGCATGCTTTCTCCCTGTCTCTGCCGTATCTGTCCTTCTTAGCGGAGCATCGCTCGCGGGACTGTCTGGGCGCACGCTGAGTCGTTCTCGCAGGGACTGCCAAAATTTGTTCGAGCAGATGCTATCAGCCATCAGCTAAGACACAGTCTGTTGTTCTCCGGCTGTCCTAATGGGTACAACTAGTGAGAGTCAGGTTCGTCCGTCTCAGCCCGTCCGTGTCGTCTATCGATCTCATCGAGCATGTCGAGCGTTTTGCGAATTGATGCTCGAACTGCATCGCTTCGATTGACGAATTTTCCGTCGTCACCGACGTGTTCGTCGAGGTCATCAAGCAATTCCTGTGGAATCTCGACGCTGACCTTCGGCATACGCTCGTATTCGTAGAGGAATATCTTCAGCGTGTCGCACAACACACCGGACCAGCCACCTGATTTCGATATGACCTACTTGCTGTGAACGGCGGAGTATATCTGAACTGGCGGAGTACGGGAACCACTACTAGAGTTGCGCACTCGATCGGTTCCTGAGATATAGTCTTCAGAGAGAATTCAAGCGAAGAGTGGAACACACATTTTTAATCGCTACTACACACGATGATCAGGTACACCTTATGCCCGAAAGTGAAACTGAGGACCTCGACTACTACCCTTCAGGGTGGAGTGAAGAGATTCACGATGAATACTACATCGAGTGGATTCTCGATGACGATCAGACAATTTTCGTCCGTCTTGACGGGACGATGGGCGACGGGCAGTATTCCGTAACTCCAATCACTGGGGTGAACGCAGAGGGCGAGGAATTCGTCACAAAACCACTGTCCGGGCTGTCACGAACTGGCGCGTTCGACGTCGCAGCGACACTCATCTATGCCATGAACGGGGTTGCGGGGCGGCTCAACGGCGAGGCTGAGTTTACCGGTGACATCAGCGACGAATCTTAATTTCGACAGATTGGACTACTCTGTTTGACGCTGGGTGAACAGACGTGTCACGAGAACTCCGGCCGCTCAGTATACGCAATCGGGTCATGTGACCCAGCATTCTGCTCTGTTAAATCTACAGCAGGCATCGGATCGTGGCACGATGCGGTCGGTGCAGTATCTCTATCGAGAGAATTCTGAGAATTAACCTCCTCCACGCGCTGAAGCGCGAGGCTTTCTCTTCGACTTTCCCAAAGAGTGTATCCGAAGACCGAATCTCAGCAGAGCTAAAAGATAAATCGATCTTATTACCGATCGAAGAGTTGATCGGGTTCTCTCGAAAGGTCAAGGATTAATTCTACGTTCGGGTGTTCCACTGGCGGACGTCTTTCAGATGTTATCCCATGACCATCTTCTACCCAGTCTCTGTACTCATCTTCAGTCATGTGTTCACGGTGATTAAATGTAGTTCCCCAGATGAGATCTCCGCGACAAGGCCTTGCAAAAACCGTCATACCAGACGGTAAATCAGATGGTTCGTCGAGAAAATCAGCGAGTTTAGTAATATCTTCCTGTAAGATGATGAGTGAATCAAATGACGCAAACCCATCTATTCTCTCTTGAACGATATCGTCAGTTAATTCATAAGTCCGGAAGATGTGAGGTTTGCGTTCCACCTTGACAAGGGGGATGCGATTATCGTCTAAGGCCTGTACTATTGTTTCGATTTCGTGGTTCGCTGTCATTGTGATTATTCTGTGAGTTGATCGGCTAACTGTTCTTGTCGCCTATTGTGTCGTTGGTGGCCCATTACATCGCACCTCCTGAAATTACCCAATCACGTATAAACCCTTGACCCGGAATACCCTGATTTACGACTATAGAGGGCCTGAAACTCCCGAATTCTGATTCATGGGATGGACGTCCGACTGAGAGCACGACCATATCGCATTTTCTTCGTCGCTGAGCACTGATTCTTAGTTGGGTGTACTATGGTCTGACTGTGTGTCGGATTCTGTTCAGTAGTGACGAGTAAGTCCGAACCATTAGAAACGTCTCACCGCAACTGAGTAGGAACTTTGAGGGGGATATGCGGAGAGTAGAGATTCATGAGTCCGACCGTCCAAGAACTTCAAAATACGATTCGAGTGGCGACTGGCCGCTTCGAACGGGAAATCAAGGCGTCGTTCACGAAGGAGGAACTCCAAGCGATTTGTGAGGCACTCGGAGTTGGTGTCGACGAGGGTGGGCGGTCATCAACACCACAGATGCGCCAGCTCATCCGGGCGCACATCGGTATCGCAGAGTCGAGGGAGGCGGCCGACGACTCCACCTTCCGGAAGGCTGATCTCCAAGCGATCGCTGACGGAGTCGGAGCGACGTCCGAGTCGTAGCCGCTAGTTGCCCAGTCAATCTGGCTACTGCTGTTTACGACCTGACTCTCTGAGTGGGATTGGCTTCTCTTGACCGATTCACATTCTGTATCTCACACAAAAGCACCAATCCAATCTGTTCGGTTTATCAGCGGAACATTCGCACACCTCAGCGATTGGCCGTTTCAGATGAGAGACTCTATTTGAAGAGCCGGATTTCAATTGTGCCCACTAGATCGACCAGCGTGATACTGACACGCAGCGTCGGACCAGAAGTTCAGGTGCTGTCAAATCGAATCGTCTAGGAGGTTACTCTGTGAGTGTCACCTCCGCACCGTATTCCATACACGCGGTTTGACGGTCGCGGTGTGTGGCGACCTCGTCGTACAATGCTTCCCTACAGATGTCCCGAATTGCTGTCTCCACGTCTTCATTTACCTCGTTGTGGACGTGCTCGTCGATGAACTGCGTCGCTACCTGTTCTGCCTGAAGATAGATCTCTTCCTCCCCATATACGGTCCACGCAGTGCGTCCGGTCCACCCAGCAAGCCCTTCGTAAAGTCGTTCCCTGACGACGTGGTCCGCTGCGGTTTCCCACGCTGTTATGAGGTTGTCCGCGACCTCCGAGTTATACTGAACCAGGGTAGTGAACGGTTTCACAGGTCGCCCGACCGTTTCATGGCAGTCGATCGCGTCAAGTGCTTTATGAGTGATCCGTTCAGCAACATAGTCCCCGGACAGTTCCAAGATCTCCATCTCAAGGGTTTCGCCGTAATCTGTGACTGTGAGCCCAGCTTCGCCACCAGCTTCAGACCACGTCCGAACCGCAATCCACCCCTCACCAGTTTTGATGAGGTGATTAGTTACCTTCCGATCTGAATCATAATCATGGTTGTGAGCACGAACCGAGATGGCACAATTCGTTGTTGGGTCATCGTGTCTGAGCGCCTCTCTGGCTTTGGCTTCAATTGTTTCGAAGCGGCCGCTATATTCATCGCTCTGGTCACCACTGTCGTCGGTTGACGTATGTTGTTGTGTCATTGGTATCGCGTGCTAATCGCTTTCCGCACCGCAAGCACGCGACGTCCGATGACGCGCTGGCCCCGCGTCAGCAAAGGACTATGATACCAGGATTTTGGGTATCGGGTGAGCTTGCCAGAGATTCCTAAGCATCGTCAGAATACAGATGCATGAGTTTTCTCGGGCGTCGCATGTCTATGACTCTGATTCACATGCTTAAAAACCCTCGTCGTCCCCTCTTTTTGAACTCTCGCTCGTCAGAATGTACGTAGGACGACAGGCAAACAGTTGCTGGTCAGTCTGAGCGCAAGGAAACACACGAGACCCCTGTACGGTAACGGGCCCAAACACCCAGACATGAATGCTTTTGCGTGGGGTTTGAGAACTCACGTGCCATGACAAATCACCTAGAGCCGACCGAGGAGTATGACGGGCGGATCAGAGTGAAACTCCTTGATGACCATGCTGATACACGAGTAATCCCGTGTTCATCCTACACGAAGGCGATAGCACTTGTCAAAGAACATCAACACGAGGTCACCACCGCGAAAATTATTGACCGAGAGCAGGAGGTAGTCTTCACCTCAGCTGAGATGGATATCGATGTCTGGGAGTCGAATTGGAAAAACGAAAAACGTCGCCAATCGGTTAACGTCGAGGACCGCGACTGCCCGTACGATAACATCTCCTGCTTTTTCGATGACCTCTGTGTCCAATGTAAGATGGACAAGTTACAGGACAAGTTCTAACCCAGTCAGCAGGGGTGAAGATGTTACGAGAACTCCGGCCGCTCAGCGTACGCTATCGGGTCGCATGATCCGCGTTCCGGAACACCGCAAGACGGAACGGACAGGCATCATACGTCCCACAGACCGGTTCATCGTTCCGGTAACACGACCACGTCATTTCGTAGGGCACGCCGACCCCCAAGCCACGCTCCGCAATCTGAGTTTTCGACCACTCAACGAATAGCGGTTTCAGCATTCAGCCGTCTACTGATATGTGGGACGGATGTCTTCGAGAAGTTCTTCGACGATTTCCCAGAGGATCAGAGAGGGAGTTTCGTGCTCGAATGTAATCCCCCGGCGGTCCTCCGTCTCGTCGGTTGAGTACTGAAAATGCGCCTGTCCAAGGTCGGAATGATCCTCATCTTGGTGCCAGCCGGCGTGAAAGTCCGTGTTAGCAAGGATGACTCTAAGCCTCCGTCCTCAAGGAACGAACGGTGTGAGTGAGTAGGGCGGAGATACAGAACCACATGCTGTATATCGTGCGGCAATGAATCGATTTACCGACGTTTAAGTTGGTCAATGGTGTTATTTCCGACACAGTCGCATGAAGTACAGTCCACGTTATCGGTTGTTTCCCAACACACAGCAACGGGAGCAACTAGAGTGGACTGTCGATGTCGTGCGGCAAGTCTACAACGACGCACTCGGCAAGTACAAAGAGGTCCCAAGGGATGCTGGGACGCTACGCCAGCGTGTCCGATCTATCCGGGATGAACTCCCGTCGATGAAGAGTTGGTGGAGTGAGTTGAACGACGTGTATTCGACGGTGTTACAAAACGCAGTGATGCGTATTCGTGACAACGTCAAAAGCCTCCAAGAACTACAGAAACAAGGCTCCGGTGCTGGGGAGCTCAAGTGGAAGGCACCGCGGGAATTCCGCAGTTTCACGTACAATAAGAAGGGCTTTGAGCTCGACAAGAAGAGCGGCCCATCCGGACGTGGAACACTCACGCTGAAGAAAATTGCTGGTGACAACATCACCGTCCCAATCCGTCTTCATCGTGACTTTCCTGAGCATGATTCGATTCAGCAACTCACGGTTAAGCAGGATACGACCAGCGCATGGCACGTGTCGTTTACCATCAAAACGGACTCACCAGAGAAGCCCGCTGTTGATGAAATCGACGTGAGCGATTGTGTCGGGATCGACCTTGGAATTACGACGTTCATCCACGATTCCGACGGCCGTGAAATCGGCCGTCTTGATTTGAGTGAGGATAGAGAACGGCTCGAACGAGCGCAACGGTCGCTCTCACGCAAACAACACGGGTCGAACAACTGGTCGGAACAGCGACGACGGCTCGCAGAGGTCCACCAGCGTATGTCGAACAAGAAGCGCGATTTTAAACATAAACTCGCGCACTTCTACACGACGTCATACGATGCCGTGTTCCTTGAAGACTTGAATGTGAAGTCGGTGTTGGAAGGGGATGGGAACGCCCGAAACACGCAGGAGGTTGGCTGGCGTGACCTCATCAGAATTTTTGAGCACCATGGCCGAAAGAATGGATGCCATGTGATTACTGTCGAGCCGGCAGGCACGACGAAGGAGTGCGCGTCGTGTGGTGTCTCGACGGAGAAACCGTTGTGGGTGCGCGAACACTCGTGTCCGACGTGTGGGTTTTCGACTGATCGAGACCTGAATGCTGCGGCGAATATCCTCCACCGTGGAGTAGAAGAACTAGGAGTGGTTCACTCCGAATCAACGCCTGCGGAGACTGCGACCGCTACGTCAACTGACGGCAGCTGTCTGGCTGCTGTCGTTGATGCAAGTCGCGTCGTGGAAGCAGGAAGCCGCGTCCTCAAGGAACCCGCCTCAACGAGAGAGTAGGGCGCGGTAGTTCACGGTCGGTGTAGTTGATACGGAACCAGTCGTCTGGGTCCTGTCGATACCACTTGACAGTTAGTACTGGTGACTCAGGACCTGTCGGGGGATCAAGACGAGCCGGATCGAAAATTGCTCGCAGCTGCTTGGCTTCGATATCATCCGGAACGAACTCAACCGTCGAAATCTGTGGCACACGGTCGAGGACATCCCGTTTTAGCTGGGCATAGAGGTTCGCGTTCGGATCACCACCGGGATGCGGGACAGACATCCGTTAGCTGTTGGCCTCGGCAGGCTCTGTCGTTGGAGCGAGGAAGTCCCATTCGCGGATGGCGAAGCCAACAATCTGAATACGCCGCTGAAGCTGCTCCCACTCACGGGCGATCTCGCGGCGACGGCCTTCCTCGTTAGCGTCAAGGGACTCGTCAGCGATCGTTCCGCGAAGCTGGTTCGGTGACTCAACGCCGAATTCGGCCTCCCAGTCGCGGATCTGCGTCTTCATCTCGGCGAGACGGTCCGTGAGTTTTTCGACAGTGTGCCCGCTGTCTCGAAGCCGCATCGCCTCCTGCATCGCTTGGCGACGATAATCAGGATAGTATGTCGTGTGAGTGCCGCTTTCGTCACGGTGGAGGATGCCATCGTCGACGAGGCGTTCGAGGACGCGTTTGGTTGGCTCGTGTGACCAGTCCGCTTCAGAAGCGACCCAGTTGGCCGTCCGCGGCTCCGACAGCTGCCTGACGATCATCCGCACACGATCTTCACCCGTGGTCTGGCGTTCCATCAGGCCATTAGCGTTCGATTCGTCTTCGGTCATACCCCACCGTTCGAACTGTATCTTAATATAAGTTGAGATGGTTCGTTCTATATCGAAGTGAGCTCTTCGCGCCATCCTGACCTCAGTGGGGGAGGATCAGAGAAACTTCGAATCTGGTTTTTGACCAGACTGTCCAGGGAAGCGCCGCGTGAACCGGTTGTGGCATTCTTCCCCCGACCCCATTATCGGCTTCAACAAAGCAGTTGACGCTCAACAAATTCTCCGGCAGAAGACTAAATAATCTTCCAGCACTACTACTTGTTACAAGAGCCACATCTTGGCTGTACGCCCCCGGAGTTGCCGTCGGTCGGCATATCTCAATGGTGCATTCCACCATGCCTACCGGCGTGGAATCGTCTCCAACCGCCGCCGTAACGGCAACTGCGTACTCCCTAGTGTATTCGTCTTTTCAGGGCCGGTTCCTGGTCACTGCTTCGACAGGGGGGCGACAGTGAGCCGTCTGTCAGCCCTCTTGGCGACCCACAACGGTCTCAACACAGTCAGGCAGTTGTTGGCAGGTAGCGGTGCCCGAGCACTCGCGTTAGTGATGCTGCTACCGTTTGCCGGAATTTACCCGTCCATGGTTGCCACGGGAGCGCTGAGTTCACTTCCGAGCTCAGTTGCACTTGGGGTAGTCGTCTTCGGCGGGCCAGCGGCAGTCGCCATTGTCCTTACAGAACTCACCACGGACAGGAAACGGGGGCTACAGATCGTAGGTCTAATTGGGGTCGTTCAGCTCCCCGCAGCAGCCCTTACCGCAACGATAGCGACGGCTTCTCGTGCTGTACTCTGGGTTGACGGGTTCGCTGTCCTCACAATGCTTGTGTTATTCGTGATCGCTTTTGAAATCGTTAACAGTTCGACGCCGCAGTGGGTTCCCTCATTACTGACGATCGGCTGCGTGCTAATTTGTCTACTACTTCTCGACGTGGCCGTGAGTGTTGCGAGCGGTGAAGTAACACTTCTCCTCCCGGGCGATGGAGTCGTCGACTGGGTACGGACAGTCGTCATTACTGAGCGAGTGCTTATACTACGGTCAGTGGTTGCCGCCCTTGCCGGACTCTCGGTGGTGGCTGCTACCGTTGTCTGTGGCCCGGTGTTACTTGGTCGTGTTATTATTCAGCGGTTCAAGATTGGCTGCGCAATCGCGTTGTGTCTGATCGGCCTCGAAGTCGCAAGTGTCGTCACAGACGCCCCGACGCTGACGATAATCGCGGTTTCACTTGTGCTCGCCGTTGACGTTGACAATCTCGGGGGTGAATAACATGAATATTATCGTTACTGCCACGTATGGCGCTGTGCTCGCCGGTTCCACCAGCGTGTACTACGTACCGACAAAGAAGCCCCCGAGAGGAATGAAATGGCCGGCAACGACGGAACAATGCCCAGACCTCAAGCGAGACTCAGTGGCGACAATAGATGCCTCCTCAGGAGACTCAGTCGAACTGACTCCTGACGACCTCAGTGTTTTTGACGGTGTACTTTCGTTCTGCGGGAAGCTAGACCGAGCGACCAGCCGTGCGTCAGATTGGGCACAAATAGAGGAGCTCGTCGGTCCGCTCCGATATCGTGACGACGTCGAAAACGCCGCAATGTACTGGGTCCGTGGTCAGGATCGACCGCAAATTCCGGTACGTGTTGCAAGTCGTGGTCTCGGAGCAATAGGCCTGTACCTCCTCGCACATGACCACAGACCATGGGCCGTGGCAAGGGCCCTCGGACTAACATACGCGAAACTGTTTGAACACCTCAGAGAAGACGTGTACGAGGAGACACCGTCATTCAACTGGGAGGATGATGTATGACGGGACCCAGTAATACCGTGATTGGCAAATCAACACCTGCCGCTCCGCTAAGATGACCGAATAAGACCCTACAGCAACCGACCGATTCGAGTCATGAGGATTCGAAATACCGTCTGTGGAGTCCAAGCGAATTTTGGCGGGTGTGTTCGGTCCATGCTAGCGCACTTCTAACGCTAGTTGCATACTCTGTGAGAGACTCCTCCCCACCATCCACTTTTTTCTCGACTTGGCTTGGAAGCTTCCCACCAATGGTTCGTACTCGCTGTCGGATATCTTCGAGACCTAGCTCCGTACTGTCTTGTTCAATAATACGGTCCAATTCGTCACGGAGGCTCTGTACCTCTTGTTCACGATCCTGAAGTTGCTGATAGACTTCCTTCGAGAGCGAAACCCCATTCGGCTTCGGTGAATTAAACGCGTGAATCCATTCTCCGTCTACCCGATGTTTCTGCTGAAATTGCTCGAGTGAATCACAATCAAACGCGTCACGTCGAGTGACGTGCCCGCCAAACCGATACCGACGCCAGCATTTCACGCCCGCAATATACACGGGGTTTTCGCCTTGATCCGGTGATAGCTGAATCACGCCTGGCTCTGGTTCAGGCTCGTTCCCGGGTTTCCATCCCGTCCACGGCTCAGCCCCTTCCTCGTTAACAGCTAATTCATCACACGCTTTACAGACGGGATTTGCATATCCGATCGCCAACTTGTGGGCGTCTGTATCCGGTGTCCCACAGATCGCACACCGGATTTGAGTGGTCTCCGAATCAGTCTCAGCAAAAGCCGAGTGTTTTGAGGTGATGATATTTTCACGAGGTTCAGCCGCAGCCACTAGCGAAGACAGGTCAAATTTGTCAACACCCACTCGTTGTCACCGTCTACTTGACACTCTTACTGCGTGTTAAAAACTGTGTGGAGGCCTGGGAAAGGGGGAACAAAATCGGTGTGAGTGGAACAGTCTCCTCAAAACATCGGGAGATTGCCGGGGTATCTGAAGAGACCTAAGAGAACGTCCTCGTTGTCTTGCTCGGCATTATTTCGACTCCGAGAGCCACGGTGGTATTAGAACGCTTAGCCGCGGTGATTTACGATTTGACATGTGCCGTAGAATTATGGTGGTGTAGCGGTTGGTACTCGGTATCGGATGGGAAGCAACGACGAAGCACCATCAGTAGAGGCAGTTCAAAGTGGGATTTGGATCGACAAATCGATCGAAAAGCGAGACGGCCTCTACCCCCGCTGTATCCGTCTGACTTTCGAGAATCGGAATGAGACCGACAAGATCGCTGGTATTGTCGAAGAGTTTCCCGTCACGTGCGATATTGCGTCATCAAAAGCGACTGACAAGGAATTCGTCACCTGGGGAGCACAAGAAGAAACCAATGAGTTTCAGATACGCATCGAGTTAGCAGCAGGGGAACAGCGGACAATCCGATACTGGCCCGGAAAGTCACCGTCGGCGGCGTTCAACGAACTCGCACAGCGGTCCCCACGTTTCGAGTACGTGAAGCCCTCCCCAGCCGCAGATACCCAGCCCGGACCTGATCCGGGAACCCAACCGACACCTCACTCCGACACCGACGCTGTGGTTGCCCCAGACAACGAGTACATCGACCCGCCTCCGGATCTAGACTTCGGCGATGTTGCTGGGCTCCATGCCGTGAAACAGGAACTCCGTGAAGAAATTATCAGGCCGTTCACTGACCCGCAGTTCGACGAGTTGTCTCTCAGCTACATTTAGGAATAACAGATAGCGTTCAAAAACATGGATGAGACCGAAAATCAGGACGGAGTTGTCGAGGGGGTCATCGAATCGCACCCTGAATCGACCGACCGGGTGATACCAGAGTTCTGCTCTGTTCGTGACGCCCTCAGTTGGTTTGCCGCCCAACGAGGATTCTTTGAGGAATTTGGGATGGATACGCGCGTCGACTTAGACCGGGAGGGGCGAGTGAGTCTCTTAGTAGGCCGTGAGAGAAACAAGGTGTGGTTAGACGACTTTGCTGATGTATTTGGACTGACGGTCACTGAAGCAAATGACGACGAGTTCATCTGGCGATTTGTCGATGACGATCCGAAGTCGAATGACGACTGTTAGTACGGTTCGTTGAGTTCTACACGGCTCGGTTTCACTCCGCACCTGCGCCAGGCGAATGAATATGATTGAGCGTGTTCTATCGTAGGGGAGATCGTATGTGTGAACTGTGTCATGAGGAGTCCGACGGCGATTACGCCGGGGACTCAATCGAAGAGAAACGCCGGAAAGCAACGTGGTCGATTATTGAGCGACATCCGGAATTAGAGCTCAACGCTGATGATGTCCGTTTCCGGTTCGCGCCGGAGAGTGAACAAGAGTGTGTTCGAGTGAACCTCTCAGGGAACGGTCCCCAATACGAAATTCATGTTCCGGGGTCAATGGGGCAAGCGATGTCTGACTCACCCTCTATTCGCGGTGTGGCGATGATCGCGTGGATCGACTCAGACCAGACGTACGAAGCGATCTGCGAAGTCCTCGATATCCGCTCAAGCACGAGATATGATGCCTTCTTCCTTTCAGAGGATCCGCCGGTAGACCCGGCTCGGGAAGGGTCTCGTGTTGGAGTTGACGAGTATGAACGGGAGATTCAGGAAAGTCATACAGTCTCAGAATGATCTGTGTTGTTTAATCTGAGACTGGTGTCAAGATTATTTGAATCTCTCCGTGATTAACGACTAGACACTCGTTGACCCATCAATAGACAAGATAGATGGCTTCTACGCCATGTAATTATACTCATGATTTCTGTTGACACTCTATTCCCCGATCCAGACGATACATGGCGGTGTCCGCGCGCTGCTGTTTCTGATGGAGAGTACTGCCTTTATTACACCCCACCAACGCATGCTGCTCGGCGGCAGGAAGGTCTCACTGAGACATTCTTACATAGTATTCAATCACCAACTGAATCGGAAAGTGCTCATAACAATTCTCCAAATCGTTTTATTGGTGTCACTCTACCTATGTTAGATCTGTCTTCTCACCTTCTCCGAGGGCAAACAACTTGCCCAATGGATTTACGAGACGCGACGATCCGTGGAGATATGATGCCAGCACGTCGATATTTTGTTCCCAATATTGCTTGATAGCCAACAATTCGTGGTGATATTCAACTACAGTCAGCGGATATTATATTTAAATTCTCAATTATATGTTGAATGGCTAGCGTCAGTATCTTTGATCGCCTGCTGAAGATGGTCCTGTGTGATTTTTGAACCTTGATTCATAGCCAGCCGTGCAGCTGTTTCTGTGATGAGTTTCATGTCGGAAGCGACGTATGGATGACCATTTGCATCCTTTCTGCTCAACATCTTGATTTTCTCCCAGTTTATTTTATCAGTTACAAGTGGTCGATCTGATAAGTGATATTTGAGCATCTCCATGCGTGCCTCATCGTCTGGTGGTGGGACTTCGATTGTTTCATCAAATCGTCCCGAGCGTGTAAGCGCATCATCAAGCGAAGAACGAAGATTTGTCGCAGCAATAACTACTACATCCTCTCCCTGTACCTCCGACATCCCAGTAAGAATCTCGTTGACAATCTGTTTTTGATCTTGATGCATTCTATCTCCACCACCCCGTTGGCTTGCAATAGCGTCGATCTCGTCAATAAACACGATAGATGGCTGGTTGTCAAGCGCAGTCTCGAACAACTCACCAACATTCTGAGTTCCTTCTCCGATCCATTTACTTACAACATCAGACGCAGTAATACTGATGAGATTGAATTCTAGCTCACCAGCAACAGCTTTGCTTAGATACGTTTTACCGGTGCCCGGAGGACCGTATAATAACACTCCGTTTGTAATGTCTAATCCGTATTGTTCATACTTTTCCGGGTTTTCTGCGGGGTCAATGATTGTTTGACTGAGTTTCCGTTTTAGACCATCCATGCCAGCAACGTCATTGAAATTGATTTCCGGAGGCTCCTGAATCATTTTTGCCGCCGAATTATCTTGTTGGCGCTTCGAAACTATCTCTTCGATACTCTCGAGTAAATGTTCTACTCTGACAACAGGGGTTGATCCATCTTGAGATGCTGCAAGGGCCTTTCGTATTGACGATTTTCCGATCTCAGCCATGTCGCTACTGACAAGTCCGTCGGTCTTCGATCGGATGACATCGGAATCGATGTTGGCGAGTTCATTCGGTGGACCATCGTCTAACGTTGATTGAAGAATACCATACCGTGTCTCGAAGTCCGGAGCTCCGATATGAATTGTCGTATCAAACCGCCCTGACCGCTTAATTGCAGTATCGACATCGTCGAGCGTGTTCGTCGCAGCAACAACGATAACGTCATCTTCGCTCTCATTAAGTTTAGAGAGTTCTCCCAGTAATTCATTTATCATGCTACGCTCTGATTGTGTCATACCACCCGTTTCGGAACGTTCACCTGCGATAGAGTCAATCTCATCAATAAAAATTAATGTCGGTTGGGCTGTTTTCGCACGCTCAAATAGATCGTTCACATTCTCAGATCCACCACCGACATACTGACTTTTGATATCGGAGGGATCAACCTCCATATAATTGTAACCTAGTTCACCAGCGGTTGCCTTTGCAACGTACGTTTTTCCGGTTCCTGGCGGTCCATGGAATAACACACCTGTTACAGATCCGATTCCGTACTTATCAAATCGGTCGTCTCTTGCCGGGATCAGTACATCTTCTTTGATGCGTTCTTTGACATCGGAGAGGCCGATTACATCCTCAAATGTTCTCTCTGGTGGTCGATCAACTCCTTGGACATCTGATGGATCAGGAATAGATTGTTCTGTGTGTTCGGCACCCTCTGTTTGGGTAACTGTCTCGTCGGATGTGGTCGGTGTATCGTCTTTTGGTTGTTGGACTGAGTCCGTTGTATCATCCTGACTCTCAGTAGTGTTGGTTGAGTGATTAGTAATACGGAAGGGGGGTCGAGAATCAGTTGTATCGGATTTTTTACCTGATTCGTCGTAGATCTGCTCTAGCCAACTAAGTATCGGAGCCTCTGTGATTCCTGTAAATCCGATCACAACTTCGAGCGTAGATGAGTCATTAACCGTGGTTCTAATTGTGACATCTGTAATGTTGGGATCTACCACTTTCTGTTCCGCTAGTCTGATCGCGTCGGAGTTCAAATACTCTTCCGGACCTGATATAAAAAATATGGCTGTTGGGACGTTATCATAGGCTGCTAATACACCAACGTCATCGGCTGCTGTTTTGGTGAGTGAAATTAGTGCTTCAGTTGCTTCATCAGGATCAATATTGGCTTCCTCCCCCAAGAACCGTGAAATTGTACCTTGGGAACCAGTGGTAACGGTAGTGGAAGCGCATCCAATTGCCGAAATTCCGGTAGATCCAAGCATCGTATCGATTTCATCGTGGAGCAGTGCGTTGCCAGTAGTATTTGAGTCTACACCTATAGATGAGAATAGCCCTAAAAGTTGATTTGAGAATGCCTCTGTGGCATCTTCACGCCGAAAATTATCTGATTCTTTGTTATAGTAGTGATCGTTGTCAAAAAGAAACAGGCCATCTGCACTCGGGTATATACTATTTATATTTAGACACGCGTTAAGAGCATAGAGTCCTCCTTCATTTGGATGAGGAAGTACGACAGCTGCGTACACTGGCTTCGTATCGATTGCATGGAATAAATCAATCAGCGTTGAGGCACCCCCAGCCATTCCACCACCAGCACAGGTTACGACAAGATATGCGTCGACTTCTTCTAACATTGAATCACTAATCGCAGATGCTATTTCTCGTTCTTCATTACTAACGATATCTGACCCTACTTCGAGATCGGAGCCAGTACCGTGTCCACCGACCTCAGAAAGACCTACTGTAACCCGCTTTGATTTAGAGATATACTCGAGTCCTGCGATATCTGATTTCGCCGAGTCGATTCCAATTGCTTCATAAATAACATGACTTCCCTCAGTGAACTCTTGTTCTATCATTGAATCTACAATTCTGTTTCCTCCACTTCCAAGTCCGAGAACGCCCAAATCCATACCTAATCTAACTAACCTGAACACCTAACCTTTGCCAAATCGGAGAATGTACTCTTGAATATTGGTTAATAAAAGGTATAAAACGGAAGCTGACACCAGGCTACCTTTCGTTTATAGCTCAGATGTTATCGGACCAACTAGAATCCGTAGAATTAATTATATTTCATCTACAGTGGACTTAGTAGACTTATGAGAAATAGAGTGTGACATCACAAAATGGGAACACCAAAAATAACGAACGGAATTGTTCGGGCTATTTTCGAGATCGCGTTACCATCAATTGCCGTTTTTCTGGGAGTTGTCTACGCGCAAACCGCTTGGGGTGACGTAGTAGCCGGATTTGTCTTTTTATTGCTAACGGGAATTATGCTGTTGAGCATCTATCTCTCTGCAAAATATTGGACAAAAACCTACACAGCAGGATTTGTTCTTGCTGGGTTAGTATTGTTATTTATTTCGCCGGATATTACCTCTGATCTTGTACATCCGATATTTGGACATCTTGGAACAATTTTGATTCTGGGATTTCTGATTTTGATGCTAAAACTCCTCGGAGAAAAGCTTGGTATCAGTACATTCTGGGAAAAATAGTGAAAATATCTGTGCGATTAGCATACTTCACACCAATATATTCCGATTTCGCTTACGAGAACTCCGGCCGCTCAGCATACGCAATAGGATCGCGTGACCCAGCATTTCGGAACGCCTCAAGCCGGAACGCACACGCATCACACGTCCCGCACGCCAGCTCCTGCTCCCAATCTCAATCGCTGCTGAAACACGTCGTAAAAGGCCGAGCGACAATAGGATATCTGGGGAAATGGTCCGGGTGTGTGCGAATAAACGGCTGACGAGTCGGTGTCGAGCAGAGCGTTACCGATGCTCGTCGATCCACTCACACCACGCGTGGAAGTCGTCGGCTCCGCACTGGTCTGCGATCGACTGTAATGTTCCGGTCGGAATTTCGTCTTCTGATGCCATAGGAACAGTCACGATCCGGACTTCGTCCGTATCTGGTGACTCATACCGCATTTTCAGGTGACTACCAACACGACCGACACGCTTGTACCCGAAGTCGTGAAGGACAGATGCAATCTCGCGCCCGGAGAAGTTTGTCCGGACCATTCACCGCATGAAGTCGGGAAGCTCCTTGTCACCGGGCTCTGTGGCTTCGAGACCCCACTCCTCTAGATCCTCCTCAGTGACGGGTTCGCCGCCGCCTTCGTGAAGTTCGATCGCCTCTGCAAGCATCCGGAGGGCTTCCGCTTTCGTCTCGCCAAAGGACGCGACACCGGTCTCGATGTCTCTCGCGGTAATCGAGCCGTCATCTTCATGGATGAACTCGACGCCTTCCTTGTCGGATGCGTCGCGTGTCGCACTCGCCATACCTCTTCTTCGCGGACCGCTCGAATAAGCGTTCTGTCGGATGCGACAGAGGGAACGGATACACAGCACCGCACGCATTCCGATATAATTATCAACTGGTTGCTACTAACCGGTGGAGGCTAATTTTTATTGTAGTTCTAGTATCTGTACAATTGTGACTGAATGTAGCCACGAATTTGAATCGACCAAGTGGGAACATCGGTTTGATCTTTCAGCAAAATATGATGGAATAAAACAGTGCCACCAACCGACTATCAAGGGAGCTGAGAAATGCCAATATCATGCGCAGATCGACCAGCACGATGACGCTGAAGTCACGACTGAACAGGCGTTCCGGTCACTAATCACGGAATCTGATCACGTCTTGGGTGCAGAGTTTCACGGCCTCACTCTCGACACCATTGAACTCGGAACCGAGGGTGAGGTCGTGCTACACAACGTGAAGTTTCTCGACGGGTTTGAGATTGGAGAGCTGATAAGCCACGATAACATTACGATTGCAGGCAGTCTCTTCGACAGGCTTCGGGTAGACCGGATTGAAACCACCAACAAGTTCGATTTGAGCGGTAATCGATATCGGGGGGACGTCACTATTCGGGGAGCCGATACTGATGCACCTATCAATATAAATGGAAATGTATTCGAGAAATCTTTCCGACTCCGCGGTACGTTTGCTGACCGCGCTCAGTTTATTGATTCGACATTTAATGAGGGGCTTCTCTTTAACCGGGCTCAATTCCAAGGACCAGTACAGTGTAAACGGATAGAGGTGGGTAACGACGCATACATTCACAAATGTACCTTTCAAGAAGGACTTGATCTCACGGATGCTGATCCGGATGACCGAATTTTCTTCTCGGACTCGAAACTCTCCAGCATCAAATTAGGAATTGAGACTGCCTCCGCGACACTTCTGTTGTGGCATCATACGAACATTAATGGAGGGAGATTAGGACAACCGAATGACAAACCACTCTACTATGACTTCACGCGAGCAATTCTCGGAGATATTCAGATCCCCTCAAATGTACCACTCACACGGTATTACTTCCATGAGACAGAATACGATGGGTTTCGGTACGCTAACCATCGCAATACCTTCGCAGATGAAAACTGGCAGCTTCACCGGTTCGAGGTGGACAATATGGAGCGATTTGAAGTGGAGCATTCCGATTTGGCCAGCAGTATCACGCCACCATCGATACCGAATTACAGCTATGATAAGGAACTAAAAGACAACGAAGAGACATATTTGCTCGCTCGACAAGCTGCGACAGATTGGGGGGACAATTACTCAGCGTCACACCTGTATCTCCAAGAACGAACTGCGAGAAAACTGCGTCACAGGCACGCACTACAGACGGCTGACAAACTCAACACCGAGTCCACGGTTCAGAATGCCTCCAAGTACTTTCGGGAAGTCTTCCACCAGTGGACGACCCGGTATGGTGAAAGCCCACTACAGCCGATTCTCGTCTCGATAGCCGTGATCGTATCTTCCTGGCTTTTCCTGTTATATTTTGGTCGTATCGAAGTAAGTGGTCAAACACGTTCACTCCAGACTGTCCTTACAAGTGACGGCACCAACTATCTTTCATACCTCGGTGATACGCTACATTTCAGTATCGTCACGTTTGCGCCGATAGGCTACAATAACTACGCCCCAGTCGGGTCCCTCACGAACGCGCTTGTTATCATTGAATCATTCACAGGCGCGTTCTTAATCGCACTATTTGTATTCACATTAGGGAGGCAGGTGGCACGGTGAATACTTCGATTTCAACGTCATCAAGCAGTTCTTGAGGAATTTTGACGCTGACTTTCGGTATACTAGCGTATTCGGAGAGGAATATTATCAGCATGTCGCTGAGTTCACGAATCCACAAGACCTTACAACACCATCCGGCCCGTAAACCCGTGTCAACCGCCTGGTTACGAGAACTCCGGCCGCTCGGCATACTGAATTGGATCGCGTGACCCCGCATTCCGGAAGGACTCAAGTCGGAACGCACACGCATCACACGTCCCACACGCCGGCTCCTCATCTCGGTAACACGACCACGTCATCTCGTACGGCACCCCAAGCTCCAAGCCACGTTCCGCGATGTCCGTTTTCGACCACTCGACGAACGGTGCTTTCAGCTCGATTTCCGTCTCCGGCTTGGTCCCAACGTCGATCACATTCTGAAAGGCATCGAAGAGGGTTAGGCGACAGTCAGGGTACCCGGAAAATCTCCGAGTGTACACCGATAAACAGCACCTCTGCATACGACGTCGCCACCGACATCAGGTTCGCGTTCCGGAAGGGAACGTACGAGGTCGATTCCTTATGCTGACCAATCACGACAACGATTCGTTCTCTTTGCGTGCTTTCGCCGTCATCGTCAGCACCCATTTGTTGGCAGCGTTGCGCCACCCCATCGGCTCGTACGCACGGCCGCGGCTCACGTCATCGCTCTCAATGATCGCCGTAACTACGTCATCGAATCGGACAATCCGCTCGATATGGTCCGTGGGGTCTGTGAGTGCGTCCTCAAGCGGTATCTTAACGTCTAGTGAAGCTGCGGCGACTGCGCGAAACGTTGTCGGCACGTCGGCGGAGTCTACCCCATTGTCAGCTTCCGTCCCGTTTGTGTCGTCCTGATCGGCGTCTTCGGATTCTCCGCCGTCAGCAACCGACTGAGGTTCGTCTTTGCCGATGTCTTCGGATTCTAGCGCTTGGCTTTCTTGCTGGTGTAGGTCTTCAAGGAACCGCGAAATCTCTTCGTCGAGGAGTGGCAGCATCTCTCTGTTGTCCGGGTCGAAGAATGCCTGCCCGGTCCGCTCATGTAGGATGAACTGACCACCTACTCGTGAGACTTCGTCGACGACGTTGATTTCTTCGAGATGGTCGAGAACCGTGTCCACACCGTATTCGAGCCGATTGCCCGGAGTTTCTTTGAGATCGCTCGTGGGGACGTTACGGTCATTGGTCTCGAAATATTCGTTCGTGTAGAGCCAATTGGCGAGCGCAATCATACTCTCGCAACTGTGGAGATGGCCCTTCTTGTCGTGGATATACTGTTCAAGTCTGTCAGTGTCGTTGGAATCGCTGGTACTCATTGTGTAGTGTGGTAGGTTTTCGATCACTACGGGTGGCAGTCACTCGGTGTGCGTCTGGGTATTGTTCAGCAAGCAAGCGTCCACGACGATGTGAACGGAATCTTACCAGACAATGTCGTATTCCTAATGGCCTAAGTCAGTGGAGGTATTGTCGAAACTTAGTTGTTTTCCACCATATTATCTGAATTACTATTGTCTTATACACCATAGACATATCTAGAACCTTCGAAATAGAGTCAATCAAGCCACTTTGACTGGTTTCTCTGACTTTAGATCTCTTAGATCGGAGGTGTTATGTAAATATATTACAACTAATACTGTCACATATCAACTGATCTTAACCCCTCGTCAGCTTTTCAGATTCCGTTCTACCATCCTATTTTGGGATCATTGTACGAATAAGGCGCTACGAGCAAAATTCGTCGTTTTGAGTGGGATAAAAACCACCATTCACTTATCAGCCGAGCAAGAGTGTCAGATGAGTCACTAAGATGGATGGCTTGTCCAAAGGAGTGTCCCCATCCGGATCATCTCGACGACCGCTGAATCGTTGTCAAGAGAAGAGCCGTTTGGTACTTGAAGATGCCCGACGCCAAGGTCGGCAGCGTTAGAGAAACTCAGTCCCAGCCACAACCAAAATCATCTTAGGGAAGTGAGAACGGTTCAGCCTAGTAATTTGACAGAGTCCACACGCGAGTTGTTGGTAAGCTCTGAGAATAACTACGTGGAGTTTGAGGAGTAATAATGAGGAAGGAACTCACCCGACGATCAGTACTGAGCGGAATTACAGCTTCACCCTTCGTGGCAGGGACACCTTCGGTCGCTTCAACTCAAGAGGTGTCCATCAAAGATGGATTCTTCAGTGAACTCGAAGGCGTCTCAGAATCGGACAAAAAAGAGGCGTTCATTGGTTGTGCGAATGCCCTCTGTGGAGATGTGGATCGATCTGAACAATCAACGGAAAAGATCGTCAATCAAACCGATGATCTGAAACACCATATCCGACGCGTTCGGTTTGCGGTTCGAATCCTAAATGAACAGCAGATTACATCAGCTATTGATGAGTCAATGGTCCGATCCGTTGAGGTCGATTACAACAAAGTAGCCCGATTTGTCCCATTAATCGGCTCGCTCACCAACCTCCAAGCCGCCGCTTGCGCTGTCGAAGACCCTCCGAAGCCCAGCCAAGTGGAGCGGTTTATGTACGCGTGTCTGGCCTTTGGAGCAGAGGTAGCTCTGTGGTACAGTACTGCCCCATACCGAATGGCATGGTCTGGGACTCGGTTCGCGTCAAATCGCAGTATCCTCCGATACGCAAATCACGGCTGTAATGGCTGTATAGCAGCAGTGATGAGCGAACTCCACTGGGGACTTCGAGTTATCCCGTACAAGGTCACTTCCGAGGACGAGATTGCATTCATTTCGAGAAAACTTGACGAACTACACGCGGAGGCACGTGAGATCGACTATGATGTTGATGTTAAACTCACTGAAGAAGAGATACGAGAGCTAGTGGATTCAACTGATTTCAGTGGTGGCGGCGGTGCTCCGTTTGCTCGCCCGCCCCAAGGCCCGATTGAGCGGCATTTGCCATCGATTGAATTACCAGAACTCTCAGAAATTCTCCCAGATTGGCTATCGTAAGTCCTACTACTGGCTCCGGCTAGCTTCCCGTTATAATTTGACACTTCGCTGTGTGTGTCTGTCGAAGCAACGTGCTAGACGGTGTTGTAAGTATTTATTAACCCACACAAAGTGTACCTCAGCATGTTATTTTGCGAGAACTGTGGTAGTATGATCACTCCACAGAGCGGAAGTGGCGAGTGTGAAGAGTGCGGTTCGGAATATGAGGTCGAAGAGGCGGCATCACAATCGTTTCAAGACGAAACTGAAGCTGAACGTGGTCTGCCTGACGGCGGAGATTCAAACAAAACAGAACTTGAATCACTCCCGACGACGAAGTCGGGATCCATTCCGAAGTCAGAAGCGATGGACTGGTTAAACAACCGTGATCGCCCGTCGGAAACCGAGTTGAAACAGGCAACTATGGAGAAACCAAGCGATTTTGAGGGAAGTACCTACCCGACAGATATTTCGAACATTCGAATCACGGGAGACCCACAATTCATAGAGACTATCGCTGGGTTGTTCCGGTGGATTGTCGATATGGAGGACTACAGCCGCCGAGTGGAAATAAATCTGAAAGAGACTGAAGACCGAGAGACGGGGGAGAAGACAGGGAATTACGCTCTCTACTTGTCCGTCACAGAACGGGGATAACCGGACGTGTGTTCTGATCTACAGCCGCAAGGGCATCTCAAAGAGCACGAGCCCCGTTTGGCCTGTCAATCACGAGAATTCCGGCCGCTCAGCATACGCGATCGGGTCGCGTGAGCCGGCGTTCCGGAACGCCTCCAAGCGGAACGCACAGGCATCACACGTCCCACACGCCGGCTCCTCATCTCGGTAACACGACCACGTCATCTTGTACGGCACCCCAAGCTCCAAGCCACGTTCCGCGATGTCCGTTTTCGACCACTCGACGAACGGTGCTTTCAGCTCGATCTCCGTCTCCGGCTTGGTCCCAACGTCGATCACGTTCTGAAAGGCATCGAAGAACGCCGGACGACAATCAGGGTACCCGGAGAAATCCTCGGAGTGCGCACCGATGAACAGCGCCTCTGAATCGGTCGCCTCCGCGTACGACGTCGCCATCGACAACAGATTCGCGTTCCGGAACGGGACGTACGACGTCGGAATCTCATCACTCTCGAGATCAGCATCTGCCACGTCCATCTCCTCATCTGTGAGACTCGAGGCCCCAATCTGAGACAGGTGCCCTGTCTCGATATGGAGGAAGTCAGCCGCATCAACCTCTTCAGCAAGCGCTTTCGCACACTCGTACTCCTTGTCTTCGGTCCGCTGCCCGTACGACGTGTGGAGGAAGTACGGCTCGTACCCCTGCTCCATCGCCTCGTAGACAGCCGTCGCACTATCCATCCCGCCGGACACCAGAATTACTGCGCTTTTGTTGCTCATGTCTGCTCAGTTGCGTCGTCTCGATTGTTGCTCTGTCCACGCCTCCACCGTACACTGTCGACCGGGCTGACCGGGGCGACAATCATGTTCCTGGCGCGTCGTTCCACAAATCGACGTGGAGTCGTGGTGTGTACCGGTACCCGTACTCCATCGCTAACTCTGCGACCTCACTTCGCGTCCCATCGAGTTGCTCCCGCGTCATGCCTTCCGGCATCAGCAAGACATCATCGTCCGCCACGGTCGTCGCGGTCGCCGCCCGTACACGATCGACGAGGTCCGTGATCTCCGGGAGGTCCGACTCATCTGTCACAACGAACTTGAGTTGCGCCTCGTACTCGTCGACCATCTGGGAGAGCGCATCCATATCGATCCGATTCTGTTCGTGTTTCTCCTCCCACTCGCCCTCTCCTTTCGGGTCTCGATCCGGTGTCGGCGTGCTGCTCGCCAGTTTCGGGCTGATACTCGCCAGGTCGATCGGCGCGTCCCGGTAGATCGTGCCGTTGGTCTCCACCGTCGTATGATACCCCTCAGCCGAGAGTCGCTCGAGGAGTTCGACCGACTCCTCGTGGATGAGTGGCTCGCCGCCCGTGAGCACGACGTGGGTAGCCTGCTCGTGTGATTGTACTTCCTCGATGATCGAGTCGACGTCACGCCACGCCCCGGTCGGCTCCCAGGACGTGTGGTACGAATCACAGAACCAACACCGCAGGTTACACCCAGACGTCCGCACAAACACCGAGGGGACGCCAGCAAGCGTTCCCTCGCCTTGGAGCGAGTAGAACACCTCGTTGATCGGGAGGCCCTCTCCGCCCGCGTCAGCGTCCGTTGTGGGCTCTTCGATATCGCTAGCGACCGGCATCAGTACGTCGCACAGAGCTCGCCGGTTTCGCTCACCGACACCGACACGTCCGAGACAGTGTCTGGGAACGCGTCGAGCATGCGCTGTTCGAGGAGCACGCTCATCACCTCTGCCGTCGGTGGGTGGTCTAAGACGACGAGTGCGTCGCCGTCGCCGGACGCCTCGAACGCGTCGACGAGCGGGTCGCCTTCCTCGACGAGGAACCGGTGGTCCCACGCGTCGATGACGTCTGTGACGTCGCCTTTGTCAACGACCCAGCCTTCTTCAGTGAGTTCACCGGTCACTTCGACGGTAATTTTGTAGTTGTGGCCGTGTGGCCGCGAGCACTTTCCGTCGTGGTGGAGGATGCGGTGGCCCGAGCTGATTCGGATGGGGTTGTCGGCTCCGATGTGGAGTGTGCGTTGGCCTGCTTCCTGAAGCGCATCTGATTCGGACTCGCCTCTCGATAAACCTCGGGCCATACTCGGAGAATATTCGGAGAATACATAAAGATTGAGTTTCGTTGCTACACCGATGGAACAGCAACACCACTCACGATCGTCTGATCACCGAATTGCTCGGTGCCGATCGGTACTCACTCCGGGTGAACCGGGACACAGCACCGCACGCGACTATACGGTCATGACCGGTGGTGACAGCTGATGGAAACTGAGGAGACTCGCGCCATCTTTACTGCCGTGTTCGCCGGCTCCATTGTTCTCGCAAACGTCCTCGCCGCGAAACTCACGTGGATCGAACTCCCCGGGCTTGGCGGCGTGGCTGTTCCTGCTGGGTTCGTTGCGTTCGGCGTCGCGTACCTCGCCTCAGACTTGCTCGTCGAGTATCACGGAAAAGAGTATGCCGCGACCGTGGTCAACGGGACCGTCGTCACGCTCGTCTTCGCGTATGCCCTCGTGTACCTCGCCATTTGGATGCCATCTGCTCCGTTCTACGGTGGGCAGGAAGCGTTCGTGTCGACGCTTGGTGGTTCCGCGTCGATCATCCTTGCCTCCGTCGTGGCGCTTGCCGCCGCCCAACATCTCGACGTCCGACTCTTCGCTAATCTGAAGAGTCGCACCGGCGGTCGGCATCGCTGGCTCCGAAACTGCGGGTCCACCGCAATTAGTCAGGGCGTGGACACTGTCGTGTTCATTACGCTCGGCTTCGCTATCTTTCCGGCACTCGGCCTCGGTGGGGACCCGACGTGGGGTTGGGCGCTTGTGTCGATCGTTACTGGGCAGTACATCGTGAAACTGCTTGTCGCGCTGATCGATACGCTTCCGTTCTACGCTGTTACGGAGTTCGTGGAACGGCCGGCTTAGTTGGGGTATATTTTGAATGTACGACTCTGTTGAAATACTATTCCTCAGACTGATTCTCACCTGAAACAGCCAGTAAGTGAGAGCTGCGTATTTACCAGTGTTCTCTCAATCATCAACATTTCTTAATTTCCGGCGTGCCGTTACGTTATAAGTCGTTTGAGAATTCTAACCTCGGCTATGGGAAGTGACGCAGATCGGTTCAAAGAGAAGCTGAGCGGATTCAAAGAACTTAGTGACGGCAACGGTGGCCACTACCTGATTATGCAGTTTGAAGACGACAGTGGAGTCGTATTTGAGAAACAATCTAGCGACGGTGGACCTACAGTCGCAGAGCTTTCACCTGTTTCATACGGATTGATGGATTCTATGAGAAGTATCGCGGAAGGTACCGACTTCGAGGTGAATGAAAACAGAAACACGCAGCAGAACCTCCGGAAGTTGATGCAGGAATAGTAGCTGGCATTAAAACTGGTATTGAGCGATAAGTGTCTCCTCTGTACTGACTGCGACTGGGTCAGAACACGTCACGTTAATAGAGGCTGTATTAACGAACTCGACGGAAGAACATATCAAATTATACCCTCTTGATCGCCTCGCTAAACCGATAATCGCTGATATGATGTGCCCGCTGCCGACTTGCGTCAGATCCCATCTGGTCTAAGTCGGTAAACGTCACGCGTTGGCGCTTTCCACTCGTCTCTTCAATCGGAATAAAAAATGCGGGCTCTTTCTCCTCGGAATAGCCTGCTAACAAATCAACATGTGTTTTATCGTAGGCATCGGCATCTGCTTGGACGTAAAACCGGTTTCCTCCCTCGCGTTTTGCTGTTTTTACCTGAACTCTGTAGAGAGAACCGTCCTTGTCAACGATGAGGTCGTACTGATGGTTGTGACCAAACGGGAACGACACACCGTACCCTTGTGCCAACAACTCCGAGGCAACCGCCAATTCAGATTTCTCTCCTCTACGAGCACTATGATTCATAATACCAGTTTCTACTGTGTAGTGATAAATAACCGATCAAGTCCCCCAGACGGATTTAATTGCCTAAATCTAACTCCTTTGTGAGGTACGTCTCTACGTTCCCGTAGTCGTTTTCAAGAACCTCGCAGAGTTCTAGATTAGTCAGTAGCCCTCCTCGGGTGATATTCGCAGATCCGACGTAGACGTACTTCTCGGTGATTACCGCTTTCGCATGGAGGTCGCTAATCTGTTGAACGTTGACGTTCTCAATATCGGTGAGTCGAGAGAGTGCGTAGTCGTTACTTGATTCGTCAGGCCGGACGTAGACGTCGAGTTGGGTGGGCAACGCTCTAATCGCAGCAGTCAACTTCATTCTGCGTTCGTTGATATCCTCCGTGAGTGGGAGATGTACGTCGACATCGCTTAACCACGGTGAACAGATCACGACATGCTCACTGTATGTGAGTGCGTGGCCGAGCAGATATCGGAGGCCGCTAGAGGGTAAGGAAAATGCTCGTCCCATCGTACTCACCTCCTGGTAAGACTTCGCGGTCAAATATCTCATCACCGAGATCTTCATGCTCAACCCGCTGAATCAGCTCTTCACGAAGTTCCTCTAAGAGGACGTAACTAAGAGTGTCCGACTGGTCGTGGCCTGAGATACATTCCGACAGTTGGAGATTCTCGACGCAGCCGTCGATATTCGGCGAAAAGAAGAGCGCCTTCACCCGCTCGTGATTGTCGAAGTCCGTAAGGTGGTTGTTCACTTTTTCCTCGGGATACGTGTCATCACCGTCTATCCGTGCTGATGCGACCACGTGTTTCACAGTACACGCACGTCGTACGGATATGTTCTCTTCCCGAACGAGCTGACGTGCTCGGTCGATTGACGACTGTACTTCTTCTACGACTTGCTCGACGACGTGTTCAAACACCGGCACCTCGTCCGATTTACGGACGATTTCCTCGATTTTCGCCCGGCCGATATCGGACGTAGAAACCTTGTCGATGAAATCTTTGTCTGCCCAGAGTCGTTCGCAGATCACTTGCGGATCATACGTGATCCGAGTCGCTGATTCGAGTGTAGTTCCCGGGTCCTCTTGGAAGTCCTCGAAGACCATGTCCACGAGTCCCTGTCCGCCCTGCGACCGCTCGAAGACGTAGACAACCTCCTCCTCGGAGTCTACACCATAAAACAACGACCCCGGAGTTACCCCAGCTACGTCGGCAACCAATTGGGTGAAAAAGTGGGCGGCTGTGTGTACACCAATCTCCTGTAGTCCGACCTCAGAGAGGTTCTTGTATCGATCGACTCGTGAGATGACATCCGGGTCGTCAATACGTTCGAGGTATCCCGACACGTCGAAGGTAATACCACGCGTGTCTAGTTCGAATCCGAGTGTCTGTTCGGGAGCCTTGATGGAGCGTTCTATTCGATCACCGCCCGTGAAGATGTATTCGTCCGCCGAGCGAGCATATGTCGCCGGCGTGATTTCTAAAGATGCACCGCTGAGTCTGATCTCGCCTGAAACGTCCGAGAGTGTCGAAATCTCCTGCGATTCGGCATCACCGCCGAGGACAACGTCCGTCTCAACATCGGGGCTGGCATGGATCTTACCGTAGGCCGAGTCGTTATGGCGCAAGCAGCTATCCTGGTCGAGAATCTGAAGACACTGCGGACAGTATCTGACGATGTTCAGTGCCTTCGATCCGCTCAGATCAGTGAGTTCGTCGAGTCTGATCGAGTCGGGGATGATGAGGCCGTCCCGTCGTTCACCAGGCACGTCTTCGAAAACAAACCGGACCGTATCGTCTTCAACTACTGTTTCGGGGACGAACGCTTGTAGGCGACCGGCTTCTTGTTTGTATTCACTTCTGAAAGGGGCATACGAATGGACTAACGTATCAATTGACTGGTCGCTCCCGTCGGTATCGTTCTTTCCATGGAATACGGTGAAATACTGCCCCGCGTCATCGAAGTAGTTCTCGGGGACATACCATACCTCACCGCCGAGAGAATCATTGTTGACCTGTAGAAAACGATCGTAGTAGTACGCACCGCGGAGGAGATGCTTGACATAGTAGAGACTGAGGATATTGGATTGGATCGACTGGTAGTCGTAGAGCTCCTCAAGTGATTGTTTGAGGTAGTAAATCCGTTTTCTCTCACGGACAAGCGCACCTGCTCTCCCGTCGTCAGCTGCGTCCGCAACACGTTCGACTGCGTCCTCAAGCTCGCCGACGTCGTAATTTAGTCGTGGGAGGACGATATCGTCACGATCGGAGGCGTTCTTTATTCTGAGGACACTTGCCTTAGAGTCGTAGAGTAGAGGAAGTACGTCACGGAAGTGATCGAGCTCTGCCATCGGGTCAGGATTCGAGTCCGCAATGGTGTCTCTAGACTGTACGAGGACTTCTTCTAACCTGTCGAGGACTGATTCCTCAACAAGTGGGTCATCATGTTCTCGACACTGTTCGACGAGGACCACTCGCTCTTGGACGTATGACAGTATGTCCTCACGGACGCCTTCAACCATCTCTCTCGCCGTATTTCCGGTAGAGGAGTCACCGTCAAGTCCGAGATTACCCAGTTTTCGCTGTATTTCTTCCTCTCTGCTCTCGATTTTAGCCAATACGTGCGTAATCGGCTCCTGTCCGGTCAACGGTGAGAATGAGTCGGTCATCCCAAGCTCACGGGACAGTACCGTCTGGGGATCGGAGATCAGAGTATGATATGATTCCCAGCCAAGTTCATCGACCAAATACTCCTTGTGAAACTCCGTCTTTTCTTGACTCGTGGAGTAGTGGTGGCGGTCACGGACACGTGATGAGACCTCATAGAACTCGCGGTATCGCTCGTGAATCCAATCAATCACCTCATTGTCAGACTTCAGTGGTGTCCTGATCTCGGAGCCGAGGAACCGATCAGCTCGGTAGAACATGTTCGCGTCGCTGGTGAGATCCGATAGGAAGACGAAGATGAACGAGTCCGTTCCCGACTCACGGGCAGCACGCCCGACGCGCTGAACGAAAGATGAGAGGTTCCACGGCGTCCGGTACTGGGTAACGATCGAAATATCCCCGACGTCGATACCGACCTCGAGGAAGTTCGTCGACAGGAGTACGTCGCTTTGTACGACTGAGGCATCGAACCCAACGTCGGAAAAGACGGACGAGAAATTCAGAGGACCCTCCACAAATTCTCGGTCCATCCCGTTAGCAACTTCGCGCCAGTCACCTGGTTCATCGATGTCCGTGTGGTACCGCCACAGGTCGCGTTGTCGGTCCGCGTCCTCTAGCTGCGAGCGCTTCTGATTGACCTGACTGATACTATCGATGAACGAGAGGACCTTTCCGCGTGGTTCACCCCTCTGTTGGAGCATTGCGTGGCCAAGAAGCAGGATCTGTTGGATGAACATAGACGAGACACCGGGCCCGTCTTCTGTTGCCTTCAGGAAGAAGTAATGCTCCTTATCGTTGTGGTCGGTAGCAAAGTCTTCATCGGGTGGAGAAACGGCTCTAATCCGACCGTCCGGAATCGGGAAGATCTTGGCTGCGAACTGTTCGGCGTCGTCGACCGTCGCACTCGCTCCAAGCCAGAGCGTTGAGTGATCCGTAATCTCCTCGATGTTCTCGATGATGTTCGCTGCGTGTGCGCCACGAATCCCGGTATAAAGGTGTACTTCGTCGAAGACGATAGCATCTATTTCATCAATGAGGCTGTAGTTCGGTTTCAATCCGAACAGCTCTAGCGATTCGAGTGTCGTAAGGACGATATCCGGTCCATCACTTCGCCTGATGTCCTCTCTGTTCAGGACAACTTCTCGATCACTAAATCGGTGCGCTTCGTCGTGTTCGCAGACGAGGTCGTAGTGACTGCCACCCCCTTCGTACTGAAATGCGTGCGGATCCTGGTGATCACCGCACCAACAGTTGGCAAGTCTGAATCGTTTTCTCCGGCCTGTTCCTTCGAACAGTGCATCTTCCGTGGAAACGTCCTCGGGCTTGTATGCTGTGTCTCCCGACCAAACGCCGACCGACAGCTGCTCATCAGTCGTCGTTTTGATCGTGTGGAGGTGTTTGAGGACACGGCCTAATTGGTCCTGTAACAACGCTTTACTGGGGTATACTAGGGCTACCCGATCGAGGTCGTCGTCCTGTAATAACTGATACAGCGGACCGAGGAACGCTTCCGTTTTTCCGAATCCGGTTGGTGCAGAGAATATTGCGCCTTGGGAATCTCCTCCCCGTCGTCGTTCGTTGAGGTCACGGACGGTGTCCCAGCTCGTCTGTTGGAAGTTCAGAGGTTCAAATCCAAAAATGTCGATAATGTTCTCGATGAACTCGTCGTCGCCCTTGTATTCTCCCGGGCTTCGGCGCTTCTGCGGCTCCTGAACGTACTTGAGCGCGGAGGTGACCCGTGGAGGGCTCTTTGTATCTGGTCCGAAGATTTGCGTATTTTCGAGAATCCCGTGGACAAGGGGTTCTACATCATCGTCAACGCGTGATCGATCCGAATTCGAATCAAAATATTTCATCGAGTGAGATATCACGTGTGGTTCGGATATCAAGTTCAATCTTCCGGCGTAGGTTGGAATAACTGCGAACTAAGCATCTTGTTAATAATAAGCATAGAATGCGGAAAAGAGGAAGGAAGCGGTTTCTGTAGATATCCACGGTCCATTGCGGCCTTACGGTGTGGTTTTCAGCAAACTCTCACCGGCGCGTCAGTATCTAACGTGATTTTTTGACCCCGTGACTTTACATCAGAGTCACGTAAATCGTGAGATAACGTTGACAAACCGACCGTCAAATCTAGCGATTCGGGGGCGGCACCGAAACGGCAGGAAATCTTTGCCTTCTCACTGTTGTCGAGTACGTGATGACAAAGGTGAGATCAGGTACCACATAAAATGAATTCACCACAAGACAGACTCAACGCTGCCACCGATAGAGCGGCTGAGATCACCTGGTGGAACCGTGCCATGACCAAGCTCAACGATGTCGATGGAGTGGAGGGGGCTCAGTCGTTTGTTTCTGATCAGACAATCGAGCGTAAGGGCCCTTTTGTCGAATTCGTCGACGCACCCGCGTTCCATAGTCAGACCGCTGCCGAGTTTCTCGGAGATCTTGATTACCACGACGACATTGTGGATGCTATTCGGCGAGAAGTGTTCGGCGGCGACCCTGACGGTCAGCTCTACCAACACCAAGCAGAGACGATCGATGCGATAGAGACCGAGCCCGGTGACAATGTTCTCGCGGTCCCGACCGCATCCGGAAAGACCGAGTCGTTCTTCCTTCCGATCCTCAACACCTGCCTTTCCGTCGACAAACCCGGACTGAAGGCGGCGATCCTCTATCCCATGAAGACGCTGGGATCCGATCAGTTCAACCGTTTCATCACTTACCTCGATCACATCAATCGGAACCGGGCCCCGGAGGATCGAATCACAATCGGCATCTGGGACTCCGATACGCCGGCTCGTGTCGGTACTCGGGACTTCGAGATGGAGGAGGGGACGTACGTGCGCGGACTGATTGACCCCCGAAATCCGGACGAGAAACTTCGGATACTGAGCGATTCCGCGGTCGGGACGACAGATAACTCCTACTCGTGGATCAAGGTGACTCGTGATTCTATCCGACAAGGGGTGGATATCCTCCTCACGAATCCGGAAGCATTGGATTACATGTTCGTCAATGATAAGGAGGAGACAAGAAATATTCTCGGAGACCAGCCAAGTCAGCAGCCGCTAGAGCATATCGTTTTTGACGAAGCACACGTGTGGAGCGGAATTCAGGGAGCAGCGATTTCAATGCTCTCGCGGCGTCTAAAAGAGTTCTACGCGGACAACGATCCGCAAGTTACGATGGTGTCCGCGACGGTAGACAATCCCACGGAACTCGCCGCCTCACTCACCGGCAGCGACGAGGATTCAATCAATAGCGTTGAGTTCACCGGCCGAAAGTTCCGCCCTCAAACTACTCCCGATTTCGGCCGACTCCCGGGGAGCAGTCTCGACGAGATCGTGGCCGCGCTCGCAGTCGCCCGAATCGGAGTAGCCGACCCAGATAGCTTTATCGCCGAGCATGGTCTACAGAGCGCGGTTGAATCCCTCAGAGTGGTCGGGTTACTGGCTCAGGATTCTATCGAACCTTCATCTTCAGCCCCGGAGTGGGCGTTCAAACCACTCTACGACGCTGCGGCCAAATATACTGAAACCAACGATATAGCTGATGTTGGCGAAACCGTGCGAACGGAAGAAGGTAGAGACGCTCTCGTTGAGGCCGCCATCGAGTCCGGTGGATTTGCGAGTGGATGGTTTGAGTTTGTACTTGAAGAATTCCCCGAAGTGGCAGCCTTCACCGAGTGGTTCGATCGGGATACAACGGGTGAAGTAGGGTTCCGATCCTACGAGGGCCTCGTCGCGGAGGTGGAGCGCGAAGGGGTTTCAGACCCGGAAGGCGTTCTCGATACGATCATGGCCTTCGGTCGACTCGCGGGAATTGTCACTGAGAAATACCACGTATTCCTCAAGCCACCACACCGGGTCCACTGGTGCCGTGAGTGCGGGGCACTCTCAAGAGACAACCGGTGTCGTGAATGCGGTGCCGCACCAATCCCGGAGGTACAGTTCTGTCGCAAAGGGACATGTCACGAACCGTACGTCGCGGTCGACAATGAGGAAGAAGAGAAAACGTTCGCACCGATACGTGGTGACGGTACTGGTGGTTGCCCAGGATGCGGAGGATCACCCCGGTTAACTGATATCGGTGTTCCCACGTCTTCGCTTCTCTCATATATGTTATCGGAGGTATGCCGTGTTACACCGTCGAATAAGACGCTCGTCTTCTCGGACTCCCACAGCGCTGCTGAGAGCGTGGGCGAAGAAATCATTGGAACCGAGTATGGGCTGATGGCGCAGACGATTTACCTCAAAGAGTTACTAGAGGCTGGTGGTGAAGCCGACCAGTACGAGCTTTTCAAATCGGTTGCTGATACCCTCCGCGAGGAGTACTGGGAGCCGCTAGTTCAGGAGAATCTCGACGAGGACGCGGAAGCTTACAACTTCCTAGTTCCGTTGCGAGAGGATATCGAAGCTCACGCGTATCTCTCCAACTGCGAGGCGCTACTCGATAGCGCCCTCGTGACCGCTGATGCCGTCATGGAGTTCGATGACCCAACTGACCTCACAATCGCACACGCACTCTACAAGCGGTTCGTGCTCGGCGATGCCTCGTTCCAATACGCCGGCGTAAAGATCGACGGGTTGTCTCGGGAGAAGATTCTCGACCGACTCGAAAGCGATCTCGAAACCAGCCGTGCCCGAATCGATAACGTCCTCAACGACGTCCTAAGTCGGTTTCTTGAGAGTGGAATCGTCTCCGTCGCCAGTCACGAATCCCTCAAGCGCGGAGTCGATCAAGCCAATATTACAGATGACGAGAAGCGTGCCAAAGTGGGGAAATTCTTCGATGAGGCAAGGGATTCCCTCGAACAAAGCGGATTGGTCGAACCGCCGGTAGAGAGTGGAGTGTTCACTCGAAACGTTCGAGAAGACGAGTCGAATCTTGTTCTAATTCCCGACGCAGCGTTCTGTACGGAGTGCTATGCGTCTTTCCCCACTACGGAGTCGGGTGACGCTCCCGATACCTGTTTGGAGTGTGGAAAGCCGATAGAGACGTATTCCCGGTTCTCCCGAACGGATGAGGGAAAATTCGTGGCGAATCCCGGGTACGCCGATGTCGAGTCCGGATGGGACTACGCAATTGACCATTGGGCCCACGACGTGACCGAACCGATTCGGGGGGGAGAGGAACCAGAGTTCGTCACGGTCGGCATACATAAAGGGAACATCTCACCAGCAATCCGCGGTGCTATCGAAGAAGGATTCCGCAAGGATCCGCCGGAGGTGAACGTAGTTAGTTCAACGCCGACGATGGAGCTCGGGGTCGATATCGGGAGCCTCGATACGGTCGCACAAGTCGGCGTTCCACCGACGCTCACGAACTACGTCCAACGGTCCGGGCGAACTGGTCGGACCCGAGGTAGTTCGTCACTCGTGATGACGGTGATCCGTGGACAACACCCAGTCGACGGCCACTACTACGCCAATTTGGATAGTTATCTCGGAGAATTTGAACCCGTCCGGATTCCTGATCCAGAGGACTTCGACGAGGTACTAGCGGGACACGTCGTCACAGAGGTATTCGCATACCTTGCGCGAAATCCGCACGAAGACCAAGTGTTTGAGTTGACCTATCGGCTCTCGGAGCCCGAGCTTGAGAATTTGGAGAAGTTTGTCACCTCCGTTGAGGACAAGCTACAGATCCTCCAAGAGTTCATTCAAGAGGAGATGGACGATGTCCTGCGAGAATACCTCCACGGTATTTTTGGCCAGCGTGGAGTCGAGGTGTACGAAGAGATTTTCTTCGGTGACGGCCCGCTTTCCCTATCACGGCGTGTTGATCAGACGTTTTCGCGGCTCCGCGGGATGTCTACAGGCGCGGCGACGAACCGAGATCTCACGAGCAACACGTCACGTCTCGATCAGTGGCTGAGTAAGCTCGGGTATCTCGCCAACTACCGTAGTTTCGGTCAGAACTTCCCCGTTCAATTCAGCGGTCAGCGGGAAGAGATCTCTTTCGAAGGGAGCGGTCGACTGTACGACATGTATCCCGGAGAAGAGAACGAGCTCGGGGGGATGGTGTCGCTACACGGAACAGAATACATCGTCGATGACGTCCGGGGAACACAGAAACCGCTCACTGACGTCGCCGTCTGTGACAACGACGAGTGTGATCGACGGTTCCGGAGCTTCGACCCTGATGAGACTATCTGTCCACATTGCGACTCCGACCTCACGACCACACAAATCCACGGCATCTCGTCAGTTGAGTGCTCGGTAGCCAAGGGAGGCCAACGTTCTTATCGGACGTTCGCACAGATGTCGACGTACGTTCGTTCAACAGACGCAGAGCGGGACCGTCAGGAGACGGAACTATTTGGTTTAGATTGCGATATCGAATACGGACAATTCGAGCTGACGGACTTCGTTTATGCTTTCGAGCGCGGCCATTCGATGAGCCCTTCGACCGAGATACTGCGATCACAGGCGTTGATCGAGAAAGATGACGGTGGCGGCTCCACTGACGGACTCTCATGGCGCGAGCGGCTCGAAAAGTCACAGGAAGAGACGTACCGTCCCGTGGGGCAACAACATCACACGCAGGGACTGCGCCTCGAGTTTGAGCGTGATGCAATCGCCGAGCGGTTCGAACGGGTGACTCATCCCACGGCCTCATGGCCACAGCTGTTGACCAGCCTCGAACAAGCCCTTGATCGGGCTATTCCGGTCGTCGTCAAGTGTGACCGGTCCGACTATCGAGTCAAGGCGTCGATCACCGAAGACACGGTTGAAGTCTACATCGTGGACGGTCGCCAGGGTGGCAACGGTATCGGCTGGCACGTCCATGAGAGCCTTGAGGAAGTCGCAGACAACGTCATCGATGTCGGTGATTGTGACCGATGCGTCGACTACTGTGACGAGTGTCTGCTGCTCTCGCGGACGCCGAGCCACTACCTCGAAAATGATCTGCTTGATCACCGGACACTCACTGCCGTCGTCGATGGAGGTGAGCAGTGAGTCTACAAGCAATCCAAAATCGGATGAACGACGCTGATGTCGCGTTCATCCACGACCCAGATGGAAACGTCCATTATTGGAAACTGCGATCGCTCCCCGCGATTAATTATCTCGGTACGGAACACGCCACGTACCCGACTTCGTGGCGTCAGCTCAAGCACACGTGGCAACACGAACGTGGGGGTAGACAATACGACTTCCCCGGGTATGATTATCACGTTAGCGGGGGAATACAGCTTCCTCCGTCAGAGGACCTCTGTGTCGTCACGACGAGCTACTACGAAAAGAACACGCAGTACACGATGAATGACCTCGTCAACCGATACGCGAGTTCCGAGGGATCATTGATCGTCGTCGCTGACGAGCGTCGCTTCCAACCATCTGGTGGCCTTCGCCCCCTATACCACGAGCCGTTCTGTCGACATATCGGGAGGTACGACCGCGTTTATGAGGCATTTGTCGAGCATTACGAGAGCGAAGGCTGGGTGATGCCGCTTCGAGACACGAAAAATCTCTTTGTACAAGACAACGCGAACCTCTACGAACTGGTTGAAGACGATACGGTTGAGACGACGTCCGAACTGTTCGACGAACTCACGGAAGCGCCGTACCTTCCACTCTACGAGGCCTTCTCAAACATTTTCGCACGCCGGGACGAACTTGGGGTCTCACCTTTGGAGAGCGACGACGTTATCGAGGCCTTCGGAGGCTGGCTCCGACGGCGAATCGAGTGGGACAAATCGACTGCATCGGAGATCGCACACGACCTGAATCGGTCAGTCTCGATGGAAGGAACAACCTTTGACCCCTCCTACGCGAAACGTAGTCCAAAGATCCGTTTGGCTCGAGAGGCGGCGAAGGATCTCCCCCCCGAGACGAGCCCGATAGACACACGGTATCACGACTGGCTAATGCACCCACTATGAGCGAAACAGCACCTTACATTCTGAACACGGTACAGACTCCTGCCCCGTTGCGAACCGTTTACTGGTCGATAAAGCGGGGACACACTACCAAAGATGAACTCAAAAGCGACACCGTACTTAGTGACGACCTTCTGAACCAAGGGATAAACGGGTTGCGCGCAATTGGACTCGTCGGCCGTCAAGAGCCTGACTACTACGCCGTTGACCTCCCGTGGAAAACTGGCGATGAAGACCTCGACTTCCGGCTTGGTGTACTGTATAATCTCACGTCGGAAGCCGAGGAAGCAGACTGGGGAAGACAGTCTGTTGTATTGCTCAACTATCAATACCTCCTTCAGGAGGAAATTCAGGCGTTCGATTCCGACGATTCCTCTCTGTACACGAGGATCAATCGGTGGCACCGCGAGCGCGGATACGTTCCTCGGTCTCAACAGGGAGAGATCGATTTAAATGAACACAAGTTCGTCAACTGGTCCCGGCTCGTGGACTTTCTTAACCTCGTTCACAAAGCTAACGGCAGAAGACATACCGTCTACCCAGGCCCGGATATGATTCAGGAGTCGATACAGCTTGCAGTGGACGAAGTTGGGACAAACGGACGCGTGACAATTACAGAGTATATCGATTGGTTGCGGGAAAATCTCTTTCTTATTGAGCTTACGGCCGACGGGAACGTACCAGCCTCCCTCTCGCGGGTTCTTTTCAACCTAGTGCGGGAGGAGGAGATTAGAATTGTCGAATCAGGTGACGCTGCTGCCGTCGACCTGAATGGTGTCCCTCGGCGGAGCGGAATCGACAGAGACGCGAACTCGATTGAGGTGATTCAATGAATCAAATCGTGAAACCAGACGAATCCGACTCGACACGTTGTCCACACTACGACGAAGTCGATGAAGAGACGCTTCGTCGATTGTTCAGTAAGGTCGCTGCAGTTCGTTCTGAGGATTACGACCTCTTCCAATTCACGCACCGGCCCATGGAGGTCTTCCGCGGTACAGCCGCGGGAGGTGAAACGTGGGGCGAGGATCGCATCTACCAAGAATTCTCTGATAATCGGGTCGGGAATTTCGCCGTCGTCATCGAAGGAGAAGTCGGTACCGGTAAATCGGAACTCTGTGCGTACCTCTCTCATCGGCTCCGACTCGATGATCGTCCGATGCTTCACATCGACAAAGACGACGATCTGATGTCGATCCTTTCCGAGCGGATTCCGGAGTTCTACCGGGAGCAGTTCGGTGAAGAGCTCTCGGGAGCGTCTGAGTTCAAGCGCCTACGTGACGACATCGTCGATATCCCGCAGACCGTAGCAGACAACGCCACTTCGGGTGCCACCCTCACACTGCGTAGACAGGGGTACGACGTCGCTCCCGACGGTGAGCAGACTGACAAGATACGAGATTACATCGCAGAGAAACTGAATCGTCTCGTCGAGCGGGGCGAGTATGCTCAGAAGATTCAGTTCATCGGAGAAAACGAATACAGACAGCGCGATGAACTGAAGATTTTCAACGAGGAGATTGGCGTTTCAGAAGCCGTCGAAGCGTTCAACAACGCTCTCTGGCAGGTAATCAGGGAGAACTACGATACCTCTTCGCTTGGTGACGTGCTTGACCAAGTCGGACAACAGTTCGAGGACACTCGGCCGGTCATCGTCTTCGAGGACTTCTCTATCGCCGCGATGGAAGCAGAGCGGCTCCGAAAGTACATGGAGCGCGACAAATCCGCGGACAGTTGGGACTTCATTGTCGCGGGAACCCGTGACTCTACAGAGGTGTTACACACTCGGACGGCGGAGGATCGCTTCGAGTTCTTCCAAACGAATGAACAGGATTCGAATACGGTGCTATTCCTGAACGAAGATTCTGCAGTCGACTTTGTGCGCCCGTATCTCGGATATATCAAATCACACGACGGTAGCGTTCAATACGACCGGGACACCGGCGATGGAACGTTCGACCTCAAAGAAGCCCCAGAGGGGTCAATCTGCGCTGATTGTGGCTTCTGTGAGGAATCGTTCCGTGACTTATTCCCGTTCAACCAGACGTTCGTTCGGCGGATCTATGCCGGATTCGACGAGAGTCAGCAGTCCCCGCGTGAATTTATCATGACGATATTCGAGGTGTTACAGGATTATCATGAAGGATACATTGAATCACCGTCGTCCGCGGACGTTCTCAGGCCACTCGGGAATACGGTTTCTGTCGCAGACGAGGTTTACGAAGATGCCGAGGAGTACGCCGATCTCGCTAAATGGTACGGACGTGAGCAGGGAAACCACGTCGTTATCAATAGAGAATTTGTCGACGCGTTTGGTTTCGAAACGACCGGGCTACCCAGCGAGATAGAAGTTGGCGCTCATCAGGTAGAGATAGCATCTACCGGGGAGGGACCAACCCCGGATCCCTGTCCCGAGTGTGGTGCTATAGCGTGGAGAACCGATACCGATGGTAGCCGGATTTGTTCTGAGTGCGGCTACAGAATTGGTGGTGGCGGTGGTCCATCTAGACTTGAACAGGAAATCAAGGAACAAAAAGAACAGATTGACTCGTGGATCGAAGACCCGGAGAAGTACATCGAAACGGACGAGTACATCAAACGTGCTCTCCGTGATCTCTTGGAAGAGATCACTGATGATCTCCGTCTAATCGAGGGAACCTCACTGCGCTACATGCTCAGTAGCCAGAAATCTCCATTCGTCTATCCCGATTCGAACGAGTCACCGGATTCCGACCAGATCATCCTTGACAGAGGTGATTTTCGCCGTTCCGACCTTCGTCGGCTCGTCGAATTTGGGGTACGTCGAGACATGGAACCGAGGTCCTCGGACTCTTCGGCACAGTTGGAAGCCGCCGGTACTCAACTAACCGGATACGCTGAAGAGTGGCGTGACAAGATCATCGAAAAACAACTGAACAGCGACAGCGTGTTCTATAAGCGGCACGCTCGATACGATTTCACTGACTTCCTTCTCGCAACGTATTCGACGCTAACACTTCTCGATGATCCGTGGCACGAAGTGACTGCCGAGCGGCTGAACGAGCGGTACCAATCTGACGACGAGCTCACGGTTGACCGGCAACTGCTCTCGGGACTTGAGGAAGTACTTGGACATGAGGAGATTAAGACAGTCAAGGAAGCGATGGAGGACGCAAAGTACGTTGAAGATGTGCTTGGTTCGTTGCTAGGTGTTTCCGCAAGCACTCTCGACGTACCGGAGGTCCGCGACCGTTTGGAACAAAACCCGCCTTTCGAAGTTCTCGGGATGCTCGGTCGGCAGTACATCGGAAATATCGAATCACGTGTCCGATTCGAATCGGGTCATAACGTACGTGACCTTGCCAACACGATGTACGATGTCAGGAAGGCGCTCAACGACACAACGGACCACGGCTATCAGCGCGAAGCGGTTGAATACGTCTCAGAGATGCTGTCGGATACGGACCTACAATCCGTTAGTGATCGGTACAAGAAACTGAAGACGTACGATGCGGTTGATCCCGATCTCACGGAGCAGCTCGGGCAGGTCTGTAATCACACTCAATCAGAGTTGGATGATGCCGTGAGTGCAGCTGAGCTTGCCAATAGGCTGTATGGTGGAAAACCATTCGCCAGAACTACAGCAACTCTGGCTAGTCTGAAACTTGACAACGATGTAGTGGTGACGGATTTCAGAGAAGTCCCGTTAACAGGTACTAGTGGCACCGATAAGCTCGGCGAGGAGTTCACGGAGGTGAGTACCCACTATGTCGACTGAACAATCTGAAAATTTGCCAGACAAAAATTTCGAAGAAAGCATCGAAGAGATCTACCAACAGTATCGTCACCGACAGCTCGCTTCCCGATTGGAGGATATCGCTGAAACGATGGAGGAAACGATACTCCAACGGATCCTGGCTGAAGAGTTCCTTCAGACTGATCTTGAGATCGACGATGATGCCAAACAAGCCGTTGCCGAGGCACGAGATTTGTTGGAAGAAGACGATTTCGAGGCACTTGGAGATCGCATCGATGCGCTCAGATCGAAGGTTGAAGACCAGAAACGTCGGGTGAGCAACGAGATTCACGAGATTCGAATCGGAATGCAAAGCCGCGTGAACGGAATGCGGCGACTCAATGAGCGTGTTGAACGTGTGAGCGAGGTCAGACTCGAAGCGGTCCACGAACTCCTCTCCGATTGGGATTGGAAGGGACAGGTCTACCGAGACGATCAGTGGAGCTTTGAAAGACTCAAGCAGCGGGCTGCAGACTACGGTGAGGACATGCGGGAGTACTTCGAAGAGTGCCGCGAAGAGATATTCGGCCCGTACGTTGGGACGCCGTTGGAACCGATAGTTGAGGGATTACTATCCGATAAACAACTCTTTCTCGACGAGCTTACCGACAAGCAGATCGACTTGCTGCGAGATTCTGACCTCGAGGATTACGTGGAACTCTCGTTGTCGTAGGCATCGAGCGGCTATTCCGCTACCCGAGTTCTGCTTTGATACGCAAAGCCGTTCCGTCGTCAAGTCCTGAGACGGAACGGAGGTCATCGAGCGAGGCATTTTCTAGATCCGCAGTCGTCATATACCCGGATTCCATGAGAGCCTCCGCGTCGGCTTTCGTCGCACCTCCCACTCCGATAAGCTGATCAACGTCGTCCGCTTTCTCTGACTCACCACTTACACACTCGTCTTCTTCATCTTCCTCAAGCGGCCGCTGAACACCAGACTCCTCAACGGGAACGATTGTGAGGTCTTTCGTACTACTCAATTGATGAGCGTATCCGTGATCGGTTTCCCATCGCTTGAGTCTGACCTCATTTAACCGGAGTTTATCCCCAGTCTGAAAATCAATCTCAATGTCGTGCTTGGTCCAGATCGTGAAGTCGATTCGCTTCCCGTTCGATAGCTTGATGTCGACGATCGAATCGCGCTTCCCAGACGAAATATCTCGGATTTTTATTACTTCTACAACTACGTTAGAGAGACGTCCTTCTGGTACTTCACTGAGGTCGTCCGAGAGTGTGTCCGACTCTTCGACGCCCCATTCGAAGTCATCTTCTTCGGTCAGCTCACTGTTAGAGTCTTGGTCGCTATCCTCTGTCGCCGAATCATGTGGAATATTTTCTGTGTGAGTGTTATCTCGTTGCTCTTTCTTATTGGGGGTGTCGTACTCAGTGCTCTCTGATGTCGTCCTATCTTCGAGTTCAGGAGTCCGTGTTTGATTTTCGTTAGTGGCGATTCGATTCTGCTGCCAGCGATATCGGGCTTCAATGTGATCGGCACCGAGGTCCGTCAGCTCATATCGATTGCTCCGTTCATCCTGTGCTGACTTCTCGAGGAAACCTGCTTCCACGAGCGTATCTAAGTTGGGATAAAGACGACCATGGTGAATCGTTCCGTCATAGTACTCCTCTAGCTCCCGTTTAATTTCGAGTCCTTTCGGTGCTTCCAATCCATTGATCACGACCAACAAATCACGCCGAAAACCACTGAGTTCGGCGAATGCCTCAGAAGAAACCTCCGAATCCCGCTGATCGGCCGGAAAATCGCCGTCCTCTGTCTGTTCCGACGCCGTATCCTTCGCAGGAGAATCTGTATCTGAATCGTCAGCCGGTTCCTCAGATTGACCTCGGGTCTGACCTGACTCTACCGCACCGTGTTCCTCCTTTGCAACATCAACGGCAGCATCCCAACTTTTGAAATACTGGTAGACGGGAGAGGCAGACATTCCACCCAGGTCGTTCATATCCGAGGTACTAGGTCGACCGTCCACCTCCTTGATTAGGTCAACGAGGGCATCGATAACTTCCTGTCTCGAGTACGTTTGTTGATTTGGTTGAGCTGATGAACTCTCGTTCGTCCGATCAAACGGCGCTTGATCCACGGCAGTTGACCACGATCCGAACTCCCTCTCATAATCTTCCGGACTGTACTTTCCGTCAGTTCGCATTCTCCCTCGAGTCACCTTCCGGGAGAAGCGCTCATTTAGCGCGACGAGCTCGTCCAATAGCTCCGTACGCTCCGGTGATTCATTGCTTGTATCTGAAGTTTCAGTCGAATCTGCACCCTCAGAGCGAGACTTCTCATCCGAGTGACTGTCAGAATTATCAGCACCTTTGAGGGTAATATCGATGACGGCACCATCAGCCAACGTTACCTCTTCCTGTATTGTTCGATACTCAGGATGATTGACCTCCATCTTGACCGATTCGGAGGCTTCGGAAACAGAGATACTACACCGCCCAGTTTGCGAAGTTCGTCCGTCGACAGAGAGTGTCGTACCAGTGATTTTGACCCTTGCGTCAGGGACTGGTTCTCCATCGATATTAGAAACGAGTATCTCAACAGTTACAGACATATTTGAGTTTGAATTCGACGAATTTCCCTCGGAATCCCTATTATGGCCGGATTGGTTTAGTACGTTAGCAGATCGTTGGGGTCTGTCGGGAGGACCATTTGCGTCGTTATCTGAAACTTCTTTGTTTGTTCGCTCTACTTGCTTATCACCAGACGATTCATTCGAATTTTTTGCCCTCTTTTCTGAGATGTCAGAAATGTGTTTGGAAGCTTCGTCTAAATTGCCATCTTTCTGTGTGTACATATCATACGTCTCATCGTCTGTTTGGACAATAATTCGGTCTTTTAGAACGCCTTGAGATATCTCGACATCTCGAATATCTTCGAACCGGACAGAGAACGTTTTATCACCGCTTCCCTGACCAACGACATAGAGGAGACGCTCGTCAGTTACGAGCAGGACTGTCCGATAGCTCGAATGAGGGCTTATTGTATCACAGGAGTCGCCATTATCGACTGTAATTCCCTTAGTGAGATTCTGAAGAGCGTAGTCCACACGCTCACCGTCGTAAAGTCGATCGAGAAGCGAATTATCGTTGAAATACCCCGCAGATAGTATTCCGCCACTACCCGTTCCTTCTAGTAGTGACTGGTCGACGTTACCTTTCGATTGCTTCGAGATTCTTTCTGCGTCCATTTGGTTACCGATATTACTGCGACATGCTCTTCGCTCCCGTATTGTAGTAAAACAGTTCACGAGTTCTTGAAAACATAACGGTAGAGGTTATGACACGTAATTGCCGATAGTATCTGATAATTTTCTGAGACACCGACATTTTCGACTGAAATAGCTGATTTGGTTATCCCTAGGGGACACACTTTTGACTGGTCGGGATCGATACGGATGCAATGACCACGCTCCTCGTTCAGTCCTGTTCGGCTACCAAAAATGACGTGGCTGAACCTACCCGAGCTATCGAAGTATACGATGGCTATTTTTTCAGAATTATCAAAAAAGCAATAAGAGAGGGCGCATTTCGCTCAGATATAGAACTTCGGATTCTCTCTGCGGAGCACGGAATACTCCGCGCTGACGACGAAATCATCAATTATGACCGTCGTATGACACCCTCGCGGGCTAGCGAATTACGCGAATACGTTACAGAAGACCTACGTCACTGTATCTCAAATGGTGATTATGAGACTGTTATCATGAACATGGGGTCTGTCTACACTCAAGCTGTTGGTGATATCTCTAACCATAATAATGTAAATATAAACTATGTCAAAGGTGATGGAATCGGAACAAAAGGGAGGAAATTGAAACAAGTGGTACGTAATGATATGGGCACCGAGGTGACTGCGTGATGGAATCTCGGTCAGAGCAGTTCAAAAACGACATCTTTGAGATCTCCGCTGAGGCGGGTGACGCTCGAAGTGGATCTTTACAGATCGGAGACACGAAACTATCGACTCCGAATCTTCTCCCAGTTGTTAACTTCTATGCCGGGGGAACAGACGCAAGTCTGTATGGCGGCGGGATCCACCGAACTATCAAGGAGTTCATGAACGGAGATGAAGTCGTAAACGGTGGAGATTACAGCCGATATTTCGATGGTGTGATGACATCAGTTGCGTCGCTTACGGACTACGGCATCTCGAGAGAGCGGTACGAAGACTACATTGCCGCACCGATCAGGGAACGCGATGTATTCGATTTTAATGGTACCCTTTTTCTTGACTCAGGCGGATTCAAATTCCTTGGCGACGGTACCTTAGATGGTAGCAACTTTGAGGTTGATGTTGATCAGGAGGCCATCGTTGAGATACAGCGGAAGCTGGGGGGAGACGTCCTCGTAAATCTAGACCGACCAATTGAGCCGGACGACGACTACTCTACTCGGGTCAAAAAAGCGCGACTGACGGCCGAAAACGTCGACGAGTTCCTCAACCTAACTACCCAAGACGATACACGATATCTGACACTCCATGGGTACAACTACTCGATGCTCGATACGTTTCTCACAGAGGTTGAGAAAGTCATCGGCCGGGACCGTGTCCATCGTGAATTCGACGGGGTCGCATTGGGGAGTCTCGTTCCACTCAAAGATAACAAGGGTAAACTGATCACCGCTGTCAGCGATTGTCGTGAGGTTTTGAGTGACTGGGGGTTCGAGGAGCTGCCTCTCCACGTCCTCGGTATCTCGTCAAGTGCGATCCCTCTCTTGGCCGCAGTTGGTGCAGACACGTTTGATTCATCGTCGTACATACACTCGGCGATTAACGGGAAATACGATACGTCGCTGTACAATTCGGAGCCCGTAGATGATGTCGACTTTACAGAGTGTGACTGTCAGGTCTGTAGTGATGAGATGTTAGTAGAGCGTATGAAAGGAGACGTGGAGTATCAGAAAGACAAGCTTGGGGCTGTTGCGATGCACAACCTAATCATTCAAAAAGAGGAAATAAATAGAATCCAATCGGCGATTCAAAGTCCGGGAGATGACGCGTTGATTTCGTACATCGAGCAGTCATTAGGGCGAGAGAAGTCGATGCAACAGCACGCACATCGAGTTGTGAACGAATCACTTGGAGGATACTTCTGAATGTCAACAACCAAAACACCACAAGTCAACGAAGTAAACGAATTTTTAGAGATCGCTAGCGACTTTGAGGATCCGCTTGAGGTGATCCGTGAATCACTGTCGAACAGTTATGACGCCGGTGCGACCGAAGTCGAAATCACCATTCGAGATCGGCCAATTGGATCTGAAATTGTTATCGAAGACGACGGTGAGGGGATGGATCACGCTGATCTCGAGTCGTTCTTCGACCTCGGCAATTCCACGAAGCGCGGCCGTCAAAACGGGTCGATCGGCTACAAAGGTCACGGAACGAAGATTTTCTACAAGAGCGAGGAAGTCCTCGTCAATACCACGAAGAACGGACTCAACTTACGCGCACAGATGGAGCAACCGTGGGAAAAGCTCAATAACCGAACCATGCCTGAGTATGTGCTGAACGAGGAGGCAGTCAAAGAGGGCAACTCCGGGACGCATATTCGTATTACCGGATTCAAATCTGGCCACGGTTTCTCGCCAGCATCGCTCACCTACAACAAGATTGAACACTACCTGAAATGGAAGACGCTCGCCGGGTCAACGGGCCACTTCTTCACAGATGACTTCCGAGAGATGGAAATAACAGTCACTCTCGGCGATGAGATCGATGATACACGAGACCAACTGGCAATGAATAACAAACTTGAGTTCCCGACCGAGCAGCGAGAGCCCGGAGAGGGTCAGTTCTCGGAATCTCGGATGTGTAAGCACTACCCACCACGGGAGCTCACCGTTGAGACTGAAAACGGGAATACAACAACTGTAGAAGTAGTTGGGATGGTGGGCGGCAAAGACGCTCGCAACGAACTCCCTACTTACGGAAAGCACTCGGCACAGTTCGGCGTCTGGCTGGCAAAAGACCACATCAAGGTTGAGCGGGTCAACGACACGATCTCGCACGACAACGAGTTCCTACATTTCTTCTTCATCGCAAACTGCCAAGATCTTGAGTTATCGGCAAACCGCGAAAAGATACGGAACAAGTCTAGCCCGGTGTATCAGGCGGTTGTAGAGGAACTCAGCCACTACCTTTCGAAGATTGCATCAGATCCGTGGTTCAAAGACTACTTGTCTCACCGTCGTAAGGCGAAACTCACTCGCCGCGCAGAGTCTCAGCAATCATCGATCGAAAAACGCGAACAGCGGATTCACGAGCGGAATCAATTCACGCCATCGAACGACGCCGAAGTCGTTCTCGGGTTAGAGCGTTCGAACCGCTTTGGGACTGAGCCAGAAATTACGGTCGAAGATTACGACCCGAGTGCAGAGGTCAACGCGTTAGTTCGTCAGGATACGAACCTCTATGCGAGTTCTATCCATTGTCAGCTCACGGATCACTTTGAGGCAGATAAGCCGCTTGAAAGCGTCGATAAAATCATTTGTTGGTCGTACGGCGACCGAGACGATTTGAGCGAGCTTGAGCGTTCAGGATATCATAGCGGAGAGATCTCGATTGATTTCGAAAACGAGCGACTGATCTATAACAACGGCCGTCGACATAACATCCATATCGTCACGGTTCAAGACAGACTGTAGCAGATCCGATTGAGGCCGTCTCACCGCGGAACGACCGAACTTATCACATCCCATCGTCAATGACGTGTAGAGAATGGCATCGTTTGAGGCGGACACGACTGACGATGCTGGCAACGCGCGCCGCGGTACGATTCATACACCGCACGGCGACGTCCAAACACCAGCGTTCTTCCCCGTAGTCAGTTTCATCGGCGGGCCCAACGAGAAGTCTGGCGGAATTTGGAGTCGGTTGCGTAATCATCTCTTCGGTGAACCCGAGTTTCAAGGCGCGATGTTCCAAGCGATGAGTTTCTTGGATTTCAATATCACTCCCAAATCGCTTGAGAACTGGCGCTCGAAACCGATCCACGACCACTTCACTGATCATGACCCGGTTAAGCCGTATCACCCACAGCCAGAGAGTTTCACCAAGCCGTTATTCGTAGACTCAGGTGGGTTCAAGCTTCTAAACTCCGACACATTCGGCGATGCCCCAACGGAGGGAGGGGATGACAATGATTGGTCGATATACACGAACCCAGAGAGTATTCTAGACTTACAGCTCGATTATGGCGCAGACATCATCGCTACTCTCGACTATCCAATACCACCGAATCTGAATGATGAGGAGACGACTCAACGAATGGAGGATAGTATCGACAGCGCCATTCGCTGTCTCGAACTCTTGGAGGATCAGCCAGATCCACCCGCCGTGTACGTCGCTATTCACGGTCACGACTACGAAACGATCAATTGGTACGTCGGGACGTTCCTAGACCGTGCGACGCATATAGACAAGTCGTTTGAAGGATTTGCGATCGGATCACTCGTCCCCCTCCGAACGAACGTCGAAATGCTGGTTGACATCGTACAGGGTGCGAAGGACGCGATACCTGCGGATCGAGAGAATGATCTAGGTCTCCATCTGTTCGGGATTAGTGGGAAGTTCACGGCACTCCTGACGCTTCTTGGCGCGGATTCATTTGATTCGTCAAGCTATATGCAAGCAGCACAGTTCAAGAAGTTCATCAACCGGGAGATCGGAGTTTCAGATGAGGAGCTCGTCCGGAATCCGAACGCCTCGACACACGACCTGGGTGATTTCGGCGTTGATGTCGACCGGACAGCCGACGCGCGGTGGGCAGCAGACTGGTCGAAATTCACTGCGGACCAGATTCCCGATGACTGGGGGTGTCAATGTCCCGCATGTGAGAATCTACGGCGCATAGGTTTCGAGCAGGTACAGGGTACGATGTACGACAGCGAGTCGTATGATCGGGACGGCGAGTATATGAAGAGCGATTTTTACGCACTAATGAGCTATCACAACTTCTGTGTTTACCAAGACGAGATGAATCACGTGCGGGAGCTGATCAACGACAGTGGCGGAGAGTTGCTTGAATACGTTGCTAAGATGGCTCGCAACGATGTCGGGAACATCAAGCGGGCACTAAAACGGGCGACAGTCCGAGATCGTGAATTAGCTCAGCAGCTCAAAGAGCGCGGCTACAATCGACTCACCGCCGATCAAAGCGATGCAGAGCAGGAACGGCTTGACTTGGATATTCCAATCGATGACCAAGAGATTTCGCTTGAGCACACACCGGAGGATTTCAACATCCTTCAGCGGAAGGACTACCAGGTCGGCGATGAGCGCGTACTGCTCGTTATCCCGTGTAGCCAAACCAAGCCGTATTCTAACTCCCGAACGCACCGCGTCGTCGCAGATGCAACCGCTGAGTGGAACGACCAGATTCACAAGGTGACTGTCTCCGGCATGTATGGGCCAGTACCTGAGCAGTACGAGAATATCTCGCAGATCAAATCATATGAGTACGTGCTGACCAACGCCGAGAAACAGCGCCAACAGCTCGTCGTTGACCGTCTGGTGTCCTATCTCGAAGAATACGGCTCACAGTTCGACGCCATCGTTGGCTATGCCACCAGCAAAACCTACCGCACGGTAATAGAGCAAGCGTTCTCCGAGTACGAAGACGGCGTTGTCCTTCCAAAAGACCCGAAAATGCGCGCGCTCACTGAACACTTCAGAACAACTAATCTCGAAGAGCTGTCCGACCACTTAGACGATGTGCTCTCCTCCACACCGCCCCAGTAGTCGTTGCGCCCGCTATCGACAACTTCGACACTCGCGGAATTCAGATCGGCTGTTCCAATCGCCAATTGCTCTCCTCCGGTTCAAGATTACTCGAATCGGATCCGGACTCCGCAAGGATGCCGGAATGATACAGCATCTGTTTGAACTGGTACGCGACCACCGAACGGTACACATGCGGCTCTAACAACGAGGCTGTGATCAAATCACCGTCGCCAGTCAGTACTGCAGAACGTGCCTCTTCCGTATCCCGAATAAAGAACTCGACCGCGAATGTAGGTGAGGTATCAAACAGATGCTCCACAACGGCAGGAAGAACCGGCGGCTGATCGTTGTTCTGAAGCTCTTGAACGTGTTTTACGAGCATCTGTGTTGCCGGAAAAGAGAACACGACCCGTCGAGCGACATACGCCCAGTCTGATGCTAACTGGGTTAGTCTCGTCCGCTCCCTCTTCCATGACTTGAACTCTTCTAAAACAGAGTTCAATGACTGCTCGTGTTTTTGTAACCCGAATCGAACCACTTCCTCACCCAAAGGAGATAGGACATCGGAGCCATCTGGTTGTTTCTCTATCAACCCGAGGAATGCAGCACCGTCCCTGGCACTTCTGAAATCCCTCACTACGTACTCTTCGAGAACATTCTCAGTCGGCTCCGGATGATAGACACAGAATGGATATCCGAGATAGTTTTTCGGACGGTTGAGATGAAACGACTGGTCAGCAACACGCTGCGGGCCGGCTTGAAAACGTATCGTCGATGCCTCTCGACCGACCTGTGTGCCAACTACTCGCGGTTTCTCAAGCACATCTACCGACTGATCTTCCGTTACTCCGAGAACACCGATATTTAACTCTCGACCAAGTGCTCGAGTTTCCGACGAGATAGAACTTCGGGGAGCGGCTAAAAACCCGAGATTCGCTTCTTGTAGCCGGTCATGAGCTTGAACAATTCCCGTCTCCGTGTCGACCTGTCCGGTCGATCCATGTCCCTTCGCTTCAACGACGACCAGAGGCGGCGAATCTAGATCTCCATGGTGACCACGAAACGAGTCACTCGCAATCGAACCGGCACCAACAAGATCCGGATATCCTGAGCCTACACGCACATGATTAAATGGTGCTAACGTTTCAGTTACCTCCTGTGAGATTGGGACACCATTCAACCACTGGTCGGTAGAGAATTGAGTGTCGACGACTGCGTATCCTGAATCCTGTCTTGGTCTTGAAAACAACTGCTCTTTTGTCGTTGCTAGCACTTCTGGTTCAGTCATTGACAGTGCTTCCATACACAAGCAGAACTGTTCCTACATGAAATAGGTCCGTAATGGTTCACATCCGTATAAACAGTAACACGGATCGATTTGTGAATGTTCGAGCACAGAGGTAGCCACTCCACGAAGAGAGCAAGCGAGTTTGAGAGGAGACCTAATCCGATCTGGGGTCTTCAATGAGCTGCCAGAGTGCCGTCGGTTCGTGAACATATTCAATAAACTCCGCAGCATGAAGTCTATCTAGCCTTTTTGTAACGGTCGGCCTCGATAAATCTGTGAAATCAACAAGTGCACCTGTTGTGAGATTGCCTTTGGATACAAACTCATCAATTACTTTCTCAGTATTCTCGTCGATTCTCAGGGGCATACTTACGTTATGTCTTGTCTGGTTCCTATTATCTCTCATCATACATATATGTAAATACTTACCTCCTTTACTATCCGTTAAGTATAAATGAGCAAAGATAGTAGAAGAGGTTGAACACTCGGTCCCAATGGGGCAGTCGGCTAGAAAGCCCGCGTGTTGGCGCACGCGGACCGGGTTCCCACCCTAGAAAGTAAGAACCCATGACAAAGAAGAGCTTCAGCGGCCAAGAGAACGTCGATCAGTTAGTTGAAGAAATAAGTCAAGTAGAATTTTATGCGCTCGGGGAAGGGCCGGCGGCGTGTCAGGTCTGCGACCGCAAGCTCCGGGAAGGCGACGAGCTGACCGCGTATGCCTTCCGGGCGGCTGGCAACCCCAGTTTTGAAATCGGATACGTGATGTGCGGGGCGGACGAGCACGCGCATCCGACGGAGTTCATGCGTGGCGTGGACGAACTCATCATCACGGGCCGAATCGGCCTGTGTACCGACGTGGCGACCCAATCATCGTGGCTGGTGGTTATCGCACCGGAACCAATTGTGGCGAGCCGACCCAAATCAAGCGATGCCCACACGATCGGTGAGGTGCCGACGCGCGACCTCGACCCCCTTCGCCAGGACATCCCTGAGGACGGTCCGACACTCACGCTTGAAAAAGCCGACGAGAGGTGGTCGGAACAGGTTGAGTGGACGAGTGAACACACGGCCGATTACTCCCAAGTGGACACGACACACCAGTGCGACCACGACGAGGAGGACTATCGATACGCGACCAACCAGGGGGATGACGAGTAATGCCGCCGACGTTCGACACGGCGCACCTCGATCACGAGATGTCACTCCCAGACGATATCGAGGCGCTCACACTGCCGGACCTGTACGTGGGCCTCGAAATCCCACTGCTCGCACCAGGTGATGGGATCGTCACTGATCGCCAGCACGCCTCTGCGGATCGGTACGAGGCGGACGACCCACAGAACCAAATCGGCGGGATGGTGTCGCCGTTCCCACTGTCGGGCTGGCTCCGACACGGCTGTGAGCGCGTGATACAGGTAGCGGGCGGGACGGCGTGTCACCCGGGCGAAGCGAACGCGGACTACATGCTCGATGACGTGTACGAGCGCGACCTCGACGCCGGGTACCACGAGAAAGGCTCGTGTGTCGATGGGGACGCCGGCTGCGTCCTGTACGACCTGTTCGGCGGGTTCAACGACCGGGCGGGACGCCTCGTCCGCCGCCCGATTCGCTTCTCGCCGATCCGGCGGCAGGTCGACGTCCTCCAAGGAGAGGCGGAAGCGCACTACCGCCAACTGAACACCCAGGTGCGCTCACGCAACAGCGAGGACGACGGGCAACCGCTGCGGATGGCGTCCCGAGACGTCGTCGGCAACCTCGTGGGGACGTGGAAACTGTCGCTACGAGAGCTGAAACCGGAGTACGTCGGCCTCCTCGTCGAGGCCGTCGACTACTTGGACGCCCATAGCGAGGAGTTCGAACTCCAACTGGGCGGCGCGCGGAATTTCGGGGCGGGCATGGTCGATGCGCGCGTCATCAACCCGCTCTACACCGATGCGGAAATCAAGCGGGTGTACAATCGCGCGCAGGACGCCACCTCAGGGATGACGTACAAAGACGACCTGTGGCGAGAGTCGGTGCGCCAGCAGTTCGTGAAGCCGCTCCAAGAGCGCGTGAACGGCATGGGGGAGCCCTGATGCCGATGGCGGAGGCGAGTGACTCAACGAGTGTCGATCTCCGGAGAGCGTACCGACACGACGTCCACAAACTGCGCGGCCGCCAGCACGGATCAGGACGTGACGCGTTGTTCGGCGTCCCGGTCAACGACTCAGTCCCGCTGCAGGCAGATCGAGATGCGGCGTTGCTGAGCCGGCCAGTTGGGGAACCCGAACAGACGGTAGCGAATCACGCGACGCCGGCGCGGCTGTCGTTGCTCACCGGATCAGTACGTGCCGACGACGCGGTCCCCGTCCAAGATGCCGCGATCAAGCCGTTGATCGATGGAAGCCCCGACGAGCTCCACGCAGCGTGGCTGACGAGTGAGACGGCGGCACTGGTGAACGAGTCAGTGTATTGCCCGTACTCATCGCTCAAGTACCACGTGTTGCTGGTGGCCGCGTTGCTCGATGCGTACCAAGCCGGCCAATCGTTCGGCGAGTTGTATCTGACTGTCGAGCCAGCAGCGGACGCACCACCGCGGAACGCAGATCAAAAAGCGAGACAGCAGGCGGCGCTCGACGCGGATGCCGTAGACCCACATCGAACCATCCTGTGGACGGAGGCGATGACGATGCGACTGACGGCGTCACCAGACGGACCAGCAGCGTGGCTTGGCCCGGCCCCGGCTGAATCGTTTGCTGACGTGTGGAATCGGGTGTCTGGGTCGCCCTTGGGCCGTGAAGCGCAGTGGTGGCGTCACGTCGACGCACAACTCCGCCGAATCAGATCGTGGTCGACAGCGCTACAGTACATCGAGGATGCTGTCGCGGAGGATACGCGCGGCACTGTGGGGGTGAGCGAGTGACCCGCCGACACGTTCGTGACTGGCTGGCTACCGACCCCGGCCTACCGATATGGTCAGGCGGTGAGTCCGTTGGGCAGGCTGTTGGTCCGCTTGTGTCGCCAGTAGGTGGGCGTCGACGGTCGCTGCCCCGCCCGGAAGCGCACGCGCCACTGTCGACTCGACGAAGTCCGCCGACAGGTGGGGGCGCAGATCACCGCACACTCGGGCGAAGCCAAGCGAACCCACACCCCAGCGCCCCAGCGAAATGGTCGGGCCGTGAATCCGCGGGACGGGCTGCGAGCCAGCATGCCGGACCGGTGCGTGCGTGCCGATGGCGGGCGACGCCACTGTACGCTTCAACCGATCGTGGGTGCCTGCTGTGGGCGGGTCGATCCACCACAGCCAACGGTCAAGTGGTACGTGAACGTGTTACAATCTCCACTCGAAGAGAGGGGGGTGTAGCATGACCACGATCCAACAGGTGGTGTTCGAATTGTCGACCCCGTATGCGGGGCGACCATATCACGTGTCGGGCCACGCGTTGTTTCAGGCGATTGCGGGGGACGTCGACGACCGGACGCGACGCGACCTCCAAGTGAGCCACGGCATCTTCGCGCCGTCAGAGTACGGCTCCTACCCAGAATCACACTCACAGAAAGGGTATGCCGGCAAACTCGGCGGCTCACTCCCACCGGTTGAGTCGTACGAGGACCTGTTCCTGTTTCGGGATGCGGCCCAGCGATGGCTACAGCCCTCTCGGCCGCGCGACGCGCAGAACACGATGGATCGCCAATCACACGGGGGACGGCTGACGGTCGCGCCGGAGTCATTCTTTGGCGTCCCCGAACACCAGCGGAATTCAAAACGCCGAGTGAAATGGTACGTCCACGCGTATCTCCACAGCGAGCGCGAGGGCATACTCCCGCTTGATGCGACCGTGCTCGATGGGATTCAGCTGGGCGGTGCTCGGAACTACGGGTTTGGGGAAGTCTCGCTCGTGGACTCCCAGGTTGTTGAGCTCGACGCCCTCTCCTTTGACGGGTTACGCGGGCACGACGCGTACACCATCGAGCTGGTGACACCGTACGTCCTCCAAAGTGAGGCACCGGACGCGGACGCCCAATCGGTACCCTGGTGGTGGGATACGTCGGTTACGGGCATGGGAAGCGATGCGCCGACGCGCGACCGCCGATTGCGTCGCCGCGAGGAGCGACTCGCTGGGGAGATCACATATGAACTGGCGACGGTCGATCACGGACAGATGGTCGGCTACGGCGGGAGCGACCCAGTAGAGACGGCAAAGAATGGCGTGTTGCGGCTGGGAACACACGCGCGATTCGGCTTCGGTGAGCTGCGAGTGCGGCCGGCCGAACACGATCGTGTGCCAGCGCGGGAGGGGGTGGCCTGATGCTCGAGCAGGTGGCGTTCGACATTGAGACGACCGGCTTCGACGTCGACGATGAGCTAACGGTCGTCGGGTTTGCGATGCCGATGGGCGTGCGGGTGTTCGTACAGACTGACGGGCGAGAGGCAGCCAGTATTGAATCCGCTGTCGAGGCGGGTATCTCGGAGACTCTTGTCCGTATCTCGACGCACGCGTCTGAGCATGCGCTGCTAGTCGCGGTGTCCGAGTTCGTTGCGGAGCGGATCCATGATGGAGAGCAACTGCTCATCGCGTACAACGGCGAGCGATGGAGTGGAGGGTTCGATCTGCCGTTCCTCAGGACGCGGTACGCGCAGCGTGAGCTGGCGTGGCCGTTCGTGGACGTGCCGTACGCGGACGTGATGCCGCTCGTCACAGATCGGTTCAACACGACGGTTGACGGGACCGAGCACAGTGGACTCGTGACGGCATACGAGGTGTTGTGTGATGGAACTGACAGCGAGGTGGACCCGTTCGACGACAGCGCAGAAGCGGTGACGGCGTTCGAGGACGGACAGTTCGCGCCGCTCGTGTTGCATAATGTTGCGGACGTGCTTCGCACACGGGCGCTTGGCCGAGTTGCTGAGCGCTACTGCTCGAAAGCGGACTTCAACGTCAAATCACTCTCGCCGACACGGGACGCGTGAGTCTGGCTCGGTGAGCGGTCGCGGCGCGTGTAGTCCCCACAGCGGGGGTGCCGATTTGAAGTGATACACCACAGGGAGGAGCGATGCTGCCGGTCGCAGTGCGTGCGACAGCGAACACAGAGCGATATCCATGAGCAATTCAGACGACGAGAAGACGGTTGACGGAACAGATACTGAGAAGACCGCGGGCGAGGAGGGTGCCGACGGCGACGCCCCGTCGGACCAGTTAGAGACGGCGTCGATGAACCCAAGCGCGGAACGAAACGAGACGGTTGATCCGTCGACCCAAAAGAAGGTACTTGAACGCGATCGGTATCGCTGTCGGGCCTGTAACGCGAAAGCGCCAGCCGCTGGCGGCCTGGCAGACCTCGAGGTCCACCACGCCGATCGGGACCCGGACGATGTTGGTGAACACGACCTAGCGAACCTCCTCACGTTGTGCCGGAGTTGCCACTCGTGGCATCACAAGCGGGGCAAGTCAAGCGATGTACCCATCCGGCTGACGGAGGCCGATGACAAAGAGTTGCTGTCCCACGATTACGAGATTCTGCGGATCCTCAATGACAACGGCCCGCTCCGCACGGGGGCGATTGCCGAGCGATTAACAGCCGAGATGTCACTCATGGCGGTTCGAGAGCGGTTGTGGCATTTAGGCGGCCTCGATAACAAGGTACCTGAGCGAACAGAGCCGCTCGTGACCAAAGACATCGCTTCGCAGGAGTGGGGACTCCTCGATGATATCGTGACGGGTGCTCGTGGCCACATTCCTGATGATCACAAATTGCTTGTGCAACGGACAGAAGACGAGCTCGTACGGCGAGCGCTTGACCGTGGGTGTGACCGACAGACGGTGATGGAGGTGTTCGACGTCTCGCGGCGGGGGACGATCTACAAAGAGAAGCGTTCGAAAATGTATGATTTCCCGATTGACGCGTTCAGTCGCGGCGGGCGGCCACGGGTCTCCAAGGAGGCGTCAAGTAAGGGGGACTCGTCGACAGCGGCGAGAGGGCCGGAGGAAGCAGAGGCGATACGGAATGCGGCGGTGCGGGCGAGCGAGGTGACTGCTGATGGGGGCGAGGACCCAGCCGCGGAGATCGTGTCAGATACAGGTGAGCCAGTTGGCGAGGTGGATCAAGAGGATGCGGTTGACGAGGCGACTGATGCGGAGAGCGTCCAACAGCTGTTAGAGGAGGCGCTCGACGCGTTGCGGGACGATACCGAGGAGTAGTCCGCGTTCAGGCGGATTTTTTTGTGGTGTGGTCGTGATAACGCGGGGGGACTTGTGTGTGCCGTGTTTGAGGGATACCGTACTGTTGGAACCAATTGAGGCAGACAGGGACCGGTTACTGAATAAGCTGTGTCGCTACGACTACATTAGAAGATTCTACAAACAGCTCTCAATGACCGGATGTTTCAGGCGAGGGTATATCTGAGGGAGAGGATTTCAACAGAGCCAGAGATCAGCTATTGCGTCTGGTGGTCGGCCACGATATCAGTGAGAGATGGCTCCACGATCTGGCGGAACGAATGGAGCGTTTGGATGGCATTCCGAATTGAGTCATCTGGCTGCTCCGTGTCTAATGGGACAGACTTGGCGAAGTATGCGTAACTGCTATCGACGATCTCCCAGCCATTATTCTCTAGACGGTCCAATTCATTTTCGTTGAGTTTGGTGTGGAGTTGCTGTCGAATCTGCTGTTTGTCTCCACGTTCAATGTCAAGTCGGAGGCGGATGTCTGGGTGGTCACGGTTGAGATGGACGTGGAGTTCATATTCGATTGTCACGCTGCCTGCAACGTTACCCCAGTCTTTTTTAGCGAAGTTGATATACGTATTAGGCCGGTTGTTGACGGTCCATTCCTCATGATCACCATCTAATTCACCGAAGAACGCTGTTTCGAGGCGATTGAACACCTTATTTTTATCATCTTCGTATGCTTGGACTAGGCGGTCGATAGTGTCTGCGTATTCAGTGTAGAGTTTCGTCTCGTCGGAGATGGTGGTGAAGTCGTCCATGTTGAGTGTCTGTTGGATTGTATCGAGATAATCAGCGAACTGTGCGTAGCTTTTCGATGGGTACTGCCCATGGCTCGTTCGTAATACGTCCTCAAAGTAGGGAACGACAGACTCCCAAGAGATATCGACGAACGTCTCTGATTTTGATGAACGCGCATTCCCGGGAGCGAGATACACATACTCACTCACACCATCGTGTTGGCTGACATCGAGATCGCCAAGCTCAGTTGCTTGGGCATATCGTCTCGTTTGGACCCCTGTTTCTGCTGCATCGACTTTCAGTTCGATAACGACATACCACGCATCCTCACACCACAACAGGATGTCAAAGACGCCGTCTTCTGTCGGGACCTGGGAGTGGACCTCAATTTGCCCGAGATCAGATCGCGTCGACGAGAGTGACGTACTGTCATGGGCTGTAATTGCGTTCAAGAAGGCCTGAAGTACATCTGATCCAAACCCGTGAGGATTACTCGAATCTAGAAAGTAAACCAGCAAGTCCTCCCAGTACCGTTCGCGTTTAGCTTCTCCGAGAATATCTAATGTCGTTGTCGGAGGACGATCAACACCAGCTAACCGCTCCTCGATATCTTGGAGGTGAGTCTCTAGCGTTGTTTCTGACACAGATATATAATATTACAGATCACATAAAGTACCAGTGGACTGGGCCGGCGAAGATTCTCTTCACTCCTCCTCAGTTGCTTTCAGCTCGGTAGGGGTATCACCTGAAGAATCGTCCTGAGACAATTGATAGTGAATTGTTTCGACATCCACTCGCGCATCCTCGGGCTCAATCTCAGTTAGTTCACTGAATCCGTTGATCACTACCTGCGGATCACCTTTGTACTCGTTAACGCTGATATTCTCGAACCGATACCAAGTATCGCTCTCTACTGTGGGTGGGTCAGCACTTGCCCAGGAGACGACTTTGACTGAATCAGTGTGGTCCTCAAGTACACCGCCTTGATGTTTCTTCGCGTGTGTGTCGTCCCAGAGATGGGCGACTCGGGCTTGGAGCGTGTTTTGATTCCCCGTGGGATCAAGCGACACAATACGGTCGGCATTTGTCGCTGTATCGACGTACTGGTCGATCTCGTCGATAAAGCGTGATTGGTCCTCTTGATTCGACTTCGTGATGACATCAAGCGTCCGTGCGCTCCGGGTGATGGCAACGTAAAAGAGGCGACGCTCTTCGGAAAGCGTATTCATATCGACCTCTCGAACGGGTTCAAGTAACTCTGAGTTCCGATCAGTGGCAGGAAAGCCCATGCCATCTTCAGAGGCGTGGGTCACGATGACGTGATCCGCCTCACGGCCTTTCGCTTGGTGGACAGAACAAACAGTGACACCGTCCTGCTGGTCGCTACCGCTTGTATATGGAATTGACCGGTCATGAAGTCGCTTGCGGACAGCATCAAGGTGGCTAACGGCGTCGTCATACCGGCAGAGCACCATAATCTCGTTTGGATCACAACCACTGTCTATGTAATCGGCGACGAGGTGGGCCACGAGCTCGGCAGTGTACTTTACGTAGTCATACTCGCGGTAGCCACCCAGAAGGTGTTTGACGACGGCGGCAGGGGCGTCTGAAGCCGCAGTCGTCTGCTTGACAAGTTGATTCTCGTTTTGTTCGATCAGCTCAACACTCGCTTTGACGAGTTGTGAGGGGGATCGGTAATTTGTATCGAGTGTAGTAGTGGCAGTGTACTCGAACCGCTCTTCAAAATTAATGAAGAGGTCGACAACAGCACCTTGGAACGAGTAGATACTCTGCCAGTCATCACCGACCGCAAATAGCTGCGCATTATCTGGCCCAGATAGCTGTGCGATAAGCTGTAATTGGTCTTGGCCGATGTCTTGAAACTCGTCGACAAGAACGTGTTCATAGCCAGGAGTAGCGGGGTCTGCTCCGGTTGAGAGTAGTGATGCTGCTTCGTAGATCATATCGGTAAAATCGATATTCCCTGATTCTCTCAACCGAGTTTCGTACGCGTTCAACAAGAGCCCCCCACACATGCCGAAATAATACTGGGAGGATTGATCTATCGAGAGGCGGGACGGGATTTCCGAAGGCTCAATTTCGAACGTTCGAGCAAGTTCAATAAATCGGGTGAACATCTGCTGAATTGGGATATTGCGGTTGTGAATCTCGTATGTCTCATTCACGAGTTCTTCATGAGACCGTCGATCGAGTGAGACATGATGATGTGTGAGTCGGTGCGTGAGAGCTTGGCGTAACCGGCCCGTATCAAATTCAAACTGATACGTTTCGAGGAGAACGGCGTCACGGTCATCGAACACCTCTCGAGCCCAGTGGATTTTCTCGATGTATTCTTCGCTTGATTGCGTAAACCAATCTGCGACCTGGCCATCTTCGTCAATACCGTAATGTTCGATCCAAATCTCGGCTTCTGGGAGGTAGAAATCAGGCCGATATGCGCTGATTTCCGTAGGCCTATCAGCGTCGGAGTCTGTAGATTCCGAATCAGTCCCTGTCTGGTCTCCCTGTGAATGTGACTGATCTAGGTCTGCCCGATATTCGTACTTGTAGTCGATTTGATGGACATATAGAAAGTCGGCAATGAGCTTCTCAGCGCGCGATTTGACCTTCTCACCACGTAATGTTTCATACTCCTCGCGTCGGAGGTGTTCAACAAACTCCTCTTTTGTCTCAAAATCTGTCTCGCTAACGGTGGGTAACTCACTTTGGAGAAGAAAATTCGAGAAGTGCTCATAGAACGTCTCCGGGACGAGTTCTGTACGTTGCTCAAGAACATCATCGACGAGATGCTCCAGGTCATCACCATCAAACACGTCTGGTCTTCCACCAGTTGTATTCGTAATAACTGAGTAACCGAAGGAGTGTAGCGTTGAGGCCTTGATCCCCGTAATATCGAACTCTTCACGTAGTCGCCGTTGCAATTCTTCGGCAGCCTCGTTGAGAAACGTCACGACGAGAATATCTGCGGGGTCTACATCCTGATATTTGACAAGGTACGCAACACGAGTCGTCAGTACAAGCGTTTTGCCGGTCCCAGCGCCAGCAATAACACGGTTGTATGAATCATTTCGAATAACTGCTTCCCGCTGATCCCGATCAAGTGTCGTCTCATCCTGTCCAACAGCATCAAAAAATGATTGCCTCCGTCTGAGTTCACTCTCGACGAAGCGGTCGTTGTACCTGTCGCGGTTCGTGAGTAACTGACCAACTTCTGCAAGATTACGTTCAAATCCCCGGATCAGTGGGTGTGCGGTTGCGATCCCAGTGGTCTCTTCGACCGATGACCGAAGCGCTCCCAACTCCGCCTGTAGCGTGGCAGATCTTGACGTTAATGTCTCTTGATCATGCCCGGTTAGGTATGACTCCGTGTCAAGATAGGGTTGCATACGATTGAGAAGGTTCAACAGACGGTCCTCAAACTGATCGCACATTTCGTGAAACCGCTTCTCACGGGCGCTCGTTACCACAGAGTCCCGTTTGTGAAGGTACACGGCAGAGCCGATAATAGGGATTCCAACAGCCAACGCGGCCCATCGGGTGGCAGACATGTCCCAGTGGGTTTCGTCACTGATTGCCTGTGCGTCTGCAACCACAGTTTTCCAGATCAGAACCGCCGTCAGAACAATCAGCGATCCACTCCAAATCCAAGATGGTTCGTTGGCGAATGAGAATCCACTGATAAATACGCTAATCGCAATAACAGATGGGAGGGTAGCGACAAACAGAATTGCTCCGATTCTCCGAATGGGGCGTATGTTTCTGATAGGAAGAGAGTCATACGATAGAGTAGAATCAGTCATCAATCATGAATTGTTGATGATGATCACATGACTATAAACTGTTTGCTTCCAGATCATTATCTCCTCAAAGGTGGTTCGAGCTCTTTGAGACAGATTTCACAACCGATCAATCCTTTTCCTCAACCGCTAAGGTTTCGCGTTCTTTGGGTAAACCAGCTTAGGATATGATCTCGAAAAGGGTAGTGAGGATGCTCCGATCTGCCGAGTGCCCCCACAGCAACTCACGACGCCGAGAATGTCTTTCCGCCGCCGACTGCACCGAATCTCGACGCTCAGCATATACGGCTGCGAGCCTAACTGATGGTAGATGCGGTGGGATCCACGACCCGCGCTCCGGCGACTTTCGAGGCTGGTGACTTCAATGACGCTCACACAAACACAGATACGCGAGTACGACCGCCGTGCGATGGATAGTGCGGAGACTGCCACGGCGACGTTCGGAATCGGCTGTTTCTGGGGGCCTGATGCCCAGTTCGGTGCGATGGACGGCGTCGTTCGCACCCGGGTCGGCTACGCCGGCGGTACAAAGCACGATCCGACGTATCACGCGTTAGGCGACCACACGGAAGTGGTCCAAGTTGAGTTCGATCCCGACACGGTAGCGTATCGAGACCTTCTGAATCGGGTGTTCGAGTCGCACAACCCACAGCACCAGAGCAGAAAAACACAGTATCAGAATGTCGTGTTTGCTGGGACGGAAGACCAACGAGCAGTCCTCGACGAATTTCTCGCTACGCGAGGGCTCACTGCCGATGGGATCGGAACACGCATCGAGCAGCTCTCACGCTTCTACCCCGCTGAGGAGTACCATCAGAAGTACAAACTCCGGTCCGTCTCCTCGCTCATGGACGCGTTTGAGGCGGCGGGATACGGCGACGATGAGTTGCGGGAATCGCCAATCGCTGCCAAGCTGAACGGGTACGCCGCCGGGCATGATGTTGGCATTGACGAGGAACTCCAGGCACCCGATCGCGGGAGAGTATAGACACCAGTAGTTTGGTGGCGACGGACAGCGTCGTCGACAGGGGCTAGTCAAGTGGATAACGCGGATCTCCGACGGCGGCGGTTCCGACATGATTACCCTTACGCCGCTTGATTGAGACCCCCTCGCACCGTAGATACCACGTCCCGGAGTGAATCGGCAACCGCCACGGGAAGCCTCGCGGCTTCGATGGACCCGTAGGCTTTCACCTGTCACGCAGTAACGGACTAGTGTGTCCACCGACCAGTCCCATCAGTCTGTGTCCGGTCTCGATGTACTCATCTCCGGTGGATCGATGGGCGGGCTCTTCACCGGGATTTCTCTCGCACGATCGGGCCACAGTCCAACGATCTACGAGCGGTCGGCAGGGGCGCTCAAAAGCCGCGGCGGCGGGATCGTCGCCCAACAGAACATCCGTCGATTTCTCAGCGACCACGACATCGTTGACCCGGATGAGATCACGACGCGGTCTCACGAGCGTCGGTTTCTCACGGAGGGCGGCGGCGTCGAACGCGCCGTGTCCGAAACGATGGTGTTCACGTCGTGGGACGCGCTCTATCGACAGCTCCGCAACGCCTTCCCCGACGAGCAGTACCGAACTGGGACAACGGTCACAGGCGTGACGCCCGAGACGGCCACGGCCACGACCGATGACGGGACAGAACGGTCGGCGGACGTGGTTGTCGCCGCCGAGGGTGGTCAGTCCGCGACACGCGCACAACTACATCCCGACGTGGAACCGGAGTTCGCGTCCTACGTCGCATGGCGTGGCGTCGTCGACGAAGCGACCCTCCCAGCTGTATGTGTCGAGGCGTTCGACGAGATGTTCACGTTCTACCAGGGGGCCGATCAGCTCATTCTCGCGTACTTCATTCCGGGCCCGGACGGCGAGACTGAGCCGGGCTCGCGTCGGCTCAACTGGGTGTGGTACGATACCCTCGACGGACGGGACCGAGGTGCGATATTCACAGACACGAGCGATACCGAACAACGGTTCTCCGTCTCACCGGGTCAGTTGCGCGAACCGGTTCGTCACCGACAGCGCGATCGCGCAGCGAAGCTCCCGCCCGTGTTCGAGACACTCGTTAGTGAGACACCAGACCTCTTCGTACAGGCGATTTACGACCTGACGGTCCCATCGATGGTCACAGGTCGAGTGTGTCTACTCGGAGATGGTGCGTTCGTTGCCCGCCCGCATACGGCAGCGGGGACCGCGAAGGCAGCTGGTGATGCAACCGCGCTCGCCGAAGCTCTTGCGAGTCACGGATCGATCAACGAGGCGCTCGCGGCATGGGATCAAGCACGCACTGAGTACGGTACCACACTCGTCGCCCGTGGGAAGCAGATGGGTGACGTGCGGCTGAATCTAGACTGATAGGGTTCGAAGTGACTGCTTGAACGCGTGTTGCGTGTCGCGGCCTCGAGCAGGTCAGTTACCGCTGTCGATACAGTGGTGAGTACTGGCGGGTGGTCATCAACATCAGCGTAGCAAACCTAACGCAGGACATCTGAGAGAGATTTGGGTTAACAAATAAGCGAGACCCTGTCGTGGTATACGCCCTCGAAGTGCGGTTATTAGTAGTTTGTTACCATAGCACATCTATGCGAGTTCTCACGTGGAACGTCAAGGGTGCGTTCCCATACCAAGCAGAGGAGGACATCGAGGCGCAGTTCGAGTATCTCAACGACCTAACACAGAAGCCGGATTTGTTGCTGCTGAATGAGGTGAATCAGTACAGACGGGAACTGATCCGCGACCTCGTCACCGATACGTTGGGATACGATGGTGTTGTCGACACACTCTCGTGGGCGAACGAGCTGCGTGAGAGTGAAATCCCCCCACATCACGATATCGGGCATACGAACGGCAATCTGACGGCCGTTCGTGATAGTAGTTGTATCGAACACTCTCCATTGGAACTCTTTGATGAAGTCTACGATGATGAGGATATCAAGCACCTCACTACGCACTATCCTGAGAAAATTCTCGTCACGACGTGTGAACTCGCTGGGGTAGAAATCGAGGTTTGGAATGTACGTGCCGTTCCAGGGGGCATGAAGGGTGAAGAAAAAATCAAGATCTTCGAGACGGTGTTCCAGCGGATCATCAATGGCGAGGAGAAACTTCGAATTCTCGCAGGCGATTTCAACTCTCCGGATGAGGAGTTACCCGATGGGCAGGCTGTCTTCCACATTGATGATAAGGATCCAAAGATCCGTGACCGGTGGCGAAATGCAGCGCTAAACATCCTCAAGGGACTAGGCCACGTCGGGATGGTAGACGTATTCCGGTATCAATGGGGATACGGAGATGTTGATACGCTAGACGAGAGCTTCGGAAACAGTCGTTTCGACCATATTATTGCATCCGAGGAGTTGACTCCGACCGATTGCTATTACGACGCTGAGTCACTCGATTACAGTGACCACGCTGCACTCATCGCTGACTTCAAAATCTGAACGCTAGCACGACAAACCATAATCAAAGCGGCAACTCGCAACAGACACTTTCCGTCGGGACTTGTGTTGTGTGACGTATGGATATCGATCGAGCTCGTGGTGTTCTCTGTGGAATCGCTTGTGGGGACGCGCTTGGCCGGCCGGTTGAGTTTATGTCTGCGTCCGAGATTCGGGCTGAGTACGGGCGGCTCGACGAGATGATCGGACACGGAACGTGGAACCAGCCCGCTGGGACGATCACGGACGACACCGAGCAAGCGCTGTGTATCGCACGGAGCCTCGCCGAGCAACACAAGTTCGATCCGGCGGACATTGCCGACCGGTTCGTCGCGTGGTATGACAGTGGCCCATTCGATATTGGGGGGATGACGAGGCGGTCGTTGAGCCGACTCAAACACGGTGACGAGTGGGACGAAGCAGGCCAGCACGTGTGGGAGCAGAGCAGAGAAGGCCAGAACGCGGGGAACGGGAGTGTGATGCGATGCGCACCGCTTGCCATTCCGTACGCGACAGACCGGCAACGACTTGTGGGGGTGAGTCGGCAGTCCTCGCAGATCACGCACGCTGACCCGCGGTGTACGTACGGCTGCGCAGTGCTGAACCTCACGGTGGCGGGCCTCCTCGACGACGTGGACACGCCGCTACAGGACGCGCTTGACAGCGTCGGCTCAGACGCGACTGGTGAGCTTGTGACGGCGCTTCAACCGCTCGCTCGTGGCGAGTCACCAGACACGTTAGAAACGTCAGGATACGTCGTCCACTCCCTACAGACGGCACTCCACGATGGGCTGTTCACTGAGAGTGCCGAGGAGGCGATCGTGACTGCGGTCAATCGCGGTGGAGATACCGACACGATCGGGGCGATTGCGGGTGCGGTCGCAGGTGCGCGGTTCGGCGCATCGGCGCTTCCTGATCGGTGGCTTGATGCGATTGACGAGGCTGGCGAACTCAAATCGATAGCAGACCAACTCGTGGAGCTGGCATGACGAACGCACGCTTCTACAACCTCTCTTGAACATCATTACTGACTGGCACACAAGACCCGGTCCCAGTCAGATTAGTCGGAGCTACAATTGGTTGTTAAGAGTGTGCTATCCTGGCAAGCAGTTTTATAATTTCGTTGAGTCTGTCGGGTTGTGAGCAGCGACGTTGAGCCGAGCGACTGGGCACGTCTTGATCCGTGGTTTGAGGCGTACCTCGGCTCCGGAAGCGGTGCGGGGACGCATCGGTCTGACCGGGAGAGAGTGCTACGGGCACCGAAACAAGAGTGGGGAGCGATTGATGTAGTGGCCCAAGCCGGATTGAACTCGAAGCCCACGCGGTTCTGTAGTCCACCCCTACAAGTCACGAACAAAGACCAATTGACCGAGTGGTGGACCGAGCTCGATTCCTGGTGGGATGCCTTCAGTAAAGCAGGCCACCAGAAGGCAATCGAGATCGCTGACCTACTTGAACAATCCAACGAGTGGTGGGCAACATCCGCAGTTCCCTTCGAGACGGACCCGTTGGCTGCGGACATAACGGGGACGCGAACGCTTAGGGGGCCAGTACGACCGAGCGGTGAACTAGACTGGTCACAGTGGCTCGCGCAGTTACTTGAACCATCTGCGGCGCTCGTCAGAGAATTGTTTGGCGTTCCAAGTGACGACCCACCGAACGAAGTACTCCGTGAGGCTCGACTCCCGAAAGAGGACGGTGGGCGACGCCGGGCAGATATTCTGGTTCGGCATCCCGACTACGGAGTCTCAATCGAAGTGAAACTCGGCGATGAGAACTATCGGAAAACTCCGGAGACGGCGCGACTCATCGAACGGCACTACGATGACGTGGGATGGAACCACGCCCTCCTGTTACCGAAGCGGCAGCGTGGTCGTCTCAACGCAGTTGTGTCGCCAAGTATCGATGAGCAAGCGGACGGGACGCGTGAGATCGTGTGGGACGAATCGGGACCAATTACCGTCCTGTACTGGCAGGACGTCGCTGCAGCGGTTCGAGCGGTACTACAGCGAGGTGATGTCGTCGACGATCACTGGGCAGCAAACGCGTATCTCTTCTGTGCGGCGGTTGAACAGCACATCGCAGGCTTCCAACCGCAGCCTGTGATCGACCGGATGGTCGACCCATCAGGTGTCGTTGAGACGGTGCGACCGATCGTTGTCTCAGACGCACTCGACGAACAGTTAACATATCTCCGGTCGAGACTCGACTTATGACCGACGAGTTTCTGACCGAGGGGTTGCGTTCGGATCGCTACCTGAAGGCACTCCAACTGATTTCGCAGTTTGAAGACGAGATCGAGGCACGCCTCCGCGTGTTCGACCAAGCGTTGGTCGACGAACAGCCGGAACTTTTCGACCCGGGGACGGATATTAGCGTGAAGACCAATCGAAGCACCGGGTCGGCGCTCACGATCCATCGCATTAATCACGAGATGGAGGGGCCGAAGGCACCGGCGGATCGCAGGCAGCGACTGAATGTACACCTGTATTGGATGTCCCCGACGGAATACGATCGGACCGATGTCGACGGTGCGTTGCGAGCGTTCGGCTACAAAGTCAAAGGTGCTGACGAAGCTGTTGACCAAGCGGTTGTTGACCGCACGAGAGCGGAAGACTGGTCGCTTTCAACCTCCGACAACCCCTATGACTCGAACGCAGTTTTCTACAAACATATCGGATCAGTCGACGAACTTGAGGCGGCGCAGGCAGAGCTCGTTGACCACTTCGCTACATTTGGTGGACGGTACAGCGGGGACTGAAGCCGGGCAGTTTACCGTTGATCATGACTTCGGGCGAAACAAGCTCAATTAGGGTAATCAGTCACAAACATATTATATGTGAACTGGTCAGTTAGCATAACAGTCGATGTCCCTCCAATATGACGGTGGAGATCGAATCCGAAATCCGGACCGTACTGATTACCAGGTGGGGAACCGATTCAAAAAGATTCTAGAGACACTCCCAGATTCGACGGTCCCGAAAGCGTTGGTGATAGTCGGGATTCTGACTCGTGAGCTAACCCCTGTCGATGTCGATCCGTCAGCGCATCGGGACAAAGCAGCGACGATTACAGACCCACCGTCTGCTGAGGTACCCGTTGAGACGGTTCAGCGAACTCTCTGGTTGCTCAGCGAGGTTCGGGGATCACTATCTACGGAGCGTAAACAAGCGGTCGGAACGATACTCTCCGCTTCGGGTTTGAACACGCCAGAAGGGTCTGAGTCCGAGAGGGCCCAAACGAGCGAGACGGGCGAGAGTGTCGACTCGAACGTCGATAGTTCGAACCCGACTACGGGGGACATACACGAAGACGAAGGCGGGCAAAACAATCTTGAGAAAAACTACGAGTGTGAGTTTTGTGCGGAGCCATTTGCTAGGGAGCGTGAGTTGATGTCTCATCTAACGTCGTGTACTGAGCGGCCCGATGGTGCTCGCTTCGGGTGCGACCACTGTGACCGCACATACCACTCTCAGCACGCAGTCGACCGCCACGTCGAACGCACTCATGATCCGGAGCCAGAGGAGAAAACAGTGCATCGCTGCGCTGACTGTGGCAATGAGTTCGATGCGCCGATGGATCTCCTCAGGCACAGGGCGAGTCACACGGGACACTCGAACGATACCGCTGACACGGACGATTCCTCAGCACCAACTGGTGGACAGCAGCTGAACGACGAATTCGTGGCTCGAGACGATGTTGGTGTTGTTGACCACTCTAATCCGGAGGATGGCTATGGGTTCATTTCGACAAGTGAGGTGACTGATGATGTCTTCTTCCACGTGAGCAACGTTGCAGGTCGATTCCCCACAGAGGATGACCTACTACAGTATGATATCCGTGAGACCGATCGTGGGTACGAAGCGGTCGATATCGAGCACAAAAAACGAGCAGAGTCAGTAACCGACCCATTCGCCAGTACACGTACGCGCTGGGGAGGGAATTGATTTCAGAGGCTCTGTTGAAATCCTATTTTCAGACATAAATTGCGATGAAACACCCGGTCGCTGAAGGGTGCGTGCTGACCGGATCTACCATCCCATCATAAGTATTATCGTTACTACTCTTCATCCGTATGTATGAGTACACTTACTGATCGACGGTTCCTCCTATTCTGTGCTATTTCTGCTTTTATTGGCGTTCCTGCTGCGGTTTGGCAATTTCCTAACGACGGAATAATGATGCTCATCGTTCCGATTGTCATATTAATCATCTTGATGTTTGCCGATGGATATGCAACTTCAACTTGAGTCCCCTGTACTGACGACACTCCGGTCAGAATGTATCACATCCTAAGGGTTTCAACAGACCCGATAGAGTGTGATTCAGACCTATCAAAACGAATCCGCTAGGGATAGCTTGAGTCGCCTGCTTACAACCATTTACACTCGGGACACCCCCTCCCCCCCTCCCCCTAGGAGACAATCGTTGGAGGAGAGATTCAGTTCGAACGCGATCAGTACCAGTTTCGAGCATCATCTCCATCAGAACTCTACCAAAATGAGACCTTGTTCAGGTCGATGATGATATGCGACTTTTCGATGGCTAGTTACGTTTTCTCAGGTCGCTTAACTGCTCTCTACAGACCTTCCTGATTTTGTCGAGGTGCCTTTGGGGGACCGAAGATACTCTACTACCACTCCACGGCACGGGTTTATTCGTCGCAGACGGATGGCATGTTTATGGACGAACTGACGGCGAACATCTCGTTTGATCGGTTCGCAGATATGCCAGAATTCTACGGGTCAGGTGCGGCGAAGTACCGGTTAGCGATGGTGAAAAGCCGTGATGACTTCTTAGAGTTGTTCGAAGGCGCAGACCACGTGGACGCAGTGACGTACGCGGAGACGCCTGAACTGATGGTGCAGATGCTGACCGAGTACGGTATCGGGTCGCTCGACGTGCTCATCGGAAACGCCGACGATTACGCCGATCAGGTGAACGAAGTGGCGACGGCCCGGTCATTGGTACAGCTCCGGCAGGACGACCGGCTCGTCGTGCGTCTGAAGAATCGGAAGACGGTACACTCGAAGATCTACCGGATCGTCATGCCGGACGACACGGTGAAACTCGTTCAAGGGTCGGCGAATCTGTCGCGGAATTCGTGGGAGTACCACACAAATCAGATCTCGGTGATGACGACGGAACTCGGCACGGAGTTGGACGAGTCGTTCGAACGGTTCATCGATCAATACCGAGAGGGGTACAGTAGCCAGACGCTGCTCGAGGGACTGGTCGAAGCGCTCGAAGACGCGGATTCTCCCGAAGAGCGTGAAAATCGGATCGAGTACTGGGTCGGAGCCGGCGACCTTGACGTGAGTGACACGGCCGCGCTGAATCAGGACGCCGTGGAGGATCTGAAAGCGGTCGCGGATCACGTCACGGCGGTCGTTGATGACCCTGACGAGGCCGATGAAACAGTTGCGTTCGTCGAAGATCCGGACACCGCTGATCGAACCGTCGTCGAACCAGAGGAGACCGAAGGAGAGGAGTCCGACGAACCCGCCGGCGAGGAGACGGAACCGGACGTGGGGCTCGTCGAATCAGAGCACGAAACCGGGCTGACGGACACGCTCGATCGTCCTCGTGTCAGGACGCCTGACGAGCGGATACGGATGGGGACGAGCAAGGTCGATAAGGACACGGCGGACGAGTTCGGGGCGAGTCTCCGGGATCGCGGCGCAACCATTGAGGATCACAGCATCACCGCGCCGCTCAGCGCGTACAACACACAGGTGAAGGAATCGACGGCGATTCCGACGATGACGGTGTTGCCGGACGCGGAGCAAGTCGTGATCGGTGAGCAAGACGAGATGATCCTCGTCGCTACCGAGGAACCGACTCCTGCGGTGTTGGATCACTGCCTCGAAACGATCGAGGACTACATCGAGACCGTCGAAAACCACGGTCACACGCAGTCCGAGACGGCGGTGATGGCACAGATGTACGAAGCGTTTCTCTACGGATTCTGGGCCCCGTTCGCAAACCAGTACGCCGAAGCCATGTCATCGCCATCCCGTACACTCGATAACGTACTCCAACACCTGTACATCGAAGGGAAGAGCGACGCCGGGAAGGACAAACTCACCGAGTACATCCTCCGACTGGTCTCAGACAACACCGTGATTTCCGGGGTGGACGCCGACGACGTCGGCGTCAAAGAGATCCGCGGGATTCGAGAGTGGAACACGAGCTTCCCGTACGCCATCATCGACGCGGAGAAAGAGAAGATACAGCGGTGGAGCCCGATCCGGAACTACTGGGGCGATTGGACGCCGACGAGCGTCGATCAGCCGTGCCTGATTTTCACGACGAACGATGCGCTCCCGAAATCTGAGTTCCGGAACAGAATGAAGATTCTCAGCATGGACGTGTCGTTCCCGTCAAACCCAGAGGATCCGGGATTCCGCGAGGCGCAAGAAGACCTCGCAGACGTACTCGAACGGCAGAATCCTATCTTCAGTTACGTCGCGCGACGCATGCTCACCGACAAGCCGTGGACTGACGGGAACGGTACGATCGAAGACGTCCGTGGTATCGTTCGGGAGTTCTACAAAGAGGCCGGAAGAGAGCAACCGGAGTACTTCCCTGCCGACGAACCTGCTGAGAAAACGTACGACACGGGGCGGCTCAAATGGCAACGCGACATTCAGGGCGGTCGAGTCACGTTCGAATCAGAGCCCGACGCGATCACGGCTGATTTCGACCGCGAGGAGTACGAGGTGTACGACTACGAGAAGCGACTCCCCAAGCGGTTCATGTCGGAGAAGTCCTCTACGAGCGTGTACATCGGCGCACCGGACGAATTCGCAGAGTGGATCGGGTACTCCGTCGAAGATCTCCTCGGGAATCCCGCGGAGACCGAGACGCGGCCAGAACCCCAAGCAGAAAACGAAACTGACGCCAGTAACGCCGACGAGTCAAGCGGGTTCCTCTCCCGGCTTCTCGGCAGGTCATAGCGACCGCAGCGTCGGAGCGTTTCGGGAGGTTTCCGTCAGAATACCTCGAACTCGGCACGATACACGCACACGCTTCTCTGTCCGCCAACCGTGGGACCTCATATTGGTCCTAAAATCGGAACGGTATTTCAGAAATGACGATTTCAGAAATCGTCGTTTCCGAAACTGGGAACTCCATCTGTGAGGGCGTGTTACTTGGAGAGGGTTTCAATAGACCCTTTACAGCGGAACTGACACAATTGGAGTACGCTAGATGCCCGTCTTAGATGATCTCTCCGGATTCGAGTTCGAGGACGTGATGGAGGACGTCTTCCGGAACCTCGGGTACGAGAACGTCCGGCAGGCGGAACGGACCGCCGACGAGGGGCGCGATATCCTGATGGAAGAGGTCGTTGACGGGACTCGGCGCGGTGTCGTCGTCGAGTGTAAGCACACGGGAACCGTCGGGCGACCGGTCGTACAGAAGCTACACTCCGCGATTGCGACCTTCGAGTTCGACGGGCCGAAACGCGGGATGGTGGCAACGACCGGTCGATTCACCGGCCCGGCCATCGAGTACGCCCAGCGGCTTCGGCGGAACGACGACCCGTACCCAATCGAACTGATCGACGGCGAGGACCTGCGTGAGATCGCTGACGAGATCGGGTTGGACCTGTACAACGGTCGGATAGAAATCCTGTGCGACGAGACGCTCCGGCCGTACGATCCGGCGACGTCGGTGACGGCACCGGTCGAGGAAGCGTTCCACGACATCGAAAACATCGAGTCAGCGGACCTTCCCGCGCCGCACTCTCACGTCACCTTCCGGCCGGTCGTTGCTGTGACAGCGGACACGAACGGGGTCTTCGAAACGTCGGTCGGCGTGATTCATCGGGTCAACGACCGGTCTCGGTTCGTTGTCCACGCCGAACGCGGCCACCCGAAAACCGCTGCGGGTGATGTCTCGAACCTCGTGTTGGAGAACCTCCACGCGACCGTCGATCTCGACGCGGAGCAGTTCGAAGATCAATTCGATGTGGTCGAAGAGCGCCGATTCGGGCAGACACAGACCGAGTACAAAGACTGGGCCGTCGACCGGGTCAGAGAACGCCACACGACGACGGTCTCCTACACGGGAGACAACAACGTCACGTACACGAAAACGTGCGAACCGAAGCGCTCCGACATTTCGGTACAGTCGATCGAACCGGTGTACCTCCCAGAGATTCGGCAGACGACTGAACTACGGGAATACACGTATCCGTACGAGTACTTCACAGCCGGACCGTCACGCGTCACGAGCGAAGATGGGATTCATCGATGCGTTCACTGCGATACAGCTGGCACTGATAACGACTACACGTACTGCGCGAACTGCGGGAGTATCAACTGCGACTCGCATATCAAGACCGAACGGTTGGAGGGAACTCCCGTCTGTACCGGGTGCGCGGTGACCGAGCGCTTCGCGTTCAAGACCAAGTACTTCTACGACGCGGAGAATCGAGACGCGTTCCGCGAAGAGTACGAATCGATGCCGTTCTACGAGAAAGCGATGGAGAACACACCGCTCGCCGTCGGCACGGCCGCCGTAGTCGTACTCGTCTTACTCGGAGTCCTGATCAGTCTCGGGGGGATATAACCCGGTTAGCCCGCGTGTAGTTTCGTTTATAAGTGCAATCGGCAATTCGTTATTGGAACAGGGGTGGGCACCGAATACAACCCGTCGCTTATATAAACGGACGACGGAATCGCCGAAACCGGATCGTTGCCCGTCGTTGTCTCGACGGGCAGTCACGCGGGTCGCCCATCCCCCGGTCAGAAATCGATCCGCCGAGTCGAATATTACTCTAGGGCAATTACCTGGGTCCCTCTTTAACCTGCAGACCATATGGTTGCTCACACGACGAAAAAACGGAGTTTCAGACGTCGGATCTGAACGAGGGGGGATCAATGCCGCACAGGCAAAGGTAGCCCTCTCACGGCGCTTCAACCCCTCGTTCGTGGCGATTCACCAGACACGTTGGAGACGTCGGGATACGTCGTTCACTCGCTACAAACGGCGCTCCACGATGGGCTGTTCACTGAGAGTGTTGAGGAAGCAATCGTGACTGCGGTCAATCGCGGCGGAGACACCGATACGATTGGGGCGATTGCGGGTACGGCCGCAGGTGCGCGGTTCGGGGCGTCACAGCTTCCGGAGCGGTGGATGAGTGCCATCGATGAAGTTGGGGAACTCGAATCGGTGGCAACACAGCTTGTGGAAGCAGAGTGAATTCTGGGTAGGTATCAGCGAGTCGGATATCAAACACCTATCTCAATGAGCTAGTGGTAGCTGCCGAGAAAAGAAGGGTAGTTCACTCTGTGTCGGTGTGTACTTCCGGGAGATGTGGCGCTATTCAAAGGATTTTGTGTTGAGACTACATCTCGGGTGAGCGGAGCGAAGTTACAAGTACATCGGAAGCTGGGGCGCGAGCATCTGACATCGACTCAAGGGTGACCAAACGTCGTGGATTACAAAAGAAAGTTCTGCTCGGAGTTTTCTAGTGGTTAGAGAACCGGCTACATATCGGCTCTATAGCGGGAATGTCGCGGATGCGGAATCAAAGCTGATTCCGAAGAGCCGCGATTGTTTAACGAGGGTTTTACGCTGCTGCTTAGATGACGCGGTTCTGCAGGTAGTCGAGGTGTTTCGCGTTGTAGACGATCTTGACCTCGTCGGTGGCCGGGCTGCCGATACAGGTGAGACGGACGTTCTTCTCTTCGACTTCCTCGTCGGAGAGGATCTGCTGCATGTCCATCTCGATGTCGCCTTCCTTGACGATGGAGGCGCAGTTCGCGCACGCGCCGGCGCGGCACGAGAAGGGCCAGTCGTAGCCCTGGGCCTCGGCCGATTCGAGGATGTATTCGCCCTGGTTCACTTCGAGGGTACCGTAGTCCTCTCCGTCGAGGCCGGCGTCGGCGGCCTCCTCGAAGAGGTCGTCGTCGTCCATCGACCAGCCGTGGTCGTCGAGCACTTCGTAGTTGAGGTATTCTACTGTGGGCATCACCAGATGGTTTGAAGCCCACGTCATTAGGCTTTGCTGTTCCATGGCCGGTGCCCCCCGAGAGAGCGCGGCGCGACCGAACACGTTCGTCTCGGTTCGGCGTCGAAATCGGCCGTCTGACGGCCCGTTTCGGCCGCGCTCGTCTGACGGAGTCGCCCGCGGCGATTCGGGTGACAACCGGTTATCACGACTGATACGCCGTGAGTAATAATAAATACCGTACGGTGCTCAGGACGTATCGATGGGAGAGTCCGTCGTCGCCGACTTCGTCGGCCGCGTCCATGCGGCGAGTCTGGGGTCCGACGAGCCGGCGACCGGTCGCGTTCTGTTGAGCCAGCGACGGCTCGTCCTCGCGACGGACGACGGGAAGGAGACGGTCCCGCTCTCGCGGGTGTTCGACGTCGTCGTCGGGAGCGTTCCCGGCGAACTGCGCTCGTTTTTCAACGACAGCGTCACGATCGCGTACGAGCGCGACGGGTCGCGCCGGTCGGCGCTCGTGGAGGGCGAACCGGACGACATGGACAAGTTCGTCAGGCTGCTGTTCACGGCCCTGTTGCGGAACGTCACCGTCACGGTGCGGCACCCGGCGAAGGTCGGCGGTCGCGTCACGGACGCGACCGATCACCGCGCCTCGGTGTCGGTGTCGCCGGGCGAGATCCGGTTCGACGACTGTCCGGACCCCTTCACCGTCGACCTCTCGTCGGTGATCGACTACGAGCGCACCGACCGCACCGTCGGCGGAAAGAAGCGGCCCGCGCTCGTCTTCCGGCACGTCGCCGACGAGCGGACGGTCACGTCGATCACGACCGTGCCGAACGAGCGCGCGCTCAACATCCTCGGCCGGTACATCAAGATCGAGTACGACGAGGCGATGGAAGAGTTGGACTCGTTCGACCCGACCGAAGAGCAGATGGAGATCCTCGTCTCCATCTACTCGGCCGGCGGCGAGGCGAACATCGCCGACGTCGTCACCGGCGACGTCACGCAGACGTCGATGATCCTCGACACGCTCCGAGACGAGAACCTCGTCGCCGACGGCGACAGCGGGGCCGCGCTCACCCGCAAGGGACAGATGATCGTGAGCTCGTACCTCGAGTCCGTCAACGCCTGAGCGTCGAACGCGCGGTTCGGGGCTGGACGCGACGCCACCGCTCGGGGGAAGTTTCATAGTCGTGTACCCGTAGATATCTTTCATGCGAGACAGCAACCACCCCGGCGGCGACTCGGCGCTCGACGCCGCCGTCCGCGACCGGGGACTCGACGCGCCCGGCGGAGTGGGAGAACCCGGCTCGCCCGAGTGCGAGACGCCTCCCGGCGACGCCGGCGGTCCGGGACCGCGGGTCGCCCGCGTCCCGGAGGACCACGCCCACGACACGTTCTCCGTCGAGGGGATCGACACCGACCGACGCGAGGGGTTACTGGAGGCGGTCCTGCGCGACGTCGACGGCGTCAGCGCCGCCTCGGCGACGCGACGCAACGGGACGGTCGGCGTTCACCACGACCCGTCGCTCTCGCGGGACGCGCTCCGCGAGGTGCTGACGGAGTGCGGCCTGGTCGTCGCCTCCGGCGACGAGGCGTTCGAGTCGCGGCGCGCCTCACAGTTCGCGTCGGCGCGCGTCGCGGTCGCGACCCTGTTCGGCCTGATGGTCGCGACGCCGTACATCGCGGTGCTGTACCCGACCCGCGTCGAGTGGCTGTTCTACGACCCCGTGACGGTCCAGTACCTCCAGTCGATCCTCGACTCGCAGATGACGACGCACTTCTTCATCAACCTCGGCGCGCTCTCCGGGCTCGCGTTCCTCGTCGCCTGCGGCCCCACGATCCGGCGCGCGGCCGCGGCGGTGCGCGACGGCGAGTTCACCAACGAGGTCGCGTTCGTCGGGGGCGTCGCCGCCCTCTACGGATACAGCACGCTCACCGCGTTCACCGGTCTGGAGGGCGCGGTCCACTACGATCTGGTCGCGTACGCCGTCGTCGTCGCGACCTTCTGGACGCAGTTCGGCGTCACGGACACCGCGGTCGACCCCGCGTCGCGCGGCGAGTCCGCGGCGGAGCCGGCCGACGCCGACGCGGACGAACCGGTCGCGATGACCGACGGCGGGCGCTGACGCGGTCGCCGTCTCGGCGCGCGCATCTCCCCGCTCTGTTCTTCGCCGCTCGCTCGCCGCGCCCGACCGATCACTCCGCCGCGTCCCCGCCCGCGACGGGCGTCCCGCTCTCGTCGACGGCCACGACGCCGTCGACGGTGACCTCGTCGCCGACGGCGAGGACGTCCCCCCACGAGCGCTCCGCGACGACGGTGTTGACCATCAGTCGGAAGTCGTGGTCGAAGCGGTCGCTCCCGGTCCACTCGGGCAGCGTCTCGCGGCGCTTCCGGACGAACCGCTCGCGGAACCCCTCGATCGTCGCGCCGGTGTCCGGGTCGCGAGAGGGGACGACGCAGCGCTGACACGGGTTGACGCCGATCAGTTCCGTGCCGCCGACCGCGACGCGGACCCCCTCCCCGTGGTCGGCGAACAGCCGGTCCTCGAAGAACGCGGGACAGTCGTCGAGGACGACGTTCGGGCGCAGCCGTCGCCGCATCTCCGTCGCGTCCGCCACGTCGTCGAACCACGACGCGACGGTCTCCAGCGTCGCCCACGAGACCACCGTCGGCCCGTGGGCGGCGCGGTCGTCGGGGAAGCCGCCCGCGTCGTCCCGCACGAGGTCGACCGCGTACCCGAGGTACTTGCCGACCCAGTCGGCCAGGGCGTCGCCCTCCTCGGGGAGCACGAACGTGCGCTCGTCGGCCGGGGCGCGCTCGGTCGCCGGGCGCGAGAGCGTCACGGCCGTCGGGGTGGCGTCGGTTGGGCCGGCGAGGTCGTACTCGGCGCGGAGCCCGTGGATCGCCGGCTCGCTCTTCCCGTTGACGTAGCCGCCGCCACCGCCGACGGAGGCGCGTTCCGGGTCGACGCCGGCCTCGACGAGCGCGTACGAACGGTCGCCGCGGAGCGCGCCCTCCGGACCGATCGCGGCGCGGTCGACGGCGACGCCGTCACAGGACTTCAGGGGATAGGCGAGGAGTTCGGCGACGCGTGTCATATCCGGGGTTCGGCGGGCCGAATCAAAAGCGATCGGCCGACGGTCCGGGCGGAGGCGGGTGTGGCGATCGGTGGTATCGAACTGCTGATCGGCATGACGAGCCTCTTGTACTCGCGGGATCCACGACGAGGCGATGCGAACGAGCGTCAATCTCCCCGACGAACTGGTCGACGAGTTCGATCGGGCGCGGCGAGAGGAGGGGATCGAGAACCGGTCGCGGGCGGTCCGCGAGGCGATGCGCGAGTTCGTCGAGGCGCACTCGCGGCTCGAAGACACGACCGGCGAGGTGGTCGCGCTGGTGGGCTTCGACTACCGACACCACGAGGTCATCCGCGAGCTCCACGGCGCGCAACACGAGTATCAGGACGTCATCCTCAACACGAGCCACACCCATCAGGGCGAGTGGTGTCTCGAATCGCTGTTCTGCCGCGGCGACGCCGAGCGCGTCCGGGAGCTCACCTACCGGCTCCGCGACTTCGACGCCGTTCGCCGAGTGAAGGTGATGCTGATCCGAGACGGGGCGGAGTAGGGCGACGAGGCGCTCGGGGAGGGCCTCGGGCCGAGCGACTCCTAACGGCTCTCTCGCTGCTCGACCTTGTTCAGCTCGATCAGCAGCCGGAAGATGGCCTTCACGAGGTTCGCGTCCACGTCGAAGCGCTCGGCGTTCTGGCCGGCGCGCTCCATCACGCGCTCCTCCTGCCCCTCGTCGGTGGTCGGGAGGTCGCGCTCGTCTTTCACGGCCGCGACCGTGTCGGCGACGTACGTTCGGCGCGCGATCAGCTCGACTATCTCGCGGTCGATGTCCTCTATCTCGTGTCGCAGTTCGTCGAGGCTCCGGTCGTCCGCGTTGGGTGTGTCGCTCATTGGTAGTGTGGTGAGTGGTGTGTCGCGGGCGCTCACTCGACGGTCGCGCCGTCGGCTCTCGTCGTCGTTCGTCGCAGCGTTCCGGGGCGGTCGGTCCACGCGTCGGCGACCGCGTCGAGGTCGGTCTCGGGGTCTTCGGGGTCCGCGACGGCGACGACGCTCGGTCCCGTCCCCGACAGCGACACCGCGGCGGCGTGCGGCATCGCCTCGACCGCGGGGCCGGCGTCGAACCCGAGCGCGGCCGAGAACGCCAGCCCGTTCACCGTCATCGCCTCGCCGTACCGGCCGTCGAGCGCGAGGTCGGCGACGAGGTCCGCCATCGGCGCGACGGCCTCGCAGCGCGCCACGTCGGCGTCGGCGCTGTAGGCGCGTTCGGGCGGCGTCCAGACGAGGACGTCCCAGTCGACGGTCTCGCGGACGCGGAGTTCGTCGGCGTCGTTGTCCGTGACGGTGACGCCGCCGAGCATCGACGCGGTCGCGTCGTCGAACGCCCCGGTGACCGTGACGCCGGCCTCGCGGGCGGCGCGGACGCCCAGCCGACAGGCCTCCAGGCGGGTGACGTCGACCGCGGGGGCGTCGGGGTCGTCGCCCACGCCGAGCCCGAGGGCGTCGCAGGTCGCGAGGACGGTCGCGTTGGCGGCCGCGCTGGAGCTCTTCAGCCCGGCGGCGAGCGGCACGTCGCTGTCGGTCCGGACGCGACCGCCTTCGCCGTCGCCCCAGCGCTCGGTCGCGAGCGCGGCGCAGCGCTCGATCAGGTCGGTGTCGGCGTCGGCGTCCTCGGCGATCTCGCCCTCGACGCCGTCGGCCGCGGGGTCGAGTTCGACCGTCGCGCGCGTCTCGATGTCGATGCCGAAGGCCGCGCCCGTACCGGTCGCGAGCGCGTTCAACACGGTTCCGGCTCCGAGCGCCGCGGCCCGTCCCTCCATAGGATCACGGCTCGCGAGCGCGGACAAAGAGGTAGCGATAACGGCGAGTCTCTCGGCGGGCGGACCGCGACTGGCCGCCCCGAAGCGGAACCGCCGCGGAGACCCGAGCCGGCGGCGTCTCAGAGCGGCTCGGCGCGCCTGACCGCCGCGTCGACGGCGTACCGGTCCGGGTCGGACCGAGCGCCCGTCCGTCGGCTCGGGAACGTGACCTCGACGGTGAACCGTCGGGACCGCGAGCCGTCGAAGCGATCGTCGCGCGGGAACCGGCGCGAGACGTAGTCGTATCCGACGGCCTCGCGCGCGTCCGACCCCGCCGGCGTGGCGTACGCGTCGACGCGGAACTCGACCGTCCCGTACTCGAACCGGCCGGCGTTTTCGACCGTCAAACGGGCGCTGATCGTCGTCCGCCCACCGCCTTCGCTCACGCGCAGCACCGAGGCGTCGGTGACGACGAGCCCGGAGCCGTCCGGTCCGACCTCGTCCGGGGTCGTTTCGCCGTCGGCGTCCGTCTCGTCGTCGTCCGTCCCGTCGTCGTTGTCGTCTCCCGCTCCGCCGCCCGATCCGTCGTCGCCGTCGCCGCTCGTTCCGTCGTCCGTCTGTCGGGTGGTCGAATCCCTTTCTTCGGAAGTCACGAGACAGCCGGCGAGCAGCCCGGCGGCACCGACCGCGAGGACCCCGCGGCGCGACGCGAGCCGGAGCGGGCGGTCTCCGCCGCCTCGGTCTGCGGTCATCGCATCACCGTCCCGAGGACGCCGGTGGACGCGCCGACGGCGCCGGAGACGAACGCCGTCGCGAGCGTCGGCACGAGCGCGTCGACGATGCCGTGCGCCTGCGCGGCGGCGTCGCCCTGCGAGACGACGATCACCGTGACCGCGACGAGGCCGTACGCCAGCGCGCCGAGCCCGGTCCCGAGGCCGCAGGTCGTCGCCGCGGAGACGACGCCGCGGGCCCGCGAGCCGACGAGGACGCCCAAGACGCCGGAGAGCGGGACGGCGCCGACGAGGACGGTCGCGGTCGCGGCGAGGTAGGACTGCGCGACGAACACCGGACCGAACCGCGCCGTCTCGCCGGTCGCGGCGGTCGCCAGCGCCGCCTCGGCCCACCCCGTCGCGGCCGCGCCGACGATGCCCGCGCCGACGCCGACGAGCGCGAACGCCGCGGCCACGAGCCCGACCTGGTTCGCGTTCACGCGCCGGTCACCCACCCGTGCCGTAGTCGGCCGTGCCAGCCGGCCCGCTCCTCCCACGCGTCGCCGGAGAAGCCGGCCGCCAGCAGGAACTCGTCGGCCCGGACGACGTAGCCGTACTGGACCCCGGCGTGCTCGTCGAAGCCGTACCGCTCGCCCTCTGCCTCGCGGTGGTAGAAGCGGTGCCAGGGAGTCGGTCCGACGTCGGTCTCGGCGTCCGCCTCGGACGCGTTGCCGTCGGCGGACGCGTTTCCGTCGGCGGACGCGTTCCCGCTGAAGTCGGAGCCGGCGAGCGTCGCCTCGGGGTCGATGGACGCGCGGCCGTCGGTCGAGCCCCCGTCGAGCGCCGTCGAGAGCCGCGATTCGGCGGTCTCGGCGTCCGGGTAGCGCTGGACGTACACCGGGACGCCGTCGAGCTCGCGGGCCCAGCCGCGGAACGTCTCGCTGGGTCGGTTCCCCGCCGGAGGGCGCTCCGCGAAGGCGACGAACACCTCTTCGACGCGGTCCGCCGGCTGCGGGATCGGGCCGAGCCGAGCGCGCAGTTCGCGCCGGCGCTCGGGCGGAAAGGCGTCCCCGTAGATGCGCGGGACCCGGTCGCGGTCGAGCGTATCGCGGTCGTACGGCCGGTGCGCGAACGTCGAGAAGTCCCGGCTCGCGACGGCGAGCTCGACGAGCGTGCCGTTCGTGACCCGGCCCCGCTCGCGGTCGTCGGTCGGCAGCGGCGCGAGCAGCCGCCGGAACAGTCGGTTGTGGATTGGGTCCCGAGAGAACTCCGCCTCGACGTAGAGCGCGGTCCCGATGCTCGCGAGTCCGGTCCGGATGCGGTCGAGTTCTTCGAGGGCGCGGTCGACGTCGCCGCGGGGCGCGAACGTCCGCAGCGTCTCGACGTGGCGGTCGACGCGGCTGCGGATCCGCGGCCCGGGCGAGAAGTGCGGTTCGAGGGCCCCGCTCGCGCGGTCGATCGCCGTTCGGGTCGCGGCCGCGACCGCGTCGACCTGCGCGGCCGTGATCGCCGCCTCCTCGTCGACGGTCGCGCGGATCGACCGGACGGTCGCGACCGCCTCGGCGATCGCGTCGCGGTAGGTCGCCACGGCGTCCGGGTACTCGGTCGCGAACCACACCGCGTCGTCGACGACCTCGCGGGTCGCGGCCGCCAGCGCGGCGTTCGTCACCGGCGGGTCGGCGTCGGCGTCGCCCGCGTCGTCCGGCGGGTCGTCTCCGCCGGGGTCGTCGCCGTCGCCCGGCGGGTCGGCGTCCGCGGCGGCGTCGGGGTACTCGACGCCTCGAACGCCGAGACACCCGGCGGTCCCGACGAGGGCCGCGCCGACGCCCAGCAGGGACCGTCGCGTCCGTTGCATGACACGCACTCCCCGCGGCAGGAACTTAAATGTGGTACGCCGATTCTCGCGGCTGAATTCGCCCCGGTCGCTCAGCGGTCCGGCGGTCGGCGGTCCGAACCGCTCCGCGCGAGGCCCGAGCGCGTCCCTTTTGAGGCCGGCACTCCGAGCCTCGCGTATGTCCGCGCCATCACGCAGCGACGTGCCGCCGACCTCGATCGGCGTCGACCTCCGCGAGGAGGGCGTCGTCGTCGAGTACCTCGACGGCCGGACGACCCTCTACCGGGGCGTCCCCGAGTCGGCCGAGGGATCGGTGACCGCCGGTCCCGGCAAGGAGACCCACGTCCTCGTCACCGACCCCACCGAGACGGAGGGCGTGATGACGTACGTGAACGACTACAAGACCGACGACGAGATCCTCGAGGAGTCCGGCGTCGGCCGCGTCATCGTCGAGGACGGCGACCGCGACGAGGTGTTCCCCGGCGTGATCGTCGGCCGCGACGGCCAGCGCAACGAGGTCGTGGCGGACCCTGAGGTCGCCGGCGGGCGCGTGTTCGTCTTCGTCGAGGACGGCTGGACCGAGGGGAGCTACGAGATCGTCGAGGGCCCGGAAGACGGGCTCGACGCGCACCGGTGAACCCGACGCCGACGGGACCGTTCCGATGAGCCTCGCGAAACCGTGGCGCGACCTCGACCGGTCGACGGTGGGGAGCGCGCCGGACCGCTACGGGCTGTACGAGCTCGGCGACGCCGACGGCGACACGATCGGCTTCGGCGCGGGCGTCCTCCGCGACGAGCTGAAGGAGGCGCTCGCCTACGGCGACGCGGCGAAGGTGCGCTGGGAGCCGGCCGACTCGCTCGACCACGCCGAGCGGCTGCTCGCGGAACACGCGGACGGCTGACGGCGCGGCCGTTCGGGGGGACCGATTCGCCCCCGCGAGCCGACCCGCGCGTCCCGACCGAACGGGAACGACCGACAGAGGAAAGGTCGGCGGCCGCCGAGGGGGCGATATGAGCGACGAGGTCGAGGCCGACGGCGGCGACGAGGTGCTTCGCGCCAGCGACATCGGCGGCGAGGGGCCGCCGATCGAGGAGAAGCCCTACAAGATCGTCTTCGAGGCGAACAAGTGCTTCGGAGCGGGGAAGTGCGCCGAGGTCGCGGACAACTGGGTGATGGACGTCGTGAGCGGGATGGCGAAGCCGGAGGCGTACTACATCGGCGAGGAGGACTTGGACGAGAACGTCCGCGCGGCCGAGGCGTGTCCCGCAAAGAAGGACGCCGGCGTGATCCACGTCGTCGACCGGCGGACGGACGAGGAGATCGCGCCAGATCCGCACGGCGACGGAACGCTCTCGGTCGACTGGTAGGGTTCGGTCGAACTTCCGAAAGGGGTTTCACCGCGCCGCGGGTAGCCCGACTCGCGCGGGGGTGGCTGAGCCTGGCCAAAAGCGGCGGACTTAAGATCCGCTCCTGTAGAGGTTCGAGGGTTCGAATCCCTTCCCCCGCACTCCTGCGGCGAGCACTTCGCGAGCCGCAGGTGTAGCGAAAGGAGGGTTCGAATCCAGAAAGTCGCAGCCCGGACCGGCGAGCGAAGCGAGCCGCATGCCCGGACCGTCTTTCATTGGTTCGAATCCCTTCCCCCGCATGCTGTCGCGAACACATCGTGAGCGACAGCAATCAGACAATAGGGATTCGAGCCAAGGAGCGGGAGGTGAGCGAGCCGCGACGCGGCGAGCGAACGGGAGCGACTGGGGTTCGAATCCCTTCCCCCGCATGCTGTCGCGAACACACCGTGAGCGATAGCGCTCGGAACAGAAAGGATTCGAAACAGGGAATGGAGCGAGCGCCGCAACGCCGGCGAGGAGCCCCGCGCCCGTCGCGTGTCCCGGAACGTGACGCTCGACTCGACGCCACCGGGTCATATCAGCCGCGCGACGCTCGCGTACATAACGGAGCGCATCGGGCGGGCGGGACCGAGTGGACGCCGCTCAGTCGCGGAGCCGGTCGGAGCGCTCCGACCATCCCGTGGCGTCCGTCGCGAGGTCGCGGACCTCCTTCCGGATCCCCGCGTAGTTGTCGACGATGTCCTGCGTGGTGACGATCCCCTCCGGCGTCATCCCGTCGACGACGACGAGCTTCTTGACGCCCTCCGACCGCATCCGCTCCGTCGCCGTCCGGAGCGTCGCGCTCGGTCGGACCGTGACGAGCGGGGCGCTGGCCGCCTTCCGGACCGGAATCGCCGACAGCGGGTCGTCGGTGGCGTAGCCGGCGCGGAGCACGTCGCTCTCGGTGAGGATCCCGGCCGGGGTCCCGTCGTCGGTGACGACGACGCTGCCGACCCGGTTTTGGAGCATCAGCTCCGTGGCGTCTCGGACCGCGGCGTCGACGTCGCAGGTCACGAGGTCCGTCGTCATCACCTCCTCGACGAGCATGGGAGCGAGTATCGCCCCGGCGTACTTGTAGGTGTCTCCGCCGTTCAGTAGTGCCAGGGATACTCGCGGAACTGCGGCTCGCGGCCCTCCAAGAACGCGTCGCGGCCCTCCTGGGCCTCCTCCGTCATGTACGCGAGCCGCGTCGCCTCGCCCGCGAACACCTGCTGGCCGACCATCCCGTCGTCGGCCATGTTGAACGCGTACTTCAGCATCCGCATCGCCGTCGGCGACTTCCGCGTCATCTCGTCGGCCCACTCCAGGGCCACGTCCTCCAGTTCGTCGTGCGGGACGACCTCGTTCACCATCCCCATGTCCGCGGCCTCTTCGGCGGAGTAGGTCTTCCCGCGGAAGAACACCTCACGCGCCTTCTTCTGGCCGATCTGCTTCGCGAGGTAGGCGGAGCCGAACCCGCCGTCGAACGAGCCCACGTCGGGGTCGGTCTGGAGGAACTTCCCGTGCTCCTCGCTGGCGAGCGTCATGTCGCAGACGACGTGGAGCGAGTGGCCGCCGCCGACCGCCCAGCCGGGGACGACCGCGACGACGGGCTTCGGCATGAACCGGATCAGCCGCTGGAATTCGAGGACGTGGAGCCGCCCCGCCCGCGCCTCGCGGACGAGGTCGTCGTCGTCGTCGCCCGCCTCGTCGTCGTCGCGGTACTCGTAGCCGGAACCGCCCCGGACGGACTGGTCGCCGCCGGAGCAGAACGCCCAGCCGCCGTCCTTCTCGGAGGGACCGTTCCCGGTGAGGAGGACGCAGCCGACCTCGGCCTGCTTTCGCGCGTGGTCGAGCGCGGCGTACAGCTCGTCGACCGTGCCCGGCCGGAAGGCGTTGCGGACCGCGGGGCGATCGAAGGCGATCCGGACCGCGGGGACGTCGACGGCCCGGTGGTAGGTGATGTCGTCGAACTCGTCGGTGACGGGCTCCCACGCGTCGGGATCGAAGATCTCCGAGACCATACCGGCCCGTACGCCCGGGCCGTTGATAAACGGCGTCGGATCGACGGGCGGAGAAAGCGACCGCGCCCGGATCGAGGGGGAAGAGAAGACGATCGGTTCAGAGCGGTGCGCGCTCGGTGCGCCGCACGACGAGGACGGGGAGCCGGGGTCAGCGTCTGGGGCGGACGCGGGTGTCGCGGCTGGCCCGTCGAGGCCGGTCAGTCGTTCTGCGCGTACGCACCTTTCGGATGGCCCTTGTGCTGGAGGTTGCGGTTGTCGCGCTTCCGCGTCGCGGTCGCGGGGATGACCTCGCGGCCGGGCCCGATCTCCGACCGCGGCATCCCGGTGTACCCGTGGTCCGGATGTTCGGAGCAGTGTGCCATCGCGTCGTGCGAGCCCTCCCACGGGCCCTCGTCACAGCCGTCCGCCGTACAGACGAACACTATCTCCTCTGACATGCTAACCGGCAGTTCCCGACCGGTGTATAAAAATCCCGCACCGAGATTATCAGATATGATTCCCTGCGCGCCGAGCGATTTCGACCGACGGCGCCGGGAACCGATCAGTCGCTCGCGGCGGGCGCGCCGAACAGCTCGACGCTCGTCCCGTCGTGCCGGCAGTCCTCGAGGGCGTGCTTGGCGGCGAAGCCGGCCTCGTGGGCGGACGCGCCGCGACCGACGCCAACCTGAAGTTCGATGTCGACGTCGGCCTCGACGTGCGAGACCGCGGACGAGAACGCCGACTCGGGGAGGTCCGGGCAGACCGCCACGACGTTGTCGCCGCCGACGAAGAAGGAGAGCGCGCCGTGCGCCTCGCGGAGGTGGCGCATCAGCGAGCCGAACGCCCGCTCGATGTTGATGAACGTGTCGAACTCGTTGAGTCGGTCGGTGTACTTGCCGGTCGCGTTGACCACGTCGAAGTGCGCGATCTGGAGGTCCGAGCGGTCCGTCTCGGAGAGGTACTCGCCGGCGAGCACCTCGGTCCGACTCTCGTCTTGGGCGCTACCCGCGGTCTGGAGCCGTCGGTTCGCCGCTTCGAGGGCGTCGACGGGGCGTTCGGCGACGGCCGTGCCGAGGCTGACGCTGACCGGGTAGCGGTTGCCGATCGACTCCTGGAGGGTCGCGTGGGCCGCGCCGTCGACACCGTTCGTCACCGCGATCATGTTGTCGAAGCGCGTGAAGAAGACGTAGGCGTCGCGGTGCCCGAGAAACTGGGCCACGTCCGCGAAGAGCCGCGACTGGAGCGTCTGGAGATCCATCTCGCGGCGCGGCTCCGGCGTCGTCGTCCACGGCCCGTAGTTGTCGATCTGGACGAGGGTCACCTGGGTCGTCGTCACAGTGGACATCGGTACGCAGCGCTGCGGTTTTACCCTTCCGTTATCTCGAAGGTGAAAACCGTCCCGTATTCGTGATTCGGAGCGCGGTCGACGACGACCCCCTCGCGGTCCCCCGTGTCCCCGGGCGCAACCACTAGGGCCGTGGCGCTCGCACGTCGCGTATGGAATTCAGCGGGGCCGTCATCGACGTCGACGGCACGGTCGTGCGCGGCGACGATCCGATCCCGGGCGCTCCGGCGGGGTACCGACGGCTCCGGGCGGCCGGGATCGAGACGCTGTTCGTCTCGAACAACCCGACGAAGGCGCCGCCGGCGTACGTCGACCGCCTCGGGGCGGCGGGGTACGACGTCGACGCCGACCGCGTCTTCACCGCCGGCAGCGTCACCACGCGGTACCTGCGGGAACGCCACCGCGACGACGACCTGCTCTGTATCGGCGAGGCGGGGCTGCTCGACCAGTTCGCGGACGCGGGCCTCTCGACGACCGACGACGTCGACGCCGCCGACGCCCTCGTCGCGTCCATCGACCGCGAGTTCGACTACGACGACCTCTGTACGGCGCTGTGGGCGTTAGAGCGCGACATCCCGTTCATCGGCACCGACCCCGACGTGGTGATCCCGGCCCCCGAGCGCGACGTGCCCGGATCGGGCGCCGTGATCAGCGCCGTCGCGGGCGTCGCGGAGCGCGAGCCCGACGCCGTCCTCGGCAAGCCGTCCGACACCGCGATCGAGATGGTGCGCGAGCGGCTCCCCTATCCCCCCGAAGAGTGTCTCGTGGTCGGCGACCGACTCGACACGGACATCGCGCTGGGCGAGCGCGCCGGGATGACCACCGTCCTCGTCCGCTCCGGCGTCACCGACGAGGCCGTCCTCGAATCGTCCGACGTCGAGCCGGACCACGTCCTCGACCACCTCGGCGAGATCGACCGCGTCATCGGCTGAGCGTCGCCCAAAGCGGAGGTATAACCTTCACCGCGTGGACAATATTTATATACGAGCGAGTGTACCGCTCTCATATGAGAGGGGTTGACTCACACGAAGACCGGACCGGGGACGACGAGGAGGATCCGGAGGAGTCCGTGCGCGTGCTGGAGGGGCACGCGGTCCAGTTCAACGAGTACCGGTACTGAGGGAAGCGAGTACCGCCGCTGACGGGAGCGAGTACTGCCGCCGAGGGGCCGTCGTCGCGGAGGTGCCGAACCCCGCGCGACTCGCGGCCGACCACCCGACGGCTGTCGGGACCGTTAAGTGGGCGTCGCGGGTAGCCGAGGGTGTGATACGGAGGCTCCGACGTGCGGGTATCTTCGCCGCGGTCGCCGCCATCGCGGTCCTCGCGCCGGCGCTCGACGTCGCCGCGGCAGTGCCGTTTTTCGCCGTCGCCGGGGTGGCGTTCTTCGGCGTCCGCGACGGCGAGTGGTTCGAGACGCTCGCGCTTCCCGGCGACCGCGAAGAAGAACGCCTCTACGGGTTGGTCTCCTTCGCGCTCGCCGGCGCGGGCCTCGCGCTGTTCGCGTCGCTGCCGCGCGCGCCGCTGCCGTACGAGGCGTTCGCGGCCGCGGCGCTCGCCGTCGGCGTCGGCCGCCTCGGTCGGACGCTCGTCTCCCGCCGGACCGAAGACGAGTTCCCCCTCGTCGCCGGTTACGTCGCGGCCGGGACGGCCGGCGCGCTCGTCGGACAGATCGCGGTCCGGCTCCAGACCGGTGCCCCGGTCGACGGGACGACGGTCCCCCTGCTCACGTTCCTCGCGGCCGCGGCCGCGCTGACGGCCGCGCTCGTCCGCTCGCTGGTGTTCTCCCGGGACGCGCACATCACGACGATACTCGTCGCGTTCGTGACCTGGGGGTTCATGTCCCTCGAGCCGACCGTCGACGCCCCCCTCATCGTCGTCGGCCTCGCGGTGACCGGCGCGCTCGGCTACGTCTCCTTCGCTATCGGCACCGCGTCGGTCGCGGGGATGCTCACCGGCGTCGTCTCGGCGCTGCTCGCCGTCGTCCTCGGCGGCGTGGGGTGGTTCCTCACCCTCATGTCTTTCTACGCGTTCGGGGGGCTCGCCTCGAAGTACCGGTTCGACGAGAAGGCGGCCCGCGGGGTCGCTCAGGAGAACGAGGGGGCCCGCGGCACGGGCAACGTGCTGGCGAACTCGGCGGTCGCGCTCGCGGCGGTGGTCGGTTACGCGGTCGCGCCGCACCTCGCCGTCCCGGCCGCGCCGCTCGGGTTCGCCTTCGCGGGCGCGACCGCGACCGCGATGGCCGACACGCTCTCCTCGGAGATCGGCGGCCTCTACGACGGGCCGCGGCTCGTGACGACCCTCCGGCGCGTCGAGCCGGGCACGGACGGCGCGATCACCTGGCAGGGCGAGCTCGCCGGCCTCTCCGGCGCGCTGCTCGTCGGCGTCTTGGCCGCGGGCGGCGCGCCGCTCCTCGACCCGGTCGTCCCCGGCGGCGTCGCCGCGGGCGGCGCGGTCGTCGCCGCGGGCGTCGCCGGAATGACCCTCGACAGCCTCCTCGGCGCGCTGATCGAGGGGGACCGGATCGGCAACCAGACAGTGAACTTCCTCGCGACGCTCGGCGGCGCAGTCGTCGCCGTCGCGCTCTGGGCGGTGGTGTGAGATGCCCGGCGAGAACGCGTCCGACGCCGGGGACGACGGACCCGACGGCGACGGACCGGACGCCGACGAACGGGACGGCCCCGACCCCCGAGTCCGTCCGGGGCGCACCGCCGACGCCGACCGGATCCGCGAGCTCCAGTCGCACCTCCGCCAGCCGAGCCCGGACCTCTTGGAGTACGGGCTGGCGGTGGGAGCCGCCCGCGTGAGCGTCGCCGAGGGGCGCGTCGTCGGCTACCTGCTCCCCGTGGACGCGCCGAACCGGCCGGGCGTCCACGTCGCGGAGCTCGTCGTCGCGCCCGGGTTCCGACGCGAGGGGCGCGCCCGCGGGCTCCTCCGCGCCGCGATCGCGGACGCCGACGGGCCGGTGACGCTCCAGGCGCACCCGGAGAACGACGCCGCCCTCGCGTTGTACGAGTCGCTCGGCTTCGAGGTCGTCGAGCGGCGGCCGGACGCGTACGCCGACGGCGACGCGCTCGTGTTGCGGCGCGGGTAGCGCAGGCACAAGGACTATTCGAGCGCCACGCCTCCGGACAGCCATGAGTGACGCCGACGCGGAGGCCGAGTCGATCGAGGTCGACTTCGGCGAGGACGGGCTGGTGCCGGCGATCGCCCAAGACGCCGACTCCGGCGAGGTGTTGATGCTCGCGTACGTCTCGCCCGAGGCGCTTTCGCGCACCCGCGAGACCGGGGAGGCCCACTACTACTCCCGGTCGCGCGAGGAGCTGTGGCACAAGGGCGGCTCCTCGGGCCACACCCAGACGGTCCGCGAGGTCCGGGTCGACTGCGACGCCGACACGCTGCTGTACCTCGTCGACCAGGAGGGCGGGGCCTGCCACACCGGCCACCGGTCGTGTTTCCACCGGACGGTCGACGGCGAGCACGTCGGCGAGCGCGTCTTCGACCCCGACGAGGTGTACTGACCGATGGTCGAGAGCGCCGGCGGAACCGCGCGGCGAGGCGGCGCGGGCGACGGAGACGACCCGGTTCACGAGGCCGGGGAGGCGGCGGCGCGGCTCCGCGAGCGCTACGACGAGCTCCGCCGGATCGAGTCGCGGATCGACGGCCACGGGCGCGACCGCGTCGAGGCGGTGGCCGACGCGTACCGCCGCGCGCACCGGATCCTCGACCGGTACGAGGAGGACGCGGTCGGCTCCGGCGACTTCGAGTCGTACGTCCGCTTCCGCGGCGAGTTCGGCGAGGCGGTCGACGTCGACGACGACCTCCCCGCCGGCGAGGCCTTCGAGGCGGCCGACGACGCGGTCGACAAGCGCCGCCTCTCCGACGAGGACTTCGCGTCCGCCCGCGAGGCGCTGGAGCCGGCGGGGGAGTTCGTCGACCTCTTGGAGGCGTACGACGACGCGGTCGACGACTACCGAGCGAGCCGGAAGGCGGCCCGCGAGGCCCTGAAGCGCCTCGATTCGCGGCTCGACGAGCTCCGCGAGGTCGCCGAGATGGCCGACGCCGACCTCGACGCCGACCTCGGTCGCCTCCGCGAGCCGATCGAGTCGTACGACGAGGCGGTGCTGGAGGCGTTCCGGGAGCTCTTCAAGTCGGCGTCCGCCCGCGAGGTGTTCGACTTCCTCGACCGCGCCGACGGGACCCCCTTCGTGGACGTCGACGTGCCGCCGACGGACCTCGCGGAGTACGTCGAGACACACGCGGCCGGCGAGGAGCCGCCCGCCACGCTGCTGGAGTACGCCGACTACACGAACTCCAAACTCGACCACTACGTCGACGACCCGGGCGCGCTCCGGACCGCGGTCGCGGTCCATCGGACGTACCTCGAACGCCTCGACGGCGAGCCGCTGACGCTCGACTGGCCGCCGAAGCCCGGCGACGAGCTCGCCTACGAGATCGACGAACTCGTCCCGCTCGTCGGGCGGATCGCCGACGACGACGCGGTCGCGACCCTGCGGTCGGTCCGCGAGCTCGCGCGGACCGACGAGTACGAGCGCCTCCGCCGCGCGGCCGAGGTGCGCCACGCGCTCGACGGCGACGACCTCGCCCTGATCGAGCGCGGCGAGGCCGACGACCGGCTCGCCGAGGCCGAGCGCACGCGCTCGGTCGTCGACGACGTGCTGAGCGAGACGGAGCGGGAGTAGGGTCGGCTCGAACCGCGCGGCGGCGGAGTCCGGATTTTTAAGCCCCGTCGTAGCGGAGCGAGGGTATGACCCGATTCGACGCCGCGACGGGGGACGAGCGCCTGAAGCTGTTCGCCGACGCCGCGGCCGCGCACCGCGCGCGCTCCGGCGACGTGATGACCGTCGACGTCGACCCCGACAGCGACGACACCGAGGGCGGCGAGGTCCCGCCGTGGATCCAGCTCGCGGGCACGGAGCTAATCCTCGACTGTACCGACGCGGAGCTGGACCGGCTGAAGGCGCTCCTCTCCGAGTTCCCCGAGTTCCGCATCGACGAGCTCGTCAGCCCGGAGGAGGCCGAGGGGACGAACGCGGTCGTCACCGCGCGGTCGGACGCGAACCGCGTCGCCGGGTTCGTCGAGCGCGCCTTCCGGGAGGTGTACGAGCTCGACGACGAGTACCGCGCGTGGGTGACGGCGATCTGACGCGGGCGGTCCACCGGGACGTCACCGAGCGGCCCGGGCGTCACCGGTCACCGGTCACTTCGCGAAGTAGCTCGTGAAGTAGCCCGAGAGGAAGGAGCTGATCGCGACCGCGACGAGGAGATCGGTCGTGTCGTGGTCCCCGTCGTCGGCCGCGAACCAAGTGACTGCGACGCCGATACCGAGCGATATCAGACCGTTCACCGTGTCTTCTTTGACTCCCATGCGCCCCGTTGGCGTCGGAGCGACAAAACCGATGGGGCGGGTCCGACATGGCTTGGCCCGCCGCGGCGGCGCGGTCCCGCCGCCGCTCAGTGGAAGCCGCGGTCGACGTCGTCGTCCTCGATCAGGTCGTCGAGCTCGCTGGTGAGCAGCTCCTCGGCCTCCTCGAAGGTGTCGGACAGCTCGTCGAGCTCGTCGGGTCGCCCGTCGAACTCGTAGTCCATCGGGCCGAACGCGGGCGACTCGACGGCCTCCATCACGTCCTCGAAGAGGTGGTCCGGGTCGGTCGGCGCCTCGGCGTGGACCCGCAGCGTCTCGGTGAGCCGGGTCGCCATCTCCTCGGCGTGGTCCTCGTCCTCCGGGGCCGACCGGACCGCGAACCGGCCGTCGCTGTCGGCGTCCGGGAGGAGCGGGTCGATTCCGTCGTCGACCTTCCGGGCGATCTGCGCCCCGACCCCGCGGAGGTCGCGGGGGTTCTTGGCGTACGTCTTCAGGTGGTAGAGACCGACGCTCGGGTGGCCGAAGTAGAGGTCTTCGCCGAGGCCGCCGCGGCGGGAGCCCGCGACCGCGCGCCAGCCGTCGGGGTCGGTCGAGTCGCTCGCGACGTCCGCGAGGATGTCGTCCCAGTCTCGTACGCGCATGTCGGTCGACAGTTCGGAAACGCGGGCGCAAGAGCGTGTCGGTGGCGGCGGGCCTGACGGGCGTTCGCCCCTCGACTCGTCGGCGTCGTGCGCCGGCCGCCACCGGTCCCACCGACAGCGTTTTTCGGTGTCGCCGCCCAGCGGGGACGTGAACGTTCGGGGGCCGATCCTCTCCGTCGGGGAGGCGCGGACGGTGTCGACGTCGTACGGCGAGCGCGACCTCCGCGAGGTGCGGATCCGGCCCGACCGCGGCGCGGGCGACCCGGTTGACGTGACGCTGTGGGGCAAGTGGACGGAGACGGCCGAGCACGCCGAGCCGGGGATGGAGCTGCTCGTCACCGACCCCGAGGAGGACGAGTACCGCGGGGAGACGGGGTACGCGACGAGCGACGAGTCGTGGGTCGTCCTCGAACCCGACTTCCTCGTCGACGTGACGGGGATCCGGTCGTGGGTCCAGTGCCCGCGGATGTACTATTTAAATAAGCTCTCGGGGATCCCGCTCAACTACCCGGTCGTCAAGGGGACCATCGTCCACGAGGTGTTCGGCGACCTGCTCCGCGGGATGGAGCTGGAGGCGTCCGTCGAGGAGCGCGTCGCGGAGGCCGGCCTCGAACTCGGACTGCTCGGCTACGAGACCGCGGAGGTCGAAGACGAGGTGCGGCGCAACGCCGCCGCGGTCGAGGGGTGGCTCGCGCAGGGGACGCTCGCCGACGAGGACACGTGGCGCTCGGAGTTCTCCCTCATCTCGCCCACGTTCGGGTTAAAGGGCCGCGCGGACGCCCTCCGACGCGGCACGCCGGTCGAACTGAAGACGGGAAAGAACACCAAGCGGGAGCCGCGGTTCCACGACAAGGTTCAGGCGGCGTGCTACGCGCTCATGCTCGACGAGCGCGGCGTCGACCCCGACATCGGGACGCTGCTGTACACGAAGAACACCGCCCTCGACCGCAACGAGGAGTCCGGCGACTTAGCGCCGGCCAAGGAGTTCACGGTCGGGCGCGGCTTCCTCGAGTTCGTCGTCCGCGAGCGCAACGCCCTCGCCGCGATGGAGTGGCGCGCGCTCGACGACCCCGGCGAGCGCCCCACGGTGCCGACGGGGTACGAGGCCGACGCGACCTGTAGCTACTGCTTCGAGCAGGACGCCTGTATGGTCGTCTCCGGCCGGCTCGACCAGGAGTCGAAGGCCGGCCAGATCGGGACGCCGATCCCGGACGCGGAGCGCGACTACTTCGACCGCTTCTACGTCGCCCTCGAAGAGGAGCGCCGCGAGACCCACGCGGAGTACCGGAAGCTGTGGGAGCAGACCCCGGAGGAGCGCGCGGCCGACGACCGCGCGCTGATCGGCTTGGAGCCGGTCGCGCAGACCGAGATCGACGACGCCCGGTGGGAGCTCCGCGCCCGGAAACCGGGCGACGCCGTCTCGAAGCTCCGCGAGGGCGACGTGGCGCTCGCGAGCGACGGCGACCCGGTCGCCGGCCACGCCGAGCTCGGCCGGATCACCGCGCTCGGGGGCGACGAGGTCGTCGTCGAGACGGACGAGCCCGTCGAGCTGCGGCGGCTCGACGTCTACCCCTCCGAGATATCCGTCGACCGCTCGCTGACCGCGCTCCACGACGCCGTGCTGAAGGGCGACCCCGACCGCAAGGACGTGGTCTTCGGTCGGCGGGACCCGGAGTTCCGAGACCCGGCGGACCGACCCGTCGACGCTCCGGAGACGTACATCGACAACAACGCGGCGCAGAACGAGGCCGTCTCGCTCGCGGTCGACGCCGAGGACTGCGCGCTGATCCACGGCCCGCCGGGAACCGGGAAGACGTACACCATCGCCCGGACGATCCGGGCGCTCGTCGCGGAGGGCAACCGGGTGCTGCTCTCCGCGTTCACCAACCGCGCGGTCGACAACGCGCTGGAGGCCCTGCGGGATCAGGGGTTCGACGACGTGCTCCGAGTCGGGACGGAGACCGGCGTGCGCGACGACATGCGGGACGTGCGCCTCGTCCAGCGCGGCGAGCCGAACGCGAAGGCCGCCGAGCTGCGGGACGCGCCGGTCGTCGCCGCGACGACGGCGGCCTGCGGATCCCGAGTCATGCGCGAGTGCGAGTTCGACGTGGCCTTGGTCGACGAGGCCTCTCAGCTCACAGAGCCGGGGACTCACGCCGCGATCAACCTCGCGGACCGGTTCGTCCTCGTCGGCGACCACGAGCAGCTCCCGCCGGTCGTCCGCGCGGAGAACGACCTCACGACCTCGCTCTTCCAGCGGCTCATCGAGGCGTACCCCGACGCGAGCGTCATGCTCGACCGCCAGTACCGGATGAGCCAGCGGATTCAGGCGTTCGCCTCCGCGGAGTTCTACGACGGCGCGCTCCGGCCCGCGACCCCCGAGGTGGCCGGGCAGACGCTCGCCGACCTCGGCGTCGATCCCGACGCGCTCGCCCCCGACCTGACCGGCGGCGTCGGGTTCGTCGACCCGGGCGGCGAGCGCGACGGCAACCGGAACGTCCGCGAGGCCGAGCGCGTCGCCGCGATCGTCGACGCCTACGTCGCCGCCGGCGTCGACCCCGACGACATCGGCGTGATCGCCCCCTTCCGCGCGCAGGTCGCTGAGATCGGCCGCCGGACCGACGCGACGGTCGACACCGTCGACCGCTTCCAGGGCTCCTCGAAGGAGGTGATCGTCGTGTCCCTCGTCGCGACCGGCGACCTCGACGGCCCCATCTTCGAGGACCACCGGCGGATGAACGTCGCGCTCACACGGGCCAAGAAGCAGCTGACGCTGGTGGGCGACGCCGACGCGCTCGGCACGGACCCCTTCTACGCGCGGATGCTCGACTGGGCGCGGCGGTGAGCGGGCGGAGGGCGGCCTACGACTCGTCCGCGTCCGTGACGATCCCCGGCTCCTTGCTCGCGATCACGACGATCCGGTCGGTGAGGTCCTCGATCGTGTTCGCGAGCTCGTCCAGCAGGATCGCGAGCTCGCGGTGGACGAGCGGCTGGTCGATCGACTCGTCGGCGAAGGCGGTATCGATGGCGTCGTTTCGGAGGTCGTCGCACTCGCTTTCGAGCGCGCGGATCGCCTCGATCCCCTCGGCGAGCGTCTCGGTGGCGTCGGCGCGCGCGAGCCCCCTGACGAACCCCTCGACGACGTCGCCGAGGACCGCGGTCATCTCGGCGATCCGCGTCGCCATCTCCCGCATGTCGGCGAACGGTTCGACGTCCGCGTCGGGGCGCATCATCGCCACCTCTTCGACGATCCGTTCGGTGTGGTTCGCGACCACGTCGAGCTCGTTGTAGAAGTCGAGGAGCGCGGACTCGTTGAAGTTGATCCGCGTGTTCAACAGGCCGATGTCGTCGGGTCCGGCGTCGGTGATGAGCGCCGTGAGCCCGCGGACGAGGTCGTCGCACTCGCTCTCGACGGCGGCTATCTCGGCGACCGTCTCGTCGTACGCGCCGTCGCTCGCGTACTCGTCGAGCGCCCGCGGGAGGAGGGCGACGCAGTCGTCGATCCGGTCGAGGTACGCGACGGTCTGAGATTCGAGGCGCTCCCCGAAATTCGCGTCGGTGGACATGCGCGAATCCACGCGCGTCGGCGGTAAAGAGGTTCCCTCGCGTGTCGTCGATCGTGATGATTCGACGGTCGCTTTCCCCGATTCTCGGGACCGCCCTACAGGGCGTCGACCGCGTCGAGCGCCGCCTCGACGTCGGGTACGTCGAACCACTCGCGGTCGGTGTACGCGTTCGTCCCGGCCGCGTACAGCGCCGAGACCGCGTCGACGACCGCCGGCGGGAGCGGGTCGGGGTCGGGCTCGCAGAGCTCGCGCCAGTCGTCGATGTCGCGGTCGGCGACCGCGGTCTTCGCCGTCTTCACAGCCTCGACCCAGTCGGTGTCGTTCGCCTTGTACCACTGGCGGACGACCTCCTTCGAGATGCCGCGGCCCCCGTAGGAGAACCGGTTCTCGTCGAAGGTGCCGACCACGTCCGCGACCCGGAGCTCGCCGTCGACGTAGAGGCACTCGATCTTGCCGTCCTCGTGGACGAACCCGGCCGCCTCGGCGCGCTCGGTGACGACGCGGTTCACGTCGCGCGCGAGGGCCTCGAGGGCGTCGACGTCGGCGGCCCCCGCGATCCCGTCGGCCTCGGCCCGGGCGAGGTAGCGGTCCTGCTGTTCGTACTTCGTCGAGAACTCCACGACCGGCTCCGGGAGGTCGACCGGCTCGTCGGGCCACTCGCCGTCGGGCCCGCCGAGGTCGTCGAGGCCGAGTTCGGCGGGTTCCGCGCGCGTCCGCAGGCTGGACCCGATCGGGACCCGGTTGCGGAAGACGACCTCCAGCGGGACGAGGTAGTTCTCCCCGCCCGCGGCGTGGAAGGCGTCGTAGTCGTAGCCGGCGTGGAGGCCCTCGTACGGCAGGTCGGGGACCTGCGTCAGGTCGATGGCCATCTCCGTCGGCGGCGCGGTCGCCTCGGCGAGGGGGACGGGGTCCGGCTCGGCTCGGTCGTCCGCCGCGGCACCCGGGTCCGCGACCCCGCGGTAGTGGGTCGGAACGCCGGCGTCCTCCAGCAGTTCGAAGTTGAACGCGCCCATCGCGCAGAGGCTCGCCCCCTTGTGCGGGATCGCGTCGGGCATCTGCCCCCAGTCGAACACCGAGTAGGCGTCCGTGAAGGCGAACCGCCCCCGACCGAGTCCGTCGGCGGTCGCCGGCTCGTCGACGCGGAACTCCTTGACGCTCGTCATGCGTCACACCGCGACCGCCTCCCACATGAAGCTTTCAGTTACGTGGTCACATCCATCCGTTTATTCTCTCTTTGATCCATAGATACGGATCAGATCGAGGAGAACGAGACCGCAGGGCCGCGCGCTCGCATCGAAAGCGACACCCGACTCGCCCCCGCAGTCGGTGGCATGAACGATGCGCGCGAGGTCGTCGTCCTCCGGTACGGCCACCGGCCGGGGCGCGACGACCGCATGACGACGCACGTCGGGCTCACGGCCCGGGCGCTCGGGGCCGACCGAGTGATCTTCCCCGACAACGCCGGACAGTCGGCGGAGACGGTCCGCGACATCACCGGCCGGTTCGGCGGGCCGTTCGCGGTCGAACTGCGCGAGGACCAGAAGGCGATCGTCCGGAACTGGGACGGGGTCGTGGTCCACCTCACGATGTACGGCGAACGCGTTCAGGACGTGGAGGGAGCGATCCGCGAGGCGGTCGGCCTCGACGAGCCGGACGCGCTCGGGGAGGCGTCGCCGCCGCGCGACCTCCTCGTCGTGGTCGGCGGCGAGAAGGTGCCGTGGGCGCTGTACGAGCGCGCCGACTTCAACGTGGGCGTGACGAACCAGCCGCACTCGGAGGTCGCGGGGCTCGCCGTCTTCCTCGACCGCCTGTTCGACGGCGAGGAGTTGGATCGGGAGTGGGCCGACGCTGACCGCCGCGTCGTGCCGGAGGCGACCGGCAAGACGGTGGTCGACGCGGACGGGGCGGAGGGAGGCGAGCGCGGCGACGATGATCGCGGTGACGGCCCGGGTGACGACGACCCCACCGAAGACGAGTGAGGTGACGGTCCGAGCGCCGCGACCGACCCTCGCTTACTCGTCGCTATCGCCGGGCCCTTCTACCTGCCCCGCGTCCCGCTCGACGACCTCCGGGGTCCCGCTCAGGATGCCGCGGAGGCCGGACATCGGCTCGCCGACGGTGATCCCGTGTTCCGTGATCTTGAACTCGCGGATGGTCCGCTCGAAGTCGCTCGTGCGCTTCTTCAACACGCCGATGGCCTTCCGGAGCTCGCCGCCGACCTCCAGGTGCCGGAGGAAGACGATGTTGTCGGCGAGGTAGCTGATGTTCTCCATCGTCGCGTGGAACTCCCCGGTGACGTTCCGCGTCTCGTCGATGAAGACGCCGGTGACGCCCGCGTTCTTGAGGTAGCGGCCGAGCGCGTGCATCTGCTGGAGCATCTGCTCCTCCTCGCCACGCAGCGTCAGCCGATAGCCGGCGATACCGTCGATCATGACGATGTCGGCCCCCTCGCCTTCGACCTCGTCGCGGACCATCCGCGCGAACTCCTGTGGCGACCGCTCTAGCGCCTCCACCTCTATCACCTGAAGCGTCCCCTTCGCCAGCATCTCGTCGACCGGGATGTCGACCGCCCGCGACCGAGCGAGGAACGTCTCCCGGTTCTCCTCGAACAGGTAGATCACGGAGCGCTCTCCCCGCCCCGCCGCCTCCTTCATGAACTGGGTGCTGAGAGTCGTCTTCCCCACGCCGGTCGGGCCGCTCACGATGGTGACGGTGCCGCGCTCGATCCCGCCGTGGAGCAGCTCGTCGATCTCGGGGATCCCCGACGACACCTGCTCGAACGCGAGGTCCTCGTCGCGCGTCCCGGGCTGGAGCGCGGGGAACACCTCCATCCCCGCGTCGGTGATCCGGTAGGCGTGGTCGCCGCTCTGCGTCGCCGACCCGCGGAACTTCGGGACGCCGACCGTCTTCCCGTACGGCCCCGCGTCGAGCCGGATCGTCCCGTCCGTGACGAACTCGAGGTCGTCGGTCGGTAGCGACGGCGTGTTCTGGACGGTGAACAGCACCGTCGCCCCGCGGTCTTTCAGGAAGCGCATGAACCCGACCACCTGCTTCCGGAACTGGTAGTCGTCGGAGAGGAGGAACCGGAGCTGCGTCAGGGGGTCGACCACCACCCGGTCGGGGTCGACCGCCGTCACGCCCTCGACGATCCGGTCGGTCAGCGGCTCCCGCTCGACCTCCGACGGCGCGAACACCTCGTACGACTCGTCCTCGACGAAGGCGTCCGCGCCCGGGCTCAGGTCGAGGAACTCGATCGCGTCCGCGTCGAAGCCCAGCGCGGCCGCGTTCGCCTTCAGGTCGCGGAGGTCCTCTTCGAGGTTGACGAACAGCGCCGTCTCCCCCTCGTCGACGCCCTGCTGGAGGAAGTGGAACCCCAGGATGGTCTTCCCGCTCCCGGCCTGTCCGCGGACCATGTAGCTCCGCGTCGGGACGAGCCCGCCCGACAGCACTTCGTCGAGGCCGGCGACGCCGGTCGACGCCCGTTCGGATAGCGACGGTGTCATATCGTGGTACTCGACGGCGACCGTGATATATATGGGGTAGTTCTTAGTGGTTCCCCGCCTCAGCTACGGTGAGATGGACTCGAAGTCGGACCCGGGGTCCGGGGCGGGCGACGGCAGCGAGGCCGCGGGCCGTCCCGACGAGGAGGCGTCCGCGGACCGCGCTGCGGGCGACGACACCGCCCCCGCCGTCGGCCGAGAGCCCGGCCGCGACCGCGCGACGGTCCTCCTCCTGATGGACGCCGACCGCGACCGCGGGCTCCTGTCCGAGGCCCTGTCCGAGCGGTACGCCGTCCGGACCGCCGAGTCGCCGGACGCGCTGGCGGGCGAGTTCGACTGCTGCCTCCTCGACGCCGGTGCCTTCGAGGCCGCCGCGGACGCGGTCGACGCCCGACGCGAGCGCGCCGACCCCGCGTTCCTCCCGTTCGCGCTGCTGGTGAGCGAGGGGTCGCGGGCGGGGCTCGGTCACGCCGCGTGGGAGCGCGTCGACGACGTCGTCGAACTCCCGGTCGGGCGCCGCGCGCTCGTGACGCGCGTCTCGAACCTGATCCAGCGGCGGCGGACGTCGCTCCGGTTCCGGCGGACCGTCGCGGACCTGCGGCGCAAAGAGCAGGCGATGGACGAGGCCCCGCTCGGGATCACCCTCGCGCGGGCGACCGACGGCGACGACAATCCCCTTGTGTACTGTAACCGGCAGTTCGAGGAGCTGACCGGCTACGGCGACGAGGTGCTCGGCGAGGACTGCCGGTTCCTCCAAGGCCCGGACACCGGCGAGGAGTCGCCGGCCGAGATACGGGCGGCGCTCGACGAGGAGCGCCCGGTGGAGGTCGACATCCTCAACTACCGGGCGAACGGGCAGAAGTTCTGGAACCGGCTCTCCATCGCGCCGCTGCGCGACGCGACGGGCGAGGTGACGAGCTACGTCGGGTTCCAGTCCGACATCACCGAACGGAAGATCCGGGAGCGGCGGCTGGAGGTGATGGCCCGGGTGCTCAACCACAACCTCCGGAACAAGATGAACCTCATCGAGGGGTACGCGGACCTCCTCCGGGACGACCCCGACGAGGAGTCGCGGCGTCGGTCGCTGGACGTCATCACCGAGACGGCCGCGGACCTCACCGGTATCGCGGGCGCCGTCCAGACCGTCGACGAGACGGTCTCCGCGCCCGGGCTCGACGAGCCGATACACCTCCGCGACGAGCTGGTCGAGCTCCGAGACCGGATCCGCAGCCGCTACCCGGACGCGTCGGTGACCCTGTCGCTGCCCGGCGACGGACCGATCGAGACGACGGCCGTCGGCCTGCCCGTCGCCGTCTCCGAGGCGACCGAGAACGCGGTGAAACACAACGAGAGGGAGACGCCGTCGGTCGAGGTGCGCGTCGAGCGCCGTCCGCAGGGGTGGATCGCGATCGAGGTCGAAGACGACGGCCCCGGGATCCCGGACCACGAGACGCAGGTGCTGGAGGCGGGCGAGACCTCGCTGACCCACGCGGACCGCCTCGGCATCTGGCTCATGTACTGGGTCGTGGCGAAGGCGGGCGGCGAGTTCGACATCGAAACGGGAGAGGACGGGACGACGATCCGCCTCGAGGTCCCGGCGCGGCCCTGAGCGACCCGAGGGCGTCCGGACGCCCGCCGCCTACAGCGTCCGCTTCGAGCGGAGCCGCGCGAGCCGCGTCCGCGCCTCTTGCCGGCTCGTCCCCCGCACCCGCCCCGTCTCGGCGTCGGCCATCGAGACGAGTGAGAGCCGGTCGAGGAGGGGCGGCCAGTCGCCGGCACCCGCGGCGTCGCTGGCGAACGCGACCGCGTTCCCGAGCCCGACTCGCCGCTCGGTCCCGGCCCGCGCGACCACCGCGTCCGCGGCGCGGCGGCCCCCGGCGACGCCGAGCCGATCCCCGACCGTCGCGGGGACCCACGCCGGCAGGAGGACCGCCCAGAGCAGGACGCCGGCGGCCGCGTACGCCCACGACGGGACGCGCTCGCGGTCCGGCTCGTACCCGTGGATCCGGTTGACCCGGCGGTCCGCGGCGGTGCGGTCCCCGCGGCGTCCCACGAGCAGGGTCGCGAGCAGCGCCGCGGTCTCGACGGCCGCCAGCGCCGGGAGCGTCGCGGTCGCGAGCAGCGCCTGCCGCGACCGGAGCCTGACGAGCGCGTGGCGCAGCGCGGCGTCGCGGTCGGCCTTCGGGAGGGCGAGCAGCCGCGTCGACACCACCAGCCGCGAGCCGCGGTAGCCGTCCGCGACGGCGACGTTCGCGGCGTCGACGCGGACCGCGGTGACCGCCGGGGCGTCGACGCCGACCTCGGCCGCGAGGGCCTCGACGCGGTCGGCGACGAAGTCGGCGCGGCGGTCGTCCAGGTCGGCGTCCGGGAGGCGCTCGACCCGTCGCTCGACGAGGACCGGACCGAGCAGCGCGGAGAGCGCGGGGCCGACGACGAGGGCCGCGAGCAGCCCGGCCGGCGCGCCGAGCGGGACTAATCCGAGCCCGTCGGGGCCGAGCAGCGCGGCGAGCGGGACCAGCGGGACCGCCGCCAGCACCGCCGGGACCGCGAGGAGCGCGAGGGTCCCCAGCGCGCGTCGGCCCCGGCCGTCGACCGAGTCAGTCATACGGGCGAGTGTGAGCCACGGCGCGTAAAGCTCTGCCGGACCCGCGGGTCGGTCGCGAGCGGTTCGGGGCCCGATTTCCGGCCGGACGGGACGCGTCGCGACCGCGCCTTTCGGAGGTTTTAACCCGATTCCACTACCAGATTCTCGTAATGGCTTTTGAGGATCTACTGAACGACCCCGTCATCCAGAAGTACCTCCACGAGCTGGTGGGGCCGACGGGGATGCCGGTCGCGGCCGCGCCGCCCGACGGCGAGGTCACCGACGAGGAGCTGGCCGAGGAGCTCGGCTTGGAGCTCAACGACGTGCGGCGCGCGCTGTTCATCCTGTACGAGAACGACCTGGCGACGTACCGCCGCGTCCGCGACGAGGACTCCGGGTGGCTCACGTACCTGTGGACGTTCCACTACGACAACATCCCGGAGAACCTCCAAGAGGAGATGTACCGGCTGCTCGACGCCTTAGAGGAGCGCGAGGAGTACGAGCGCACCCACGAATTCTACCTCTGTGAGGTGTGTTCCATCCGGTTCGAGTTCGGCGAGGCGATGGACTTCGGCTTCGAGTGCCCCGAGTGCGGCTCGCCGCTGGAGGCGATGGACAACGACCGGCTCCGCGAGGCGATGGACCAGCGCATCGAGGAGCTGCGCGACGAGCTCAACGCGGACGTGACCGCCTGATGGTCGTCCTCGCAACGAAGTGCTACGTCGAGGGCGACGCCCGCGACCGCGCGCTCGACGGCATGACCTCGCTCGTCGCCAACGACGTCGGCGAGCTCGACGTCGACTGGCAGGTCGGCGTCCGCGACGACGACTTCGTCCAGGTGGACGTGACGGGCGAGGACGCCCCGGTCGCGCGCAACGTCCTCGCGGAGACGTGGGGCGAGATCGTCGCCCACGACGGCGGCCTCGAAGCGGGCGAGACGTACGTCGGCACCCTCGAATCGTGGGACGACGTGGGTATCACCCTCGACGCCGGCGTCGACGTGTTCGTCCCCGCCGACGAGCTGGGGCTCGGCGTCGGCTCGCCGGAGCAGGTCGTCGAGCGGTTCGGCCTCGTCCAACACCTCCCGATGCGGTTCGTCTACGGGGGCGACGCCGGCGACCCGGACGCGGAGCCGACCCGACTCGCCGACGCCGAGCGCGACCGCCTGTACGACTGGCAGCGCGGCGACGGCCGGGTGAACGTCAACTCGGCGACCCGCGGCGAGACGCGCGCGACGGTGAACCGCGCGGGCCACGCGCAGGACATCGTCACCGTCGATCGGCTGGGGCTGTTGGAGCAGAGCATCGTCTGCGCGGAAGGGACCGACCCGCCGGGGCTGCTCGCGGCCATCGGCTCGTACCTCCCGGCGGAGATGCGCTGCGTCGTTTGAACGGAGAACATACGTGAACAGACGCTTCGCGCTCGCGGTGGCGACGGTCGCGCTCCTCGCTGTCAGCGCCGGCTGTCTCGGCTACGCGACCGGCGGCGGCGAGGTGACCAACGAGACCCTCGACGCCGAGCCGCCGCACGCGTACGACTTCGACACGAACCGCGACGCCGCGTTCAACCTCACCACCGACGCGACGTACACCGTCGTGTACGCGGTGGGCGACGGGGAGGAGATCCGGCTGTACCGACAGACGCCGTACGCCGGCGACCAGCCGCTGGAGTTCGAGGCGTTCCGCTACCAGTACCCCGACGGCGAGGTGATCACGGGCAGCGAGTTCCGCGAGCGCGGCGGCGAGATCGAGCGCACGACCGACGAGACGTGGATCCGCTTCGCGGACGACATGAGCGGCGGGAAGGCGGCGTTCTCGGGCGCCGGGTCGCCCCGTCGGTTCAGCATGCGCGCGTACGTCGACGGGTCGTACGCGGTGACGCTGCCGCCGGACTTCAGCACCGAGGTGCCGATCGTCGGGCACGTGTCGCCGCGCGACCACACGGTCGAGACGGTCGGCGACCGCGACCGGATCGTCTGGGACGAGGTGACGGGCGGGTCGATCGTCGTCCAGTCGTACCGCGAGGGCGACCTCGTTGTGTTCGGCGTCATCCTCGTCATCGCCGCCGTCGCCGCGGTCGCGGGGACGCTCTACTTCCGCCGCCAGCTGGAGGCGCTCAGGGAGCGCCGGCGCGACCTCGGCCTCGGCGTCAACGAGGACGACGACGACGGCCTGCTCTGACGGGCGCGCCCGGTCGCCGTCGCCGCTCCCCCCGCCCGCGCCGCGGTCCTTTTCTACCGCGCCCCGCTTGAGTCGGGTATGAACGCCGCCGTCGTCACCGTCGGGGACGAGCTCCTCGTCGGGGACACCGAGAACACGAACGCCACGTGGCTCTGCGACCGCCTCGACGCCCGCGGGGTCGCCGTCAGGCGGGTGACCGTCGTCCCGGACGAGGTCGCCGAGATCGCGCGCGTCGTCAACGAGTATCACGCCGAGTACGACGCGGTGATCGTCACCGGCGGCCTCGGCCCGACGCACGACGACGTGACGATGGAGGCCGTCGCGGCCGCGTTCGGCCGCGACTTGGCCGAGAACGCGGAGGCCGCCGCGTGGCTCGCCGAGCGCGGGTACAGCGGCGGCGACCTCGCGGCGGAGACGACGCACCTCCCCGCCGACTGCCGGCCGCTGCCGAACGAGGCCGGAGTCGCCCCTGGCGCGGTCGTCGAGTCCGTCTACGTCCTCCCCGGGGTACCGGGGGAGATGAAGGCGATGTTCGAACTGGTCGAAGACGAGTTCGCGGGGACGCTGACCCACGTGCTCACGGTCGATGTCGACGAGCCGGAGAGCGAACTGCTCGACCGGTTCGCGTCGCTCCGGGAGCGCTTCGACGTGCGCGTCGGCTCCTACCCGGGGGAGGTCGTCAGCGTGAAGATCACCGCCGAGAGGGAGGCGGAAGCGGAGCGCGCCGCGGCGTGGGTCCGCGAGCACACAGACGCGGTCGAGCCGAGGCCGGTCGGAGAAGGGTCGGGGTCGGTCGAGGACCGGGCCGAAGACGTCGGAGACGAGACGGACTGACGGCCGCCGGCTCGGTCAGCGGTACAGGTACGCGACCCACACGGCGACGAGCGCGAGGCTCGCGAGCAGGACCGCGCCCGCGGTCGCGCTGATCGGCAGCGGCTCCGTCACGGCGGCTTCGAGTATCATATCTCGGAGTTTTCCCGGGGCGTATTAAGCGTTGATTCTCGGCGGGCCGGCGCGCCGTCGCGGTCGGGCCGTACGGGCGCGAAAACGGGACCGGAAGACGTGGGCGTGGGGCGGCTACCGCGGGAGGGATCCAGTCCCGATGAGACGAGCAGGTCGCCGATGGCGGGCTCGTTCCACCGGCGCTCACACCTACGAGCGGACACCGGTTGGTTCCCGTGTCCCGTTGTTGCGGGGCTTTATGAGTCGATCCGGCGAGCCGCCGGTCTCGGGAGCCGCCGCGCCGCGGCCGGACGCGTCTGTCTTAAGGGGCCGGCGCGGCGAACGTCTGTCATGCACGTGGGGATCGCGGTGAACCCGGTCGCCGGGATGGGTGGCCGCGTCGGACTGAAGGGAACCGACGGCAAGGTGGCCGAGGCGGTCGAGCGGGGCGCGGAGCCGCGGGCACCGGACCGCGCGCGGCGGATGCTCGACCGGTTGGCCGCGGTCGCGCCCGACGCGACCGTCTCCGTGGCGGCCGACCCGATGGGCGAGTCGGCCGTCCGCGACGCCGGCTTCGACCCGGTCAGCGTCGTCGACCCGTTCGGGGGCGAGACGCCCGACCCGACGGCGACGACCGCGGCGCACACCGCGGCGGCCGTGCGGGCGTTCGCGGACGTGGACGACGGCGGGGCGGATGTCGGTGACGAGGCGAGCGACGGCGACGAGCCCGCCGCCGCCGACCCCGTCGACCTCGTCCTGTTCGTCGGCGGCGACGGGACCGCCAGCGACGTGGCGGCGGCGCTGGAGGGGACCGACGTGCCGATGCTCGGCGTCCCGGCCGGGGTGAAGGTGTACTCGTCGGTGTTCGCGGTGTCGCCGGAGGACGCCGCGGAGGTCGCCGCCTCGTTCTCGCGGACCGAGCGCAGGGAGGTGATGGACATCGACGAGGACGCCTACCGCGAGGGCGAGGTCCACCCGGAGCTGCGCGGGGTCGCGCACGTGCCGGTGGCCGACGACCTCCAGTCGTCGAAGCAGACGGCGAGCGGGACCGTCGAGTCGCTGGCGGAGGGCGTCGCGGCGGACGTCCGCGAGCGCGACGGCGAGGGGATCACCTTCGTCCTCGGTCCCGGCTCGACCGTCGGCGCGATCAAGGACGAACTCGGCTTCGAGCCGTCCCCGATCGGCGTCGACGTCTGGCGCGACGGCGAGGTGGTCGTCCGCGACGCGACGGAGGCGGAGATACTCGACGCGCTCGGCGAGGAGAACGTCATCGTCGTCTCGCCCATCGGCGGGCAGGGGTTCGTCTTCGGGCGCGGCAACCCGCAGATCTCGCCGGCCGTGATCCGGCGCTGCGACCTCCGAGTCGTCGCGTCGCGCGCCAAACTCGACGACGTGCGCGCGCTCCGCGTCGACACCGACGACCCGGACCTCGACGACGAGCTGGCGGGGTGGGTCCGCGTCCGCGTCGGGAAGTTCGAGACGCGGATGATGAAGATCGTCTGACGCGGCCGGTCGTTCGCGCGGGTCGAAGACGTAGATGCGAAGCGGATGTCGGAACGCAGCCGGTGGGCAGAAAGGAGTCAGCGGGCGATGTCGATTCAGGTACCTACCGCCGCGAATGCGAACACGAGCGCGAGGTACGCAGCGACGATGACAACCGCCAGCACCGGGACCAGCGTGAAGTGGTCGTGACTTCCGTTGTTGCCGTCGACCTCACCGCGTTCGATGGCGTCAACGTCGACCTCGCCGGATTCGATGGCGTCGGCAGACGGCATCACTTCGGGGAGCCCCTTGCGTCTGGCGTCGAACTTATTCAGCGCGAACACTAGGACCGTCGTCAGAACAAGCGCTAGTGGCAGAGCGATGTAGGCCGTCTGGAGACCCAGACCGTATAGTATGAGCACGAACACCGTGACTACCGCGGCAGTTCCCGCGAACGGTATCTGGGTATTTACGTGGTCGATGTGATCAGAGCCCGAGAAGATCGACGACATGACGGTCGTGTCGCTAATTGGCGAGCTGTGATCACCGTAGATGGCGCCGCCGAACAGCACTCCAACGAGTACGGGGAGAATAGAGGGACCGACCAGTTCATACCCCAGCGGGATTGCTAGCGGAGTCAGGATGGCCATGGTTCCCCAGGAAGTGCCGGTCGTGAAGGCGACGAACATCGCCGCGAGGAAGATAATTACTGGAAGGAAGCTCCCGGGGACGCCGCTGCCGACCATCGCATCGACGATAACCTGGGCGGTGCCGACCTCCTCGGCAGCCAAACCGATCGACCACGCCAACACGATGATCGCGATGGCGATGTTCATCGTTTTGAATCCCTGGATGATGGTGTCGCTGGCCGTTTCGAGGTCCATTGTCCGGTAGCCGAGCGCGCCGATAAAGCCCGACATCATGAACGCGAAGGAACCGTACAGAAGACCGAGAGCCACGTCAGTCTCTTGGAACGCCTTCGAGATGCTGACGCCAGGGTTGTGGCCGCCACCGAGCCACCACATGGAGACCAGGCTAACAACGAGCAACACCAGGATAGGGCCGAAGAAATTCACGAGCGTCGGATTCGTATCGCTGGGTTCGCCGACGTCCTGCGAGACGTCCGACAGCGGCGTCGCGTCCTCCCGAATAGTCCGACCGGTGGAACGCGCCCGCCACTCGGCGTCGAGCATCGGGCCGAAGAACCGCTGGGTGATCGCGATGAACCCGACCATGAAGAACGCCATGAAACAGTAAATGTTCCACGGGATGCTTTGGAGGAACAGTCCAAAGGGGGTCATCCCGAGTTCCGAGGCGGTGACCGTGGCGGCCTCGAAGCCGGCGATAATCATCGATACCTGGTAGCCGATCCAGGATGACACCGGCCCGAACGTCGCCACGGGCGAAGTCGTCGAGTCGAGTGCGTAGGCGTGCATCTCTCGGGAGGAGCGGTTCTCCTGAGCGAGATCCCGTGTGGCGTTGCCCGTGACAATCGTGCTGGTGTATGAGCTGAAGAAGATGAATACCCCGATAAGCCAGGTGAGGATCTGCGACTCGCGAGCGCTGTCGACTCGGTCGCCGATCCATTGCTCTAGTGCCAGTATGCCGCCGGAGCGGTGAATGAACGCCGCGCCCGCTCCCATGAACATGATGAGGATGATAAACTTCGTGTTGAACGGTGTCCGAAATACCTCGACAAGCCAGTCCATGGTGAGTGATGTCGCAGCGATGGGATTCCAGCCCGCCACAATCATCGCGCCGATCCAGACGCCGGCGAACAAGGAGACTAACACCTGCCGTGTCGTCATCGCCAGTACGATCGCCAGAAGCGGCGGTGCCAATGCCAAGAGACCGTAAGTTGTGGTGGTCACAGACAGGATTGAATATTGGTCCATGAAAAATATTCGTATATATCTACAACGGCTTCCGTGTGATTCCGGAATATCCTGAACTCTCTCCGGTCGAAGTAAATCATGAAGAATGTTTCCTAAACAGCCATATTAGTCATGTATTCTACAGGTGATATGTATATCGCTCTGTGGACACGTCCACATCGTGTGTGGTGTTTCTACCAATAATCCGCCGTTCGCTCTGGCCGTGTGAGAGACAGAGCGTGGGTCTCGCGCGCTAGCGCCGTGCGAATAGGATTATCACGATTTTCGGGGTTACGCACCAGGCTGCTTCTCGGTTACGAACTTTAACCCGAAACCGATCAGTACGCTACCGCTCGCGTACTGTATGAATCTGGAAATTCTCTTGGAGTCCACGATAACGTGTCGTACCCGACTGGCGAATGCCACCACGATCAGGAGGTACAAGACGCTAAGAGCGGCGTAGGTCACACCCAGGATCGAAATTTGGAGAGATACGCTTGCGGTTTGTGAGATGAACTGTGGGAAAAAGGCCAAGACGAAGACGGCAACCTTGGGATTGGAGACATTGATCGTCACTGCTTGCCTGTATGACCGTCTGAGTGAGGTGTTGTTTTCAGAGAGTGTACTCCGAATCTCGAAGTCCTCGTCGTGTCGGAATCTCTGAACGCCGAGGTAGACGAGATAGGCGGCGCCGAGGTACTTCACGACGGTGTAGGCGAGCGCCGACGTTCGGAGAACCGCAGCTAAGCCGAGTACCGCTGCTGTCGTATGAACGAGAACACCTGTTGCCGTTCCACACGCGGCGGCCGCTCCAGCATAGTGCCCGTGACGGAGGCTCTCCGTCAAGGTGTATATCGTATCGGGACCGGGAGAGATAATGACCACCATCGCCGCCGAAACAAACGTGACAAGGGTCGTGTGGTCAAAAACGAGTACGTTCATTTAAAAGAGGCTGTTGCGGGATCTTCAGCCCGGCAATACGGGATGGTTTCCTGTCAAAACGGTCAACTGGGGGTGAGGATCTGTATTCAGCACAGATATTCTATCAGCTACCGCGGATTTCAGCGAAGCCAAATAAAAAGGGCTTGATCCTCTCACGATCCATGGGAGCAGTCTGCTCTATTGGTTCCGAGGACGACTCGGCAATCGCGGTCTCTGAGGGAGTGATTGTTCGTGTCTCGGTCGTTGAAGTATACACTGATCAGTTCGGTGGCCCCGAACTTCGTGTCTCCCTGCTGAGACTCCGTCACGAGATTGCGGTAGATCATAAATATCGGCCGGCGACACGCGACTCAATTTATAAATTCCGACCGTTGACGCCGCCGACGGACAGCTCTTTGTCGGTTGCCGCGCCGGGAGTCGTATGGGACGCGAGAAGGAGCGGATGCTGGCCGGCGAAGCGTACGACCCGTCCGCGCCCGAGCTGGCCGCCGACCGCCAACGCGCGCGGGACCGCTGCCGCCGGTACAACGCCACCGCCCCGACGGAGACCGAGCGCCGCGAGCGACTCCTCCGGGAGCTGTTCGGCGAGATCCGCGGCGACGCGACCGTCGTGCCCCCGTTCCGCTGCGACTACGGGTACAACGTCGGGGTCGGCGACGACTTCTTCGCGAACTGCGGTTGCGTCCTCCTCGACGTCGCGCCGGTCTCGTTCGGCGAGAACTGCCTGCTCGGCCCGGGCGTCCACGTCTACACCGCGACGCACCCGATCGACCCCGACGAGCGCGCGGCCGGCCGCGAGTTCGGCGACCCCGTCGCGGTCGGTGACGACGTGTGGATCGGCGGGCGGGCGGTGATCGCGCCCGGCGTCTCTGTCGGCGACGGCGCGGTCGTCGCGGCCGGTGCCGTGGTGGTCGACGACGTGCCGGCGCGGACGGTGGTCGGCGGCAACCCGGCCGAGGCGATCCGGCGCGTCGACGGAGAGAAAGGGGAGTAGTCGCGCGGCGTCAGTCCAGCGCGTCGGCCAGCGCCGGCGCGACGCTGACGACGCTACAGCCCCGCTCGACGGTGTCGCTGCCGAGGATCCGGTCGACGCCGGCGGCGCGGAGCTTCGTCACCGCGTTGGCCACGAGCACCGGGTGGACGCAGGCGGTCAGCACCCGCGCCGCGCCGCGGTCGGCGAGGACGGCGACCGACTCGCTCATCGTCGACCCGGTCGCGATGATGTCGTCGACGACGACCACGTCCCGGTCCGCGACGGTCGCGTCGGAGGGCGACACCGCGACGGCCCCGGTCTCGCGGTCGCGGTGCTTCTCGAAGAAGTCCGTCTCGCCGGCGCCGTACGCGTCGCGGACGGTCGCGGCCACGTCGATGGCCCCCTCATCGGGGGAGAGGAAGAGCGGGTCGGCGAGGTCCGTCGGGAGCGGGTCGGCGAGGGCGGCCGCGGCGTCGACCGCCTCGACGGGGACGTCGAAGAAGTCGGCGACGCTCGCCTCGTGGGGGTTGACGAGGCGGACGCGGTCGGTCCCGGTCGAGACGGCCCTCGCCATCGCGCGGGCGGAGACCGGCTCGCCGTCGCCGAACGACGCGTCCTGTCGCGCGTAGCCCATGTACGGGATCACGGTCGTCACGTCGGTCGCGCCGGCCTCGCGGACGGCGTCTTGGATCTGGAGCAGTTCGACCCACGCCTCGTCGGAGTCGGTCGTGGCGACGATCACGGCCTCGTCGGCGTCGAAGTCGGGCACCGCCGCGAGCCGCTCCCCGTCCGGGAACCGGTCGTAGGTCGGCGTCGCGAGCGCCCGGCCCGCCTCCGCCGCGAGCGCGGCGGCGAGCTGCTGTGAGCTGGACCCGGGTACGATCATGGGCGACCGTTCCGCGGACTCCGGTAAACCAGTTTCCTTACCGCGCCGGCCGCCGAGCGCCACGCGAGCGCGGCCCACACCGACCGCACAGGGGCGGATATTTACGGACGCGGCGGATACGACCGCCTAATGAGCGACACCGAAGCCGGCGCGCGCGTCGGGCTCCCCTGCCCGTCGTGTTCGCCCGCCGAGCCGACCGTCCACGAGGTCCTCAGCCCGGGCGGGCAGGCCACCGTGCGCTGTACCGAGTGCGACCACACCCACAAGACCGAGATCCCCGAGGAGGAGACCGTCGCCGTGACGATCGTCGTCTCGCAGGACGGCGACTCGTTCACGACGACGATGGACGTGCCCGCCGAGGGGGACGTGGGCACCGGCGAGGAGTTCGTCGTCGACACCGACGAGGCGCTGATGCAGGTGCGGATCACGGGGATCGAACTCGGTCCCGAGAACCGCGTCGAGGAGGCGGACATCACCGACGTGGAGACGCTGTGGACCCGCGCGGTCGACAACGTCGCGGTCCCGGTCACGCTCCACCCGAAGGACGGCGACGCGGACCAGACCCGGTCGCTGCGCGTGAACGTCCCCGGCGACTACGAGTTCACCGTCGACGAGACGGTGGAGTTCGGCGGGGAGGAGTTCACCGTCGAGGGGCTCCACATCCGCGAGGACGCGCCCGAGTACCGCCACGAGAAGCTCGACCACCCCGGCGACCTCGCCTACGCGAAGGACCTCAAGCGGGTGTACGCCCGCGACGAGACGCTGACCGCGTGGTCGGCCTGGTAGGAGCCCCTCCCCGCGGCGATCCTCATACCAACATAAACAATTATGAAGGATACGCACGTTGTGTGTGACGTGCCGCCCGTAGTACACGACTGACGCACGCTCGACGGCGGGGACGACCGGTCCCGGCGGTCCGAGCACGCGCGAGGCGACGCGGACCGAACAGCCCACCGACCGATCGGGTCCATCCACGGAATCGGCCGCGAGCGACGCGCCGGACGACCTTCCGACCGCCGCGGAGGCGGTCGCGCAGGCGGCGGCGACGTTCGGCCCGTCGGACACTCGACGGATCGGGAACGGGACCGACCGCTGGAACGAGTACGCCGGTTCGTCGCACTGACCGCGCGGCCGGATCCTTTTATCCTCCGGCGCGACTACCGACGAGCGGCCGATGACGAACCACCGCTCCGAGCCGGACTCGGCACCCGGCGACGACGAGCCCTATGAGTACCGAGGCCGTCGCTTTTCATCCGCACCCCCGTGAGGAAGGGTGCCCGTTCGTCGCCCGAGAGCGACGGGAGGTATCACGCCGGGAGCGGCCGGACGTCTATGTAGCTCCGGCCGTATCCACAGGTAGAGGATGTCGAACCGGAGCGCGGTCGACGGGAGCGTGAGCGTCGTCCTCCCGACCCGGCGGTGGACGACGGCCTGCGACGAACTGGTCGAACAGGTGGCCCGGGACGACGAGTTCATTCTCGCGTGCGACGGGCCCGACGATCCGGTGGTCGAGGACGCGGCGGGCACCCCCGCGGAGGTAGTCGTCGCCGGCGAGCCGGAAGGGTGTTCCGCGAAGTGTAACGCGCTCGCCGCGGCCCTCGAGCGGGCGACGGGCGAGCACATCGTCTGTACGGACGCCGACTTCGAACACGGCCCGGAGTGGCTCCAGCGGGTCCTGCGCCACCTCGCCGATGCTCCGCCGGACCGCGTCGTCTCGACCGCTCCCGTCCCGATCAGCGACGGCCCGCTGCTGAAGCCGTTGGAGGGGCCGGGCGCGATCGGCGCGGCGCTGACGACGCTTTTGAACACGACCGCGTGGGGCGGAACGATGGCGTTCCGCCGCGAGGCGGTCGACGTGGACGAGTACGTCGCGGACCTCAGGCGGACGGTCAGCGACGACGCCCTGCTCACGGACCGCGTCGAGGGCGTCGAGTCCGTCCCGGACCTCGTCCGGGAAATGCCGGTCTCCGGCACGCTCGAGGAGACGCTCGATCGTCAGGTCCGGTGGACGCGAACGGCGCTGTACCTCGATCCCGGCGGACTGGCCTTCGGAGCGCTGATACAGCTCGCCGTCGTGACCGGGACGCTGCTGGTCCCGCTCGTGACGGTGCCGCTCGTGACCGCGGTCGCCGGCCTCGCGTACGCCTACTTCGGCCTCAGGCGGTGGACGTTCCTGCTCGCCGTCCCGGCCTACGTCCTGAGCCTTCCCATGCTCGTGTACGGGCTCGCGCGGACGGAGTTCGACTGGCAGGGCCGCCGCTACCGCTGGACGGGGCTGTACGACGTGGACGTCCTCGACCGCGACGCGGAGTGACGGACAGTTGAGGCCCCCGGCCGAGCCGCGGGTCCCGAGGCAACGCGTTCGGAGCGCATCGAGCGCCGGCGTGAGCCGGGTCGACGGGTCGACGGGCCACCGCCCGTCGTCGGCCGTCAGCCGAGCCGACCGTTTCCGGGTCGCCGCGTCCGGATACCCGGCGCCACGGGGGTTTTACGCGTCGCAGCCCACCGTTCAGACGAAATGTCCGACTCCGAATACGCGCTTCAGGCGCGGCTCGAAGCGAAGCCCGAGAAGGCCGACGAGGTGGCCGAGTTCCTCGAGTCCGCGCTTCCCGCGGCCGAGGCAGAGGAGCAGACGACGACGTGGTTCGCGCTGCGCTTAGACGAGACCGCGTTCGGCATCTTCGACACGTTCCCCGACGAGGCGGGGCGACAGGCGCACCTCGACGGCGAGATCGCGGCGGAGCTGATGGAGCGCGCCGACGAGCTGTTCGTCGAGGACCCGCAGATCGACGAGGTCGAAGTGCTGGCGGCGAAGCACTCCTGAGCCGCGCGGCCCCCGGTATCAGAGACCGGATAGATCCGGTCGGTGGTTTATCCTCCCGCGCGTCGGACGGAGACCCATGGAACCAGACTTAGATCGGTTCACCTCGCGGCGATCGACCGTGTACGGGGAGCGCGGCGTGGTGGCGACCAGCCAACCGCTGGCGAGCCAGGCGGGGATCGAGGTGTTGCGCGAAGGCGGGAACGCGTTCGACGCCGCGGTCGCGACCGCCGCCGCCCTCAACGTCGTCGAGCCCACCTCGACCGGGCTCGGCGGCGACGTGTTCGCGCTGTACCGGACCGCCGACGGCGAGGTGGGCGCGATGCGCTCCTGCGGCGGCGCGCCCGCGGACGCGACGATCGAGAACGTTCGGGCGGCGCTCGCCGAGGACGAGAACGCGGACTCGTACTACCCCGACGACGGCGGCTACGCGGTCGACGACGCCGGCGAGGCCGGGATGCCGTTCTACGGGCCCCACGCGGTCACGGTCCCCGGAACCGCTCGCGGCTGGGAGGCGACCGTCGAGGAACTGGGCCGGCTCGGCCTCGCCGACGCGCTCGCGCCGGCGATCCGCTACGCGACCGAGGGGTACCCGGTGTCCGAGGTGATCGCCTCCCACTGGGCGAGCGCCGACGCGCTGTTCACCGACGACCACGCCCGCGAGGCGTTCCTGTTCGACGACGAGCCGCCGGGCGTCGGCCAGACGGTGACGCTCCCGCGGCTCGGCGAGTCGATGAAGCGGATCGCCGAGGAGGGGGCGGACGTCGTCTACGAGGGCGAGATCGCCGAGGCGATCGCCGACGAGGTCCAGTCGCAGGGCGGGTTCATGACCGTCGACGACCTCGCCGGCTTCGAGGTCGAGTGGCCGGACCCGGTGTCGACCACGTACAACGGCGCGGAGGTGTACGAGCTCCCGCCGAACAACCAAGGGCTCATCGCGCTGGAGGCCCTCGACGTCGCGGCCGAGCTGGGCGCGGGCGAGTACGACTACGACTCCCCCGAGCGCGTCCACTACTTCGCCGAGGCATTGAAGCGAGCCTTCCATGACGGCCACCGCTACATCACCGACCCCGAGTACGAGGAGGTCCCACCGCTCGCGTCGGCCGACTGGGCCGCCGAGCGCGCCGCCGGCGTCGGCGAGACCGCCTCCCACGACGTCTCCTTCGGCGTGCCGAACGCGAACGCGGAGGACGCCGACACCGTGCTGCTCACGGTCGCCGACGACGCCGGCAACGTCGTCTCCTACATCAACTCCCGGTTCGCGGGCTTCGGCTCCGGGCTCGTCGCCGGCGACACCGGCATCGCGCTCCAGAACCGCGGCGCGTCCTTCTCGCTCGACCCCGACCATCCGAACGCGCTCGAACCCGGCAAGCGGCCCTTCCACACGCTCATCCCGGGCGTCGTCCGGTTCGACGAGGACGACTGGGCGGCGTTCGGCGTGATGGGCGGGTACATGCAGCCGCAGGGCCACGTCCAGCTGATCTCGAACCTCGTCGACTACGGGATGCCCCTCCAGCGCGCGCTCGACGAGCCGCGGTGGCGCTACCGCGAGAGCGGCGAGCTGGCGCTCGAACCGCACTTCGACGACGACGCCGCGGCGAAGCTGGTTCGGAGGGACCACGACGTGCGGACGCTCTCCCCGGTCATGTTCGGCGGGGCGCAGATAGCCCGCAACCGCGACGGGGTCCTCTCGGCGGCCACCGAGCCGCGGAAGGACGGGAACGCGCAGGGGTACTGAGGCGACCGCGGGTGGCGGAGAGCGGCGGCGTCGGTGTCGGCCGCCGCGACGGTCGATCCCGGTTCGAGACGTCGTTCGGTCCGCGTCCCGTCGCGCTCTCGCGAACACGTATCAGCGGGTGGGAACGACCGGCGTTTCAGACCGTCGCCAGCGCTGTCCGAAACGCTCTGAGCGCACGCCAGACCGCGTGAGAAGCCGTCTGACCCCGGCGACTCCGCGGGGGTGGTATTTGTGGTCGTGGATACACTTATAATGGCTCGTATGGTATACGCTCACAGGATGAAGCGAAGAATCCAGCGACGCGACGTACTCAAGGGTGCCGGGGCGGTCGGCATCGCGGGGCTCGCCGGCTGCTCGACGGAGAGCGGCGACGGCGGCGACGGCTCCGACGGCGGCGACGGGATGGACGGCGGCGACGGCTCCGACGGCGGCGACGGGATGGACGGCGACGACGGCTCCGACGGCGGCGACCAGAACAACGTCCCGGACGCCGTGATGGTCGTCGGCTTCCCGCAGTCCGGTATCCAGCTGTTCCGCGACTTCTACTCCGACTTCGCCGGGAGCGCACCGGACCTGGACATCATCGTCCCGGACGGGCTGATCGACAGCGACCTCCCCGGCGAGGTCGACAACGACATGAACAACGTCATTGGCACCGCCCCCTCGGCGGGCGGTCCCGGCGCGGAGTTCTTCACGTCGTCGTACGAGGAGGAGTACGGCGAGGGGCCGGGCGTGTTCACCGCGCAGGCGTACGACGCGATGGCGGTCGAGATACTCGCGGCGACCGCCGCGGGCGAGAACAGCGGCGAGGCGATCCGCGACCGGGTCCGGACCGTCGCCAACCCCGGCGGCGAGGAGTTCGGTCCCGCGGACCTCCCCGAGGCGGTCGAGACGGTCGCCGGCGGCGACCCGGTCCACTACGTGGGCGCGTCCTCCAGCGTCGACTTCGACGTCAACGGCGACATCTCCACCGCCGCGTACGACATCATCGACTTCCAAGACGGCGAACTCGTCACCCTCGACACCGTCGAGTTCGGCAACGAGCTCTCCGACGAGGATCAGAACGCGACGGCCGCGGACCCGGTCGGCGTCGACTCCTTCACCGCCCGGATCGGCGTTTTGATGCCGGAGACGGGCGACCTCGGGCCGCTCGGCGTCCCGATCCGCGACGGTGCGCTGCTCGCCGCCACGCAGGTCAACGACGCGGGGATCAACGTCGACGTCGAGACCCGCGTCGAGGACACCCAGACGGACCCGCAGGCGGGCATCTCGGGGGCGAACGCGCTCGTCAACGCCGGCTTCGGCGCGGTCGTCGGCCCGGCGTCGTCGAACGTCAACCTCCAGGTCTCCGAGCAGGTGTTCATCCCCAACGGCGTCGTCGGCGTCTCGCCGTCGTCGACCGACCCGAACGTGACCGATCTGGAGGACAACGGCTACATCTTCCGGACCGCGCCCTCCGACCTGCTTCAGGGGCCCGCGATGGCCGACCTCGCCGTCAGCGACACGGTCGGCGCGTCGACGTCCGGGACGCTGTACCTCAACGACGCCTACGGCCAGTCGTTAGAGGAGTCGTACGTCAACGCCTTCGAGGAGCGCGACGGGACGGTCGACCAGCGCGTCTCCTTCGAGCCGAACCAGGCGACGTACACCAGCCAGTGGTCGAGCGTGCTGAACCAGTAAGGGCTCGTCCGACCGCCGCCGAACCGATTTTTTACTCGGTACCGCCGTCCGCGAGGCGACGCCCCGCTATCCGCCGAGGAAGTCGCGCCGCACGTCCTCGTCGGCGAGCAGCACGTCGCCGCGGTCCGTGTAGCGGTTCTCACCGTTCACCAGCACGTACCCGCGGTCGCAGCGGCGCAGCGCCTCCTTCGCGTTCTGTTCGACCATCAACACCGCCGTCCCGCCCTCGTTGATCCGGTCGATCCGGTCGAACATGTCGGCGACGAGGTCGGGGGCGAGGCCGGCCGAGGGCTCGTCGAGCAGCAGCAGGTCGGGGTCGAGCATGAGCGCCCGCCCCATCGCGACCATCTGCCGTTGGCCGCCGGAGAGCGTCCCCGCCTTCTGGTCGCTGCGCTCCCGGAGGATCGGGAACCGGTCGTAGATCGTCTCGATCTGGTCTTCGGGCACTTCGTCGAGGATGTACGCCCCCATTTCGAGGTTCTCGCGGACGCTGAGCCCGGGGAACACGTTGTCGTTCTGCGGGACGAAGCCGATCCCCTCGCGGATGATCTGCTCGGGCGCGAGCCCCTGGATCGCCTCCCCCTGGAACTCGACGCGACCGCCCATGTGCGTCGTGAGCCCGAAGACGGTCTTCATCACCGTCGACTTGCCGGCCCCGTTGGGGCCGACGATGGTCACGTACTCCTCGTCCGCCACGTCGAGGACGACGTCGGAGAGGATCTGGAGGTCGCCGTACCCGGCGTCGAGGTCGCGGAGACGCAGGATCGCGTCGCCGTCGATCGCGTGGTCGGTGCCGGCGGTGGCGGCCGTTTCCGTCTCGTCGGCGGGACCCTCGGGAGCCTCGTCGGCGGCCGCCCCCGTCTCACCCGCGTCGACCCCGCCCACGTCGTCGGCCGCGGCGTCGGCGGTCATAGGTCCTCACCCAGGTACGCCTCGATGACCCGCTCGTCGCTCCGTATCTCGTCGCCGGTCCCCTCGGCGAGAACGCTCCCCTGATGCATGACGATGACGTGTTCGCAGTTCTCCATGATGATGTCCATGTCGTGCTCGACCAGCAGGAAGGTGTAGCCGTCGGCGCGCAGCTCGTGGATCCGGTCGAGGAGCTTCTCCTCCAAGGTGGGGTTGACCCCGGCGAGCGGCTCGTCGAGCAACACCATCTCGGGGTCGGTCATCAGCGCCCGGGCCATCTCCAGCAGCTTCCGCTGGCCGCCGGAGAGGTTCCCCGCGTGTTCGTGCGCGAGGTGGTCGATCTCGAAGAACTCCAGCGTCTCCCACGCCCGCTCGCGGAGGTCGGTCTCCTCCGCGACGACCGCGCCGCGGAGCCCGGGCGTGACCGCGCGGACCGCGGACTCGCCGATCTGCCCCTGCGGCGCGAGCATGAGGTTCTCCAAGACGGTCATCTCGGCGAGCTCTCGGGCGATCTGGAACGTCCGAACCAGTCCCTGCCGCGCGATCCGATGCGGTCTGAGGCCGGTGATGTCCTCGCCCTCGAAGTACACCGACCCGGCGGTCGGCTCGTGGACGCCGGTGATACAGTTGAACGTCGTCGACTTCCCGGCGCCGTTCGGTCCGATCAGCCCGGTCAGCGACCCGGACTCGACCTCGAAGGAGGCCCCGTCGACGGCGGTGACGCCGCCGAACCGCTTCACGAGCCCCTCCACGCGGAGCGGCGGATCCCCCGAGGGGGGCCCCGACGGGACGTGTTTCGCCGCCTCCTCGACCTCGCTGTCGTTCGCCTCCGGTTCGGCGTCGGGGCCGTCCGCGGCGGAGACCGCGTCGGGCGCGCCGCCGTCGGTCGGGTCCGGGGCGTCGCTACTCATCGGCGTCACCTCCGGCAGGCCGCTCGGAGAGGTCGACGGCCGCGGCCGTCTCGATCCGGTCGCCGAGGATCCCGTCGGGCCGTCGGTGGATGATGAACACCAAGACGAGGCCGAGGAAGACGAACTGGAGCGGCGCGATGTTGTCGGTCGCGTACGCGAGGAACGTCACCGGGTCCAGCGACGCGACGGCGTCGGCGAACGACGCCGGCGTCTGCGCGTCGATGAGCCCCCGGACCGTCGCGCCGACGCGCCGGGGCCCCTCGAACAGTACCGCGGCGAAGACGATGCCCCCGAGGACCGAGCCGGTGTTCGACCCGGAACCGCCGATGATCACCGCGATGAAGACGTAGAACGTCAGGAGCGGTCGGAACTGCGGCGTCGGCGAGACGTTGCCCTGACTGCCGAACCAGAGGATCCCGGCGAGCCCCATCAGCGCGCAGCCGATGACGAACACCTTGATCTTCACGAGGTTCACGTCCTTGCCGAGCGAGTCGGCGACGAGTTCGTCCTCGCGGATCGCCTTCATCACCCGGCCGAACGGCGACCGCCCGAGGCGTTCGAGCAGGAGGTAGAAGCCGACGAGGAAGCCGGCGAGCACGGCGATGTACCCCCACCCGATGAGGATCGGGTGCGCGATCCCGAGGCCGTCGGTCCCGAAGATCCCGAAGACGAGGTCGCCGAACGCGGTCGGCGTCCCCGCCTGGCCGTCAACGAGGAACAGGTCGCGGACGGGGTTGTCCGGCATCCCCATCCCGCGACCGCCCCCGGTCCCGGCACCGATCGTGTCGCGCAGGAAGTTGTCGAAGGTGCTCGACTGGAGCGACAGGCGGACGATCTCGGAGAGCCCGAGCGTCACGATGGCGAGGTAGTCGGCCTTGAGCCGCAGCGCCGGCAGGGCGGCGACGGCGCCGAGCAGGCCCGCCGTCGCCATCCCGGCGACGATGCCGACCGGGAGCGGTAACCCCAGTCCGGGCGGTCCGAAGGCGGGGTCCGGCGACCGCACGACCATCCCCATCGTGTACACGCCGACGGCCATGAAGCCGGCGACGCCGATGTTGAACAGCCCGGTGTACCCCCACTGGAGGTTGAGGGCGAGCGCGGTGAGCGCGTAGACGAGCCCGAGGAACGTCAGCGTCTCTAACAGTCCGACGACGCTGTTGAGGCCGTCGGTGAATGTCAGGAGCGTCGCGGCGGCGTAGATCGCGAGCAGCGTGCCGACCACGAGGCCGAGGTCGCTCTCCCGGGCGGCCTCGACCAGCGCCGCCGTGGCGCTCTCCGGCGCGTCCGACGAGCGCCGGGCCCCGTCGGGGACGTCGGCGTCGCTCACGCCGTCGACACCCCCTTGAACAGCCCCTCGGGACGCAAGAGGAGCATCAGGATCATCACGGCGAACGCCGCGGCCTGATTGAAGTCGGACGGGATCCAGATCGTCGAGGTGGTGAACACGACCCCGATGACGAGTCCGCCGACGATCGCGCCGTACACCGACCCGATCCCGCCGAGGATCACGGCCGCGAAGATGAGGAGCAGGAGGAGCCAGCCGAAGTCGAACTGGATCGTCCCGCGGAGCAGGACGTAAAGATAGCCGGACGCCCCCGCGAGCCCGCCGCCGATGACCCACGTGGCGGTGACGACGCGCTCGGCCGGGATGCCGGTGATGAGCGCGAGGTCCTTGTTGTCGGCCATCGCCCGCATCGCGGTGCCGAGCTTCGTGTGCTGGAGCATGCCGTGCATCGCGAGCATCAGCCCGACCGCGGCCACGAGGATGGTGAGCTCGTGCGCGTTCACCGAGAGCCCGAGCGGGCCGAACGCCAAGTTCGACGCCTCGACGCTGGCGGTCACGCCGCGCCGGTCGGAGCCGTAGCCGAACTGGAGCAGGTAGCGGACGATGAGCGCCGCGCCGATGGAGGCGATGAGCAGGGAGATCCCGTCGCGGTCCCGCATCGGCTTGTAGAACGTGCGGTCGAGCGCCACTGCGAGCAGCGCCGTGACGGCGAACGCCGCGACCAGTCCGACGAGGATCGCGCCCGGCGTCGTGAGGATGTGCGCGCCGATGTCGCCCGGCGACGCGCTCCCGGCGTCGCGGACCGTCAGGAGCGCGCGGGCCGGGATGTCACCGAAGCCGGCGATCAGGAAGGCGACGCCCCACCCGGAGAACGCGCCCACGCTGACGAGGTCACCGTGCGAGAAGTTCGCGAACGAGAGGATGCTGTACGTCATCGAGAGCCCGATGCCGGCGAGCCCGATCACGAGGCCGATGACGATGCCGTTCCAGAGGTTCGAGCCGAGCCGGTCGACCGAGAGCGACCCCCCGATCGGACCGAGGCCGACGCCCGCGAGTTTCGCCGCGAGGTCGACGAGGAGCAGGCCACCGAGGAGGGCGACGAAGAGAAGCCCCGGCCGGGCCCGCGCCGAGTCGACGATCGACGAGTCAGTTGTTCCCATGTGTGCGTGTCACTGACGCAGGGTGAGGTACCGAGAGGTAAATAACTCGCTGTTCGGACAAACATCGAGACCTCAAAAACGCCTGACAGCTGGGAAGTTCACTCTGGTCCGGGAGCGCTCCGCGCGGGTCTCTGGGGCGTCGCCGGTCAGTCGCCGCCCGCGGCCCGCGCGTGGCGTCGGGCGTCTTCGGGCGACCGACCCTCGCGCAACAGCGCCTCGACGAACAGCTCGCCGGCCTTGTACGACGACCGGACCATCGCGCCCGACGCGCAGTAGAGGAAGTCGAACTCCTCCTCGGCGACGCGCCGCCACGTCTCGAAGACGTCCGGGTGGACGTACTCGAACACGTCGAGGTGCGAGCGGGAGGGCTGGAGGTACTGGCCGAAGGTGACCACGTCGACGCCCACCTCGCGGAGGTCGCCGAGCGTCCGATACACCTCGTGGTCGTACTCGCCGACGCCCAGCATGAGACTCGTCTTCGTGTGGATGTCGGACTCGCGGTCGACCTGATCGAGGACCGCCAGCGACTGCTCGTAGTTCGCGCGGCGGTCGCGGACCGGCCACTGGAGGCGTTCGACCGTCTCGACGTTGTGCGCGATCACGTCCGGCTCGGCGTCGATTATCCGCCGGATCGCCTCGGGGTCCCCGCCGAAGTCCGGGATGAGCGTCTCGACGAGGATCTCGGGGTCGCGGCGCTTGATCGCCCGGATCGTCTCGGCGAAGTGCGCCGACCCGCCGTCCGCGAGGTCGTCGCGGTCGACGGACGTGAGGACGACGTAGTCCAGCCCGATCTCCGCGACCGCGTCCGCGACGTTAGCGGGCTCGTCCGGGTCGAGCGCCTCCATCCCGCCCGTCTCGACGTCGCAGAAGTTACAGCCGCGCGAGCAGCGGTCGCCCAGCAGCATGAACGTCGCCGTCCCGGGACCGTCGTTCCCAGACCAGCACTCGCCCATGTTCGGGCAGTTCGCCTCCTCGCAGACCGTGTGGAGGTCGTGCTCGCGGAGGGTGGACTTGATCTCGGTGAACCGACTCCCGGACGGCGGGCGCGACTTCAGCCAGTCCGGCTTCCGGCGGCCGCGTGACATGGATGTCCCTTGGCGTCCGAGCGCAAAAGGGTGCGGGTCGACCGGACGTCGATGATGGCCGTCTCCGGCCGCGGGCTCACGCCTCGGGGACGAACACGTTCATCGACGGCGTCTGGATCCCCTGGAACTTGTTCTTCCAGTTGTACGCGACGTTCAGCACGCGCCGCCGGTCGTCCGGCGGTCCCGTCACCACGCTCACGGAGGTCCCGTCTTCCGGGATCTCGACGCGGGTGTCGACCCAGTCGAAGCCGGCGAGCAGCGCCGAGGGGTTCTCGACCGACACCGTTCCGCTGTTCCTGTTCACCTCGTAGAGGCGGTAGGCGTCGGCTTCGAGCAGCCGCTTGATCTCGTCGAGGTCGTCGTCGAAGTGCTCCTCCAGCGCGTCGGCGGTGTGGTAGCCGCAGACGATCAGGTGCGCGAACGTCTCGACGTTGCGCGGGTTCTGCTCGGCCTCGCGGAGGTGGTCGAAGTACGCCAGCTTCTCCTCGCGGTCGAGGTCGAGGATGGCGTCGACGATCCGCGCCGCCTCGCGCTCCGTCTCCGTCGCGTCCGGGTCGGCGAGGACCTCGTCCGCCCGCGACCCCGTGTTCTGGCCCCGCGAGACGTCGAGGACGTTCTTGAGGTGTTTCGCGCGGTCGTACACCGCCGACTTGTACGACCAGTCGCGGACGTCGTCCGGGTAGCCGTCGAACTCGCGGAGCAGCGCCTCGCGGTCCTCGGGGAACCCGATCTCGTCGCGGAAGTCGCTCCACGCCGTCGCGTCCTCGAACAGTTCGAACTGCGTCAGCGTGTCCTGGCCGAGGTTCGCCCGCGTGCCGCCGCTGGCGACGAACTTCGCCTCGACGAACGTCTCCCCGTCGGGCGACTCGACGATCAGGTCGCCCAGCGAGTCGTAGGAGTTGCCGGCGTGGCGCACCGCGGTCAGGTCGGGGAAGTCGCTCCGGAGCCGGTCGGCGAGGGCCTCGGCGAGGTCGGGTCGGCCCTCGTCTTCGAGGTCGGCGTCCGGCTCCGCGCCGTTCGCGAGCCGCGCCGTCAGCTTCTCCGTGGCCTCGACCCAACCGCGCTCGTGTTTGCCCATGTGGTCTGTCGGTCAGAGAGTGGAAGGTAAAAAGCGCCTACTGCGGCGGGGTTCGGTCCGGCCTGCCGGGGGCGCCGGTCTGGGTCGATGAACGCGAGAGACGCGGCCGCGTCGCTCGCGGTTCGGGAAAGGGAGGAAGCCTAGGCCGAGATTTGAACTCGGGGTCTCGTCCTTACCAAGGACGCGCTTTACCGCTAAGCTACCCAGGCACGCAATCAGTCGTTGACCGGATTCGACTTTATGGGTTTCGATCCGCGGGCGCGGCGTCCGGGAATCGGGACCCGTTCCGGCGTCGCCGTCCCGCCGGTCACCGATCGGTCGCGCTGACGGCGCGGTCCGAGATGTCGGCGATGCGGTCGGCGGTCGCCTCCGGGAGCGCCCGGCCGGCCGGGGGGAACTCGCCGTCGCAGTCGGCGGCGAGTTCGCGGGCGTACGCGAGCAGCTCCTCGGGCGGGTCGCCGCCGACCGCGGTGGTGCCGGCGACGACCGCGAGTTCGAGGGCGTCGACCTCCAGGTTGCGGTCGAGCGCGGCCGCGGCGTCGGCGTCCGTCTCCTCGCGGTCGCGGAGCGTCTGGTCGCGGCCGAACGCGCGCACCACGTCGACCGCGGGGCGGGCGGCGTCGGTACACGCCAGAAGCGAGAAGCCACGAGAGACGAGCACGTCGGCGGCGAGGATGTCCATGTCGGCGTCGACCTCGGCCGCGGCGGTCGGCGCGGTCACCCACGGCTCCTCGCGGGCGACCGTGCGGGTGAGTCGCAGCCCCTCGTAGATGAGCTGCACGCCCGCGGCGCGGTCGGCCACGTCGCCGAGGTCGACGTCCGGGTCGAGCGCGCGAGCGGTGACCAGCGCCAGTACGCCGGGGGTCACCGCCGCGTCGAGGATCCGAGCGTCGAGGGCCTCGCGGAGCTGTTCGGGTTCGACGTCCGCGAGCGCCTCGCGCGCAGCGTCACGCGCTCGCGCGGCATCGTCCATTGTCATCCGGTAGACGAGCGAAGGGCAAAGACCTTTGGAAACGAACGGGATTCCGTCCCGTGATCCGAACCCGAACCGACGCCGACGTGCGCGTCGTCACGATCGACCGTCCCGAGGCCCGCAACGCGCTTCGACCCGCGGACCTGACATCCCTGCGCGAGGCGTTCGAACCGCCGGAGACCGATGGTCATCCCCCGGTGACGTTCCTCCGTGGCGCGGGCGAGGCGTTCTGCGCCGGCGCGGACCTCGACGCGGTCGCCGCGCTCGACGACCCGGCGGCGTTCGCGCGCCGGGGGCAGCGCGTCGCCGCCGCGATCGAGGAGTCGCCGTCGGTCGTCGTCTGCGGGGTCGACGGGGCGGCTCGCGGCGGCGGCGTGGAGCTGGCGCTCGCCGCGGACGTCCGGGTCGCGACCCCGCGGGCGACGCTCGCCGAGCCCGGCGTCTCGCTGGGGCTGTTCGGCGCGTGGGGCGGGACGGTGCGGCTGCCGCGGGTGATGGGCGAGGGGGAGGCGCTCGACTTCGCGCTCTCGGGACGGGTCCTCGACGCGGCGGCGGCCCGCCGGACCGGGCTCGTCTCGCGCGTGGTCGATGACCCCCGCTCGGTGGCCGACGAGATAGCGGCGGGCGAGGCCGACGCGCTCGCGGCGATCAAGCGGCGGCTCCGCGACCGCAGCGACGACGAGACGCAGGAGGCCGCGGAGGCCGCGGCGTTCGCCGACCTCCACGACGCCCACGCCGACGAGATCGCGCGGCGACGCGAGCGGTGAGACGGGGTCGCCGTGTGTTCCGTACGGTTCCGCCGTCCCGATGTGACAGACTTAAGTGAGTCTCCGACAAACTAGCAAATGCGAAGCACGCACCGGTAGTGTAGTGGTATCACGCAACCTTGCCATGGTTGCAACCCGAGTTCAAATCTCGGCCGGTGCACTCCTTTCAGTCGTGCCCCGGCCTGACTCCCACTCGCTGCGTCGCCGGCGCTACGCGCCGGCTACCAGAGGGACCGCAGGTCCCTCGCTGCTCGCGGGAGTCTCGGCCGGTGTATTTTCTGACTGACTATGCCGGTCAGCGTCCGCTTCGCTCGGTGGACTTGCGAACGAAGTGAGCGAAGTCACCGAGAGAGATTTGAACGCTATCAGTCGCGCGCAGCGAGCGGCGAAGCCGCGAGCGAGCACGTCTGATTCTGAGTTCAAATCTCGGCCGGTGCACTCCTTTCAGTCGACAACCCCGCGAGCGACCGTTTCGGGTAGCCTTCGCGTCGCGCCGTTCGGCGAACTCGCGAACCGTTCGACCGGAGCGCGTCACACGAGCAGCGCCGGCGGGGGCAGACCCCGTCCGTTTAACAGCGCGTGCGTCGTCTGATCGTTCATATGGTCGAAGTTCTTCTTCTCGTCGGCGTCGCGGTGGCGGCGTTCGTCGGATACAACATCGGTGGAGCGACGACGGGACCGGCGTTCGGGCCGGCGGTCGGCGCGGATGTACTGTCGAAGGCGGGCGCGGCGGGGCTGATGTCCGTGTTCTTCTTCGTCGGCGCGGGGACGTTGGGGCAGCGCGTCGTCACGACGCTCGGCGAGGACCTCGTCACGGGCGCGAACGTGTTCACGCTGGAGACGAGCATCATCGTCCTCTTCTTCATCGGCGGCGCGCTGTTCGTCGGCAACTTCGCCGGCGTGCCGGCGTCGACATCGATGACGGCGGTGGGAGCCATCGCCGGACTGGGCATCGCGACGAACACCCTCGACTGGGCGGTGATGGGCGAGATCGCGATCTGGTGGCTCGTCGCGCCGATCATCGGGTTCTGGGTGTCGGGCGTCGTCGGCCGCTACTTCTACTCCACGATCGACCGCTGGGTGGCGATCGAGAGCACCGAGGGCGCGCTGTTCGAGTTCGACCGGTCGGGAACGATCCCGCGCCCGATCCTCGGCCCGAACACGACGCGGCGCGAGCTGACGGGCGGGATCGTCGTCATCGCCATTGGCTGCCTGATGGCGTTCTCCTCGGGGACCTCGAACATCGCGAACGCTATCGCGCCGCTCGTCGCGCTCGACTCCGTGGAGATGACCCCGATGATCCTCCTCGGCAGCGCCGCGGTCGCGGTCGGCGCGTTCACCATCGCCCGGCGGACGCTCGACACGCTCGGCAACGACATCACCGACCTCCCGCTGACGGCCGCCATCGTCGTCGCGGTCGTCTCGTCGGGGATCGTGATCAGCCTCTCCGCGGTCGGCATCCCCGCCTCGTTCGTGATCATCGCGACGATGTCGATCGTCGGGCTCGGCTGGGGCCGCGCGACCCGCACGGTGACGGTCCGACAGGGGATCAGAGGCGAGAAGGAGCCCACGGTCTCCGTCGGCGCGCTGACGGCCGACGAGATGCCGCCGATCGGCGAGGGCGACGCGAGCGACGTCCCCTCCGCGTCCGACCTGTTCAACCCCGGGACGAGCGCGCGCGTCGTGCTGATGCAGAACGTCGTGCCGATCCTCTCGACGGTCGGCGCGCTGGTGACGTTCGCGGCCCTCTTCGGCTTCGTCTGGTAAGTCGACTCGGCGGGACGCGCCCGCGCCGCTCACCGACCGAACCGGCGCTGCCGGTCTTGGAAGTCCAACACCGCTCGGAGGTACTCGCGCCGACGGAAGTCGCGCCAGTTCACGTCGGTGAAGTAGAGTTCGGCGTACACGGACTGCCAGATGGCGAAGTCGGAGAGCCGCTCCGCGCCGGTCTTGATGACTAGGTCGGGCTCCTCCGGGAACAGCAGCCGCTCGGCGATGTCGCTCTCGTCGATGGCGTCGGGCGATATCTCCTCGGCGGCGACGTCGCTCGCGAGCTCGCGGACCGCGCCCGCGAACTCGGCCTTGCCGCCGAGGCCGACGAGGATCCGGACCGGCGCGTCGACGCCGGCGTCGGTCGCCGCCTCGTCCTCGTCGGGGCCGCGGACCACGGTCTCAGCCGGGGCGTCGAGGCGGCGGAGCTCCCGGACGAGCGTCGGGGCGACCGCGCGGTCGAGGACGGAGACGGAGACCGTGACGCGGTCCGCGCCGTACTCGAACGCCCAGCCGACGGCCGACGACAGCGTGTCGAACGCGCCGTCGGCGAGGAGGTCGCGTTCGGTGAGGACGAGCGCGACGTGCGCCGGCGGCTCGGCGTCGTGGAGGCGATGGCGCGTCGCGAGGTACGCGTCGTAGAGGCCCACGTCTGGAGATCCGGTCGGGCGTATAAATGGCTTCCCGACGAGGGGTTTAATTCGCCGACGCGCCTATCACGGGCGATGGCAGACGCCTACCGCGGAGTGTTCGGCGCGATCCCGTACGCGTTCCGCGCGACGAAGTCGCTGACGATGCGCGCGTACGCCGCGCTCGGTGCGCTCGCGGCGGGGTTCGTCGCGGTCGTCGTCACCCTCGCCCTAGTCGTCTGGATGGGCGAGACCGTCTCGGCGCAAGGGGGGACGTTCCTCTTCTCCCGGTCGCTGTTCGTGGTCGCCGGCCTCGGTGCCGTCGGCCCGCTGCTCGCACCGATCCTGTTCGTCGCCCGCCGCCACCGGCGCGGCGACCGGGTCGCACCCACGTACGACCGGTGGATGGGGATCGCCGGGTTCCTGTTCCTCCTCTCGCTGTACCTCGGGCTGATCATCTCGGCTCCCGAGGGCCTCCGCGACCCGAGCAGCTCCGTCGTGATCGGCGCGCTGTACGCGCTCCCGCAGCTGGCGGGGTTCGTTCCCCCGGTCGGGGCCGCGCTCGCCATCTTCGCGACGCACTTCAGACTCCGAGGGGGCTCCGACGACGCGGCGCTCGACGACGGGGCGGTCGACGCCGAACAGTCCGCTGACGCCGGGGAGCCGACAGACGCCGACGGCTCGCCGTGAGCGATGCCGCCCGCCCGCGGCTCGAAAGCCGGAAGTCGCCCGAGCGACTACCCGGGCGCAATGACCGATGAGAAGGAGAGCACGTTCCTCGTCACGCACGTCGAGAGCGACTCCGCGGTGCTGAAAGACGTCCACGACGGACAGGTACACACGCTGAGTTCGAACCCCGGTCTCGACGTCGACGACGCCGTCGAGGCGACGGTCGCCCCCGATCCGCCGATGGAGGTCACGTATCAGGTGATCGAGGTCGAGGAGCGCCGGTCGCTGTCGATCGAGGAGAGCCCGGAGCCGCCGACCGTCCACGAGCGCGAACTCGCCGCGGAGACGGCGACCGGGGAGCTCGCCAGGAAGGAACGCGCGGGCGTCGGCGAGGTCCACGTGCTGACGCCGCCGGAGCCGGAGACGGCCGAGGCGGTCGCCGACGTGATCGACGACCGCGAGGGGACCCTCTCGCGGGCGGCCCGGCTGGGCGTGAACCGCGTCGAGGTCCGCTCGGAGCCGGGCGTCGTCGCCGTGCGATACCTGCCGTGAGGCGGGCGGTTACGGCCCCGTCTTCGCCGTCGGCCCGGTAGATAAGAAGGCTTATTCGCGCCCGCAGAGGAAGCGGTATTTATGGTAGCGATCGAGGTGCCGGAGGTCAACTATACCGACTACTCGAACCGGCAGCTCGCGGCGGTGCCGCTCGCGTTCCTGGTCCTCGCGCTGGCGATCATCGGCGGGTGGGTCGTCGCCACCGGTGCGCCGGCGAACCTAGGGCTGGAGTTCACGGGCGGCGTCGAACTGCGAGTCGCGGACGACACGAACGGCGACGTCCAACAACAGATCCAGACCGCCTTCGACCGAGAGCCCGACTCGGTCCGCACGATCCCCGGCGACGACGTCGTGGTCGTCACCTTCCAGGCGGCTCAAGACGACCCGGAGGGACTCGCGAACGACCTCCAAGACCAAGCGGACGCCGCGGGACTGACGACGACCGCGGTCGACCAGGTGTCGCCGAGCTTCGCGAGCGACACCGCGCGAACCGCGCTCTTCGGCGTGGCGCTCGCGTTCCTCGGGATGAGCGTGCTCGTGTTCGCGCTGTTCCGCACGTTCGTACCCTCGTTGGCGGTCGTCGCCTCCGCGTTCTCCGACCTCGTCATCCCGGTCGCGGCGATGAACCTCCTCGGCATCCAGATGACGCTGGGGACGATCGCGGCGCTGCTGATGATCATCGGGTACAGCGTCGACTCGGATATCCTGCTGAACGACTCGGTGCTGCGGCGGACCGGGGAGTTCTACGAGTCGGTCAGCCGCGCGATGCGGACCGGGGTGACGATGACGCTCACGTCCATCGCGGCGATGATCGTGATGGCGGTCGTCGCCTCGGTGTTCGGGATCGGACTCCTCCGTGACATCGGGATCATCCTCGCGGTCGGGCTCTGCGCCGACCTCATGAACACGTACCTGATGAACGTCTCGCTGCTTCGCTGGTACAAGTTCGAGGGGGTGGCCCGCTGATGCTCGAACCGATCAAAGAGAACTGGCGGATCCTGCTGCTCGTCGTGGTCGTGATCGGCTCGTCGGTGGCGCTGTTCGGCCCCGGGTTCGGTCCGGAGCCCGCCCCCGGCGAGAGCGCGAGCGAGGCCCAACAGGGGATCACGAACCTCCAGTACGGCCTCGATCTGGCCGGCGGGACGCGGGTCCGCGCGCCCCTCTCGGGGTACACCGCGACCGACGTCGCGCTCGACGGCGACACGCCGGGCGCGGTCGCGGAGGCGGTCGCCGCCGAACTGGACAACGCGTCGACGCGGGACGTCGGCGTCGTCCCCGAGGAGCGCGCGGTGGAGGTCACGGAGCTGTCGGTGACCGAGTCGCAGTTCCGCGCGGCGATGGACGCGGCGGGGTACGAGTACGCCGACGTTCGCTCGGGCGTTACCCAGCAGACGCGCGACGAGACGATGAGCGTCATCCAGGGGAAGATCAACGAAGCGGGTCTCTCGGGCGGGAGCGTCCAGCAGATCCAGTCGATCACCGGGGAGTACTTCATCCTCGTCGAAGTGCCGGGGCAGGGCCGACAGGAGGTGATCGATCTCCTCGAGGAGCGCGGGACCGTGCGGATCGATGTCGCGTATCCCGACGGGAACGGGACCGCCGTTCAGGACGGGGCGCTGATCCAAGACGACTTCGAGGAGATCGGGACCGCGGCCCAGAGCGACCGCGGGACGGGCGCGTACGTCCCCGTCACCGTGCGCAACACCGCCGCGGACGGATCGCAGTCGCCGGCGCACGCGTTCCAAGACGCCGTGGCCCAGCGCGGGTTCGCCGACGCGTACCAGACGCAGGCGGACCGGTGCGGGTACAACCCGGAGACCGGTGCGATCGAGGCGGTGAACGGGGACCGGAACCCGTGTCTCCTGCTCGTCGTCGACGGCGAGGTCGTCAACTCCTTCGGGATGGACCCCGGCCTCGCCGACAGCATGGCGGCCGGGTCGTGGGCGGACACCGGGAACTTCCGGCTCACCACCGGCGAGTTCACCGAGGCCCAGACCATCTCGCTGAACCTCCGCGCCGGCGCGCTCCCGGCCGACCTCGACATCAGCGGCGAGGGGACCTCCTCGTCCATCTCCGCTTCGCAGGGGGAGAACTTCCGGACGTACTCGCTCGTCATCGGCGTGCTCTCGGTGTTCGCGGTCGCGGGCATGGTGTTCCTCCGCTACCGCGAGCCCCGCGTCGCGCTCCCGATGATCGTCACGGCGCTGGCGGAGGTGTACGCCCTGCTCGGGTTCGCGGCGCTGCTCGGCTACCCGCTCGAACTCGCGGTCATCGCCGGGTTCATCGCGGTGGTCGGGACCGGCGTCGACGACCTCGTCATCATCGCCGACCAGGTGATGAGCGAGGGCGACGTGAACTCCCGGACGGTGTTCGACTCCCGGTTCCGACAGGCGTTCTGGGTCATCGGCGCGGCCGCGGCCACGACCATCATCGCGATGTCGCCGCTGATGGTGCTGTCGCTCGGCGACCTCTCCGGGTTCGCCATCTTCACCGTCCTCGGCGTGCTGATCGGCGTGCTGATCACCCGTCCCGCGTACGGCGACATCCTGCGTCGCCTGCTGACGGTCAGGTAACTCGGGGGGCGGGTCGCAGACCGCGATTCTCGACCGTATGTGACGTTCGATCGATTTTCTCTCGCGTTCGGCGACCTCAGTTGTCATCAGTGAAGTGACTCGACTAGCGTTGCGGCTTCGACGAGAACGGAAAACGCACCCGACAAACTGTTAATTTAGACCGGTCAAAAACGAACATGCCGACCGACGCCGTCGAAGATTATCTCAAGGCGATCTATCGGATCGAATCGCGGGGCGGGACGCCCGTCGCGAGCTCCCAGATCGCGGAGGCGCTCGGCAGGACCCCCGGAACGGTGGCGAACATGGTCGAGACGCTCACCGACGGACTGCCCTCCCGCGAGGAGTACGAGGGCGTCGAGTTCACCCGCGCCGCGGAGTCGACCGCCGCCGGCGGTCAGGAGGCGGGCGACGCATGACCGGCTACGTCGAGATCGTCGCGATCGCGTTCGTGACGCAGCTCGCGGTGCTGCCGGGCGAGAAGGTACAGCTGATGATCGCCGGGCTCTCCACGCGGTACGATCCAAAGGTCGTCGTCGCGGCCGCCGGGTCGGCGTTCGCCGGCTGGACCGCCGTGGAGATCGCGTTCGGGCAGGCCCTCCAGTCGGCGCTGCCGCCGGTTGTGTTGGACGCGATCACCGCGGTGCTGTTCTTCGTCTTCGCGGTCCTGCTGTACCGGTCCGCGCCGTCGCGAGGGACGACCCCGGAGTCGGAGCGCACCGACGGCGGGCTGGCGGCGTTCGACGACCTCTCGCTCCCCGGGCGGCTCGACGAGTACTCGGGGTCGCTCGGCGGCTTCTTCCCCATCTTCCTGCTCACCGCGACCGGCGAGTTCGGCGACAAGACGCAGCTCGTCACCATCGGGCTGGCGGTCCAGTACGGCGCGACCTCGGCCATCTGGGCCGGCGAGATGCTCGCGATCATCCCGGTGAGCCTCGCGAACGCCTACTTCTTCCACACGTTCGCCGGGCGGGTCGACATGCGGCTCGCGCACTTCGCCTCCGCGCTGCTGTTCGCCTTCTTCGGCGCGGACACCGTGTTAGCGATCGCGACCGGCTTCTCGGTGTGGGAGACCATCGTCGGGGCGGTCGGCGGGCTCGTGGCCGGGCTGTTCTGAGGAACCTCCCCGCCTGACGGCCCCGATGTTTCCCGTCAGAACTCATCCAACGCCGACTGCTCGGCGGCCGCCAGCGCGTCCTCGCAGGTGCTCCACGAGGCGCGCGCGCAGTCGGGTAGCGTCCCGTGGTCCCCGACGTACGCGGCGAGGAACGCGCGGGTCGTCGGGTCGCTCGGGTAGCCGCTCCCGAGGTCGTACTCCGGACGGGCGGCGTCGAGGTCTGTCATCGCGGCGTCGCGGACCACCTTCGCGACGACGCTGGCCGCGCCGACGACCGGATCGTCCTCGTCCGCCCCGTGCGCGGCCGTCACGTCGACCGCGGGGAGTGCGCCGTCGGCTCGGGGTTCCGCTTCATCGCCGCCGTCCGCGACGAACTCGCGGAGCCGCCGCGCGAACCGCGCCTCGCTGGTGTCGCCCGCGTCGGCGACGACGCGGATCGGTCCGTCGGTCTCGGCGGGGAGGGCGGCGAGCGCGCGCCGGACCGCCCGCGCCTGTCCACGGACGGTGAGGGTGTTCATGTCGGTGTCCGGGCGGTCGATCTCGTCGGGCTCGACGCGGGCGACGCCGACGGCGACGTCCGGGTCACTGCGGAAGGCCGCGGCCATCTCCTCGCGGCGGTCCGGTGCGATCCGCTTCGAGTCGTCCACGTCGGTCGGCAGGCTCGCCTGGTCGGCGACCACCGCCGCCGCGACCATCGGTCCGAGCGCGGGTCCCTTGCCGGCCTCGTCGACGCCGAGATACACGCGTGGCTAGTGGGTGTGCGAGCGGAAATACCTTCAGAACGACCGCGACCTCAGTCGAGCAGGACCGCGTTGACCTGGCCGGTCTGGCCGGGTCGGGAGGTGACGCGGGCGCGGCCGGCGGACGTCTCGATGACGGCGCCCTTCGTGATGATGTTCCGGCGGGCGTAGTTGACGTTCGCGGGGTTGTCGACGACGTTCTCGATCTCCGCCTCGCTGACCTCGCCGTCGGTGGCGACCTGCGCGACGTCCGTCGAGAGGGCACGGACCTTCTTCTCCGTCCCGCGGGAGTCGATGTACTGGAGTCGGGTCTCGCCGACCGTCGTCTCGGCGGGCTCGCGGCCGAGCTGGTGGCGCTTCTTGTTCGAGGCGTGCTTGAGTCGGCCGCCGGTCCGCTTGCGCGTGGAGCGTCCCTGGTCTTTCATACGGGTACGAACAGCCAGCGAATACTTGAAGCGTTCGACTCGTCCCGGCGGGTTCGCCGGTGCGAGCGGGGTCAGGCGAACGCGCGCTCGAACGCGCGGACGCCCTCGTCGGTGCCCGCGACGACGAGTTCGTCGCCGCGCTCGACCCGCGTCTCCTGGCCCACGTCGGTGACGAGGTCGTCGCCGCGCTCGATCGCGATGACGGTACAGCCGGTGCGCTCGCGGACGGCCGCCTCGCCGACCGTGCGCCCGACCAGCGCCGGGGCCTCGGTCCTGACGACCTCGACGTGCGTGTCGAGCGAGAGTACCTCCCGGTCGGGGAGCACGGCCGACGCCGACATCCGGCCGGTCACCGTCGAGAGGGAGAGCACGTAGTCGGCCCCGGCCCGGTGCATCTTCGGCACGCTCTCGGGGTCCGCGACGCGCGCGAGTATCTCCACGTTCGGCGCGAGGTCCCGGACCACGAGCGTCGCGAACTCGGCCGTCGTGTCGTCGGGGAGCGCGAGGACGACGGTCCGCGCGTCCGCGACGCCGGCGGCCCGCAGCGTCTCCGGCTCGGTCGCGTCCCCGACCACGTCGATCGCCTCCCCGTCGTCGCGGTCGACGACGGTGACCGCGAGGTCGGCTTCTTCGAGGGCGTTCGTGACGGTCTTCCCGACCTGTCCGTGGCCGACGACGACCGTCTCGCCCGCGCCGAACCGGCGGGCCGCCGAATTGGTCAGGTCGACGAGCCGCTCCACCTGTCCCTCGGTCCCCGAGACGAGGAGGACGGTCCCGGCCGACAGCGTCGCGTCCGGCGGCGGGGCCGCCTCGAACGACCCGTTGAACCACGCGCCGATCACGTCGACGCCCGTCCGTTCGCCGATCCGGCTCCCGGCGAGCGTCGATCCGGCGAGGCCGCTCCCGTGGTGGATCGACACCTCGGCGATCCGCAGCGAGTCGCCGATGGCGACCGCCTCGTCGAGGTCGGTCCGCACCGCCGTCGTCACCTTGGAGGCGAGGCTCTCGCCGAGCAGCGACCGCGGGGAGAGCACCTCGTCCGCGCCGGCGAGGCGGTGGTAGCGCTCGCGGGCCGGGTCCTCGACGACGCTTATCGCGCGGACGTCGGTCGAGAGCTCCTTCGCGGCGAGGACGATGCTCGCGTCGACCCGGTCGGAGACGTCGGTGACGAGGGCGCGAGCGTCGCTGAGGCGGGCGCTCTCGAGTCCGGCCGTCGTCTCCGGGTCGGCCCGGACCACCACGTGACCCGCCTCGTACAGCGCCAGCGCCCGGTCGGGGTCGGGCTCGACGACGACGTAGGGGACGGCCTCCGACTCGAACTCGTCCAAGAGCGCGTCGGAGCGCGTGGTGTCGGAGGCGACCACGACGTGTCCGGTCAGGTCCGACTCCAGCGACCGGGGGACCGTCGTCGAGAACGCGGACTCGAGCAGCGGCGTCGCGACGACGGGGAGCGCGCCGATGAGCAGCGCCATGCCCACGAGGTCCATCACGGCGATGAACGCGTTCATCTCCTGACTCTGCCACGGCGAGTCGCCGCCGAACCCGGTCGTCGAGAACATCTCGACGGCGAACCGGAACGACTCGATCAGGGTGCGCGGGTCGTTCTCGTAGACGCGCATCCCCCACCGGTACGCGACGGCGGTGAACGTGAGCATGACGCCGAGGAACACCGCGTAGTACACGACTCGCCGCTTCCACGTGTCCATCGGTCCGCGGTACGACGCGGCCGTACAAAAACGGGGGGACTCGCGCGGCTCGGAGCGGGGATCCGTCCGGCGTCCGGCGGTCGGCCGCCGCGTCGGCGCTGGACCGAAGTTCGATACTTTAAGTTCCGCGGGCCGAACCCTCTCCTATGGTGCGGGACCCGTCGCGAGACCCGGAGCCCCCGTCGGTCGACGAGGTGCTCGACGCGCTGGCCGACGACGCGGCCCGTCGGATCGTCGCGGCGCTCACCGAGCCGAAGACCGCGAGCGAGCTCTCCGAGGAGTGCGACATCCCTCTGTCGACGACCTACCGGAAGCTGGAGAAGCTCACCGACGCCTCCCTGCTGGCGGAGTCGACCGACATCCGCCGGGACGGACAGCACACGACGCGGTACTCGGTGTCGTTCGACGCCGTCACCGTCTCCGTCGACGAGGGCGCGGAGGGCGACGGGGACGGTCGCGAGTTCGACGTTGAGTTCTCTCGGCCGGAGCGGACCCGAGACGAGCGACTGGCCGACCTGTGGTCTGAGCTACGAGAGGAAACATGAACCCCTACATCGACCTGACTATCATCGCCGCAAAGACCGCCATCCTGGTACTCGGTGGCAGCATCACCTACTACGCGCTCCGCGCGTACGACCGGACGGGCGACCGGTCGCTTCGCGAGCTCGGCGTCGGCTTCGGCATCGTCACCGTCGGCGCGCTTCTGGGCGGGGTCTCCCACCAGATCATCGGCGCGGACCTCGCGGTCGGCATCGCCATCGACGGGCTCCTCACGGCGGTCGGGTTCGGGGTCATCGTCTACTCGCTGTACCTGGAGTGAGGGCGGGTTCGACGCGCGACGAACGGTACCCTTTTGCGGCGCTCGGCCGTCCGTTCACCGCATGAGCGACGCACGCGAGGAGCTCTCCCGCCGGATCGCGGGCGAGATAACGCTGAGCGACGACCCGGGGGCGACGCTCCGGAAGTGGCGGACCGACTTCGACGTCTCGCAGACGGAGCTGGCCGACCAGCTCGGCGTCTCCTCGTCGGTCGTCTCCGACTACGAGAGCGGCCGCCGCGAGAGCCCGGGGATCGGCGTCGTCCGCCGGACCGTGGAGGGGCTGCTCGACATCGACGAGCGTCGGGGGGGCGGCCGCCTCCGCCAGCACGCCCGGGTGCTCTCGGCCGGGTTCGAGAGCGACATCGTCCACGACCTCCGCGAGTACTCCACGGCGGTCCCCCTGTCGGAGTTCTACGAGGCGATGGGCGCGACCGAGGTCGTCCGCGGCGACCACGACCACGTGAACGGCCACACCGTCATCGACTCGATCCAGGCGATCACGCGGCTCTCCAGCGAGGAGTTCTACCGGCTGTACGGCCAGTCGACGAACCGCGCGCTCGTGTTCACCCGGGTGACGCGCGGCGAGTCCCCGCTCGTCGCGCTGCGGGTCGTGAGCCCGACGCCGAACGCGGTCGTGCTCCACGGGATCGAGGACGGCGACCTCTGGGACCACGCCGCCGACCTCGCCCGCGTCGACGGCGTGTCGCTGGCCACGTCGAACCGCGACCTCGACGACTGTCTCGCGGACCTCCAAGCGCTGTGACGGCGTCGCGGCCGCCGCGGTCGGGGAGGCTGCCGGCGCCGACACCGGAACCGCGGGCCTGAAACCGCGGGCGCCCGTCGAACCGCCCATGAGCGAGGACTACGCCGAGCGGCTCCGCGCAAATCGCCGGGAGAAAGACGAGTTCTTCGACGACCACCCGCAGTCCCCGATTCCGCCGGAACACCGCGACGACTTCGACGGGCTGGACTACTTCCCGCCGGACCCGGACTACCGCGTCGAGGCGACCGTCACCGTCCACGACGACCCGGACCCGGTCGAGATGGAGACGACCGCGAGCAACCCGGTCCGGTACCTCCGGGTCGTCACGTTCGCGTTCGAGATCGACGGGGCGGAACACACGCTCGCCGGCTACCGGCAGGAAGGCGACGACGGCGCCATCTTCGTCCCCTTCCGCGACAAGACGACCGGCCAGCAGACGTACTACCAGGGCCGGTACATGGAGCTGGCCCCCGAGCGCGACCTCGACGACGGCGACGCCGTCACGGTCGACTTCAACCTCGCGTACAGCCCCTTCTGCGCGTACAGCGAGACGTTCTCCTGTCCGCTGCCGCCGGAGGAGAACTGGCTGGAGATCGTCGTCCCTGCGGGCGAGCGGGCTCCGGACCTCGACTGACCGAGAACGCGGCTGGCGGTGTGGTCGGCGACGCGATCGGCGGTGCGGCCGCTCGGTGCTGAAAAAACGGAGAATCGAACGTCGGGTCGTGCCGGAAGCAGTCCGCCGCGGGCCGTCTACTCGAGCGTCTCGCTCGTGACGAGCGTGTCGTCTTCGAGGTAGTGCTCGATGTGGTGGCCGTGTTCCTCGACGTCTTCGAGGATGCCGCGGAGCTGCTCTTCGGTGTTGTAGTCGCCGAGGTTGTTGGCGAGCTGGATGTGCTCGCGGAGCTGCTCGGTGATGTCGCCGAACATCTCGAGGTCGTGTTCCAGCGACGTCCGGATGTCGTAGGCGTCGGCGTCCTCGGGGGTCACCGGCGCGTGTTCCTCGTAGTTCGCGCCGCCCGAGAGCGGCACGCCGCCGAGCGCCTGCGCGCGCTCCGCGAGGATGTCGGCCCCCTCTTCGAGGTCCTCCGCGACCTCGCCGAGGAACTCGTGGATGCCGAGGAACTCGGCCCCCTCGACGAGCCAGTGGTGCTTCTTGACCTGATGGTAGAGGACGTACGTCGCCGCGAGGTCGCTGTTGAGCGCGTCGACGAGCTGTTCGGCCTTCTCCTCGGGGACGCGGAGCGCTTCGCTCTCGTGAACGTCGCCGTACCGTTGACGGGCCTGCTTCTGTGTACTCATTTCAACTATACATACGCGCGCAACCTACTTAATAGTTGCTACTGAGAAAACTACTCTTTCAGTATTCGAAAAATTATTTTCTACGTCTCGTCGACAGCGGCGACGAGCGCCCGCTGTGCGGCGAGGGTATCGCGGTCGAGCGTCGCCGTCAGCGTCGCCGGATCCCGGCCGAGTTCGGCGGCCACACCCCCGTCCGGACGCGCGACGAGGGAGTTGCCGGCGTACGTCGCCGCGTCCGCCGGGCGCTCGCCGCCCGCGGTCCCGGTGCGGCCGGCACCGACGGTCCACCTGACGCCGTCGAGCGCCCGCGCCCGGAGGAGGAGTCGCCAGTTCGCGACGTGATCGGCGGGCCACGCGCCGACGACGACGAGGGCGTCGACCGCGCGCTCCGCGAACCACGCGCTCTCCGCGACGAAGTTGAGGTCGTAGCAGGTCAGCAGTCCGGTCGACCCGGCGGGCGTCTCGACGACCGCGCGGTCGCCGCCGGGCTCGACCCAGTCCGCCTCCTCGTCCCACAGGTGTCGCTTGCGGTAGACGGAGGACTCTCCGACGCCGTCGGTCGCGTCCGCGCTCGAACCGTCGCTCGGGGACCGCCCCGGCGGCGAGACGTACGCGGTGGCGTTGTACACGGTCCCGCCGTCCCGTTCGGCGTACCCCGCGATCACGGGCGCGTCGGCGGCCTCGGCGACGGATTCGAGCCGTGCGCGCGCCGCGTCTCTGGGAAGTGCGGCCTCCCGGAGGCGCTCGTCGGCCGCGAATCCGGTGAGCGCGTACTCGGGGAAGACCGCCAAGTCGACTGCCGCCGGCAAGTCGGCCGCCCGGCGTCGGATCCGATCGAGGTTCGCGTCGACGTCGAGGTCGTCGACGGGGATCTGCGGGACCGCGACGGTCGGGCTGTCGTGGGGTCGGTCGCTCACGCCGCGGCCTTCGGCGTGGCGGACAATAACGTCCGGCCTCCGCCCCGGCCGCAAGGACGATACGGACGGGGCACCGACCGGCGGGTATGGCATTCGCCGACCTGTTCGAGCGCGCGGCCGCGCTCGGCGGCGACCCCGACGAGACGGACGTGCGACGCGCGCTCGACGACGTGCGCTCGGCGCCGGGAGCGGGCGGCGACCACGGCGGCGAAGTCGACTCCGCGAGTGACGAGGCTTCCGATGACGAGAGCGCCGTCGCCGACCCGCTCGACCCCAGTCCGGCCCGCGTCGTCGTCGACGCCGACGCGCTCGCGGCCGACCTCTTCCTCGGCGGCGACGCCCGCGAGGCCCTCGACGCGCTCCGGTCGCACGCGTGGACGACGCTCGTCGCCAGCGACCCGCTCCTCGACGACGCCGAGGCGGTGATCGGGTCGCTCTCGGACGCCGACTTGGCGGCGGACTGGCGCGCGGCCGTCGAGGAGTGGCGCGAACCGGTCGCCCAGCCAGCCGGTGATCACCCCGCGCTGGCGTCCGCCTACCGCGGCGGCGCGATGCAGGTGGTGAGCCTCGACCCGTCGCTGACCGGGCCGCGGGCGGCCGCCGGGCTGCGCGACCGCCTCCCCGTGAGCGTTCGGGAACCGCGGGCGTTCGCGACCGTGTTCGACCCGGCGAAGCTGTACCCGGACGCGGTCGGCGGGGAGTACCCCGGTCCCGACCGCGACCCGCGAACGATGGCCCCGCCCCCCGCCGACGGGGACCAGCACCGATAAACCGCCGCCGACCGGACCATGGATATGACCGACTCGGACGGTGCGACCGCGGGCGACGAGGGCGACCGCCCCGAGGGCGCGCCGGAACTCCCGGCCGACCGCGACGCGGTCCGCGACGCGCTCGTCGACTGGTACGCGGCCGACCACCGCGAGTTCCCGTGGCGGCGCACCGAGGACCCCTACGAGATCCTCGTCAGCGAGGTGATGAGCCAGCAGACCCAGCTCGACCGCGTCGTGTCCGCCTGGGAGGACTTCCTCGACGAGTGGCCGACGGCGGCGGCCCTCGCCGGCGCCGACCGCGCCGACGTGGTCGCCTTCTGGTCGGATCACTCGCTCGGGTACAACAACCGCGCGAAGTACCTCCACGAGGCGGCCGGACAGGTCGAGTCCGAGTACGACGGCGCGTTCCCCGAGGATCCGGACGAGCTGAGCGAACTGATGGGCGTTGGCCCGTACACCGCCAACGCGTTGGCGTCGTTCGCGTTCGACAACGGTGACGCCGTCGTCGACACCAACGTGAAGCGCGTGCTGTACCGCGCGTTCGACGTGCCGGACGACGACGACGCGTTCGAGCGGGTCGCCTCGCGGCTCATGCCGGCGGGCGAGTCGCGGGTGTGGAACAACGCGATCATGGAACTCGGCGGCGTCGCCTGCGGGAAGAAGCCCCGCTGCGACGAGCGTGGCTGCCCGTGGCGCGAGTGGTGTCACGCCTACCAGACGGGCGACTTCACCGCGCCCGACGTGCCCGAGCAGCCGAGCTTCGAAGGGAGTCGGCGGCAGTTCCGCGGGCGGATCGTCCGGCTTCTCGGCGACCGCGACGGGATGGAACTCGACGCCCTCGGCCACCGGATCCGCGTCGACTACGCGCCGGACGGCGAACACGGCCGCGAGTGGCTCCGGGGGCTCGTCGACGACCTCGCCGACGACGGACTGGTCGAGGCCGACGCCGGCGAAGACGGCGTCGTCGTCTCGCTCCGGCGCTGAGACGGCGTCGTCTCCCCGCACCGTCCGCCGCGGGAACCGTCACCCGTTTATTACGGGAGCCGGAAGGCAACGTATGAGCGAGACCGTCGATTCGGACCTGTACGCCCGCACGAAGGCCCTCTTAGAGCCCGGCGACATCGAGCTGCTGGGCTGTATCGTCCACACGGACCTCGAGGGCGAGCAGGACCTGGAGATGCACGAGCTGACGGTCGCCGTCAACGAGGTCATCGCCGACCACGCGGGCAAGGGCGAGACGTACATCGAGGCGGGCAACGACGACACGGACTTCTCGTCGAACCAGTTCCAGGGGCTGACGCTCGACGACGAGGCCTTCGTCTGGGAGTGCCAGCAGCTGCTCCGCGGCGGTACGTTCGACATCGTGTTCTACTACGAGGCGACCGTCGATCAAGAGGCGCTCGCGAGCGACCTCGAAGCCCTCGACAACGTCGACCGCGTGACGCAGGTCCCCTGAGCGGGACCGGCGACGACCGCCGACTCTCCCTCCCGTGACCGACACCGTTCTGATCCCCGGCGGCCGCGACGTGCGCGCCACCCTCGACACCGCCGCGAGCGACGGCGCTCGGAGCGACGCGGTCGTCGTCGCCTGTCCGCCGCACCCGCAGCAGCGCGGCCACCGCGGTGACGAGCGCCTGCTGGCCGCGAGCGACGCCCTGACCGAACGCGGGATCGACTGCCTCCGGTTCGACTACGGCGACTGGGACGAGGGGTACGGCGAGACCACGGACGCGGACGCGGCGGTCGGCTGGGCGCTCGACCGCTACGACCGCGTCGGACTGTTCGGCTTCTCGTTCGGCGGGACGGTCGCGCTCGTCGCGGCCGCCTCTCGACCGGCCCTCGCCGGCGTCTGCGCGCTCGCGCCGACCGCCCGCCTGAACCCCGACGTCGACGCGGTCGCCGCGCTCAACGAGCTCGTCGAACGCGGCGTGCCGGTCCGCGTGCTGTACGCGACGCGGGACTCGACGGCGGAGTGGGAGCCGGTGGTCGAACGCGCGGAAGAACTTGGCGTCGAGACGGTCGCGTTCGAGTCCGACCACTTCTTCGTCGGTCGGAGCGGGAGCGTCGGAGAGGCGGTCGCGGCGTTTCTCGGGCCGCGGCTCCGCGACGAGTAGGAAACACCGGTGAGTCGACGCCGGCTACTCGCTTCCGACCTTCGTCGTCACCCGGAACGTCTCGGGCGGGCTGACGATGCCGGCGACCGTCCCCATCGAGTGGATGACGGTGATCACGGGTGCGAGCGGGACGGCCAGCGCCCACCGGTGATGGTCGTCGCCGTAGTAGCCGACGCCGAGGAGGAACCAGCCGAGCGTACACACCGCCAGCCCCATCGACGCCGCGAAGAACAGCCCGCTGTACGCGATCGTCACGCTCAGAAGCGACAGCGGGACGACGATCAGGGTGACGATCGGCGAGAGCGCCCACGCGTAGTTGCGCACCCTGGTCAACAGCTCGTAGCGGAACGGGAGCATCGTCGACGCCTGAACGTTGCCGGCCGCCCAGCGCCGGCGCTGCTGGAGGATCTCGTACAGCGACGGGGGCGCTTCGTTCCGACAGACCGCGTCCGACAGCGCGAACGTCACGTCCGACTCCCGGAAGGCCGCCCAGACGAAGGCGGTGTCCTCGACGAGCGTCTCGCGGTCCCACGTCGTCTCGTCTTCCACCTCGCTGCGGACCGCGATGCCGCCGCCCCACGCGAACAGCGGGATCGAGAGGCGCGCGAAGACGCGCTGCTCGATCTGGACCCCCATCCGGTACATGTCGGCCAGGTAGCTGAGGTTCGACCCCGTGCGCCGGGGCTTCTCGCGGAGCTGGACGATGTCGGCGTCGGGGAGCCCGTCGAGCGACTCGACGAGGCTGTCCTCGTCGAGGTAGAGGACGAACTCCTTCCCGCAGTCGAGCGACCGCCGCGCCCACTCCTGCGCCCGGCCCTTCCGGACCGCGTTACACGCGAACTCGTCCGGAACGACGTGGACCGTCGCCCCGCGCACGTCGATGGGAGACTCCGCGATCACGTGGACGTCGTCGAGCCTCTCCGGCAGGGAGTCGACGGTGTCCTGGACGACGTCGGCGGCGTCGACGGTCATGATGCGGACCTGGATCTCGTCGAGACCGTACTCGTTCGGCGGCGACTCGTAGCCCGCGCCCACGACGCCGGTGAGCACGAATCAGACGAGCGCGGTCGCGCCGAAGAGGAGCGTCACGCCCCACAGCGCGACGCTGAACAGCGACCCGAGTCCGGCGTCGGCGACGGCGGTGGTGACTGCCGCCTGCCCGGGAGCGCCCCCCGGTCCGGAGGCGACGGTCGGTGCGAACAGCGTCGCGAGTCCGCCGACGACGAGCGCCAGCGTCACCGCGACCAGTGCGATGCGTTCGGTGTTCATCGTGGCTCCACCTCCCGCGCCGAGCCGTATGAACGGTCCAAACGCTACAGCGGAATTCGGTCGCGTTTCGGCCGAGTTCACGGGGTTAAATCCGACTAACTCGAACAAATCGACGGACAGCGACACTGTGGTGGATGGTAGTCTGTAACGAGACACCGAGGAACGAGAACGGCCGGACCGCGCCCGCTCACGCCGCGTCGTCGCCGCGCGCGCACCGGAGGTCGTCGATCAGTTCGGCCGCCATCCGCCGGCCGCGGGCGGGGTCGTACCCCTCCATCCGGAGGTGCGCCAGCGGGGCCACGTACGGGTTCGGCTCCCAGTGGGCCCACACCTCGGTGGCGCCGTCCGGCGCGGGGAACAGCCGCACGTGGACCTGCCAGTCGCCGGTAAGCCCCTCGGGGCGGTGGACGAAGCTCCCGACCTCGTGGACCGTCTCCCCGTCGCGGTCGTAGGCGTGGAAGTACGCCCGAACGAGCTCCGAGAAGCCCTCCTCGGGGAGTCGCTCGCGGGTCTCTGCGGGGGTCGTCGGCAGCGTCCCAGCGTACTCGTCCGGCGGCGGCGGCAGCACCTGAACGTGGTCGGGCGCGCCGTCGTCTGGCAGCAGCGCGAGGAGCCTCCCGACGGCGAGTCGCACGCGCCAGAACCCGAGCCCGCGGCCGACGAGGAACGCGAGCGGGACGGCAACCGAGAGCGCGGCGAGCGCGCGGACGGACCGAGTCCGTGGGCCTCCCCGCGGCATCGCGGTCAGTTGTACCCCCGCCAGCGGCGGCCGCACTCCTTACACTTGAAGAAGCGGGTCGGGGGCTCGTCGGCGGCCCCCGTCTGCTTGATCGTGTACCACGCCTCCCCGTGGCCGCACTCGTCGCAGACCACGTCGGTCGCGGTCGGCTTCCCCTCGAAGTTCGCGCCCTCCTCCGTCTCGATCACCTCGTCGCCGGTCTGTTCGGTCGTCGACTCGAACTCGGCGGCGAGCGCCTCGTCGCGCTCCGTGGTCGCGCCGCAGTCGTCGTTCTGACACACCATCTCCCCGTCGCGAGAGACCATCATCGAGCCGCAGTCGTCACAGAACTGCATATCGGTGGATTACAGGGCGTCGAGCGGTTTAGGTCCGATGGGTGCGGCCCCGGTCGAGTCGCGCTCGCCGGGACTTCACCGGCCGATCCGCTCCCACGCGAGGTGGACCGCGATCCCGGCGAGGAACGCGACGCCGAGGTTCGTCGCCAGCGCGAGGAGCCCGATCCCGACCGAGAGCGCGCGGTTCCCCGAGTCGGTGACGTTGCGCGCGAGCGAGACGGCGACGACGGCGAGGAGCGCGCCGAGCATCGCCAGCGGGAACGCCGCGATCAGCGCGGGCGTGGCGAAGAGCGCTGCGGCGAGGTAGCCGACGCCGAGGACGACGTTCGCGCCCCCGGTCCGCGCGCCGAAGGCGTACTTGCCGGCCACCCCGTCGCAGCCGTGACACATCGGGACCCCGCCGAGCGGCACCGCGATCAGGTTCGTCACGCCCATGCTCGTCGACAGCTCGTCGGGCGTGACCTCGGCGTCCAGCAGGTCCGAGAAGAGGAGCGACGTCGCGAGCGCGGCGTTGCCGATGGTCATCGCGAGCTGCGCGATCACCCCGTCGAAGGTGGCGCGCGTGACGGCCGCGCCGAGCGAGAGCGTCGGCGGCGCGCCGGGCAACCGGGGCGCGGGAACGCCGGCGACGACGAGCGCGGTCGCGACGCCGACGAGCGCGACGGCCAGCGCGCTCGCTTTCCCCCGGCCCGCGAGCGCGACGGCGATGACGACCCCCGCGAGCGCGACGAGGGGGTCGTCGACCGCGAGGCCGAGTCCCGTCTCCAAGAGCACGAGCCCCACGGCGAACTGGACGCCGCGGATGACGGGTTCGCCGATCCACCGCTCGACGGTCGCGAGCGTTCCCGTGAGCCCGAAAACGAGGAGGAGGCCGCCGAGGACCATCCCGGCGAGCGCGAGCTCGGCGTACGTGAGCGCGCCGGCGATTGCGAGCGCGGCCAGCGCCTTCATCGGCTCGACGGACACCGGGAGGCCGTACCGGACCCCCCAGACGATCTGGAACGCGCCGAACGCGACGAGCGCGTGCGGCAGCGATACCTCCGTCAGCAGCGCCAGCGCGACGACGAGCGGGACGACCGTAATCGAATCCCCTATCGCGCCGGTGAGCGCACCGGCTCCGAACTCGACCGATCGGCGCTCGCCTGAGACGGGTCCCATCGCGTGACGTGCGTCGTACCGACCGCTCGCACTTGAACGCGTTCAGAAACGTCGAAGGGGTACTCGCACGGGGTCGCGCGGTCGATTCCGGTTACTCCCGGTCGAACGCGGGGCCCTCCGCGTCGACCATCGGGCAGTCGCGGACGCGGAACCGCGAGAAGTCGACCGACTCGACGATCGCGGTCCCCTCGTGGGAACACGCGGTCTCGGGGGGTTCCGAGAAGTGCGGACACTGCTGACAGTAGCTCCGCTTGTCGACCACCTGCTCGTCGGGAGTCGCCGCCCCGCCGGCCGTCGGATCGGCCGACCGTCCCGCGGCGTCGCCGAGGTCGCCGCCGGCCTCGGCGTCGAACGCAGACGCGTCGGGGCCGACTACCGTCCCCTCGTCGAGCGCCTCCCAGACGTCCTCGTCGCCGACCTCGCCGGTCCCCATCGACTCGAAGGGGTCCCCGTCGGTCGCCGCGCCGCCCGCGTCGGCGTCCAACTCAGCGAACGGGTCGTCGGCCGGCGCGGCCGGTTCCGGGTCCGCGGGCGACGCCTCCGCGTCACCGCCGGAACCGTTCTCCTCCGCCGGCCTCGCGTCCTCACCGACGCCCTCGCCGAGCGCCTCGAACGGGTCCTCGACGGCGTCGCTCGTCTCGTCGTCGAAGGGGTCGCTATCGGTGGCTTCGTCGTCGAAGGGGTCGCCGTCGGTGGCTCCGTCGTCGAAGGGATCGGAGTCAGAGAATTCGTCGTCGAAGGGGTCGTCCCCGCCGTCGTCGCGGTCCGGCCGGTCGTCGTCGCTCATCGCTTCTCCCCGCTGGCCCCGCCGTCGCTCGCGGTCCGGTCCGGCGATCGGGTGCCGTCGGCGCGGTCGCCGTCCGCGACGTCGCCGTCGATTGCCGGCCGGTCGCCGACGAGGAGTTTGGACGTGCCGAGGAAGCCCGTGCTGGGCTCGACGTCCTCGAACCGCCGCCCGCAGTGGGGACACTCCGGGGCCGACAGCAGCCCCAGTTCGACGTCGCCGCCGCACTGGTCGCAGTCGGCGGTCCGCACTCCGTGTCGGTTGGCCGTCCGCGTCAGCGCGTCGAGTCGCTCGCGGTCCGCGCGGTCGCGCTCGGCCGCGTCGAGCCGCCGCTTGACCCTGACGACCGCGTTGGCGACCCGCGAGAGCTTGTCGTCGATCTCGGTCAGCTCGTCCGCCGAGATGTCGCCGAGGTCGGACTCGACCGCGGCGACCCGGTCGTCAACGGTCTCGACCCGCTCGTCGACGTCGTCGATTCGGCTGTCGGCCCCGTCGAGACGCTCGTCGAAGGCCGCCAACCGGTCGCTGACGGCGTCCAGCTCGTCGAGACGGGCGTCGAGGGCCGTCACCCGCTCGTCGAGGTCGGCGACCCGGTCCGACGACGGCGCGTCGGCGACGGCGGCGTCGAGGCGGTCGAGCCGCGCCGCGGCCTCCTCCAGTTCGGCGGCGAGGTCGTCGAGCCGCGCCGCGGTCGCGCGCTCCGCGTCGCCCTCGGCGGTCGCGTCGCCGGCGTCTTCGTCCGCGGCGTCGAGCGACTCCACCTCCCGGTAGAGGTCGACGAACCGCTCGCGGAGGTCGGTGACCTTCTCGTCTAGCTCCGCGTCGAGGTCGTCGAGGCGCGCCTCGACCGCCGCCAGCTCCTCGGCGTTGGGGACGTCGATCTCCTCGGACTCCGCGAGCGCGACGAGCGCGCGCTTGAGGAACTCCTCGCGGCTCACGCCGGCGTCCGCGGCGGCGTCGTCGAGGGCGGCCGCCGGGTCGAGGTCACTCATCGCGGGTCCTCCGTCATCTACGTGTCGTTGAGCGGCGAGGCTTAAGTAACCTGCCGCGGCGTTCTCCGAATCGATACTGGGCGGAAGTCGTCTGATCGGGGGACGGACGGCGGACCGAACCGGGCCGCGCCCGCTACCGGATCTTGCGCACGTCGCTGATGTCGAACCCGCCCTCGTGGATCTCGGTCTCGAAGCGGACGATGTTCTCGGCCTCCAGCCGCGAGAGCACGCCGCGGAACTCGCGGACGAACATGGTCCGGGCGCGCTGCGAGCCGCCGCTCTCCCAAGAGAACTGGAGCGTCCCGCCGGCGGCGTCCATCAGCGTGCCGAACTCGCGGTCGCTGATCGAGTCCGTGTTCACCAACACGAGGACGAGGGCGCCCCACTCGTAGGCGGCCTTCTTCAGCCCCTTCATCACCATGGCGACGTCGCTCCAGTCGGTGTCGTCGGAGCCCATGGAGACGAGGTCGGTGACCGAGTCGATGCAGACGAGGCTCCCTTGCCCGTGCTCGGAGAGGTAGTCGCCGAACGCGGTGAGGACGTCCTCGTACTCGCCGCGGTCGCCGAGTTCGGTGATCGAGGCCGTCTCCGTCTCGTACCAGTCGCGCGGCACCGGCGACAGCTGGAAGTACTCCGGCGAGAGGTCGCGGAAGGATATCTCGTCGACCGCGGCGTCGACGATCTCGTCGGCCATGGTGAACCCCATCTCTCGGGTGATCGCCTCGGTGTCGGCAGTGAAGGAGATGTAGTGGACCGACTCGGGCAGCGCGGCCCCCGCGTCGATGTCGCCGTAGTACAGGTCGAACAGCTCCTCGTCGGCCCGCGCGAGCGCGTTCATCGCCGCGCTGGTGTAACAGAACTCCCGAGCGCCCGCGCCCGCCTCGCCGGCGAGCAACACGACGCTGCCGGGCGGCGCGCCGCCGCCGAGGATCGAATCGAGGCGCGCGACCCCGAACGGAAGACTAGACATGGCTTACGCCCCGTCGCCCCGGGGCTTAGTGTTACCTCTCCCGGTCCGTGCCGCCCTCACTCGCCCGCGCCCTCGTCGACTCGCGCGCCCTCGTCGGCCGCCCGGACGACCGCCACCTCGCCGCCGACGCCGGCCGCGTCGAGCGCGCGCTCGCCGGCGTCGCGGGCCGCGTCCGCGTGCGCCGCGTCGGTGACGCCGTAGACTGTCGGTCCCCACGAGGACTGCCCGGCACCGTACACCGACGCGGCCCCCGACAGGGAGTCGACGACCTCCCCCACCGGCGGCCGGTACACTCCGCCCTGCTCGTCGGTGTACCACGCGCCGTTGAGCCGGCCGATCTCGGCGACCGCGGCCCCGAACGCCTCCGCGTTTCCCGCCGCGACCGCGGGGAGGACGCGCCGGGTGACGATGCCTCCGATGCGGTCGGCGAGCCCCGGCTCCGCGCGCTCGACCGCGGTCCGCATCGCGTCGTCCTCCGCCGCTCCGTTCCGGCCGGCGGCCGCCTCGGGCGCGACGAGCAGGAACCGCCAGTCGTCCGGGACGGCGTGGCGCGCGGCCACCGGCGGCACGGTCCACTCGCCGTCCGCGGGGCGGTCCGTGGTGAAGCGCGCGGTCGGGTGACCGGCGTCGAGCACGAATCCGCCCGCCTCGAACGTCGCGACGCCGACGCCGGAACGCCCGCCGCGGCCGAGGGCCGGAGCGCGCTCGCGCACCCGGGCCGGCTGCCCGTGGGCGGCCGCGACCGCCGCGAGCGTCGCCGCCGCCAACTGCGTCCCGCTGCCGAGCCCGGCGTGGCGCGGGAGCGACTCGCGGACCGCGACCCGAGCGCCGTCGACCCCGAGGAGGTCGACGGCCGCCGTCGCGTATCCGCGGACGTCGTCGCACACGCTCTGCGGCGGATCGGTCGACGCAGACTGGCCCGCCGCCGCCTCCTCGACCGTCACGCGCACCTCGGCGTCGCGCTCGGCGTCGACGACGACGCGGGGGCCGGCGAGCCCGACGCCGAGCGCGCCGTACAGCCGCTCGTGCGAGAGGCTGAGGTTACAGAAGCCGAAGTGGAGCCGCGCCCCGGCGCTCGCGCGTGCCATCTCGCCTCCGGCTAGGGCGGCGAGTGATAAAGGGCCCGTGACGGTGGCGGGAGTTGCCTCGGAACCCGACGCGGTCGTCGTCCCCGCGAATCCGGCGCGAGCCGCCGCGGTCGCCGAGGGAGCCGAACTGGTGCGCTTTTGAACGCGGGGGACCTCGGTCCGGGTATGACCGAAACGCTCAGGCTCGCGACCCGCGGGTCGGACCTGGCCCTCCGGCAGGCCGAGACCGTCCGCGAGGCGCTGTCGAGCCGACGCCGCGACGTCGAACTCCGACAGGTGGAGACGCGCGGCGACCAGATCCCCGACGAACTGATCCACCGCCTCGGGAAGACGGGGGCGTTCGTGCGCGCCTTAGACGAGGAGATTCTCGCCGGGGACGCCGACCTCGCAGTCCACTCGCTGAAGGACCTCCCCACCGAGGAGATGGCGGACCTCGTCGTCGCCGGGATCCCCGAACGCGCGCCCTCCGGCGACGTGGTCGTCCACCCGGACGGGCTCGGCGTCGAGGAGCTCCCCGCGGGTGCCGTCGTCGGAACCGGGTCGCTCCGCCGGGGAGCCCAGATCCGGGCGGCCCGACCGGACCTCACCGTCGAGCCGATCCGCGGCAACGTCGACACGCGGCTGGAGAAACTGCTCGCGCCCGGCCTTCAGGCGGAACACGAGCGGCGGCTGATCGCCGCCGGCGAGGAGAGCGCGCTGACGGCGGAGGGCGTGGAAGACGCGGAGGACGAGGACGCGGGCGACGACGGCGCGGACGACGACGCGGACGGTGACGACGAAGGCGACGAGGCGGTCGACGCCGACTTCGAGCGGACCGTCGAGGAGTGGTTCGACTCGCTGTCCGACCTCGAACGCGACGCGATGGAGCGCAAGGTCGAGACCGAGTACGACGCGGTCGTCCTCGCGGAGGCGGGGCTCCGCCGCTCGAACCTCTTCTACGAGGTGGAGACGACGCGGCTCCCGCGAGAGGAGTTCGTCCCCGCGGCGGGACAGGGGGCCATCGCGGTCACGGCGAGCGACCCCGACGTGGTCGAGGCGGTGCGCGACGCGGTCGACCACCCGCGGACCCGCGTGGCGGTCACCGTCGAGCGGACGGTCCTCGGCGAGCTCAACGGGGGCTGCGTCGCGCCGATCGGCGTCTCCGCGATGGTTCAGGGCGAGCACGTCCACGTCCGGGCGCGGGTGCTCTCGACCGACGGCACCGAGGAGGTGGCCGGCACCCGCGACCTCCCGATCCGGTCGCACGCGACGGCCGCCGCGGAGTTCGCCGCGGACCTCGCGGATCGCGGCGCGGACGACCTGATCGAAGCGGCCCGCGAGGAGGCCGAGGCCGATGAGTGACGACGGCGTCGGGACGGGCCCGGAGACGGACGCGGACGAGCCGCCGACGCGAAGCCGCGACGACGCCGTCGGCACCGTCTTCCTCGTCGGCTCGGGGCCGGGCGACCCGGGCCTCCTCACGGTGAAGGCGAAGCGCCTGATCGAGTCGGCCGACGTGGTGCTCCACGACAAGCTCCCGGGCCCGGAGATCCTCGGCGAGATCCCCGAGTCGAAGCGCGAGGACGTGGGCAAGCGTGCCGGCGGCGAGTGGACGCCACAGGAGTACACCAACCGTCGCATGGTGGAGCTGGCCCGCGAGGGGAACCGCGTCGTCCGGCTGAAGGGCGGCGACCCGTTCGTCTTCGGCCGCGGCGGCGAGGAGGCCGAACACCTCGCCGAGGCGGGGATCCCCTTCGAGGTCGTGCCCGGCGTCACCTCGGCCATCGCGGGGCCCGCGGTCGCCGGGATCCCGGTCACCCACCGCGACCACACCTCGTCGGTCTCGTTCGTCACGGGCCACGAGGACCCGACGAAGGACGAGTCCGCGGTCGACTGGGAGGCGCTCGCGGCGACCGGCGGGACCATCGTCGTGCTGATGGGCGTCGGGAAGCTGCCGGCGTACGCCGCCGAGCTCCGCGACACCGGCCTCGACGGCGGCACGCCGGTCGCGCTCGTCGAGCGCGCCACGTGGTCGGACATGCGCGTCGCCACCGGGACGCTCGACACCATCGTCGACGTCCGCGACGAGGCGGGGATCGAACCGCCGGCGATCACCGTGATCGGCGACGTGGCGGCGACCCGAGACCGGGTCGTGACCCTCCTCGAAAACGCCGGCTCCGCGCCGGTCCGGTCGGCGAGCGAGAGCGACGGATCCGGGGCGGACGACGCCCCGGACGGGGGTGACGGGACGTGAGCGACGAGGCGGACGGGCCGCGCGTGGCCGTCTTCCGCCCGGACGACGAGCGGATCGAGTCGGCCGGCGAACTGCTCCGGTCGCTCGGCGCGGAGCCGGTCGCCGACCCGATGCTCGAGGTCAACCCGACGGGGGCCGCCCCCGCCGCCGCGCCGCTCGTCGTGTTCACGAGCAAGACCGGCGTGGAACTGGCGACCGAGGCGGGATGGGAGCCCGGAGACGCCGACCTCGCGGCCATCGGCCCGGCGACCGCCGCGGCCGCCCGCGAGGCGGGGTGGACGGTCGACCTCGTCCCGGAGGAGTACACTTCCGCGGGCCTCGTCGCGGCGCTCCGCCCCCGGGTCGCGGGCGAGCGCGTGACGGTCGCCCGCTCCGATCACGGCAGCGACGTGCTGCTCGACGGGCTCCGCGACGCGGGTGCCGACGTGACCGAGACCGTGCTGTACCGGCTCGCGCGGCCGGCCGGCGCGGGCGACTCCGCGGAGCTGGCCGCCGCGGGGGACCTCGACGCGGCCGCGTTCACCTCCTCGCTGACCGTCGACAACTTCCTCGCGGCGGCCGCCGACCGCGGCGTGGAGGCGGCGGCGCGCGCCGGGCTCGCGGACGCGGTCGTCGGCGTCATCGGTCCGCCGACCGCGGAGACGGCCGCGGACCGCGGCGTCGACGTCGATGTCATCCCCGAGGAGGCGTCGTTCGAGGCGCTCGCGACCGCCGTCGTCGACGCGCTCGACGCGGGATCGGGCCGAGAACGCTGAGTCCCCGGCCGGCGACGCACCCGCGGAGGGACCCGTCGCTCGCCGTTCGACTCTATCCCCTGATAACGGACCGCGACGAGGCGGGAGTCGAAGGTCTGGACTCAGTAATTCGGCCGTGACGGTACCGGAGCGTCGCCGCCCGCCTGCGATCACGAAATATCAGACGGGATATTCGGGTGGTGTGATTTATGCCTCAGTACGCGAGACGACGCGTCATGGAACCGAGCGAGCGCTGGCTGCTGCGGGTCGAGGACGACGTCCTCGTCGTCGAGTTCCCACACGGGACTGGACTGAGCCCCGCAGACGGCGAGGCGCTCCTCGATCGCTGGCGGAACGCCACCGACCCGGACGTGGTCGACGCCGTCGTGATCGTCGTGCGGACGAGCCGTCCCTGTTCCGACGCCGGCCGCCGGGCGCTCCGCGAGTCGGCGCAGATAGCGGTCGCCCGCGGCGTCGACCGGTTCGCCGTCGTCGGGCAGCGCTCGAAGCGCCGGTACCTCCGGCGGACCATCGACGTCGAGGGAGTCGACACCGAGGCGTTCAACGACGACGACGCCGCGATACAATGGGCGAGGTGCCCGTCTTCGACCGCGTCGTCGGTCGAACCCTCCTCGTAGTTAGCTTCCGGTCTCGGTGCCGTTCTCCGCGTCGTCCGTCTCGTTACCGCCGGTAGCGTCGCCGGAGCCGTCGGTCGTCTCCTCGCTCTCGTCGTCCGACTCCTCGCTCTCGTCGTCGCCGTCCCCGTCCGCTTCGTCCGCCTCCTCGCTCTCGTCGTCGATCTCGTTGACTTCGACGTCGCGGCCGGCGACCCCGCTGCCCGAGATCACGGGCTGGAGGATGTAGCCGTTGTTCTTCCCGCGTTTGACGACGTTGATGTCGAAGACGAAGCTGACCGGCTCGTCCGCGGTGACCTCGAACCCGTTCGTGATCTGGAGCTTCTCGCTCGGGAGCTTCACGTCGACCTCGCTCCCGTCGACGATCCCCTCGACGGCGGAGACCGCCAGTTCGATCTTCTCGTAGCTCCCGGCCGGGAGCTCGCCGTCGAAGACGGCGATCGCGTCCTCGTCGATCACCTGCGTGAGGTCGACCGTCGCGCCGTCGAGGTCGACGACCCGGAAGCCGGGGTCCTCCCCGCCGTCCGCGGCGTCTCCCTCGTCGTCGTCCGCTTCGGCGTCTCCCTCGTCGTCGTCCGCTTCGGCGTCTCCCTCGTCTTCGTCTGCGCTCTCGTCCCCTTCCCCGTCGTCCTCCTCGTCCGCCGTGCCGTTGGGGGACTCGTCGTCACCGTCGGTCTCGGTGGCGTTCTCACCGGTGTCGTCGTCGGTCTCGGTGGCGTTCCCTTCGGTGTCGTCGTCCGACTCTCCCGCGTCGTCGTCCTCGCCTTCCGTCTCTTCGTCACCTTCCTCGCCCTCGCCGTCACCGGCCTCGAACACGCGGGCCCGGTCGAGAGTCACGTCCAGCCGGTCGAAGTCGCCGATGTCGGCCGGGGCGTCGCTGATGAGGAGGCGGAAGGTGCCGGTGAGGGTCTCCGAGCCGCCGTCGGAACCGTCGGAACCGTCGGAACCGTCCGAATCGCCCGAACCCCCCGACGACGGGAGCGATCCCTCGCCGGCGCAGCCGGCGAGCAGCGTCGCGGTCGCACCGGCTCCGAGGGCCACGAACTTCCGTCGGTCGAGGCCGCCGGTGGCCCCGTCGGCCGGCCGGCCGTCGTCTGTCAGCTGCGATCCGTCGCCGCCCGTCGTCCGCGATCGGTCCGTCATGGTGATTCGACGGACGGGCCGCGGACGGGTATAAATCGGAGATACTCCGGCCGGATTCAGGCCAATAAAGTCGGTTTTAGCGGGTCCCGCGGCGGTTCGCGGCGAGCGGCCCGCGCTCGGCGGGGCGGACTACGGTTCTGCCGTGTCGATGCCGGCCGCGTCGACCACGCGCTCGGCGTGGCGCGTCGCGCGCTCGCGGACCGCCGCCGCGTCGACCCCGACGTGCTCGCCGTCCGCGTAGCGGACCTCGCCGTCGACCATCGTGAAGACCACGTCGTCGCCGTGGGCCGCGTACACCAGATGCGAGAGGGGGTCGTGGAGCGGCGTCGCGCGGGTCAGGTCGGTCGTGATCCCGATCACGTCGGCGCGGTGTCCCTCGCGCAGCGCGCCGAGTCGGTCGAAGCCGGCGGCGCGAGCGCCGTGTTCGGTCGCCATCTCCAGCACGGTCGACGCCGGGAGGCGGGTCGGGTCGCGGGCGTCGACCTTGCCGAGGAGGCTCGCCTGCCGCATCTCTGTGAAGGGGTCGAGCGTGTTGTTACACGGCGGGCCGTCGTTGCCGAGCGCGACCGTGACCCCGCGGTCGAGGTAGTCCTGGACCGGGGCGATCCCCGAGGCGAGTTTCATGTTCGAGGAGGGGCAGTGGGTGACCACCGTGTCCGTCTCGGCGAGGACCTCGCGCTCGCGCTCGTCGGTGTGGACGCAGTGGGCGAGCGTCACGTCCGGCCCGGTCAGGCCGACCTCGTCGAGCCAGAGGAGGTTGCGCCGCCCGGTGTCGGCCTCGACCGTCTCGATCTCGTCCTCGTTCTCGCTGGCGTGGGTGTGGATCGTCACGCCGTCGTACCGGTCGGCCAGCTCGCGGCAGCCGCGCAGGCAGGCCTCGGTACAGGTGACGGCGAACCGCGGCGTGACCGCGTAGCGGACGCGGCCGCCGGCGGCCCCGTGGTACTCCCGGATGAGCGCCTCGCTCTCCGCGAGCGCGGCGTCGGTCTCCTCCAAGAGACCGTCCGGCGAGTCGCGGTCCATCAGCACCTTCCCGAGCCGCGCACGGATCCCCGTCTCGATCGCGGCCTCGAACGCCTCCGCGGCGTGGTTCACCGAGAGGTGGTCGACGACGGTCGTCGTCCCCGATTCGAGACACTCCAAGTAGCCGAGCTCGGCGGCCGCGCGGGTGGCCTCGGCGTCCATCGCGGCCTCCATAGGCAGCACAGCGTCGAACAGCCAGTCGAGGAGCGCGGCGTCGTCGGCGATCCCCCGGCCCAGCGACTGGACGGAGTGAACGTGGCCGCCGACGAGGCCGGGCGCGACGAGGTCGAAGTCGCGGCGCTCGTGGTCGGGGTAGCGGTCCCGCAGCGTGCGCTCGTCGCCGACCGCGGCGATCGTGTTCCCCTCGACGACGACGGCGCCGTCGGGGATGACGGTCTCGGAGTCGGCCACGACGGTTCCGGCGATCAGCATGTCCGTCCGTTCCTGACGGTGGACCGGTAAGAGGCTGTCCGTTCGGTGATTTCTGTTCGATCGGCGTCTTGGGCTACTGAGATAGCCGATAACTAATTGTGCGGTGGCGCGTGCCTGCGAGCGGCCGCCACCGGCGGCCGCGAGGAACACGCGCGAGGGACGCGGCGACCGGAGGGAGCCGCGAGGTTGGGGAGGTGTGAGGTGCTGTGCGGGGCGGTGCGGAGCGGTGCGGGGTGTGGGACTCAAAGGGGCAGCCGCGAGGGCGAAGCACGCCGCAGTAAGCACCGCAACGAGGGAGCGTGAGCGACCGAGTGAGGCGTGCAGCAAGACGCGCGAGCCGTCGCGGCTGGGGCTTTGGAGGGGTTCCCCGCCGAGCGGCGCTCGACTACTTCTAAATACTCGCCGAGAGATACCGTGTCAACTTATTCCAGTCGGCGGTCGCGGAACGCGCGGATCACGTCCTGCCGGGCGATGATGCCGACGAGCCGACCCTCATCATCGACGACGGGCACGCGGTTGATGTCGGGGTCGTCGCCGACGAGCAGGTCCAGCACGTCGTCGACGGGAGCATCCGGCGTCACCGTCGCCACGTCGGCGCTCATCACGTCGGAGACGGGGCGGTCCGCGTTGCGGATCATGTCGACGCCGAGGTCGAGGTCGGCCCACGGGCGCTTCACCTGATACGAGAGGGTGTCGACGAACGGCGGGAGGCCGATGGGGATCCACAGCGTCTCGTCCTCGGGTTCGAACAGGTCGACGAGGTCGGACTCGGTGATGACGCCCACCACCCGCTCGTCGTCGTCGACCACGGGGAACCCGCTGAACTCGTACCGGGCGAACCGCTTGAACACGTCTGCGACGTCGTCGTCGGGCGAGACCGTCTTCACGTCCGGTTCCATCAGGTCGCGGGCGGTGAGTGACATACCGGACGGTCACGGCGGGAGGCCGTAGTCGTTTCGCCCCCGGCGCAGCGACACAACGAACTTACCGACCCGGAACGCAGTCGATCACGTGTACCGAAACGGCCACGTCGGGGCGTCGCTCGTCGTCTACGCGCCGTTCGGGTTCCTCGTCACCGCCCTCGCCTCGGTCGAGGTCGGCGGCGGCGGCGCGCTCGGCGTCGCCTCGCTGGCGATGGTCCCCGACCTCGACGTGCGGATCCCCTTCGTCCGGCACCGGGGAATCACGCACACCGTCTGGTTCGCGCTGCTCGTCGGGGTCGCATTCGGGCTGGTCGGGGCGGCCGTCGGCCTCGATGACGGACTCGCCGAGGCGCTCCTGTTCGGCGGCGCTGGATTCCTGTTCGGCGCGGTGACGATCGTCTCGCACCTCCTCGCGGACGCGCTCACGCCGATGGGCGTCCGGCCGTACGCGCCCGTGCGAGACGACGAGTACACGCTCGGCCTGTTCACCGCTGCGAACCCGCTCGCGAACTACGCGCTGTTGGGACTCGGACTAGTCGTCGTCGCGGTCGCGCTCGTCGCCGGCGAAGCGGTCCCGGCGTAGGGGGACGGTCGCGCGGCGCGGACGAGGAGACCGCAAGCGCCGACGCTCGGCAGTCGGGAAGTCGAGAAGATGGCCGGGGTGGGCTCCGAACACGATGTTTACATGGCGACTGATATACTATTTGAACATGACCGATCAGCCCCGGACTGCGATCGATCGCTCCGTTGAGCGGTGTCAGAATCGCGAGGGGATGAGCGAGGCCGACGCCGAGGCCATCCTCGACGCCCACCGACACATCGAGCTCCTCGGCCCGAGCGAGATCTCCGAGAGCCACCACAGCGACGTCCTCATGCGAAGCGTCAAGATGGCGCGCGAGGTCGGCGGCCTCGCCGACGCCCTCGAGGACAGAGAGGCGGCCGAGGAGATCGTCCGCTGGATCAACCGCTCCTACGAGAACGAAGAGACGAACCGAGGATACCGGAAGTGCCTCCGCGCCTTCGGTCGGCACGCCATCGGCGTCGAGGAGACACCCGAGACACTCGCGTGGGTTCCGTCGGGCTATTCCAGCACCTACGACCCGGCACCCGATCCCGGCGAGATGTTCCACTGGGATGAGCACGTCAAGCCGATGATCGACGCCGCCTCGAACGTTCGCGACGAGGCGCTCGTCGCCCTCTGCTGGGACCTCGGCCCGCGAACCTCCGAGCTCTACGACCTCCAGGTCACCGACATCTCCGAAGGGGAGTTCGGCCTCCGGATCAACATCGAGAACGGGAAGAACGGCTCGCGCTCGCCGACCATCGTCAAGGCCGTCCCCTACGTCCGTGACTGGCTCGAACGCCATCCCGGCGCTGGCGAGGACTACCTGTGGAGTCGCATCAACCGCCCCGACCGCGTCAGTCGGAACTACCTGCGGGACGTCCTGAAGCGACTCGCCCGGAACGCCCCGATCGACCCGCCGGCGACGCCGACGCCGACGCAGTTCCGGAAGAGCTCGGCCAGCTACCTCGCCAGCCAGAACGTCAACCAAGCCTTCCTCGAAGATCATCACGGCTGGGTCCGTGGTTCCGACAAGGCCGCCCGGTACGTCGCTGTCTTCGGTGACGCGAACGACCGCGCCATCGCGAGCGCGCACGGCGTCGACGTCGAGGTCACTGACGACACGCCCTCGATGAGCGAGTGCGTCCGCTGCGAAGAGCTCAACGAGCCCGACCGGTCGCGATGCCGTCGGTGTGGCTACCCGCTCGACCAGCAGGCGGTCGAGCGCGAAGACCTCCGACAGGAGCGCCTCAGTAAGCAACTCGCCATGCTCGACGGCGACGACGCGATGCGTCTCCTCGAGGTCATGGATGCCCTGGACGATCCGGAGGTCCTCGAAACGCTCGACCGAATCGCGAGCCGGTGACTCACTCGCCATCGTCGGCCTCCTGACGCTCGTCGAGCGCCACCAGCATGTTCTGGGCGTGCGGTGCCCACGGGCCGTCCTCCTCGACGATCTTCTCGAAGAGGTCGCGCTTGTCCGCGAGCTGCTCCCACGGTTCCTGTGCGTCGTCAGCTGTGGATGTCGTCGTACTCATCGGGCAGCCTCCAAATTCCGCGGGTCAATCTGCGCGCAGTACTCCGTGCCACACTGCTCGTCGACGGCAGCCGCGACGGCGACGCCGTGGATGTTGGACAGGTGCGCCGGCGAGAGGCCGTACACCGTCACGAGCGCCTGGTCGCGACGGAAGACGACCGTGTCGGTCAGCTCGTCGAAGACGGCCTCGTCGTGTGCCGGGACGGGCGCAACGGCCGGGATCGTCACGGTGACGCCCCGCTCGTAGGCCACCGCAGCCGAGACGAGCTCACCGCTCGTTCGGTCGCGCATCCGCCCCGCACAGTGCGGGGTGACGCACTCGACAGGCTCGATGCTCATGCGACCACCATGATGATCAGGAGTGCGCTGAGCGCGGTTGCGGTACCGACGATGAACCAGTATGCGGTCCACGCGAGAGGGTCGGTCATGGACTCACCTCGCTCGGGTCTCGCCCCTCGACGACGACCTCGTAGATCGCCCGAAGCGTCTCCTTGTTCCAGTCGTCGCGAGCGCCCGGCGCGTCGATGTCGAGGGCGCGCTCGAGAACGTCGGTCGTCGCGGCCTGTGTGAGCTCGTCTATCCACTCTCGCCGGTCGGCCTCCTCGGCCTCCTGGACGGCCGTCGGCTCGTGGCCAACGCGCTCGCAGACCGCCGCGAGGACATCGCGCATCCAGTCGACCGTCGTGATCGCCGTTTCCCAGCGCGCGCCGCCGCGCTCGACCATCTCGTAGCGGTCGCCGCCGGCGTCAGTCGCGGCCGAGATCTCGCGAACGAGGCTCGGCTTTTGAAGCTTCTGCGACCGACGCTGGGTGGCCTCGCCAGCGCGACGCTTGAACACCCACTTCACCGGCGAGGTATCGCGCCACTTCGAGACCTCGACATCAGTCAGGAAGTCCTCTGGCGTATCGCCGCGTAGGTGTGCGCCGAGCGTCTTCCCGATCTCTTGGGTGCGGACGTCGTCAGCGGTAGCCGCGATCGAGCCGGACGACACGATCCGCTCGTCGACGACGTGCTCGGACACGTACGTTTTGATGGCCGCGATGGCCGACTCAGAGCCCTGATACGCCGTGCCCTCGTAGTCGTTCTTCTGACCGACTCCCTGCTTTTCGAGCAGCTCTTCGACGGTCGTGGACTCCGACTCCGCGCTACTCGACATCGTCCACCTCCTCGAGGACGTACGTCGTGTCGTCATCGTGGGCGAGGATCGCGGTGTCGTTGCGCTCTAGGAGCTCGGCCGTCTCGCGCTCGACGCGGTCGACGACGCGGAACTGCGTCGCGGTCACAGGCCATCACTCTCCTGCGGGCCGCCGAGCGCCATCACCAGCTGGGCAAGCTCGTCGTTGGTGAACTGCTGTTGGGCCTCCGCGTCGGGATCGTGTTCCATCCCAGCGAGAGAGTCGATCTCTTGCCGGAGGTCGGCGGCCGTGTTCGCCTCGGCGAGGACAAAGGCTCGCGCCTCGAACGGCCAGTCCTCGTACTTGTCAGGGACGTCGAGGTTCATGCTTCACTCTCCGTGCTGTCACGGACATCCCCGAGCGTGCCTTGGTACTCCTCAGGCAGGCTCGCGAACGGCAGGATCTCCGAGTTGATGAACGCCGCGTACGTCCCTGGCCGGTCGCCACCGTCGAACAGCGCGACGTAGCCGCTCTCGGAGACGACGCCACGCGTGTAGCCCTCGTTCCAGTTGTACTCGAAGCCAAGCATCACCGTGTCGCGACTTCCACCCGTGTCAGCGAGGTGGGCCGCGTCGTGGTACGCGATCACCGACTCCTCGGCATCGTCATCGGCGTCGAAGCTCCGCGTCTGCGTGACGTTCCAGGCGTCGGCGGTCGGGTAGTCGCTCAGGTACTCCGCGAAGCCGTCGACGTCGATCTGGGCGCGGTGGATGCGAGTGCCCTTCGCCAGCCCGACCGTATCGAACAACCAGTCGCCGTCCGAGCGGTTGACACCGAGCCAACCCTCTGACAGGTCCGCGATCCACTCGCAGTAGGTGTGCTCCGTCGCCTCCTCGGTCTCGGTGATGATCGAGTCATCGGAGACGTAGATCGTCTCGCTCTCGACGTCGATCCGACCGGCGGCGTCGCCGGCGTACACCGTGGTCCCGTCGAGGCGCTCGTACGCGGTCGCGTCGATCGCGGGGTACGTCGCGTTCTCGACGTGGCTTTCGATCTGCGGGTCAGCGATGTCGTCTTGGGCGAGCCCGAGGATGGTCGCGCGCATCAAGCCACCTCCCACTCGTCTTCTTCAACTTCGGCTTCGAGCAGCTCGTCGATGTCCGCGAACTCGCCGATCTCATTCTCCAGCGATCCGGCGAGTACGCGCAGTGCCTCCTCGGGTGTCTCCCCAGCGCACGGGTGATCAAGCCCGGGCGCATCGACCTTCCACTCCGTCTCGACATCACTCTCGAAGTCTTCACCGCGCGTCTCGTACGACTCCAGTGTCAGCTCGACCGTGCGGTCATCTCCCGGCATCAGTATTCCCCCCGCTCCCACGCCTGCCGCTCGGCGAGCAGCTGCGTGGCCTCATCGCTCAGCGTGTAGTCGTTCGTCCGCTTGTCGCGCATGGTCTTCACGACGAGACCGGCCTCAACGAGGTCGTCGAGGTTCGGGTACAGTCGCCCGTGGTTGACCTCGTCGCCGTACAGCGCCTCTAGCTGGCGCTTGATCCGCAGGCCGTACGCCTCGTGGTCGGCCTCATGGAATAGCGTCCAGAGGATGTCGCGCTTGAACGCGGTCAGGTCTGCGAACGCGCGCAGCTGCTCGCGAGTCTCGTGATCAGCGTCGATACGTGCCGCGTCGTTGGGCCCATCTTGAATAGGCCCCGAGTTTGACTTACTCATGGGTCTCTCGAATGCCCTCGTCACGAGGGCGCCATCTCGGGACCCAGCCCGTCGGCGTGCCAGCGCCGGCGGGGTTTCTGCTCCCGCGAAGGCCAGGTCAACTAACCTTTCACACCCTCTCTACTAATAATTTGCTGTGCTGAATACAGGCTGTGGAGTACTCTTGTGAGTGTATTTATATTGGTGTGTAGCGTATAGCGTAACACCGGTATCACTATGAGTTCCACAGTCGAAGCCAGCGTCGTGCCACGAGGACGCGCGGAGTGGATGCGCCCTGTCGATGAGGCTATTCTGGAGCATCTGCGCTCGGAGGGGAACCTGACGCCTGACGCGCTCGAAAAGTTGGACGTCACCGTCTCGAACTACGCGAGCAACCGCCTCACGAAGCTCCGCAAATACGGGCTCGTCGAGCGGGTTGTCCCGGGTGTCCGAGGCCTTTACCGCATCACTGACGCTGGCGAGGCGTTCCTCGACGAGGAGCTCGACGCCGCCGAGCTCGATCCGGTCAATTCCTGATACCATTTACACCACCCGCAGGCCGGGCGCGGCCTTCTTCAACGCGGGGCCGAGCCAGCGCGGAGCCGACCGCCCGGGCGTTCTCTTCACCTGTCCATACTCGTCGAACGTGAGCGTCCACTCGTCGGTGCCGTGAGCGACCTCAACGGTCGTCTCGTCGTCGTGCTCGTTGATCGTGACGTCGACGGCAGCGTCGACGTCGAAGCCCAGTTCAGTCAGGTCAACTGTCTTCTGTGTCCGGTGTGCCTGCGGGGGCATACCGCAGCCGACGGGTGGATGAACGGTAAAAGGGGGCCGTACTTCCGGGGTCCTACGCTGTGATGGCTGCGCTCAGCATGTTGTCCCTTTGAGACCACGGGACTAACGAGTCGCTGTAGTTCCTCAATATCTTCTCAGAGTCATAGCCGAACTCACCCGATTCATCATCAATTACGGAGATGCGATTGACTTTATTTCCGTAGTGGCCCTGGATCTCAGTCCATTTATACATCGTTCTTTGGGCCATTGTCTTAGCTGTGGAAGCGTCTTCAGCGTGGAGGGCCTGAATGTATGTTGGGCTTTCCTGACCCCTTACCCCGAAGTCAACACGGTGCTTTTCAGACGCGCCTTCGACTTCAGGATTGGTATCGTACCGGAATCCCAGTTCAGTGATGTACGTTCCAACATCAGCTCTGAAATCAGTCTGGGTGTACTGTCTTCTGGTGAAGGTGAGATGAGAGATTGACTGAACAGCCTGGCCCACCTCAAGAATTCTCTGGCCAAGCTCATCTGCGGAGGCAGTTGTCTTGACCTCTTGCTTCGCTTGGTCAAGGCTGTAGCGCTCTTGGATAGTGTTGACACGGTTAGCTCGACGCTCTTGATCCAGGTTGATGTTTGAGAGGTACAGAAGTCCGTAGGTTTCGCCCTCATCAGTAATCGTGTACTGATCGCCGTTTTGAACAACCCACAGACGAATTGCGTCTCCATCCGATCGCTCAAGTGGGAGTGTAACACGGCAATCCTCACTGTCGGCTTCGATTGACATCCCTGTATCAAAGGCGTCAGTTAGCCGCGGTCGGATAAGTTCGCTACAGTTTGTCATGCTTCAAGCCTGTCTTGACGTTGGTAGTCGCCTCTCAGCTCTATATTACATTCATTAAGAAAGTCCTGAAAGGCCTTATCAACATCGTCCGTTGCTACGTCATCAACTGGATATGCGCAGTTGTCCTCATACTGCGGATGCCACTTGTGCTTGTGAGAGCCGTCGATCACTTCTCCATCTGGATTCCGATGTCGAGAATCATCCCAGCGTCGGACAACTTTGGAGCTTTTGTATAGCAGGCAGAAGCCATATGACCGCCTTTTCCAAGCTTTCAGAGAGAGTATTGCTTCTGAGTCAAAACAATATACCGTGGCCTCACCGATCAAGTTTGGTCCATCAGTCTCCCATATCCAGTCTTCTTCGATGATCTTCTTCATGTCGTAGAGTTCCTCGATTTCAGCTTGTGAGACCATGTAACCAGATATCACGATGATTTAACCCCCGGTTAATTATATTTTCGCACTCAATTATTCAAATCGAAAAACAATCACTTAGTCATACATTTTAATTGGATTTGTTGTTCATCTATCCCTGTAAGAGGTGCTATAAGCTCACTATCTGTAGGTGCGTACAACCAACGGTGATCCAAGCGTTCACGCTCGACAAGGTCGTATGCCCGAAGTTTGTTGAGTTTGTTCCGCCGTGAGCGACGGCTAATCGGTGTGTACTCTCGGTTCGCGTAGACACCTTCTTTGATCTCCTCGTACTGCGCGTGTAGCTTCCGACCAGTCACTTGACTGCCCTCTCGGATCAACTCGTACAGCACGCGGTGATGAAACGGAAGCGACTGGAGATTCGCTTCACGGATGCTGGCACGAGCGCGCTCGTAGGCATCGTCGACGTCGGTATCATGAATCGATGTGTGTTCGCACTCATTGGCAATCTCGGCAGCCGCCCGGAGCGTCTGAATCCCTTCCCGGGCCACACCGGCGACGTCGTCGGCGATCGTCTCCAACTGCTTGCGTGAGACGGCGCCGTCGACGAGCCCAACACGAGCCCGGTCAGCAAGGATGTCCGCGAGCTCGTCGACGCCGAATCGACGTAGCTCGATGCGCCCACTGTGGAGGTACTGCCGAGTGTCAGCCTCTGCGCGGGCCAGCCAGTCATCTGGCTCGTGGCAGATCACGACGACCTCGACGCCGGGCACGGCAATCAGCTGCCCGACAGCTCCAGTGCCAGCAATGTCGTCGGCCTCGTCAAGGAGCACGAGGAGATCGTCTCCGACGAGCGTCTCTCGAAGCTTCCTGGGAAGCGTATCGTTCGGCGCGTTGTCGACGACGGACCCACCGGCGCCTCGTATCGCTTCCCGGAACAGCTCGCCAGTGGTCGTTCCGAGAGCCTGAATCCACGTCCAGTGCGTTCCGAACTCATGACTGAACTCCTCAAGAACGGTCCGGCCGAGAGCCGTCTTCCCGACACCACTCGGGCCGGCTAGCAGGGCACCCTGGTCGTGGTCGGTACGAGCGCGGTGGAGGAGGCGGATCAGCTCTTGGACCTGCGCTTCGCGGTGCCGAAGGTCTGGAGGAGGCGTCTCGTCGTCGAAGACCTCTGGACGACGTATCATGTTGATGACGGCTGACGCGAGCAGGGGTAATAAAGCGGAGCCTCGCTTCCGGGGTGGAACTAAAAGTAAATCAGAGCCACAATTGGCAGAGGTTTTACAACATCATCACACCACTGGGCTGTCATGAGACGTCGAAAGGTGCTCGCGTTCACAGCAGGTGGTATTGCCCTCCCACTCGCCGGGTGTTCAGGGGACAGCGATAGCGGACCAGAGCCCACGGACAGCGACAGTAGCGATGGATCGGACGGCGGTGATGGTAGTGACGGAAGCGACGAGTCCACAGACGAAAATGGGTCTGACGAGAGCGACGATTCTGACTCTGGGCCTGAGCAAGTCCAGGCTGCTGTCGGCGATCTCGTTGAGGGCGACCAGCTCCACCTCGTCGTTGAGGGGATTGAGCGGACTACAAGCCTCGGTCAGTTCTCCCAGCCGGACGCTGGCAACGAGTTTGTCGTCGTGTCGCTCGCGCTCAAAAACGTGAGCGACGACTACGTGTCGGTAAGCAACCTGCTCCAGACACGGCTTCGAGACGCTGAGGATTTCCAGTACGACCAGACGTTCGCCGGTGGCGGCGGGAATACGTTCAACGCCGGCCAGTTCGCACCTGGCGAGGTTGAGCGCGGGACGATCACCTTTGAGGTACCAGAGGATGCGTCCGGGCTCCAGTTGGTGTTCGACCTGGACGCCTCGATCATCGGCGGCATCGACCGGGCACGGATCAACCTCGGAGAGCAGGCAGACTCCGTTGCCGAGCTCGAGCAAGACCTCGGTATCGATGTGTACGGGACTGGCGAGGAGATTGGGTATCAAGATGTCGCCGTCACCGTCAACGGAACACGAACCGAGTCATCCCTCGGCCAATACTCGCAGCCGGATGAGGGGAACGAGTTCGTTATCGTCGACATCAGCATCACCAACAATACCGGCGAAGAGCGAAGCTTCTCGACGATCCTCCAAATGATGCTCAAAGACGGCGAGGGGTACACGTATCAAGAGAGTTTGACAGCAACGTCTAGCCTCGATCGATCCTTCGACGAGGGGACGCCACTGAGCGACGGTGAGACACGACGTGGCGAACTTGCGTACGAACTCGCGGAGGGAACCGCACCGCTCTACTGGGTGTTTGAGTTCTCGGTGTTTGCGGGCGGCGATAAAACGTTCTGGGAGGTTCGAGGTTAGCAGTCGTCCAGCGTGTCGAACGCGTCGCCGGGATCGGCCGGCGACCGCCGAGAGGCGTCGCGCTGCGGACACGTCGGCTTGTGGACGAGTTCGTCGATGCTCGTCTGGTGGCCTCCAGGACCGTCGACGATCACCTGTGCGCCACAGTAGCGACACCGCATGAATTTGGTCTCAGTGATGGCGAACCCGTCGACGCTCGGCGGCGACCCACTCTCGACGAGTTCCCACTCAGTGTCGGGGTCGATTACCCTGCGGAAGGCGCTCATCTGGTCAGCCATCGTCACGGGCCCTCCATGAGCGAGACGGCGGCGCGGTGCTCGCCCTCAACGACGAGTTCGTCTAGCTCCTCGCCACCACAGGGCACCCACGTCCGGCCGTCCCAGCGGTCGACGTGACGCTCGGCTTGGTGCGGCTTCCCCGGCGTACGTTCGTAGCGGACGCGCCGGCGCTCGCCCGACTCGGCCTGGTACGCGATCGTCGGGAGGTTGCTATCGTCACCCTCATTTGAATCCTGGGGCGTACCGTAGAACGCGGTATCAAGGCACGCGATTTCATCTCCGCGCTCAACCTGCTCGCCGGCACGGTAGTCACGCAGGTCGGGCGCCCATCCGAGTTCCTGACACCACTGCGCGACTGCCCACCGAGCGACCTCGGTCTCGTCGCCGTCCCAGTTGCCATCGTACCGCTTCCCCTCGATGAGCAGCATCACGAGGTAGTCGATCGGGTTGTCGGCGGTCAGCTGCTCGCCGTCGACGACGAGCCGAATCGAACTCCGCTCGGCACTCGACGCCGGGATCTCGTCATTTTCCTCGGCCTGTCGGATCTGCTCGTTAACTGCGTTCGCGTGTTCGTTGTCAGTCACTGGTCGAACACCTCCGTCCGGCCGTCGGCCGTTGCGATACGCGGGCTCGCGGCGAGGTGCTGGCCCAGCTGGTCGTCGATCGCCGAGCGGTCGACCCAGCCCGGGATCGGTCGCTCGCCGCGCGCCAGCGCTACGCGGAGCCGGTGCTTACAGCCCTCGTCGGGTGCCCGGTGGAGCGCGTCCGGACAGTCGCAGGTGTCGGCGATCGCGTCGACGCGGTAGGTACCCGTCGGCGTGACGACGAGGAACTCCTCGTCGCGGAGGTCGTGGTCGAGCGAGTCGTCGATGACGGTCATCGACTCGGTGAGGGCCTTGGCTGCGCGCGTGCTGAACTCCCCGGTCGGCGCGTCGGCGGCGCTAGACATCGCCAACCTCCATGTCGCCCCACGCCTGCTCCACGGGGAGATACATCAGCCGCGCGCTCGGGAAGTCGTAGGTCTTCCCGGGCTTGTGCGCGTTCTGGGGGTTGCCGTCGATGTACACGCACTCGTAGACGGCGTTTTCGACGTCGATTCCGGGCAGGTACGGGTGCGTCTTGTACGTCGCGAGGTCGTATCCCTCGGCCTCGTAGTGCGCCTCGAGGCTGTCGTACGTACACTTGCGAACGAACACGGCCTGCCGCGTGACGATGTCGATCGCGACGCCGCCCTCGACAGGCTCGGTCTGGACATCGTCGAGCGCGTTCGCGACGCGCTGCTCGTACGGGAGCTCGGCGTCGTCGAAGTCCGAGTCGATGGCGCCCTGCTCAGACATTCTTGATCACCCCCTGACGCGTGAACAGCTCATCGACGTCCGGGAGCGTGTTGCCGTAGTCGACACCGGCGCGCTCGGCCGGGTTCGTGTTCCGAGCGAGCCACTGGCGGGCCTCCCACACGGCTTCACGGAGGTCGTCCTCGTCGTGGATGTCGGCCCACTCGCCGGCATCCTTCGCGACAAGCTCACACAGCTCGGCGAGTCGCTCGTACGACCGCTTCTCGATGGCGAACTTCACGTGGCCTGTCGCCTTGTCGAGGTTGCTGGCGGCGTCGTCGTATCCGTTCTCATCGTCGCGATGCGTACACGCCGCGTCGACGGTGCCGTACGCCGCGGCCATCTGTTGCAGCTGCTCGTCCTCACGGAACCGGTCGTGGATGACGTCGCCGAGCAGCGTGTCGAACGCATCGGCGAACTTTGACTCGAGGCGCGAGATCTCCTTCTCGGCGGTCCGGTTGAGGTCGCGCATCAGAACGCACCTCCGAACACGTCGCGAGCGGTCATCTGCGTACGCTCCGCCCAGCCGACCTCACCGCCGATGAACTCGTGGACGTACACGTCGACGGCGTTGCCCATCGCGACGTGCTCGCGAGTGGCGACCCACTCGGCGAGGTCCGACCGGCGTTCGCGAGCGCCGGTCTCAGTGTCGATACGGTGGACGACCGCAGCGTCGCGGTCGAAGTGGTGGACGTAGCCCTCGGCGTCGACGCCAAGCGACGTGTGCTGCGGGGCGAGGCGTGGTTGCGAGTCGGTACGGCTTTTGCCGCGTAGGTTATTAGCTGACATGCTGTCGTTAGTGGACAGCGCGGTCGTCGGCGTCCCACCGCCGGCGGCCAGACTTTCTGACCGCGTCCCGCGCTTCCTACTTGTTAGTATATTTGCTAACTACTTATAGATTAGCATTTGCGCTAACTATTAGTATATGCGCTAAGTAACGCCCTGTAGAGGTTAGCAAATACTACAATGGACACGCACGGAACACGCGGTATGGCGAAGACTCGCGCGCTCCTCACGGAAACGGAGCGCGAGCAGATTGCGGGTGAGCATGGCGACTCTCGAAGGTATCAGGCAACCTCCAGAGTCCGCGGCCGGATCCAGGAAGAGCTCGAAAGGGACGTGGAGGTCCTTGAGGAGCATCACCCGGACCTGCTTGAGGAGCTCCGCGGAGTCGTGTGCGAGGAAACCGATGATGAGTGACGGGAAGACCGAGACGTTCGAGGGGTACCTCGTCCTTGACTGGCGGTCGGGTGAACAGCGTCAGCGAAAGACAGAGCCCGATGATCTGGCGCCCCACCAGATCGCGATTCCGTACTCGATTGACGTCGAGGTTCCCGACGTGACTGTGCCGACCATCGAAGCCGCGATCGAAGTCCCCGAGGCTAAGGTCGAGCAGTCGGTCATCGAGGAGACGCGCGATCTCGCAGACGAATACGAAACGGGCGACGCGTAGCCCTCACCCGTTTGCCTTCTGTGAATGTAACAGCGCAGTTGACATCCTAGAGGTTCTTTTACTCCGGAGGATCGCCGATCGATGCCCTCTCTGTGTCGAACTCCTCTAAAATCCGCTCAAATTCAGATATCTCGACCTCAACACCCGCGTCCGGACGGCCACTGCTAAAATTGATCTTGTTGTTCTGGAATATTTCGGTGTCTACGTAAATCGGACAGTCGTTATCAGGGAAGAACGGTGGTATTGCTCCGATAGTATATCCGAGATCTTCTTCTATGACTTCCTCGTCAGCGAATTTTAGGCTGCTGATATTTGCTGTCTCCCTGAGGGCACCAAGGTCGACTTTTCTCTCAGCTGGAACAATCGCAACAACCACCTCCCGCTGGTCGTCCAAAAATACCATCGATTTTATCATTTCAACGAGAGGGACGTTACGCAATTCAGCTGCCTTCTCAGATGTTAAGGCGTCGCTATTGTGTTCTAACAAGCTGTATTCGATTTCACGATCATGAAGATACTCCGTGATTTCTGTTTGTGTCATAACACCCTGCTGTGTATACCGGATGGTAGAAATAAGTTAATTAAACCGTGCGACTGCCGCCAGGTGACGACTCGGGGACGGAGGTGATCGCACGAGCCCCATCACGAGCCAGACAAGGTGCTCGGCGTCGCGAAGGACGTGCCGAGCAGGTCGTGAAGGGTGCGTTCCGCGAGCTCGTGAAGGAGGGACCACGGCGACCAAGGCGGCAACGACGAGTACGACGCAAGGGAGCTGAAGGGGAGCTCAGGACGCGTTAACTGAATGAGTTATATTGTCTGTTGTGGTGTGTAGTATAACTCATATTGAAGTATTGTTAGCATAATCACCTCAACATATGGAACTCGCAGATCTCATCGACCAAAATTGGCACAGCTACGAACGGAATCGGTTCCTCAAGGCTGATACAAAGCTCAGCATCGCCGATTTTGACCCGGAAGAATTCAAACACGATGGTTTCGATGACCGAGACGCGTATCTAGAGACGCACGCCCCTGCCCTTGCTGTCGAAGAGCGCGTACAAGAGGAGCTGAATAACTTCACCCCGCCGCGTGTCAGTGAGATCAATGATTCGCCGTATCAGGCACTTACGATTAGGTACGGTATCCTCCGGCAGTTGATTCAACAGCCAGACTACAGCATGGAGAAGGACGATCTCTTGGACGCGGTACAGGCTTGGCAACATGATCTGATTTCGTCCTTCGAGGAGGGCTCATTCTCCGAATCCGACGATCTTCTTCATCTTGCGAAGGCAGCCGTCGATTACAAAAATCAGGTCGATGACTCTGAGCTTCACATGGTGTACAGCTACTTCGACCTACACAATCGCTCTTGTGAACACAAACGCGATTACTACACGTGGCTCGACTTCTTTTACCGACTGTCTGCGATCGGCCGTTTCCCCAAGGTTTCACGATCTGAGAGCCCTGAACACGCATTGAAAACCATCGAGAAAGGCCTCTGGTCGCTCCAAGAGCAAGCGCTGGTATATGAGGTAACACCCGAAGACGGAGGGGAACTCGTCGGAATTCCCGAAGATTACATCGACGTGATTCAGGACTGGCTCCACTACGAGATGTCAGATGCCAACTTCCAGCGGATGCTGGACACGCTCGACGTCTTCGATCGCCAGAGCATCCTTATCGAGGCCCGTGACACATTTGATGTTACGGGGAAGAACTACGGGAAGAACCAAAATCGGCGTGAAAATATTGTTGAGGCAGGGGTTTATCCCAGTGAGCTTCTGAGGGAGGTCGTTCCGAAAGATGTACTGAAGTCCATCGTTGGAGAGTATGGGTTAGACGCCCACAGGCGGAAGACTGAGGAGATGATATCCGCGGTTATCGAATACTTCGAGCGCTCACAGAGGTCGGTAGACGAGGGTGAACCCGCTGCTGAATTGTTCCTCACTACGTATGATGAAATCGCAGACGGATCCGTGACGGAGATTCCACCACAACTTCAGGACCTTGTCGATGCTGACAATCCCTCTGAAAAGATGGATATCCTGTTTGAGGACGCAACGGTGGAGATATTCCAAAATGTGTTCAATCTTGAGGGGACAAACCAACTCGGTCAGCATTCAAGCGGCGTGGTGGCCGACGGAGAGATCACTCAGGGCGGTGACTGGTTGTTGTGGGATAACAAACGTCGACGGCAGAAGTTCCGTCTTGGCAGCAGCACCCGAAGCAAGATTAAAAACTATATTGACACCAAAAGCCAGCAGCACGATGTCGAGTACTTCCTGATTATAGCACCCGGGTTTACTGAGAGCGCAGCTGAGAATGCGCTACAGCTGGAGATGGAGATTGGGACGGACATAAGACTCGTCCATGCGACCGAACTCCAGAAGCTAGCAACAGTCTGGAAAGAAGAATATGCGAGAGAAGAACGTGAACTCCCGCTGTCAGTGTTTCGCGGCTCTGAGACATTTGATGTTGAAACCGCAAAGAAGCTTCTGGAGACACAGTTCTCATAGCACATGCATCAGAAAGGTCACATCGGTGCGTCGCTCCTCGTATACGCGCCGTTTGGGTTCGTTCTTGCCGCCCTCGCTTCGATGGAGTTAGCTTTCATCGGCGCCGCAGCCGTTGGGTCAATGGCGATGGTCCCTGACCTCGACATGCGAATTCCGCTGATAAAACACCGTGGGATTACTCACACCGTCTGGTTTGCGCTCGTAGTCGGCGCCGCGTTCGGTCTGGTCGGGGCTGTCCTCGGGGTTCAGGAGAGTATCGTCGGCGGTGTGCTGTTCGGATTTCTCGCGTTCGGCTTCGGCACACTAACGATCGTGTCGCACCTGCTCGCCGACGCGCTCACGCCGATGGGTATCAAGCCGTTTTCTCCCGTCCGAGACACGAAGTACACGCTTGATCTGTTCAAAGCCGCGAACCCGATCGCGAACTACGCGCTGCTCGGGCTCGGTGGTGCTGTCGTCGCGGTCGCGGTCGTCGCCGGCGGCGCAGTCCCGCTGTAAACGGAGGTTCACTCGACATCGTCGAGGCCTTCAACCGTCACGGGTTCACCACAGTGCGGGCACTGCTTCCGTTCGTCAAGCTCGTTCTCGGCAGCCTCCATGAACCCAGCCGCGAGGATGGACGCCGGGAGCGCGAACATCCCGATCCCGAGGATCGCCGTGATTGCACCGATGAACTGCCCGGGCATCGTGACGGGGTACATGTCGCCGTATCCGACGGTCGTGAGTGCGGCGACGCCCCACCACATGGTCGCTGGTATCGACGAGAACTCCTCCGGCTGGGCCCCGCTCTCGATGAAGTACATCACCGAGCTCGCGACGACGAGCAGCAACCCGTTCGCGAACACCGCGATGACGAGCTTCTCTTTCCGGTCTTCAAGAACCCAGCCGAAGGTCCGCATCGCAGTTGAGTAGCGAGCGAGCTTCAGCAGTCGGAACAACCGGATGAGCCGCAGCGCTCGGAGGAATCGGAGGTCGAACCCGATACCGGTGATGGCGATGTAGAAGGGCGCGATCGCGAGCAGGTCGACAATCAGCAGAGGGCGACTCGCGAACCGGAGCCGGCCGACGATCGCGCCGGAGTACTTGTCCGCTTCGACGGCCGACCACACACGGGCCGCGTACTCAATTGTGAACACGGCGACTGAGAAGATCTCAAAGGCGCGGAAGAGGCGAGCGTATGGCTCGTAGATGGTGTCGACCGTCGTGGCGATCACCGCCGTGACATTAGCGATGATCAGCAACATGATAAACCAGTCGACAACATACCCGATTCGACCGCCGTCTCGGGGGGAAAACAGTCGGTGAGTTCGCTCGCGGATCGATCGAGGCCCAGCCATATGCTGAGCCAACAGCCGCTGCTACATGAAATTATATTGTCTTGTCGATGAGGCAGACGGCTAGCTCACTGATCTCGAAGCGGTCGTCGCAAATAAATAGCGCAGCGAGGTGCCGAACACACTTGTCGGCATTCACTACTTGTGTGGCCTCGCGTCCAGCGCCGACGTCGAGGCGCAGAAGATCGCCGACTGGTAGTATCGCTGACTACAACGGTCTCATAATCTCTGCCGGCTCTTTGTGCTCGTTGGTCCAGGCGATGACTGCCTCACAATGGCGGCAGCGGAGTTCTTTGCCGCTCGGAATGAGGTGCTTGTGCTGTGCCGTGAACATCTCACCGCATGCCGGGCAGTCGTACTCGTCCCCTCGCTCAACCTCTTCCAAAACGTGATCGCCTATTGTGCCATGTGGCATACCCCTAGATAGACCTGATATATGAATCAACGCTGCGGGTCGCAAACGGACACGGGACGGTATAAGTGGAAAAAATGAGTCTACTCGCGCGCCCCGGCTAACTCTACCCCCGCTCGCTCGCCTCGAAGCGGTCGTCGCTCGCGAACAGCGACGCGATCTCCGCGACGCCGCGGTCAGCGTCCCACCCGTCGCCGCGGTAGTGGCGGACGGGCTGGCGCCACGCCGACCGCTCGTAGTGCGCCCAGAGGCGCGTGCCGCCGTCCGGCGCCGGCGTCAGACGGACGTGGTACTGCCAGACTGCGAGGAACCCCTGCGGTCGATACGCGTAGCTGCCGACCTCCCAGACGCGACGCCCGTCTGCGACGTCGAACTGGATCGACGCGAGGGTGTTTGGCCACACGCGCTCCATCGAGCGGAGCTCCTCGCGGACGGCCTTGGGTGGTGCGTCCACGACGCCGACGTACTCCTCCGGCTGGAGCGGCAGCCCTGTCTTTTCCGGGAGGGCGTCGACGGCAGCCGACACATCGATAGAGGTGTGTCCGTCGACCCGCTCCACGACGTCATCGTACTCGCCGTCGGCAAGGCGGTCAAGGGCGGGCAGCACGAGGCGCCGCGCCCGCCACAGATCGGGCCATCGCCCGAGGTGTCGGCGGGCGGCGACGAACAGCGCGAGCGTGACGAGCGGGACGATGATCGGTCCCCAGAGGTCAGCGGTCGCTAGTGGTTCGGTAGTGATGCGTCTCAGGGTGTTGTAAACTGACTGTATCATTGTTACTGATTGTCGAGGCGCATGAAGATCAAAAGGTATTCAATATTTGACTGACAGAACGGAGGTAGGGACCATTGGTCCCTGCTGGAGACGGGTCGCTCCCTCCCCCATCCTCTGACCTGCCCGTCTCCTGCTCCTGCTGCGTCGTGGGTCAGACGTTGCGTGAGACGGCACTAATCCCAGACCGGATTTCGCCGAAGACATCGCGCGCGGCTTTGCGACTCCCGAGTGTCAGCGACACCTTCCGGGCGTTGCTGTTGATATTCCGCAGTTCCATCGGGCCTTCAAACGGCAGTTGCTCGGTAGGGATCGACGCGACAAGCGACTGGTCGGGATCGGCCTTACGAACAGTCACATCAGCCTCTTCAAGCGGCGCAGCCACCTCGCGGACGACCGCGAGCGCCACCTGTTGGCACTCACGGTTGCTCGTTGCATCAGGGACTGACTCGCGCAGCGTATCGGGATCGTCGACGGCGGGCTGAGTGTACCGCCCCTCGAAGCGCGCCTCGTAGTCGATGGCGTACTCCGTATCGGGTGACATCGATCCGCCTTCGAGAATCTCGATGGTTCCATCTGAGTTGTCGAGCAGGTAGTCGATGTTGTGCTCGTATTGCGTCGAGCGGTCACCGACATCGTAGACGGTCTCGGACCCCGTGTCGACCGGCGACTCCTCGAGGCCTACATTAAGTCCGGGCTCGTTCGTGACAAACGTCTCACCCTCTACGTCGTAGCTTTTCCCCTCTGCGATCACGCGCTGGTACGAACCTTCGATGGTTCGCGCACCCTCGAACGAGACCAGATCGGGCTCGATATCGGCGACGCGCTGGCCGGGCTGCGTCCATTCGATACGGTACTCCGCATCGGCGCCCGGCGCCGCACGCCGGAGCTCCCAGATGAAGTCGCCGGCGTCGGCGATCCGATTCAAGACCTCTTCAGCCGTCCCGCGATGAACGAAGTCGAGCAGGACAGGCGTGTTGACGAGGTCACCAAACAGGTCGACGAAGTCCAGCCGCTGCGGCTCGTCGCCGAACTGTCCGGACTGCGACCCTGAGTCCTCGCGACCCAAGCGAACACGCGCTTGGAGAATCTGGCCCGGCGAGGCGAACGACGTCTCGAAGCTCGTCGCGTTCGTGGCTGTCTGCCACGAGGCAGTCGTGTCATTCCGCAGCGCGAGCTGCTCCGGACCGGTGTCGCTGTCCACCTCGACATCGATGCGTCCGGCAACGACTTGCTCGACGGACCCCACGGGCGAAAACACGACCTCGGATGACGCCGGGCGCTGCTGCCAGCCCGTGACGACGCCGTTGACTGGCGTTGTATCGTCCAGGTCGTAGCTGAAGCGAGCATCGCGGACGTGAACAAAGTCGAGATAGACATCGGCACCGGACGACAACAGCTGCCCTACCTCGACCGCGTACGTCCCAGGCGTGAGGTCACCGACCCCGTCGTTGAGTGTCACGTCAAAGGTTGCGAGCTCGAACTGGCCACCGGTCTGGTTGAGGCCGCCCTCACCGAACGACTCGACGAGCGTTTCCGTGCCGTCGGGCTGGGTAAGTGTAAACTCCAGTCCCGGTCCCGGATCCGACGGGACTCCGTACACGATCCGCACTCGTGCCTCGCCCTCGGGAATAGTGTAGTTGAGGTCGAACTCGAACTCGCGGCCGTCGCCGGAACTAAGATACACGGACTGCCCGCCGGACCACTCGCCGCCCTGCGTCGTGTTGACCGACCCGCTGCCGTCACCGGTCTCCGCCTCGAAGAACCACCCTGTCTTGTAGGCAAACACCTCGTTGTCCTGTACCGTCAGCGGACTCGTATCTGGGAAGGGATCGCCACTGCCTTCGGCGCCGTCGGCAAAGTCGCCGGAGTCGCTCGCCTGGAAGAGTCGGACGTCTTCGCGGGCGCTCGTCTGCGGGTCGTCGACGTTCGCGACCCAACCGAGTTCGTTCTCGATTACTTGCTCGGCGGCGACGTGTGCCTCCTCTTCTGGGAACTCGATCCCGTCGATGTCATCGTTGAGTGTCATGCCACCCTTGGCGACGAGCACGTCGCGCGTCTCGTCGCGCTCGACCGTCCGCAACTCCTCGATTGGCAGCCGCGTGCCGTCCTTCCAGACGCGAGTCGTTGACCCTTCGACGTCGGCGTCCTCCCACGTCGACGAGCGCGGGACTGGGATGCGGACCTGCGGCTTCGCTTTGAGTCGCGGGTTCCACTCTGCCCCCTCAACCACTGTCGGCGAGAGTGGCTCATCGGCGTCGGGGTGGTCGATCTCAACGTACCACCCTCGCGGTGGGACATGCCGGTCGCGAATGCCGTCAAGCGCGGGTGTTACCGCTGTGTCGGTATTGCTATCGGCCTCGGCGTGTTCGGTGAACGGTCGGATTCGATAGCGGTATTCGCGGCCGGGCTGTGCCGTATCATCGATGGCCGATTCGGTGTTAGGGCCGGCATCAAAAACGGCACGTTGCCGGCCCCACGAGCCGTCTGGGAGGGACCGCTCTCGAACGATGAGTTGACCTGCCTCGTTGTCGGCATTATCCGTCCACGCGAGATCGACTGTCGTCTCGTCGATGACTGTCACCGAGAGCGCCGTCGCGCCGGGGAACTGCGTCGTGATCGCGGCTGGAGTGGTCCACGACCCGGTGACGTGTTCAGTCTCCGTCCGAGCGCGGATCTCATACTGCTCGCCGTCCTCGCGGCCAACAAACTCCATCGAGAGTGTGTCGAACGAGCCCACGAACTCACCGAAGCCGGCGGCAGTGGAATCCCACGAGGTCGCCACAGTCTCCCGGATCTGGATGCGGACCGAGCCGTAGTTTGAGACAGCACTCTCGCGGTCGACAGCGACCTCGTCCTCGACGCCGTTGCCGAGCACGGGCTGGTTCTCGTCGGGGAGATCGGTCGTGAATGTGGCGGGCATTATTCGTCGAACACCTCCGTGTCATCAGTGAAGATACTCGCGCGGGTGACGTACGCCTCGCCGTTCTTGAGGTCGGAGAGGGTCTTTTTGACTCGCGAGAGCGGCGGCGCCCATTCCGGGCTGTTGGCGAAGTCTCCATCCCACCCGTTAGGCGATTTGTCTTCCAGAGATGTGTTACTCGGGCCGCCGTCGTAGTCGTACTTTATCAGCAGCCCGGCGGTAGGCGGGGATGCCCCTAACACGTCTAACGCTTCTGCGTCGGACAGTTTTCTGTCGTAGATCCTCACCGTGTCGATTTTGCCCTGAAGCCTCCTTTCGCCGTCGCTCCAAGAGCCTGTCTCAACCGTGCCGATTTGCTCAATATCGTCTAAGTGGTTCTCAGTGTACGTTTTGATCTTCTCTCCGTCGTGGTAGAAGTCGCCGGTGTCGGTCCCGTAGTCGTATGTCCAAACCACCTCGTGAACATCCCCTGACACGAAGTCGCTCGAGGGGAGCGCGCTCTCAGACGGCCCGTTTGTGTGGCTCCATGCGCGGTAACTGCCGCCGCTCGACAGATCCTCTATTTGGAGGAGGTGCTGCCCCGCGCCGACGAGCGATTGCTTAGAGTTAGCCGTCCCGTCTAAAGCAAACCTGACGGCAATGGAGAAACCACCCCGCGCGTTGGATATGTTAGTGTCCGCTTTAGTGTACCCGTTCGTATAGTTGAGCGAGTACTGCGGCGGGAGGTCGCCCCCGTTTTGCGTGTAGGTCGAGATGCCGTCCCACCACATTTCGAGCGCGCCGTCACCCCACCCGCCAACAACGTGGTAGTTCCACAACTCCACCGTCTCCACGTCGACGCCCTGTTTGAGCGGTATGTCCGACTCCGAGTAGGTGGCCTCGTCTGGCCCGTAGCTCTCGAAGTCGACGCTGAACGTCCCAGCCGACCAGTCGAACACGACGAGGAAACGGACCCAGTGGCTGTATCCGCCTTCACCGGTTGCGGGTTCTCGCTGTCCGTTCGCGTCGTCAATGACCCACGCAGGATTATCAGTAGCCACGCCGAGTTCGTAGTCACCGTTGCTGTTTTTGAGCCGGACGCCGCCTCCGTAGCTGTTCTCCGTTTCACGCCAATAGAACTCGAACGCTCTGATCTGTTCGCCGCCGTCGTGATATACACGGCTGGCTCGGGGTTGGCTGTCGGAATCACCGCTCGGCCTCTGAGCGTACGCGCTCCAGTCACCGAAGTACGACTCGTCGTCGACGCGCTGGAAGCCCTTCTGTTCGGTCCACGCGTCGAAGTCGCCCTGCGCCTCGAAGCTGGAAACCGGTCCCGAATACGCGCGGTACCCCGCCTTGTTGTTGGCGTTGTCCTCGAACAGCACGTCCGCGCTGTCAGCGGTCACGCCCGACACGGTGAGTGCTGTCGGCGCCGGGAGGTTCGTCGTCGCCTCGCCCGCGGCCCGCTCGCTGTCGATCTCTACGCCCGGCGAGCCGCGCCGATGCTGGATGATTGAGTCGTTGACTTCCACCCGATACCGCTCACCGTCGAGGAGATTCGTGAACGTGTAGGTCTCCATGCCGCTGTCGCGGTTTACCCCGGTGAGCGAGTCACCAGTTGGCCCGAACCACGTTTCGGTGTCTCGCACGTCCGCCTTCGCCGCGACCGACGCGCTCAACGACCACGTCGCCGTAATCTCGCGTCCTGTAGAGGCGTCGAGCGACAGGTTAGATGGGGTGGCGGGTGTCGTATATTCGTGGAGCACGTCGGAGACGACGAATCGGTCGACAGCGTGCTGATCTCCGCCTCCGAGGCCGCCGACGCCGAGGACCCTGACGCGGCTGTCCGCCGACAGCCACGAGTCGGGGATGATCTCGTGGACCTCGACCCAGCCCTGCTCGTTGTACGAATGGTCCAACCGTTCTACAGTATTCCACGAAGACCCGTCGTACCACTGGATCTCGGTGTACTCAGACGCGTTGTCCATCGAGCCGGTGGCGAGCGCGCACCGTACGAGTACGCTCGTCTCCCCGGTCAGGTCGCCGAGGCTCTTTTCGACGAAACCCTCCGCGTCGAAGGTCGCAAAATAGGAACCGCTGTCGGGTCCGTTGATTCCCGTGTCTGCGGCGTTAGGGTGCGACGCGTCCCCCGTCGCAACGACCCCGGTTGTACTATCCCACGCCGACAGGTCGCCGCTCTCGAAGTCGTCTGCGAAGTAGACGTTCCCCTCGTTGCCGTAATCAGCGTACACGAAGCCCGAGTCGAGCCCCGAGGAGACGTGTTCGTGGCGTAGACGGAATTGGTATCGAGCATCCCGCTCGAACCACGCTGCGTCGCCAACGGACACGGTCAGAGACCGCTGAGCACCCTTCGAGACCGCGCCGGTGCTAATCGCATCGGTGTACTGCCATGAGCCGTAGCCTGACCCGCTGTCCTTCCTGTAGAAAACGGCAGTCTTGTCTGCGACGTCGCTATTATCTGTGTATTCGATGACAAGGGTGTCGCCGTCCGGGCGGTTGATACTCGGGTCGTGCGGCGAGAGGGGTCGCGTGCGAACCGGATCAGTGTACGTCCAGTCGGACGGCCCGGCGTCGTTGACGGCCCGAACTCGAAACTCAAACTTCGAGTCGATCCCAATCTGCTCGCCGTAGCCACTGTCCGAGCTCGGACCGTAGCTGTACGTCCCAGCAGTGGACGTCGACGACGGACCGCCGGCGGGCGTCTGCCACGATCCTTCATCGCGCCGCATCTCTACCTCGAAGTTATCGGGGTCGCCCGCCGACGCGTCCTCGGATATGCTCACGTCGATCTGGTCGTCGGCGACGTACGCGGCCGACGCGCCCGGCGCGACCGGCGCCACCTCGTAGGTGATGGTGACGAGCCCACCCTGCGAGTAGGAGCGGGAGGAGGTGCCGCGCTCGTTCGCAGTGACGGTATCGAGACCGTCATCGTAGTTCGAGCCGCCCCCGCCGCCGTCCGATTCGTTTGTCCCTGTGCTGGTGACGTTCGAGCTCCCCGCGCCGCCGCCGTACCAGCCGGCGCCGCCGCCGCCGGCGCCTATGTCGTTAGATTCACCGGGGTGGTCGCCGCCGGAACCGAATTCGCCGTCGTTACCGGCTGAACTGTCTGTCCCGCCCGCGCCGCCTGATGACTGCGTGCCGCCCTCCCCGGCGTCGCTTCCGTACTGGCCGTCTTCGCCAGTATCTGCGCCGCCGTCGCCGCCGAGAAAGTCGTCGTACGGGTAGAACTCATCAAGTTCTCCGTATATGCCGCCTCCGCCGCCGCCTGCCGCGACGGCGATACGGTCACTGAGCGCGGTGCCGCCCCTGCGAATGTCGATAGAGTCGCCGCCGTTCTGCCCGTCGCTCGCGCCGCCCGGGCTGCTGCGTATATACAGCGTTTCGCCGGGCGAGACAGATAGATCTCCCGCTACGCGCCCGCCGTCTCCGGACTCGAAGATCTGTTGATTAGAGTTGTTTATTACCTGGCCCTTTGTGCCCTCGAGCTCGACTGTAATGGTATCGACACCGATCGGCACAACGAAGTCCTCACCAGGAGTGAACGTCTCAGTGACCATCAGCGGCGCACCTCCTCACGCGCGACAAGGCCCTGTTCGACGCCCGGGTCGATCACCGTCGTCGCCGCAATCGGGTCGAGCAGCGCCTCCAAGTCCGCAGGCATCTCGCCGTCACTCGTCTCCGTGATGAACAGCGCGTCGCGGCCGCGGTCAAGTTGGACGTCGGCCGCGTAGATGTCACCCGCCTGGTCGCCGGCGACCGCCTCGAACTCGATCCGCACGGCAACGCGTGACTGTCCAATCCTCACGAGGTCAACGTCCAGCGGAGTCCAGTCCGTCGCGATGTCGCCGTCAGCGTACGAGGGCAGGCCGACCACGCTCCACGAGTCACTGGTGGCGTCGTACGTCTCGGCCTGGAGACTGGCTGTCGAGTCTGTAATGTCGGGCTCGTCGATGGTGACTCGTAAGAGGCCATTCTCGATGACGACAGCACCGTCGAAGTCGTGGCTGGTAGCGAACACGCATCCCCAAGACATGATGTCGTCGGCGTCACGAATCGAGTCGTTCCCGTACGTGTCCCACACGCCGGGGTCGACGTCGCCCTGGAGCTCGTAGGCGAGGTCGTAGAGGTAGGTCGGTTCGTCGATTGTCTCGGCTGTCGCGTCGAACAGGTCGACAGCGCCATGTTCTGCCTCGACCGTCGCGACGGGCGTGGGTCGATCTCGCTGCGTCGGCTGTGAGGTCGAGTCGACGATACGGACGCGCCGGGCGTCGGCCGGGATGCCAACGAGGCCAGTGAGGTCGTTGCCGAACGGACTGCCGGGGGTGGGCTGGTTTGGAGCTGTCTCAACAGAAATCTCGTGTTTCTTCCGCGTTCCAGCCCGCTCCAACGTGAGCGTCAGGGACTCAGTGGCGTCAATTACAGCTAGATCAGATCCAGCCGGGTCGGCCATGATCGGGTTGCGACTCGTCGAGCTCGCAATGTAATAGCCGTCGAACCCGGCGTGGGTACACTCTCCGAACGGGAGAGCGTCGATAGCTGGGTTGTTCCCGAGCTGTTCAAGCGCGTTCGCGTACCAGGTGGCACGCCGATCGCTGTCAAACCGGACGTCAATATCAAACGAACGGGAGCTGACTCCGTTGGATTTGACGAACGTGCCTGCGTTCAGAACGGATGTGGTCGCTGTCTCGTGCCCACCAGACCGGGGAGCGATCTCGGTCCTTCTATCCGGAAGGTCGATTGTGTAGAGGTTCATTAGCGGCTTTGCTTGCCAGCGTCGGCAATCTTGGTGTCCACGATATCCTCGATGAACTGTTCGAAGCCGCGCTGGTCAGTGTCAAGTCGCGCGTCGAGTCGTAACCCGTCGAGCACCTCTCGAAGTGCCGTTTTGAACTCTTCGGGCGTCATCCCGGCGCTGCCGACGCTGGGGCTCGGTGAGCCACTCGCGCCATCGACGAGGTCAGCCGACGGCGTCGACCAGCCACCGCCTCCGGCAAAGCGCTGCATAAGTATCTTGAACTCACGCTCGGAGACGCCGAGTGAATCCGCGGTCGCACCCCCGTTAGAAGCAACGGCGTCAAACAGTTCTTTGTTTATTTCTGTTGGTACGTCTTCGATCTTATCCGGGTCAGAGACGTACCCGTCGACTCCCTCTTTGAGTGCCGACCGAATTTCGGGCGTCATCTCGCCTTTGATCGGTCCACTCGAACCGGGTGTGACGGACGGAGTCGCGTTCGCTTCGAACTCTTCTTTCCAGTTCGAGCCGGCTTCTGCGCCTGATTTGCCAACCTTCTCTGGTTCCGGGATGACATCTTCGGCTTCTGGGGCGATGTCGTTCTCCCCGATGCCCGGAATGTTGGCGATCTGATCGCGGAGCCACGATATTTTGTCGCCGATGAACCCGAAGACAGAGTCCACGACGCTCTGTACACCGAACAGGTCTTCTCTCCAAGCGAGATACAGCTGGCCGACCGGCCCGAGCAACGCGAGCATCCAGCTCGGGGCGCTCGTAAACCAGCGTTTTACCTGCTGGAACGCCGCCTGAGTGGTGTCCTTGATGCCGAGAACGTTGTTGTTCCACGCGTACCACAGCCCGGCGGCGGCGCCGACAAGTGCGCCGATGGCTGCGATGATCGCCCAGATCGGGACGGTAACCGGCCCGAGTGCGACCTGTGTCGCGATGCCGGCGGTCGAGACCGCGCCGAGTGATGGGACGAGCGACGTGAGGCTGACGCCGGCGAGGGTGGCGTACGCGCTGGACAGCGCAGACGCCGACGTCACAAGCGTTCCGAGCGCCCAGATGACCGGTCCAAGCGCGACCCCAAGGGCGCCGGCCGCGATGACCGCCTTCTGCTGTCGCTGGGACAGCCCACTGAACCGGTTCGCGAGCGTCCCGATGTAACCAGCAAGCGTCGAGACCATCGGCATCAGATCGGCGCCGATCGTGACCGCGGCGTCGTTCAGTTGCGACTTCGTCTTCTGGAGTTCGACGTTGAGCGTGTCCCGCTGGGTGCCAGCCATCGATTTCGTGGCGCCCTCGGCGTTCTCGATCTGCTTGGTGAACTCTTCAAGCGAGCCACCTCCCTGTTCCATCAGGGCCGCCATCGCCGGGGCCGCTTCCATCCCGAAGATCTTCGCCGCTTCACCCGCTTCGACGCCCGCCTCTTCCATGTTCTGGAGCAGCTGGGACATCGACACGATTTCGCCCTGTGCGTTCCGTGTCGTGACCCCCATCTGTTCGAGTTGTTTGGAGGCGGTACTCGTCTCGTCGGAGAGCTGGGACATCACGTTCCGGAGCGCTGTCCCAGCACGCTCGCCTTGGACGCCAGCGTTGGAGATCGCGCCGATCGCGGCGGCAGTCTCGTCGAGGTCCATCCCGAGAGAGGCAGCGACCGGGCCGACCTGGCTCATCGCCGTCGACATCTGCTGCATCGTCGTGTTCGAGCTAGCGACGGTCTTCGCGAGCGTGTCTGTGATCTCCCCCGTCTCGGAGGCTTCGCGCCCGTACGCCTTCATCGTCGTCGTCAGCACCGACGTTGCCTGTTCGAGGCTCATCTGTCCCGCAGTCGCGAAGTCCGCTGCCTCAGGGAGCGCCTCCATCGATTCGGCGGCGTCAAGTCCGGCAGAGGAGAGGAAGTACAGCGCCCTCGCGCTCTGTTCGTGAGAGTGCTCGGTGGCGGTCGCGACCTCACGGGCTGTCTGCCGGAGGTCCTCCTCCATCGTGTCGGAGACGTCACCCATCACCGACATGCTCTCCGCCATCGCCTTGTCGAACGAGGCGGCCTGACGGACAGCCACCCCGCCCATCGCCGCGAGCGGGGCAGAGATACCCATCGTCATCGTCCGCCCAGCGGACTGCATCTTCTCGCCAGTGGCCTGAGCCCGATCCGAGAGCGAGCCGAGCTGCTGGTCGGCGTCGCTGACGGCTTTCTCAACGCCCGAGGCGTCGGCGGTGATAATGCCGCGGAGGGTATCAGCGACGGCCACGCTGACACCTCCGCCGGCGAGGACGTCTCATTAGTCTGTTGGCCGGGCGATAAACGCCGCCGGGATTGCAAGTAGAGTCAGCACCCCGATCCCCCACACTGCGTACGCGAGTAGGGGAATGCCGCTCAGGAGCAGCAGTAGCGCCCCGATCCAGATCGAACACGGCGCACCGAGCAGCCCGAGCCCGACAAGCGGTTTCCACGGTGCGAACCCGCACTCGGGACACGTGCGGGTGTCTGTTGGTATCGATTCGCCGCACTCGCCGCAGGGTTCGTGGTCCATAGTTGATAGTTCGCATGAGTGTGATAAGGTGGTTGGGCCAAGGCTCAGCCGTTCAGCAACTGCTGCCCTCGCTCATCGAGTGTCTGGCCGGGGTTCTCACGACGGTCCTTGAGCCGGGCGAGCCAGAACTCCTGCTCCCAGCCCGGCATCTCGTAGAACTCTCGCGGCCCGATGTCCCAGAGAACTTTCAGTTCGTCGAGGCGCCGTCCCCAACCATGTTCTGCAACACGGCGCGCCTCTCTTCCAGCTTTTCCCGATCCCCTTCGGTCAAAAAATCCTCGAACAGCTCCCGGACCGTGTCATCGCCTTGGAAGATTGTCGTCCAGATGCCCGGGTCCCGGAACGAGTCGTCGACAGCGAAACACGAGAGGGCCTTCCGAATCGTCTCCGTCCCCTCCATCGCGTCGCCGTGGAGCTGTTCGAGCTCCTCGCCGGTGACTCCGTTGTTGCCAGCGCTGCCGATAACCTGGAGCGCCTGTCGCTGTGCCTCCTCGAACGCCGCGATGTGTTCGCTGCCGCGTTCGAGCCGGTCAGCGAGTTCGGGGCGGTTCTCGGCGATCGCCGAGAGGTCGGCCCCGGTCGCGTCGACAGGTCGATAGAACTCGATCTCCGTCGCGTGGCGCTCGATGGCGACCGTGTCGAGGACGCGCTGCTCGAACAGCTCCGCAGCCGCGCCGTACACCTCGACGGTCTCCTGAAGGCGCTCCTGCTGCGCCTTCTCGCGCTCGTCGACGTACTCCCGGGCCGCGTCAGCGTTCTCGAAGCGGTCGAAGTGATCCGTCGTGTCACCCGATGCTGCGCCAGACATGGTCACTGAGTCGAGAACTCGTGTTTGATCTCACCCATCACACGCAGCGTGATAGTGGCGTTCGCGGGGTCGCCGCTCGCGAAGCTCTCCTCCGTCTCCTCGACGCGGACCCGTGCCATCTCTCGCTGGATGACCTCCTCGCCGTCGGCGTCCTCGCGGTCTTTGAAGACGTAGAGGCGGACGGCATCGTGGACATCGTTGAAGATCCGCTTCTTCGAGGTGTCGTCGACCACACCGAGCTCTTCGAGGTCGGTTTCGGCGTCGTGGTCAAGCGGGACCTCGACCGTGTAGTCGACGTGTTCGGTTCCAGATTCGCGGTGGCGAGAGGCGTTCGGCTCGGACTCCCACTGGTTCGTGTTCGGGGTGATCGAGATCTCGCCCGCCGTTCGGGTGAGGAACGTTTCCGTCTCTTCAGTCGCTCCAGGGCTCTCGACGAGCGAGACGTCGGTCCAAGCCCCGGAGAGCGTTTCAGTTGCGTCGTAGTTGCTTGGTGCGGACATGAGTGCGTAGTGTTCTGTTGAATCGGGTTGGTTGGCGAGCTATGCTTGCGGACCGTCGTCACCGACGACCGTCCGCGTGACGCTCCAGCGCCCGGGGAGCGACCACTGGGCGCCCTCATCGGCCTCGATCATGTCTGACCCGCCGATAGAGCCGTTCGGCTGTACGTACGGCACGCTGAACGCGATGTTCGCACGGGCCCCTACGTGGCTTAGCAGGTGATCCATGTACGACTCCGACAGCCCGAGCGCCTCGTCCTGGTCGACGGCCTGCCGCCAACCGAGGCGGGCGTTGACCGTCGCCTGGACGATGAACGTCGCGCTCGTCGACGAGGAGTTCGACGTCCCGTCCCCGCCCCGCATCAGCCCGATGCCGATGCCGACCGGGTAGTCAGTGTCTTGGATCGTCTGCTGGGAGTACACCTGCGAGACTGGGTTATCGGGACCGTTGACGTCGTCGAGGTCGGTCGTGTCCAGCGCATCGAGCAGAGGCTGGTAGCTCCGCAAATCCCTGAGGATCGCGTTTCGGAGCTGGCCGCTCCCGAGATTTCGTGTCATGAGACCCTCCGGACGGCGTTGTTCCACGCCTTCGTGCCCTCATCTTCGAGGGCGCCGCGGTGTTCTTCGATCGCCGGCGCGACGTGCGGCTTCCCCGTGTCGAGGAATTCTTGAAACGGCGCGTACTCGACGTCGGACTCGACGATACCCTCGATCACCAGCCCGAAGGCCGCCTCCATCGCCTCACGGACCTCAGTCTCGTAGGACGCGCGCAACTGACCCGTGTCGACGTTGACGAGCCGCTGGACGGTCTGGAGGACATCGCCCATCAGCCGGTCGATGGCGTCTTCGAGCTCCTCACCGAGCGCTGCGATGAACTCGTCGAGCGTCTCTTGCATCACCGGCGGGTCCGAACCGCGGACCCAGCGGAAGTCGGTGTCCATCAGTTATCCTCCGAGTCGACCTTTTCGACCTCGATGACGACGTGACTCGGGCGCTCTGGCCCTTCGTAGTGGACGTCGACGTCGGTCACGGCGAACTGTCCCGCGAGGCCAGCGATCGTCAGCCGCCAGTCGTCGCCTTCGTCGACGGCGACCTGGTACTCGTAGTCGGCGGGCTCGCCGTCAGGCGCGGTGTCGACCATCTCCCCGGCGGCACGCGGCGGGAGGAAGACGCGCGGCGTCGAGTAGACTCGGCCTCCCTGATCCTCCCGGACGTACCCTTGGCCGGCGGGCTCGAACCGCCCGGGCTCGCCGTCGACGACGGTGGCCCACTCCTCGACAGGAATGGTGCCGCCGGCGCCGTCGTCGACAGTCTCGCCAGTCTCCTGGTAGTGCTCGACCGTGACGAGATGGGTGAGCGTGCCGCGCATGGATCAGCTCTCCGTGGTGTCGTCGGCCCCGTCGATAGCGTACGCGTCGATGATCGCCTCCATCTCACTGTTCCCATCGACGCCGTTGACGTCGCCGGCGGCGGCAAGCTGCTGGAGCGTCGAGTACCGCATCGTCCCGAGCTCGTCACGCGGGAGGCGGCCGTCCTCGTCGAGGCGCTCCAGGTGTCGGCCGAGGCCGTCGACGGCGCCGGCCGGCGGATCGATCCACAGCTCACCCGCGTCGCGGAGTTCGCCGCCACCGTAGCGGCAGGTCCGCGTCACGCGGTAGATGCTGGGTCGCTCGGTCATGATCAGTGGCCTCCGGAAGTGTCGGGGACGTGGATGGACGCCGTCGGCTTCGCGGCGTTCGCGAGCGTTCCGGACTTGTCCATCGAGATCGCCTTCTGCCCGAGCGTCGTGGACCGTAGTGCCTCGCCGAAGTCACCGGCGTAGGTCTTCGCCTCACGGTCGGTACTCTCGCGGGTCGTCTGTCGGAGGTCGTCGATGCCCGACGAGAGGATGTTGTGGCCGGCGAGGTACCGCTCTATCAGCCCGAGTCGATCCTCGGACTGCCCTGTGTCGGCGAGATCCTCGGTGACGACGAGGTGCGCCGGGTCGAGCCCGACTGTCTCGATCTGGGAGTTCGCCAGCTGGGCGGTCGGGAAGTCTGTCCGCTCCAGTTCGGCGCGGACGTCACCGACGCTGCTCCGGTAGTCCGGCATGACCTACCCCCTCAGCGACCTGATGCGCTGTTTGAGGGCGTCGGTGGCCGTCTCCCGGTTCTTGCCCTCCTCCTCGGCATCTTTGATCGCTTCGAGGAGATCGACGTCGTCGACGTCATCGATCCGGTCGCGGAGCTCGTCGACGGTGAGGTCCGACGGGTCCGGATCGACCACGATCTCGTCGTCACTGTCGGTGGTGTCGGCCCCCTCTTTGGCTGTAGACGCGTCAGGATCGTCGACGCGAGTCAGGGAGTTGGGGTGCTTCTCCAGCGCCGACAGCGCGACCTCCAGCTCGTCGCCGCGCGTGTAGTGCTCGCGCTCGTGGAAGTAGTCGCCACGATCGACGCGAACACGGATGGTGTCGTCACTCATGAGGTTCAGGCGTCGATCCCAGTCATCCGCGCGATGCCGCGGATGTTGTCCGGCTGGCGGCGGACGAACGGCGTCCGGCTGGAGATCAGCCGAGCGTTCAGCGCCGCGCCACCGTCAGACTCCCAGGTCGTGTTGGTCACGCCCTGCGCATTGACGATCTGGAAGTAGCGCGGGTCGTTCAGCATCAGGATCAGCGAGTCGCTGTCCAGCCGCGGCGCCGGCACGACGTTGAGGTAGTCGTACTTCCGCTCGATGCGCTCGGAGACCGGCTCGTCGGTCGCGCTGGTCTCGTAGTCCTCGCGGTCGTACTCGCCCCACATCGCGCGCGGGACAAGCACCCAGCCACCCACCTCGGAGACGAGCGGGACGTCGTCCTCGTCCTCGACGTCGGTCTGGTTCTCGACGGCGTCGTGGAGGGTCTTGAAGTCCTCCAGGATGTTGTTCGGGTCGGCGACCCAGCCGCTGGAGCCGGATGCCTGGACGATCTGGTCGATGTCGCTGTCGAGGCCCTTGACAGAGATGAGCCCGCGCTCAGTCTCGACGTTGCCACCCCAGCCGTCCCAGAGCATGTTCGACTCCGAGCGGTTGAGGGCGCGGCGGGCTTCGGTCCCGACGCTGTCGTCGAAGTCCTCACCGAACGCCTGGGCGTTCTGGTACTCCCGGGCGTCGATCTGGTACTGGACCTGATGAAGCGGCAGCGGCACACCGTCCAGTCCGAATCCGGTCATCTCCTGCTCGGACTGGGTCCGCATGTTCATCCCCGTCTCGGCTTCGAGCCGGGTGTTGCTCATCGGGTTGAAGTAGGCGTACCGCGACAGCGACGAGGACACGCCGAAGCCGGCGCCGATGAGCTGATCGACGAGGGTCGACTCCACGAACTGGCCGTCGAGGACCATATCAGTGATCTGGTCCCACGAGTCGACGACGAGCGTCGAGTCCGCGGTCAGCTCTTGGAGGTCACTCTTGTCGCTGGTCGACGTGACGCCGGTCGCCTCGTCGAGCTTCTTCCAGGTGTCCGGATCGAAGACGGAGTTCGCGCGCAGCTGCGCGAGCGCCTGCTTCCGGACGTCGGGTCGCGGGTTGAACAGCGCGGCCTGTGCGGTCAGCGGGATGGACGACTCGAACTCCTTGGGCCCTGAAACCGAGGGCTCAGAAACGTTAGTGCTCATGTTCAGTAGAATTCGACGACGAGGAGGTCGTCCTCGTCAGTGCGTTCGATCAGCTCGATGCCACGGCCGACGGGCGTGGTCGGGTCCGTCCCGGCGCCGTCGATGTCGTCGGTGATCAGGCCGTCCGCGTCGAAGCCGACTTCCGTGTCGGTCGGGTCGGCGGTCGCGTTCGGAGAGACGCGAAGCCGGGCGCGGTCGTAGCGGTGGAAGCCCACCGTCTCGACGTTGTCGCCGGCGTTGTAGCTCTGGTCGAGCGCGCTGGTGCCGGTGTCGCTGACAGTCATCCCGCCCCGCGGCGGGTTCCGCTGCTCGCGGACGATCCGCTTGGTGTCCTCGTCGGCGCCGGCCTGTCGGACGTGCCAGTCGCCGTCGGCGTCCTTGTAGACGACGGCTCCGGTGCCGGGGTCGAGGGCCGAGTCGGCCTCGCCTTCGAGGTAGCTGTTGTCGTTGTGTACCTGCGCCGGGACGCTCTGGTGTTCTGGGATCATCAGTTGTCCTCCTTGACGCCAGTCCCGTACTCGTCGACGGCCGAGTCAGACCCCGCGGTCAGCGACGCCGCGGCGCCGGTGTTCCCCGGCAGGTTCGCCGCGGCCTCGCCGCGGACGCGCTTGAACTCCTTCTCGACCAGCGTGTCCGCCGAGGCCATGAGGTCCTCGCGGTCCTCCTCCTCGTAGTCGTCGCTCTTCGCGACGATCTCGTCGACCTTCTCCGCCTTCTCGTTCTTCGCCGTGGCCTGGTCGACCAGCTCATCGGCGTCGTCCTCGGTGACGAAACCCTGCTCTCGCAGCGCGTCACCGAGCTCGTCGACAGTCATGTCGCCGAGCGTCTGTCCATCCCCGCCGGCGTCGCCGTCGGGGCCGTCCGATCCGTCGTTCGTACCGCCGTTGGTGTCTCCCATGTCTGAGGTCGTGTCCGCACCATCGCCGGATTCCGCCGGCTCGTCGTCATCCGCTTCGCCTGCCGTCACCTCGCTCGTCTCATCGATCACGCCGTCCGGCGCGACCGCCACGAACGCGGAGTCGAGGTAGTACCCGCCGTCGCTCCGCGGAATAGGCTCGGAGACGTCGCCGTCCGCGTGATACCGCAAGAGCGCGAACAGCGTCTGGTCCTCTTCGATCGACTCGTCGAGGCTGATTCGCGAGCCCGTCGGGTACTCCCCCGGCTCGTACGGTTCGCTCATCCCGATCTCGGGACCAAGCCCGTCGCCGACGTCGGGGTACTCCTCGCCTGGCGGGTGGATGGAGATCATCCACGGGGCGTCATCGAAGCTCGCGTCCTCGACGTCGACCGACTCGCCGTCGGTGGTCTGGTCAGCGAAGAAGACACCCCCGCGTCGGTCGCGGGAGTCGATAATGCCGAAGTGTTCGGCTAGCCGCTTGATGAGCCCACGCGTGTCCTCGTCTTCCTCGACGTCGGCGGCAGTGAGTTCTGAGCCGATGTCTGCCGTCTCGGTCCACGAGGCGAGGGCCTGGTTTGGCCCCCACGTGGCGGTGTTGCTGGGTGAGTCTCCCTTCGAGACCACCGAGAGGTCGCCGAAGGTGATGTTGACAGCCTTCAGGTCCGCCTCCGCGCCGTCGTAGGACTCGGTGTCGAAGAACGGGTGGACGGAGACCTCGTAGCTGCCGCCCTGGACGCCGCTGGCGATCGTCTCGTCGTGCGTGACCGCCTCGTAGCCGACGCCCTCGTGGTCGTCTACCCACCCGGCCTTGTCGACCTTGCCGAACGTCTCGTCGACATCCGGCGGGTACTTCGGCCGACCTTGGTCGTCCTCGGGGTGGTCTTTTGTGAGCGGTTCGCCCGCCTGCGACTCCGCGGCGGCTTGGAGCTCCTCGTCAGTAAAGAGAACCCGCTGGCCGTCTCGCGTGTGGAGGATGTCGCCGGCGGCGACGGCGATCCCGCCGAAGCGCCACGGCGGACCATCCTCGTCGCCGTCTGCTGCTGCGGTGAGTCGGTAGGAACGCGCCGACACCCGCAGGTCTTGGTTGTGGTTGTTCATGTCATGTTGAAGAGGTCAGTCGCCCAGGTCCTCGCCCCTCACGCTGGTGCGTGGATTCGAACGGGGGTCATCGGCCGGGCGCCGCTACAGTTGCTGCACGTCGGTCACCCGCCAGTCACACCGGCAGTGCCCGTGGACCGGGATCGGGTTCTGGTTTTGCGCCTCCTCAAGCGTCCACGACTGCGCCGAGAGCGCAAGGCAGCGCTCGCACACCCGGTCGTCGCCGGCGTCCTCGTAGGAGACGTCGACGTCGAGTTGGACGTCGGCCCGGACGCGGTCGTAGGCCGTCAGCTTCGTCGTCGAGTACTGGTTGACGACCCGGCCGCTGGCGGTCGAGGTGACCTGTGACTTGTAGACCTGAGCGCGCTCGGTGACGTCGGTTATCAGCTGCGTCTTCGAGACCTCGCCGGCGACGCCAGCCGTCACGAGCGAGCGCGCATCACTGGCGTAGTCGTCCATCCACGACGCGACCCGCTGGCGTGTGTCCTCCTGCGAGAGGTCGATCTGCGTCTGGATGGTATCCTGCTCGACGACGTCGTCGACGGGGTTGGGGTCGACGTCGAACCCCCGGAGCTCGCCGTTCGCCTTTCGGACCGCCGTTCGACTGGCATGCTCGAACCAGTCGCGGACCTTCCGCGCCTCGATTGGGTCGAGGACCTCCGTCTGGATCGCCTGCTGGATCCAGCTGTCGAAGCGCCGGGCCGTCTCCGCCGACGAGAGGTCTGCCCAGCGCCCGCCGACGCCGTCGCCCAGTCCGAGGGCATCCTCTTCGACGAGTAGCTTCCGGACGTCAGCGTTCAGATGGCCGATCCGGCCACGGAGGAATCGGGCGAGGGACCGCTGGATAGAGATGGTACTCGTGGGGTCGACACGATTGGGCTCTTCGAGGGCGTAGTCCGCGGCTGTCACTTGGTGGCCGTGGGTATGTGCCCGGGCACTACTCATCGTCCACCTCGCCGCCGTCGGCGACGGCCTCCTCGCCGGTGCCGTACTTCGCGGTCATCTCCTCGACGTCGCGAGCGCCGTCGGCCGCCGCAGATGCCTCCTCAAGGGCGGCCGCGTCATCAGGCGCCTCGTCGAACTCGCTCGGGAGGATGCCGTCCTCGATGTACTCGGCCTGTTGCTGGCGGGTGAGCATCGCCTCCGGCATCCCGCCGGTCCACTTTTTGAGGGCCTGCGCCCGCGTGTGCTGGATCTCCGCCTGGTCCTTCTGACTCAGCTCGTGTAGCGGCGTCCACTCCACGGAGTACGATCCGGCGCCGTTCGACGGCGGCGAGACGACGCTGTACTCGATGAGCCGGTCGATCAGCTCACGCACGATCGTCGGCGTCACGAACTGCTCGCGACGCTCTTGGATCTTCCCGTACCACTCCTTGAGGTCCTGCGTGGTCGCCCGTTCGCCGGTCTCGTTCCCTTTCAGAACCGACTGCGGGATCCCCGTCTGGGCGCTGATGGCCTCGACGTTCGGGTCGATCACCGGCTGCGGGTCGATGTCCTCGCCGCCGAGCGACTTGACGTCATCGGCACCGTGCGTCCGGAGGACGTTTTCGAGCCCGGACTGCCAGCGGGCGAGGTGCTCCCGCATCTTTTCGCCATTATCCTCGACGTCGAACTCCGGCGCGATGTTGATGTTGATCCCCCACGCCGACGCCCGGTAGGCAAGTTCGCCGGCGCTCCCGAGCGTCTTTTCGATGTCGACGAGGTTGTTGTAGACGGGTTGCTGGCGCGGGATGCCACGGACCTCGTCGTCGAGAAGCTGATCCGAGTGGATGTGGATGACGCGCGAGTGATGGACCCACATCGAATCGGGGCCGCCCTCGTCGATGGCGAACTCCTCGTCGTTCTCGTCGCTGAGGTCGAGCTCGTAGCGGATGGGTTCGCCCCACCGCCCCGAACCGGGGCCGCCAAGCTTGACCTCCTCAATGGATTCTCGGGAGTACGGGCGGAGGCCCTGAAGACCAGTCGCGCCATTGACCTCGGCGCCGAAGCCTTCTTTCGGATCGCCATCGCCGACATCGTCCTGCTCGACGTCGTCGAACTCCAAGACGAGGACTCCGAACGTCCCGATGCCGGCGAGCATGTCCGCCCGACTCGCGTAGCTCCACAGGTCGTGGTCCCGGAGGAGGTCGTCGACGTCGCTCTCGAACGCAGTCTCGTTCTCGCCAGCCTCGGCGTCGTCGACGATCCGTGGCGGGTCACGCCACGACGTCATCGACGGAAGGAAGGTCACTGCGTAGGCATACGGGTTCCGCAGCGCCATCGCGTAGTAGTCCGTCGCCGTCGGATTCGGATCCCAGTCGAAGACGTCGTAGTAGTCGTTGACCCCCTCGGCGTCGATGTTCTCGCCGAACTGGTTTTGGAGCGCCTCCCGCATCGCCATGTCGACCTGCGCTGCGGCGAGCAGCTCGTCCTCTCGGGCCTGCGCCTCAGCCTGAGTGTCGCTCGTCGCCTCAGTACCCCTATCGACGTCGCCGGCGTTGATACTCTCAGTGTTGTCTGTGTCAGTCATGATGATCACCAGGTTCCCGAACCGCCGGCGCCGTCGTCCTCCTCGATATACCGGTCGCCCATGATGGCGTACCGAAGTGCGTCAAGTGCGTGATCTGTCGCCCGGCTCGTCCCGACGTCCTCCTCTTTGTAGCTCTGGAACTCCTTGATCAGCTCCGTACAGTCCTCGAGGACGATGAGCCCTGGACGGCCATCGACGTCAGTGTCAAGAACGCTCCGCATCTCGTCGATACCCTCATCGAGGTCCTTCGTCGCGGCGTGGGCCTCGTAGCCAGCGGCCCGGAATTTCTGGATGTGCTCAGGTTCGTGGTCAGAGTAGAGCTCGCCCGCGGGTTTCTCTTCTCGCAGCATCCACCCCGAACCATCACTCGGATCGATGAGGTGCTCGACTGGCTGCTGACTCTCGTAGTACAGATCGAGAACGACGTACTGGTCCGCCGGCGTCTTGCCGATCTCAAGGAGAACGCGCGGGTCTTTGAACCCGTAGTCGTAGCCGTAGAGCCGCCAGCCGCTCCGAATCTCGACGTCGTCACGGTTGCGAACGTGCGTCGGCCGGGAGAACGTCGAGTAGACGAGGCCCTCCGCAGCGGCAAAGCCGCCGGCGAGGCCTTGATCTTCCTTCTCCGTTCCTTCGAACTGCCTGACGAGTTTCTCCTTCTCGGGGAGGAACGGGTTGTTCCGCGAGTCGGCAACGACGTTGATGAGCCGCGTCGGGAGGTCGTCGTCATCCGGCGTCACCTGACGCTCGACGAAGTCGTAGTACTGGTTGTACCCGTTTCCCGTCGACGTCCAGAGCGTGACGTTCGGTCCATCGCGGGTGCGCTGCCGGGAGAGCAGCATCCGGTTGAGGTCGAAGATGTCGGTGTGTTCGTAGTGAGCGACCTCGTCACACCAGATGGCGTTGAATTCCCCACCGGCGTACCGATTCCAGACGTCGGCGCTTCCAAGGCGGACCACGGAGCCGTTGAACCACGTGATCCGGCGCTCGTTCCGATTGTACTCGGCGACGAACGGCGAGTTCTCGGGATCACCGCCCTCGTCGGGAACAGTGTTCTCTCCAGGGAGTTCCTCGAAGAAGACCTTGTACGTCGTCGGGCCGCCCTTCTTCGAGTCCGGTGCGATGATCAGGTTGTCGGAGCCGGCGACCTCCGTCGCCTTCTCCATGATCCATCGCGAGCCGAGGATCGTCTTCCCCGAGCCGTATCCGCCCCGGAAGTTGACGACGTCGTACTCGCCCGACTCCAGCGCAGCGATGGCGTCGAGTTGGGCATCCCAGAACCCCCAGTCGAGGTCGAGGGTGCCGCCCGTCGTGTCGACCGCGATGCCCTCACTCGTTATCGACATCGGTGTCCTCCTCGGTGACGCGGTGGTGAGTGATCGACACGTCGAACCCGCCGCTGTGTTCGAGGTCGCCTTCGAGTTCGATCTTCTCGGAGTACACGCCAAGCGCGTCGCCCTTCGCTTGGAGGTGCTTCGACTGCTCCTGGCGGGCCATCGCCTGCTGTTTCAGATCGTCGACGTCGCGTTCGAGGCCAACCATCTCCGTCGTGTACGTTGGCGATCCGTCGATCGCGCGGACCGGGTAGCGTTCCCCGGGCCTCACCTGTGTCCGCTGGTCGTCGTCGAACCGGATCACGACGTCGCGCTCTTCGGCCCAGTCAGGGCGGCCGGGGTCGCCCGGTTCGACGAGCTCCCACGCCGGCCACGACATCGGGTTCTCCCGGTCTGCGGGAACAGTATCGGTCTTCGGAACCGTGCGTCGGATGGGCTCGTCATCGGTCGCCTTCGCCTCACTCTCGCGAGCTCGCTTGTACATCCGCTCTTCCCGCTCGGCGATCTGGAGACGGACGTCGGCGTGTTCCGCCTCGATCTGCTCGATGACCGCCTCCTTCGGCTCCTCGTTGAGGTAGCCCCGGATCGTCGATCGTGCGTACGACCCGATCCCCTCCTCTTCGAAGCGGTCCCGGATCTGCTCGACGTCGAGGTTATCGAGATAGTGCCACTTCAGGGCGAGTGTGACACGTCGGTCGCGGGTGGACATGGGTGGGAAAGCGTTCTACAGCGTTCGGAGCGGATTTATACTTTAAGTAGGGGCGAGTGCTGGCGACGTCGACGACGACATCGACGACGATTGTGTGTCACGGCGCCAGACAGATCAGGCAGTTAGGGTCGTCGCACGTCTCGCGGTGAGAGGTCTCCTCTTCGGCGACCGCTTCGATACACGACCAGCACTTGTCGCGATACCAGCAGCGGTTGTCCTTATTCTCGACTGGGTTGCCACATCATTCGCACTCGGCAGGCACCTCACTCGTCGCCGTCGCCAGCGTCATCGCCCGTCGCAGCGTTGTACTTCCGTATCTCTGCGGGTTCGACGCCGACCTGCTTCCCGATCGCAGCGACGGCCAGCCGAGCGAGGTCGCTCGTCGGGATCGCGCCGAGGGCGACTCCCAAGAGCAGGAGTTCGAGGTCAGTCATCACGTTGGTCGTCGCGGCCGTCTTCTGGGGAGAGGTCGATGCTGATCGGGAGGGAGTCGGCAGCGGCCTCCATCAGTTCGCGTTCGATTCCCCAGAGCCGCCCGACTAGCAGGAACACGAGTGCTGTGAAGATGCCATAGTACGGCGGCGCCACCGCTTCGATGCCCTCGAGCGTGAGCGAAAGCGTGATCGCGAGCCACACGAGGACGAGGGCACCAGCGATGATGCTGGCGAGTGGGCGATGTCCGTTAGGCATGATGGACTTCGCGAGGCACTGTGCCTCGTGTTGGGGATCGGCGAGCGGTGGCGTCATGAGACATCCATGAGAGACTGGCAGTCACAGGGCTTCGCAGAGTTGTACGAACACCTGTACTCAGAGCACCGGTTCGGTCGGTACGTTGACGGTCGAAGTAGATATGAGCCGTTCATGATCAGCGGTACTTGCGAAGATTAAGCGGGTCGTCCATCGTGTGCCGCGGTGGGATCTGGCTGTAGTCGTAGCATACGAGTGGTCGAGGAGGGTGCCGGCCTCAAGCAGAGATACGGACGTTGTTTAATTCTTCTTGAGATAAATTTAAATCGGCAGTAAATATGACATATAGTACATGTCAGACTGGAACTGGATAACTGACGAGGGTTCAGTAGGCGAACTTCCAGTTCGTGTCCTCCCCGATCAAACTGCTGAATTCTTGGATTTTGTTGAGGGGGTTATGATTAATTACGAGAACACCACCAGCCAGTCACTAGGTGCGGGTGACAGGTGTATCCTGACAGCCAAAATCGTAGATGTTGATATCAACCAGCAGCCTGTATGGATTACTGTAGAGCCACTAAATGTAGAGTTTCTTCGACGGTCTGAGCCCAGCGATTCTGAGATCGACGATATGATGGTCTACTTAGACGGGGCACGAAAGCGCCGCGAACGGGAGCGCAGAGAAAAACAATGCGAAAATTGCGAGACAATTGACTCTTCTACTCGCCTCTCTGTTGAGACTAAGATTGGTAACCGAGAGCTACACCACTGTGCCAACTGCGAGCGGTTGCTCTCTGTAGATGAATACGAGCGGTGGATGAGCGCAAACCGATAGCGTTTGAGAACCAGTTCTCACAACTTATTCTGAGTTGGGTGTTTGTAATATTATTCAGAGGTAGCTACTTGATCCAGACTCTGTAGAGACTGAACCGCCTGCTGCCGAACATCTGGCGCCGTATCCTCAGCTAAATGCTGAAGTACTTGACTAGATGCCTCACAGTCGAGATTCCCCAACGCGAGAGCAGATGCCTGTCTAACATCAGGGTCTTCATCTTTGGCTGCAGGGGAGATGGCCTTCACATACGCGGTCTGTGAGTCACCAGCTGTACGACCGATGTTTCCGAGGGCAATCACTACGCCTGTCTGGACTATTGAGTCTGAATAATCAACAAACGAGGCTAGCTGTTTTGAGAATGGCTGGAACGCCGGCGAATAGTCACGAGAATACCACTTGATTGTACTTGCGGCAAGCTGACGCTCCAGCTTATTCTCATTGTGTAGTGATTGGATCAGCGTCTCAGCAATTGACGATGCGTCTCTATTGCTTTGTTTGAGGACTTTTCCAGGCGTTCCTTCTGAGACGTGATTGATCAGTTCAAGAGCGCCACATCTAATCTCTGGTTGATATGAGTCGACGTACTGAAGCGTATCAGCGGCCCCCTCTGGAGTTGGAGATGTTTTCAATGACCGTATCTGCCTGAGACATCTATAGTCGAGAATTCCCAGTATAAGTCCCCAAATCGAAGCGACTGTACCAATCAAGAATGTAACAATACCAACTAAACCAACAAGTTCGACATCACTCGAATTAAGCATTAAACAGAACATGCCCGTTATAAAAAACAAAGAGTGTGGACTTCCTAGTGCGGAACTGAGCTTGGAAACGTTGACCTCTCTTTGATTGCTGCCTGACTTGTACATGACAAGTCCAGGAACATAGAACACGGACGGTGATTGATATATGTCATCAATAGCTGCAAACCATTGACGCCTGAAGTGATTTACAACACGACGGTGGATGTTCACTCTTGAACCACCAGCATACTCAATCAGCATTTGACAGACACAATAATTGTGTCGTTTATTTTTACTTAAATTACTGTCAGGCAGGGACCACAGGAATAGGAAGCATTGGGAAGGAACGCCTGCTGTTGGTCAGTAAAATAAGCGGCATTATCGCCTATCTGGAGTGGAAACGGAGGGGTATGTCAGTGTATCTCGTAGGGCGACGCCGGGGATCGAACCCAGCACGGGATGGGTCCGTCTCAGGCTTTGGTTTCGCCTGAGCCCATAGGACCGTCCGTGACCACACCAGTGGCGTCGCAAGGCGACCGGACTTGGCAGTTTAGACCGAGCAAGATACGATCGACGCGAAGCTCCTCACGCTCACGCACAGCATGTCGTGGTAGTACTGCCGGTCGCTCGTGTGGCTCAGCACTCCCTCGGGCGCTGACCTGGCCTTCACAGTGAAAACTGTGAACGCCACGCCGTCGGGAGATGGATCGACTCGGAATCGAACCGAGGCACGCGACGTCTTCAGCGTCGTGCTCTCCCACTGAGCTATCGATCCCGTCGCTTCTCGCGGCGAATCGCCTCGCGAACGTTCCGCAGTTGGCCTTCGGTCCAGCCGTTCGCGAGCGCGGTCTCTCGGTCGATGCCCTGCGGGTAGCCCGTCACGACCTCTCGGCTCTGCGGGTCGAGCACGAGGCGGTAGTGGATGCCGTCGACCCACTGCTCGGTCGCGACGTAGCCGTTGCCGAGTTGGTGGCGAACACCCTCCTCGATACACGCCCGGATGGCCTCGCCGTTGAGGTGGCGGCCGGGTTTCCGGACGCGGTCGCCGAGGTGTGGCGTCGGGCTCCACGCGCTCGGCTCGCGCGGCAGTTCCTGTGCGCTCATGCCGGCACCTCTCGGCGGGCGTCCTCGTCCGGATCGGCGGTGTCGTCGCGGGTAACGGCTCTCCGGATGGCCGCCTCGATCGCGTCGCCGAGGCAGTCGTCGACGTGCTCGTCGTTCTCCCGGGCCTGGAGCGCACGGGCAGCGAGTGTCTGTCGGTCGATAGTGACGTCCTTCGCCTCGAGCGTCCGGATCGTGTTCTGGATGAGCTCGCGAACGCGCTCGTCATCAAGGCGGTCGTCGCCGGCGTCGTCCCAGTACCGGTGGTCCGGCCCCTCCGTCCCGCAGTGGTCACAGAACACACCTTTGGCCTCGCTCGCCGAATCGGCAGGACCGTAGCCAATCTCGGTCGTCTCCTGGTTGCGCTCGTAGTGGCTCTCGAACTCGCGGGTGAGCCCGCTGCGAGCCGGGTCGACACGCTCGACCCGGATGACACGGAGGCAGTTGATACAGACGTCCGGCGCCTGAAGCAGGTGCTCGAAGTATGCTGGACTCTCTGTCATAGGTACAGTCTCCCCCGCATGCCGTCTTTCCGGCCCTGTCGTCTCAGCCCGTGCCTTCTTGGCCGCGGGCCACCGGTCGCCCGGCTGTCGTCACCCGTGTGTTGCTTGGCCGAGGGCTTAAGTGGTCCATCGACCGCCATTTTGTCGGTCACCCGTTGACCCGCCACTCGGACTGCGGCGGCTCGGTGTGTCGCGGGGAGCAGGAGACGAGATCTTCGTCATAAAGCTGGCGCAGCGCCCGCAGGACGGACCGCTCGGGGCGCGCTGTCCGGTGGGTGAGCTGTCGGAGGGTCCGCGGACCGCCGGCGTTGTACAGCTCGAGGTAGACGAGTGACGCCGTCGGCGGGAGGTCGGCGAGTTGCTCGCGGGTGTGTCGGTCGAGGTCACCGAGAGCAGCGTCAGTCACAGGGGTTCACCTCTTCAGATTGGTCAGTATCAGTGTTTACTGAGCACCGAGCACCCAATCCCCAGCAGGCGGTGCCACTATACGTGCCAATTGTCGATTTATTGAGAATCTTGGTGAAAGCGCTGTTACTTTCCACCAGAGTTTGGAGGGCCAACGGGGAGGCGTGTGCCTCTGACATGAAGCGCGTGGAGAATAACCTCTCCTGTGGAAACTCCCCTTTGTGGACTGGTTGTTCGATGCCGTTTGTAGATTGATCGCTCATCGGCTCGCCCCCACAGCTGCCCCGGACTGTCGGCTCCACGAGACCTCCTCTCCGCCCTCGTCGACGAGCACCGCCACGCTCTCGGCGTCGCGCTCGGCAGCCACCGCCCGGCGGTCGGCCGGCGTCATCTCGGTCTGCGCCAGCCCCTCGCCGTGTTCCTCCAGTTCGGCCTTCCGCTCACGGATCGCGCGTTCGACGCGCTCCCTGGGTTCGCGACTCTCCTTGTTCGCAAGGGCTCGTTCGACGGCGAGCCAGAAGCCACACAACTCGATCGTCTCCAGGCCGCGAATCCGCGCGAGCATCAGTTCGCCGCTGGTACCCTCGCCGTCGTCGACGGAGAGCTCCTCGACGAGGAACCGCGCTGGGTTCTCGCCGTACTCGAGGGCGGGCTCAGGGAACGGGTTCGGCGTCGCCGACGCCTGCTCGTTGTGTTGGTTCGTGGCCGGCATGGTCACGCCCTCCCGAGCCACTTGAGCGTCCCATCCATCGGCTCGTACAGCGACCCGATCTCCTCTTTGATCTTCCGCAGGGTCTTCTCCGCACGCTTCCGATCGATTCCTTCGTCCTCAGCCGCGTCGAGGACGTCCTCGACGGGCGTGCCGTTGGACTCACCGTCATGGCACTGCTCTTCGACGATGTCCTCGATCAGCGTGATACGGTCGCGCTGGGTCTTCGAGGTTCCCGATTCACGCATGTCGGCGTCGAACTCGCCATCCTCGTTCATCCCGAAGTCGCGCATCGACCGCATCGTCAGCGAGAGGGCGGTCTTGAAGTGGCGCTCCTCGATCGTCTCGGAGAACTCCAGCTTGGCGGCTGCCTCGGCAAGCCGGAGCTGCGCTTCCAGGTCGCGCCACGTCGCCGGCACGGGCGCATCTTCACCCATGTGCTTCGTCTTGAAGTTGGAGAACTCGTCGGCGATCCGCTGTTCAAGCTCCTCGCTCGCAATGACTGGCGAGGGCTGCTCACCAGCGAGCGCCAGCCACTTCCGGAGGAGTTCGCTTCGGACTGGCGGGTCGTACTTGTCCGTCTCGCCCGGCTCGATGGTGTCCGGAGCGACATCGAGCCGCTTCTTGTGCTCGCGCCGGCCGACAATGTCCCGGGCGACCTGTTTGACCGTGTCCGTATCGTCCGTCTCGGTCACCGTGTAGCCGAGGTCGAACCGCGAGATGAGCGTCGACCCGAGCTCGACCTGCTCGACGACCGGCTCGTACTCGTCGAAGCGGCCATACTTCGGGTTGGCCGCCGCGACAACGCCGACGCGCGTCTGGAGCGTCGCGTTGATGCCTGCCTTCGAGACGTTGATCTTCCCGTTGGCCATCGGCTCCAACATCGCCGACCGGACGTCCGGTGGCATGTCGTCCAGCTCATCGATGCGGACGATCCCGCCGTTCGCCTTCACGAACGCGCCCGCTTTGAGCGTCCACTCGCCGTCGGAGAAGTCGTCGCGAACGGCCGAGGCGGTGATACCGGCTTCGCGAGCGCCCTTCCCCGAGACGCCGACCGACCGGGGCGCGTTCGACTCAGCCTGGTTGATGAGCGCCGACTTCCCCGTCGACGGGTCGCCCACGAGAAGGACGCTGATGGACCCGCGCTCGACGCTGCCGTCCTTCCCCTCGACCCAGTCGCCCTGGACGACCGCGAGGACAATCGCCCGCTTCATGTGGTCGTACTGCTCGCCGAACACACCCGGCGCGATGGACTCGGCGGCGACCTCAAGCGGGTCGCCCAGCTCACCGTCGACGATCGCGTTGATTTCCTCGCGCTCTTCAGGCGAGACCTCGATCGACGTCTGGTCCGACTCCTGAACCTCGATCGCGTAGCCGGTGAGGTACGGCTCAAACGTCGACTTCTTCTCGTTGCCGCTCGTCCGCTGCTCCAGCTGGAGTCTGCCAGTGATCGTGACGCGGTCGCCCGTGGTCACTTGGCCGGCAAGGTCGTCCTCAACGTAGACGTCGATTGTCTGCCCCTCGCCGCCGGCGACCTCTGGCGGCTCGGAGAGGCGAATCTTCTGCGCGTCGATGAACTGCGACTGGTCGAAGTTGATCCGGAATGGCCCCTGTCGCTCACATCCTTGGCACTCGTGCGGTTCCTGGAAGCCTCGGTCCGTCTCCGGGATGTAGGACATCGTCCCGCAGCGCTGGCACTCGAAGGCAGCCTCGGTTACCTTCGGATGAACGTCACTCGCCGCGACGATCTCGCCCTCAACGCTGATGTAGGGCTCATCGTCGTGGACCTTGGTCGGGCTGAAGTGACCAGGGTAGTGCGTGTGTTCGGGCGGCAGGTTCGACACGCGGACGTGCGCGTTCGCGAGGGAGACATCGGCCGGGAGGTCGTACTGCCGGAGCGCCTCCTCAGCGTACTCCCGCATCTCGGAGGGGTTGCTGAGGAAGTCCTCGGCGATGTTGCGGTCGAACTCGTAGAGCTCGTCGTAGTCGATGGCGAGTGATTTCTGCTCGTTCGGGTAGCGCTGGGCGAGCGTGCCGACCTCATCGCGATACCGCTCTCGGAGGAACCGCGTCAGCGTCTCGGTTAGAGTCTCGTTCTCCTTGCGTCGGTCGTGGGTGGTGGACATCGTGACGGTCTTTTTCCCGAGAACAAACGCCATCGAGGCGTTGTCCGCGACCGTCGACGTCGGCCAGACGTCGGCCAGAACGACGGCCTCTCGGCTAGCGGACAGTTGCTTACAAGCTGCTCTACAATGTGATCTTCACTCAGACCAAGGGAGGTGGGATTCCACGGGCGAACGAGACCATGCTCAGGCCACCCCCTCTCCGTCGGTCTTTGTTCTCGGGAAAAATACCTCGCTGCGCTTCGCCTCGGCAGCGTCGACGGCGAGGTGGTAGTTCCCGCTCGACGGGTCACGGGCCGTGAATCCGGGGATCGTCCCGCCGGTCTTCTCGTCAGATTCGAGACCGGCAGCGAGACGGATGAGCTTGTAGCAGTGCTTCGCGCCGGGCTCGCCGCCGAAGACCTCGTACATCACGTCGTCGTAGTCCAACTTCGCCCGGCCGTTGCGGTCGGTCGCCTTCCGGAACGCGTGCTCGCGAACCATGCCGACCTTCTCGTTGAGCGACAGCGAGTCGTAGGGCCGCTCCTCGTCGATCTCGGAGAGGCGGAGCTTCACCGCTGTGAGGTCTTCCTGGAGCTCACCACGCTGCTGCTCGAGCTTGTCGACACGGTCCTCGAACTCGCCGACACGGGCGAGTGCGCGCTGTGCGATCGCGAGGGCATCCCGGGCAGAGACGTCGTCGCCCTCAGACATCGTCGACCACCTCACCGTCGTCGGCGTGGCCGTCGCACGCGTACCGCTTCCCGTAGCGGTTGCGGATGATGACTTCTGCCTCTTCGCGACAGCCGAGGGCTCCGCAGAATGGCCCTGATTCGACCGCCATCTACGCGGCCACCTCCGTTCCAGAAACCGGCGGAGCAGTCGCTATCGCGGTATCTGGTGTAAGTTCCGTGTTCTCGACAGGAGCAGAACGCTGTCGAGACTGACCAGTGACCCCACTACAGGGGTTTATCACTAGCCATGTCAACAATATGGTATATGGCCGGGGTGGGCTCCGAACCCACGATCTCCGCATGTCCCAGGTCCGAGGCTCGGCGGAGCCACGGGAAGGACGCGGACGCTTCCAAGGCGTCACCGCACCGAATCTCTGAACCCTATGAGTGCGGCGCTATGTCCAGCTAAGCCACCCGGCCTCACCTTTTCGTACCGCGATGAGACTCTTTAACCTTCCCATCCGTCGGAGGGTTGTGAACCGATCGCAGATCGCCGCGGGCGGCCGCTTCCGGCGGTGACTCGCCGCCGGAGGCCCCTCGACTCGCCACCGGAGGCCCCTCGACTCGCGGATCCGCGTGCGCCGACTCGGGCCGAGACCCGCGCGATCGGGCCGCGCTCGCGGCCGACCCAGCGGATTTATGCCCGGCGCGGCGTATCCCGGGCGTATGAGCCTTCCCGAACTGCTCGCGGGGACCGTCGGCGACGAGGACGTCGTCGCCGAGGTGCCGCTGGGCGGCGACGATCGACTCGCGGTCACGCCCACCCGGACCCTCGTCTACCGCGGCGACGGGCTCCTGTCCGACGAGTCCGTCGACGAGTACGGCCACGACGTCGAGCGGATCGGCGTCTCGACGGGCCGCCGCAAGGCGAAGATCACCCTCGGATACGGCCTCGACGGCGACGAGACGCTCTCGGTCCCGAGCAAGCGCGTCGACGACGTGCTCCACCCGGTCCTCGCCGGCGTCCTCTCGGCGAGCGGCGTCACCGGCCCCGGCGAGACGGTCGTCCGCACCTTCCGCTTCTCGGAGCTCACCCTGATCGTCACCAGCGAGCGGCTGGTCAAACACGTCGGATCGGCCGTCTGGGACCCCGAGTTCGAGGAGTTCCACTACTCGGACCTCACCGGCCTCGACTTCGAGGAGGGGACCGTCGCCACCGCGGTCGTCCTCGTCCACGACGGCCGCTCCGAGCGGTTCAAGGCACCGAACGAGTCAGCCCGCGCGCTCCGGGAGACGCTCGCGGACGCGGTCTGCTCGTTCCACGACGTCGCCAGCTTGGAGGAGTTCCGCGTCGCGGCCGCCGAGGCCGAGGAGTCGGCGACCGACGCCGGGCGGAGCGGCACGACCGACTTCGGCGAGGGGCCCGACCCGCTCTCGGCCTCGCCGGCCGCCGACGCGGAGGCGGACGCCGACGGACCGGCCGTCGAGTCGGGCGGCGCGACCGACCCGACGGCCGGGGCCGGCCCGTCGTCCGAAACCGATCCGTCGTCCGAGAGCCGGTCGGCTCCCGAGACCGGCGCAGCCGGGGGATCGGGCGCGGAGGCGACGCGGCCGGCCGAGGCCGACGACGACCCGCTGGGCGGGGACCCCCTCGCGCCGGACGCGGCCGTCGACGACGCGACCGCTCCCGGGGACGACGCGTCCGCGACGGGGTCCCCGGGAGCGAACGCGACCGCGGCGGATCCGCTCGACGCGGAGGCCGCTAGGACCGCGTCGACCGCGGAAGCGGTCGACCGGGAGGCAGAAGGTGAGACCGCGGTCGACCCGGAAGCGATCGGGACGGAGTCGGCGGCCGACGGTCCGGTCGACGACGCCGACGTCGTCGCGTCCGACGCCGACGCCGCGGTTCCGGGGGACGACGCGTTCGACGGATCGCCGTTCGAGAGCGCCGGGGTGGAGGACGCCGACCTCGCGAGCGAGGTCGCCGCGCTGCGGCGGACCGTCGAGGCGCAGTCGGAGCGCTTAGACCGGCAGTCGGCGCTCATCGAGCAGCTGATCGAAGAGCTTCGCCGCGGCCGGTGACCGGGACCGCGGTGATCGCGGCTCGGTCCCCCGCGGCCGGCGGTCCGATTCTCTCGGCTGAGACTCGCGTCGGATCCGTTAACCGACGGGCGGCGAACCTCCGACCGTGATAGGCGGACTGGGAACGCGAGTCGGCGCGGTGTTGAGCGACATCTCGAGCACGGAGGGGCGGCTGGCGGTCACCGCCGCCATCGTGCTCGGGACGCTCGCAGTCGGGTGGCTGCTGTTGCCGAGGGCCGTCCGCGCCGGCGAGGAGACCGTCTCGGGCTGGGTCGGGCGGCTCCTCGACGAGCGGCTGTCGGAGTCGACCGAGGGCGCGGTGGAGACGCTGCGCGAGGGGATCCCGGCGTCGTTCCTCTTGCGGCTCGCGGTCGGGCTCCTCCAGCTCGCGCTGTTCGCGCTCGCGGGCGTCGCCGTCCTGACGCTGTGGGGACGGTTCGAACTCGTGGTCGCGGTGCTGCCGGTCGCGGAGAACGCCGTCAGGGTCGGCGGACAGGTGATCGCCTCCGCGGTCCTGCTCGGCGGCGCGTACGTCGTCAGCGACGTGGTCGAGACGTACGTCGGCGAGCTGTCGGCGGACAGCGACCGGATCACCGCCCATCAAGAACAGCTGCTCACCCGGCTCGTTCAGGTCGGGCTGCTCGTGCTCGCGGCGATAACCGTCCTCGGGATCTGGGGCGTGAACCTCGGCGGCCTCCTCGTCGGGGCCGGCTTCCTCGGCATCGTCCTCGGGATGGCGGCCCGACAGACGCTGGGGTCGCTCATTGCCGGCTTCGTGCTGATGTTCGCCCGCCCGTTCGAGATCGGCGACTGGGTGGAGATCGGCAGCGAGGAGGGGTTCGTCACCGACATCACGATCATGAACACCCACATGCGCAACTTCGACGGGGAGTACGTCGTGGTGCCCAACGACCTCGTCGCCAACCAGGCGATCACGAACCGGAGCCGCGAGGGCCGCCTCCGGATCCACATGGAGGTCGGGATCGGGTACGACGACGACCCCGACGAGGCCAGCGAGATCGCCGAAGAGGTCCTCACAGACGTCGGCGTCATCGCGAACAACCCGCGGCCGTACGCGATCCCGTCCGGGTTCGGCGACTCGGCGATCCTGCTCGACCTGCGCTTCTGGATCGACCCGCCGACCCCGCAGGCGCGGTGGCGCTCGAAGGCGCTCGTCGTCGAACGGATCCAAGAGCGCTTCGCCGACGCCGGCATCTCGATCCCCTACCCGCAGCGGACCGTCTCGTACCCGCCGGAGAAGACGGCGACGGACGCGACGGTCGAGCGCGTCGAACGGGCCGACGGAAACGGCGACGGACGCCCGCGGGACGGACCCGTCTGAGGCCGTTCCGGTCGAAAAGAAGCGTCCGGCGGCCGCCCGCGGGGATCGTTACCGGTCCGACGGCCCGGTGTAGCCGCTCGGAAGCTCCGTCCCGCGACCGGTGAACAGCCGCTCGAACCGCTCGATCTTCTCTAACACGTAGCTGAGCGCCGCGGTGAGCGAATCAGCGCCGATGGACAGCAGGTGGCGCGCCCCCTTCGTGCGGTCGGCGTGGTAGAAGCTGATCTCCCCCTCCGGCTCGGTGTTCCGCTCCGGCATCACCACTAGGTCCTGTCTGGTGGGGCCGTGCCGGAAGACGAGCACGTCCGTGAGCGAGTCCGCGCCGTAGGTGACCACGTCGTGGAGGACGCTCCACTTCGGCGGCGTCTCGTCGGCGATCGCGTCCGCGTCGACGACGTTTCGCATCGTCGTGGCGGTCGAGACGCGCTTCAAGCTCGACCCGCGTCGGCTCCGGAGCCACGAGAGCAGTCGCTCGACGAGGTCGCGGAAGCCGTCCGGCCCCGAGAACCGGCCGGCCGACCGCTCCCGCGGCAGCGACCCCCGCGTCACTTCGGTCCGCTCTCCCATGGGAGTATCCGCGGGCCCATCATGCTAATAGATACCGGTCGGAGCCACCTCGACCGTCCCGGACGCCCCGCCAGACCGCGGCTCACCGGTCTCGACCGAACCCGGCCGCGAACGTCCCCTCGTCGACCGAGAGGACGGTCGGCCGGCCGTGCGGACAGGCGTACGGGCGGTCGCACTCGCCCAGACGGTCGAGCAGGTCGCGCAGGTCGCCGTCCGCGAGGTCGTCGAACTCGCCGCGCTTCAGCGACGGGTGACACGCGAGGTCCGCGAGCAGGGCGTCGCGCGCGTCTCGCGCCGCGCCCGCGTCCGAACCCGAGAGGGCCGCGAGGGCGTCGCGGAAGGCGTCCGCGTCCGCGGTCCGGCCGAACGGCGCGGGGACCGTCCGCAGGCGACGCGTCCCGCCGCCGAACGCCTCGGTCTCGAAGCCGAGCGCGGCGAGGGCGTCCGCGTGCGCCCTCGCGGCCGCCGCCTCGTCGGTCGACAGCGAGACGGTCGCGGGCGGGTCGAGCGCCGCGGTCGGCACCGGCTCGCCGTCGAACGCGCGCGCCAGCCGCTCGTAGTTGACCCGCTCGTGGGCCGCGTGGCCGTCGATCACGAGGAGCTCGTCGCCGACCTCGACGAGGACGTACAGGTCGTGGAACACGCCGATCGGCTCGGCGTCGTCGAACGCGCCGGCCCGCGAACCGTCGTCCGCGCCGCCCGGGTCGAGCGCGGCGTCGAGGTCGGTGGCGACGGCCGCGGACCGTCGCAGGTCCGCGCCGGTGAGCGCGTCCTCGACGACCGACGCGACCGCGTCCGCGACCGCGTCCGCGTCGCGGAGGCCCACCTCCCGCTTCGCCGGGTGGACGTTCGGGTCGACCCGGGCGGGCGGCAGCGACACGTCGACCGCGGCCACCGGCTCGCGCCCGTCGGGGAGCAGCCGCCCGTAACCGTCGCGGACCGCCGCGGCGAGCCGGTCGTTCCGGACCGGGCGGCCGTTCACCGAGATGCGGACGTGGTCGCGGGTCGACCGGGTGATCGAGGGGTACGCCAGCGCGCCAGCGACCGCGACGTCGACGGCGTCCGCGTCGGGGGCGGCCTCGGGGGTCGCGTCGACGCTCGCGGCGACGGTCGTCGACCGGCTCGCGGTGTCGCAGTCGTACACGCCGAGCAGCGCGTCCGTGCGGTCGGTCCCGGGCGTCGACAGCGTCGTCGATCCGTCGTGTTCGAGCGAGAACGCGACCGACGGGTTCGCCAGCGCGTAGTCGGCGACGAGCGAGGAGATCCGCGCGAACTCGGCGTGCGCGCCCGCGAGCGACTCCCGGCGCGCCGGCCGGGTCGCGAACAGGTCCTCGACGACGACCGTCGTCCCGCGGGCCCGCCCTGCGGGCTCGACGTCGACCGCCGATTCCGCGTCCGGCGTTCCGGGGGTTCCCGCGCTGTCGGCAGTGCCGGCGGTGCCGTCGACGACGACCCGGGTGCCGACGCCGTCGCCCGGGCTCGTCACGAGCTCGAGCCGAGCGGCCTCGGCGATCGCCGCGAGCGCCTCGCCGCGGAACCCCAGCGACTCGACCCCGACCGGGTCGCCGTCCGGCGAGAGCTTGCTCGTCGCGTGGCGCTCGACGGCGCGGGTCGCGTCCGCGCGCCCCATCCCGCGCCCGTCGTCCCCGACGCGGATCCGGTCGGTCCCGTCGCCGTCGACGGCGACCTCGACGCGCGAAGCGCCGGCGTCGAGGGCGTTGTCGACGAGTTCGCCGACGACGCGGACGGGCCGCGTCACCACCTCGCCGGCCGCGATCCGGTCGATCGTCGCGCGGTCGAGCCGCCGGACGCGCTCCGCCTCGTCGGCCGGGCCCCCCGCGCCGGGCGCGCCGCGACCGCTGTCTCGCTCACCCGTCATCGTCGAGCCGTGACTGGAGGTCGTGGAGCGCGTTCAGCGCCTCTATCGGCGTCGTCCGTGCGAGGTCGAGGTCGCGGAGCGCGGCGGCGAGGTCGGGAGACGCGCCGGCCGAGGGTCCCTCGTCCGCGTCCGTCGCCGGCCGCGCGCGGTCGCTCTCGGCCGAGGGCTCGGCCGCGGACGAGTCCCGGTCGGGATCGAACTCCGTGAGGTCCTCCGACGCCTCCTCGGCGAGGAACTCGCGCAGCGACGCGTCGCCGTCGCGGTCGCCGTCGGCCGGGCCGTCGTCGCTCGCCGACGCCTCGGCGTCGGCCGCGCCCCCGGGTCCGGCTCCCTTCGCGCCGCCCGCTCGGTCCGCCCNGAGATGTGTATAAGAGACAGGCCGGGAACGCCGGCGAGCTCCGCGACCTCGACGCCGTACGACGACAAGGACGCGCCGGGGACGACCCGGTGGAGGAACGTCACGTCGCCGTCCTCGCGGGTGGCGGTGAAGTGGAGGTTGAAGACGCGCTCGCGCTCCTCGGCGAGGTCCGTGAGCCCGTGGTAGTGCGTCGCGAAGAGGGCGGTCGCCCCGAGCTCGTCGTGGAGGAACTCGGCCGCGGCGCGGGCGATGGCGCGACCGTCCGTGGTGGCCGTGCCGCGGCCGACCTCGTCGAGGAGGACGAGCGAGTCGGCGTCGGCGTCGTGGAGGATCTCCGTCAGCTCGCTCATCTCGCGCATGAACGTCGACTGCCCGCCGGCGATGTCGTCTGAGGCCCCGACGCGGGTGAACACCCGGTCGAAGACGGGGAGCGCGGCGGCCTGCGCGGGGACGAACGAGCCCGTCTGCGCGAGCACGACGGCGAGCGCGACCGACCGCATGTACGTCGACTTCCCGCTCATGTTCGGTCCGGTGATCACGGCGACCGAGCCCCGCGGGAGGTCGGCGTCGTTCGGCACGAACGCGTCCTCGGCCCGCTCGACGACGGGGTGTCTGCCGCCCTCGATCTCGACGCCCGCGGCGGGATCGGCGCGCAGGTCGGGGCGCACGTAGTCGCGTTCCACCGCGACCGCGGCGAGCGACGCCAGCGCGTCGAGTTCGGCGAGCGCGTCGGCGAGGGCCTGGATCCGCTCGGTCTCGGCCGCGACGCGCTCGCGGACGTCGACGAACAGCTCGTACTCCAGCGCGTCCGCCCGCTCGGCGGCCCCGACGATCTCCTCTTCGCGTTCCTTCAGCTCCGGCGTGACGTAGCGCTCGCTGTTCTTGAGGGTCTGCCGACGCCGGTAGTCGTCCGGGACGCGGTCGAGGTTCGCGTCCGTCACCTCGATGTAGTAGCCGTGGACCTGGTTGTGGCCGACCGACAGCGAGTCGATCCCGGTGCGCTCGCGCTCGCTCGCCTCGAGGTCGGCGACCCACTCGCGGCCCTCGCGCTCGGTGGCGCGCAGGGCGTCGAGGTCGTCGTCGAACCCTCCGCGGATCACCCCGCCCTCCGTGATCTCCTGCGGCGGGTCGGTCGCGATCGCGCCGTCGATCAGCTCGCGGACCTCGGTCAGCTCGTCGAGCCGCTCGCGGAGGTCGCGGAGGTGGTCGGTGCGGGGGAGGTCGGGGTCCCCCTCCCCGGCGGTGCCCGTCCCGGCCCCTTCGACGGACCGCTCGCCCTCAGCCCCTGCGAGCGCCGCCTTCAGCTTTGGCACGACCGCGAGCGTCCGGTGGAGCGACCGCAGGTCGCGGGCGTCGGCCCGACCGCGCGAGACCCGGCTCACCAGCCGTTCGAGGTCGTAGGCGGTCGCGAGCGCGTCGGCGATCCCCTCGCGGGCGAGGCTCCGGTCCGCCAGCTCGCCGACCGCGTCGTGACGGCTCCGGATCGCGTCGGCGTCGACGAGCGGGCGGCGGAGCCAGCGCTCCAGACACCGCCGTCCGAGCGCGCAGCTCGTCTCGTCGAGGACGCCGAACAGCGTGTCGCTCGCGCCCAGCCCGCGGTTCTCGAACAGCTCCAGACTGCGCTGGGCCGCGGCGTCGAGCCGGAGCCGGTCGCGGGGGTCGTACCGCCGGATCCGCGTCACGTACGAGAGCGTCCCGTCGTCGCCCTGCGTGTACTCGGCGTACGCGAGCACCGCGCCGGCCGCCCGCAGCTCCGCGTCCGCGTCGAAGCGCCGCTCGGGCGCGGGGAGGTACGGCTTCAGCCGCTCGGTCGCAGTCCGCCGGTCGAAGGCGCCCGCGTCGTGGTCGTGGGTCGTCCACCCGCGCTCCGCGTCGCTCGGCTCGAACGCGGGGGCGTCCGGTCCGGCGATGAGCTCGGCGGGGGCGATCCGGTCGAGCTCGCCCGCGACCGCGTCCGCGTCGCCCGCCGTGACGAGGCACTCGCCGGTCGAGACGTCGACGGCGGCGAGGCCGACGGTCGTCCCGGCGGGCCCGCCGTCGCCCTCGGCGTCGACCCCACCGTCGGCCGCCACGGCCGCCACGTAGTTCGTCGACCCCGATTCGAGGAGGTCGTCCTCGACGACGGTCCCGGGCGTGATCACCTCGGTGACGGCGCGGTCGACGAGCCCCGACGCCTGCGCGGCGTCCTCGACCTGGTCGCCGAGCGCGACGCGGTACCCCGCGTCGAGCAGCGATTCGAGGTAGGGGGCCGCGTTGTCGATCGGGACCCCCGCCATCGGGTAGTCGCCGGTCGAGTCGGACCGCTCCGTCAGCGTCACCTCGCAGACGCGCGCCACCGTCTCGGCCGCCTCGCAGAACGCCTCGTAGAAGTCGCCGACCTGAAACAGCACCAAGGCGTCCCCGTGGGCGGCACACAGGTCGGCGTACTGCGAGAGCATCGGCGTGAGCTCCTCGCGGGCGGCGGCGATCCCGGGCGGCAGCCCCGTCACCGTCTCTCTGTCCGCCGGTTCCATACGCCGTACCCGGGCGGCCGCGGTGATAAACGGTGCGGAGGCGAGAAGATGGGAGGCGAGAGGAGGGAGGCGAGGAGATGGGAGGCGCGAGCGTCGCGCTCGGACGCGACGGCCTCCGCGGGTCGGCGGCCGTCGGGACTCTTACGGTCCTCCGCCCCCGAGTACGGCCGTGACGAACCGAACGATCGTCGTGGTGCTCGCCGGGGCGTTCGTCGGCATGACGGCGCTGCTCGTGATCGCGGGGATCGTCCTCCACCCGATCGCGCTGGCGCTCGCGCTGCCGTTCGCCGCCGTCTCGTACTTCCTCTGGTACCACGCCAGCGGACGCCTCGACGACCAGGCCCGGCGGTCCGCGGAGCGGGCGGGGCCGACGGAGCGCGAGCGCGCCAGACAGCGCGCCCGCGCCGAGGCCAACCGAGAGCGAGCGTACCGCGCCGCCGGGACCGACGGCGGTCGCGGCGCGAACGGTCGCGGTCCGGGCAGCCGACGGGCCGGGGCTCGCGGGGCGGCGGGAGGCGCGGGCCGCGACCCCCGCGACCGCGCGCCGCCGACCGGCGGGATGAGCGAGCGCGAGGCGTACGAGACGCTCGGACTCGACCGCACGGCTGACAGCGAGACGGTCCGGAGCCGATACCGCGAGCGCGCGAAGCGGCTCCACCCGGACGGCGAGGACGGCGACGAGGAGCGGTTTAAACGGCTCAACGAGGCGTACGAGGTGCTGAAGAACTGACCGGCGACGGCGGCGAGCCGGCTTCCCCCACCGAGTCAATTCCCGCCGAGCGCCGCGGCGACCGCTCGCTCCGCCTCGGCCAGGTCGGACTCGGTGTCGACGTCAACGAAGGTGTCGGCGGTCGTTATCGACCGGATCGTCCCGTCGTCGACGACGACCTCGTCCAGCTGCTCCACCATCGCGAGTATCTTCCCGTCGCCGCGGTCGAGCGCGCGCTCGCAGGCGACCGCGGCCGGCCCGGTCGCGTAGACCGCCTGCGTGGTCTGATACCAGCGGTCGTCGAGCCGCGGGACCGCGGCCTCGGCGCCGGCGGCCGCCTCGCGCAGCGCCGCGAGGAAGCCGGGGTCGACGAACGGCATGTCGCAGGCGACGACGGCGGCGTACGGGTCGGTCGCGACCCGGCAGGCGTTCCGAATGCCGGCGAGCGGCCCCCGGTCCGGCTCCTCGTCGACCGCCCAGCGGACGGGGAGCGGGACGCCCGCCAGCGCCTCCGCGACCGCCGCGCGCTGGTCCGGGCGGCAGTTGACGACGAGTTCGTCGACGACCGGGTCGCCGCCGCTGGCGCGGTGGGCCCCGGGCGGGACCGGGTCGTCGGTCCCCGCGAGCCGGTCGGCGACCCGGCGGATCATCGGGACGCCGGCGAGCGGCGCGACGGCCTTGTCCGCGTCGCCGAAGCGCGTCGAGCGCCCGCCGGCGAGGATGGCTCCGGTGGTCACGGCCGGCGGTTGGACGGCGGGGGACTTCGCGGTTGGGGTGGCTGCGCGCGGGTGCGAGTCGGCGGCGAGCGGGGGCGGCGACGACCCGACCTCGCCCGGCGTGGGGAATCGGCTTCTCGCCCGCCCATCCGCCCGAAAGCGACCCGTTAAGTGGCCGGCGACCCTATCGTGATCTATGCCAGAGGCCACGGATCTGGAGGAGCTGAAGCGGGGGACCGAGCTGGTCAAGCGCGGCTTCGCGCAGATGCAGAAGGGCGGCGTCATCATGGACGTCGTCAACCGCGAACAGGCCCGCATCGCGGAGGACGCCGGCGCGGTCGCCGTGATGGTCCTCGAACACGTCCCGGCGGACATCCGGAAGCGCGGCGGCGTCGCCCGGATGCCCGACCCCGAGCGGGTCCCCGAGGTCATCGACGAGGTCTCGATCCCGGTGATGGGGAAGTCCCGGATCGGCCACCGCAAGGAGGCGGAGATCCTGGAGGCGCTCGGGATCGACATGATCGACGAGTCGGAGGTGCTCACGCCCGCCGACGACGAGTACCACACCGACAAGCGCGACTTCACGTCCCCGTTCGTCTGCGGGGCCCGGAACCTGCCGGAGGCGCTCCGCCGGATCCACGAGGGCGCGGCGATGATCCGGACGAAGGGCGAGGCCGGCACGGGCGACGTGAACCAAGCCGTCCAGCACCAGCGCACGATCAAAAACCAGATCCGGACGCTCACCGGGCTCAACCACGAGGAGCGCGAGAAGTGGGCCCGCGAGCACGGCGCGCCCCGCGACCTGGTCCACGAGACCGCCGAGGCCGGGCGGCTGCCCGTCGTCAACTTCGCCGCCGGCGGCATCGCGACGCCCGCCGACGCCGCACTGATGATGTACCACGGCTGTGACGGCATCTTCGTCGGCTCCGGCGTCTTCGGCGCGGAGGACCCCGAAGCGATGGGCACGTCCATCGTCGAGGCCGTCAACAACTGGGACGACCCCGAGGAGCTCGCCCGCATCGCGAGTGGCAGCGGCAAGGGGATGAAGGGCCAGTCCAACGAGGACATGAAAGAAGAGGAGAAGCTTCAGGGCCGCGGCGTTTAAATAGGCGTTCCGGGCGGCGCAGCGCTCTTTTATAAATGAAACTGCGGTGGCGTCGGCGGCGCAAGACAGCACGCGCGAGCGACGCGGACGACCGAATCCCGGGCGAGCGGCGAGGCCGGGGGAGGCGTGAGGTGCTGGGCGGTCGGGGTGAGACTCGACGGGGCCGGGGCTTCGGAAGCGTTCGTGTCGGTCGGCTTTTATAAACGGGAGCGTACGGTCGTCGTCCGACCTAACTCCGCAGCGCCTCGACGGGGCGCTCGTTGGCCGCCTTCCACGCGGGGTACGCCCCGCTGACGATTCCGACACCGACGCCGAACACGAGCGCCAGAAGGAGGTAGTAGGCGTTCGTGCGGTCGAGCACGAGCGCGGCGTCGACGGCGGGGGTCGCGACGACCAGCCCGGCGACGAGCATGACGGTGAGCAGCGTCCCGGCCGCCGCGCCGGCCGCGCCGATCAGGCCGGCCTCCGCGAGCAGGACGCGCAACACGTCGCGGCGGGCGACGCCGACCGCGCGCATCACCCCGATCTCCTGTCTGCGCTCGACGGTGCTCATCAGCATCACGTTGAGGATCGAGACGCCGGCGACGACGAGCGAGATCGCGCCGAGCCCGAGCAGGAACGTCGAGAGCAGGTCGAAGAACTCATTGATCTCGTCGACGAGGGCGGCCAGCTCGAACAGCTCCACCCGGTCTTGGCGCGCGTTCACCGCCTCACGGATGGCGTCGGCGGCCGCCCGGGCCTCGGCCCCGGAGTCCGAGACGACGAGCGCCTGCGCGTAGCCGTCCGCGGAGAACGCCGACTCGGGGAGGAAGACCGCGTCGTCGGGCGCGACCGGGCTGAACGTCTGGCTCTCGACTAACACCGCGATCACCCGCACTTGCGAGCCGGCGATCTCGACGGTGTCGCCCGCGCCGGCGCTCAGGTCCTCGGCGATGCCCGCGCCGAGGATCGCCCCCTGGCGGTGGCGCTCGGGGAGTCGCCCCTCCGCGGCGTCGTACGCGAGCGCGGGCTCTTCGACCCCGTACACCGTGGCGAACGTCTGGTCGCCCTGTCGGGCGACGGTGGCGCTGTCGGAGTACAGCGGGACGACGGCGGGGCCGTCGACCGCGCGCCGGATCGAGGCGATGTCCGCGTCGGACAGCGACTCCACGCCGGCGTCGTTGTTCGGCGAGACGACCACCTGCGTCCCGATGTCGCCGATGGCGTCGTCCGCGCCGAGCGCCAGCACGTTCCCGAAGATGCCGAGCGCCGCGACCGCGAGGACGCCGATACAGACGCCCAGCACCGCCAGCACCGTCCGCACGCGGTTCCGACGGAGGTTCCGCGACGCCATCGACACGGCCGGTCGCCAGCCCCGGAGCCAGCCGGCGGGCCCGTCCGGTCGCCGCGTCGAGCCGTCCCGGCTCATCGCTCGCCCCCTGTCATCGCTCGCCACCCGCGTCCGTCGCCGCCGTCGGGCGGCCGCCGCGGCGGATCCGGCCGCCGCGCCGGGCGTCGTCGCCGGCGTCGGAGTTCGGCCCCGAGCGGTCGTCCGCGTCGTCCGCCGGGATCCCGCCGGTCAACACGCCGTCGGTGAGGTCGACGACGCGGTCGGCGTACTCCTCGACGAGCGGGTCGTGCGTGACCGCGATGACGGCGACCCCCTCCGACTTCACGCGCTCGAACTCGCCGAGGATCGACTCGCCGGTCTCCGTGTCGAGGTTCCCGGTCGGCTCGTCGGCCAGTAGGACCGCGGGCTCGTTGATCAGCGCGCGGGCGATGGCGACGCGCTGTTTCTGCCCGCCGGAGAGCTCGGTCGGCTCGTGGTCGAGCCGGTCGCCGAGGCCGAACCGCGCGAGGAGGTCGGCGGCCCGGTCGCCCGCGTCGCCGGGGTCGAACGCCGTCGGCATCGCGACGTTCTCGACGGCGGTCAGCGTCGGCAGCAGGTGGAAGTCCTGGAAGACGAACCCGATCGACTCCTTGCGCGCCCGCGTGCGCTCGGCGACGGAGAGGTTCGTCACGTCGGTGCCGTCGAGCAGGCGCTGCCCGCTCGTGGGGTCGTCGAGCAGCCCCAACACGTTGAGCAGCGTCGACTTCCCCGAACCGCTGGGGCCGACCACGGCGACGAACTCCCCCGGCCGCACCGCGAAGTCGACGCGGTCGAGCGCGACGACCGGCTCGTCGCCCCCGCCCGGGTAGCGCTTGACGACGTCCCGGAGCTCGACGGCGTAGCCGGACGCGGTCGGGCCGCCCGGCGCGTCGCGGTCGCTCACGGCGCCGAGCCGTCGCGCCGCCGTCCGGTCGAGCCGCCGATCCGTCCGGTCCTGACCGCGACGCCGACCGCTCCCGCGAGGCCGACGAGCGCGAGGCCGCTCGCGACCGCTCCCGAGGCCCCCATCCCGCTGGTCCCGATCCGGCCGAGGGTCCCGCCGGCCTCGTCGTCGTCGCCGTCCGATTCGGGCCCCGCGACGTTCAGGGTCTCCGTGTACCGGACCCCGCGCTCGGTGTACGAGATCCGGACCGGGATCGCCTCGGCCGTCGAGGCGTTGACCGCGGTCGTCAGGTCGAAGCCGACGAAGTCGCTCGCGCCGAGGGTCCCGACGAAGTACTCGCCGCCGTCTGGCGTCGGCGCGACGCCCGGCGCGTCGCCGACCGAGACGATCGTTCCGGTCATCTCGCCGGTCCCGGCGTTGCCGAGGTTGGCGTCGACGACGACGCCGTCCGCGGTCTCGCGGAGCGTCACGTCGGTCACGGTCGGGCTGGCCTCCCGGACGGGGTACGTCACCGTCGACTCCGCGGTGCGGTCGGCGCCGCGGTCGTCGAACCGGTCGGTGTCGGCGCGGAACGCGGCGGTGACGGTGACCGCCGAGCGCCGGTCGAGGGGCCCGAGGTCGACGATCACCCGTCGCTCCTCGCCGGGCGCGACGTCCTCGACGACGAACGGACCGACCGAGACGGTCTCCTCGGCCGCGTCGCCGTCGCCGTCGACCGCGGTCCCGACGGCGCGGAGGCTGACGCGGTCGGCGGTCGTCGTCCCGGTGTTGACCACGGTCACCTCGACGGGGGAGTCGGCGATCGGCGGCGACTCGCCCTGAGCGTCGTCACCGGTGTCGAGGCCGCCGCCACCGCCGAAGATGCCCTGGATGCCGCCGACGCCGAGGTCGGCGGTCGGGTTCTCGCCGCCGTCATCGCTCCGGAGGTCCTCGGGGTCGAGGGCGCGGGTCCGCAGGTCGAGCGCGACCCGCGTCGGCCGCACGTCGAGCACGGTGTCGCGGCTGACGGTCACGAACTCGCCGGAAGTCGACTGGTTCGCGACGGCCTCGACCGTGAGTCGCTTCTCGCCGGGCTCGTCGAAGGTCGTCCAGAGCGTCGCGTCGAGCGAGTCGCCCGCGGAGAGGGCACCGACACCCGAGACGCTGTCGAGCACCTCGCCGTCGGCGTCGCGGACGCGGACCTCGGTGACGTTCGCCGCCGCGTCGCTGCCGCCGGAGTTCGAGACGGTGACGTTCAGGGCCGTCCGCTCGCCGACGGTCGGGTCGCCCGGGGACGCGCCGACCGCGCCGACGGTGATCCGCGCGTCCGGTACCGCCGTCGCCCCGCCGATCGCGAACGCGCCGCCGACGGTCGCCACGATCAGTATCGCGGCCAGCAGCGCGGCTGGGTTTCGTGTGAGTGTCAAAGTCACTATCACTAGACGACCTGCGTGGTTATATCCGTCGGCGACGGAATCTGAGGGCCCCTCTCGGCCGTTCGGACCGAGCGATCGGCGGGGATCGTCGCGTTCGGAACGCGCGGCGTCGACGTCCCTCCGAGACGTACCGGTTACGGATGCTTTTTCAACGGGCCGACGTAATAAACGGTAATGAGCGAACGCGACACCGCGCGAGCGGGGGATCGGCGATGATGGGCAACAACGACCAGCAGGCGTACGACCGCGGTACGTCGCTGTTCTCGCCCGACGGGCGCATCTATCAGGTCGAGTACGCCCGCGAGGCGGTCTCGCGCGGCGCGCCGAGCGTCGGGGTCCGGACGACGGACGGCGTCGTCTTCGTCGCGATGTCTCGCCCCTCCTCGTCGCTGATGGAGGCCGAGAGCATCGAGAAGCTCCACAAGCTCGACGACCACCTCGGCACCGCGAGCGCGGGCCACGTCGCCGACGCGCGCCAGCTGATCGACCTCGCGCGCCGGCAGTCGCAAGGGAACCGCCTGCGCTACGGCGAGCCCGTCGGCGTCGAGACGCTGACGAAGTTCGTCACCGACCACATCCAGGAGAACACCCAGCGCGGCGGCACGCGCCCCTACGGGGCCGCCCTCCTCATCGGCGGCATCGACGACGGCGAGCCGCGCCTGTTCGCGGCCGACCCCTCGGGCACGCCCAACGAGTGGAAGGCGACCGTCATCGGCGGCGGCCGGCAGGACATCCAGGGGCACCTCGAAGACGAGTGGAGCGACGACCTCTCGCTCGAAGACGGCATCGAACTGGCCGTCGCGGCGCTGGCCGCCCACGACGACGAGTTCGAGCCCTCCGACCTCGCGGTCGCGACCGTGACCGAGGCCGACGGCTACCGCACGGTCCCGCTCGCGGAGGTCGAGACCGCGTTCGAGGCGGCCGGCCTCGACACCGACGAGGAGGACGGGGACGACGGCGAGGACGCCGACGCCGAGTCCGACGCGGACGAGTAGCGACCCCGCCTCGCCGTCCGGCCGACGGGTCGCGCGGAATTGTATATCCCACACACAACACTTTTAGCGACTGGACCCCATAGGGATACTGTAAGATGCCCGATTCGATGTCTGAACAGCTCCAACGGGACATGGAGTGCGAGGGGTTACTCGAGTGTTTCCACGGCCTGAAGCAGTTGGACAAGGACTGCTACCGGTCGCTCGTGTCGGCCGAGGAAGCGCTCACGATAGACGAGATCGCCGAACGCGTCGACCGGGAGCGCTCGACCGCCTACCGCGCGGTCCAGCGCCTCCTGAACGCCGGCTTCATCCAGAAAGAACAGATCAACTACGAACAGGGCGGCTACTACCACGTGTACAGCCCGACGGACCCGTCGCAGATCGCCGACGACATGCAGCGGATGCTCAACGACTGGTACGCGAAGATGGGCCAGCTCATCGGCGAGTTCGAGGAGAAGTACGACCGACCGGAACAGGTCGCCGTCACCGCCGAGAACTGACGCGCGGACCGCGACTCCTGTCGCCGCCGTTCGCCGAAGCAGACGACGAGTCGCCGCACCCCTGCTGATTTCTGTATTGTACAATAAACCCAATAGTATATATTTCAGTCGCGCGAACGGTCGAGCATGGACACGACCATCGCCGTCTTCGACGCGTCGGTCGGAGAGACCCCGGCCGAGTCGAACCTCCGCCGCGAACTCGACGCCGACGTCACGGTGTACAAGGTCAGCGACGGCGCGTTTCCGCCGCCGGTGTCGTCGTCGAACTGGCGGTTCGACGGCGTCGTGATAAGCGGCTCGCAGACCTCCGTGTACGACGACCGCGACTGGATCCACGAGGCGACCGAGCGGCTCCGCCGGGTGTACGAGGCCGACGTGCCGACGCTCGGCATCTGCTGGGGCCACCAGTTCCTCGCGCAGGCGCTCGGCGGGCGCGTCGTCGACATGGGCGAGTACGAACTGGGGTACGAGTCGATCGAGCGCGTCGGCGAAGACCCGCTGTTCGCGGGCGTTCCGGAGACGTTCACGAGCTTCGAGACGCACTCGGACCGGGTCGCCGAGGTGCCGCCCGGGGCGGTCACCCTCGCGGAGAACGGAGTCGGCGTTCAGGCGTTTCGGCTCGGGAGCGCCTACGGCGTCCAGTTCCACCCGGAGTACGACCGGCAGACGGCGGAGTGGGTGACGGAAGGGAAGGACCTCCCGGACGGGCGGATCCGGTCCGTCATGGACGGCATCACCGACGAGCGCGTCGCCGAGGCCGAGGCGGCGACGGCCGTCTTCGACAACTTCCTCGACGTCGCGGAGCGCCACCAGCCCGTTCGACACCGGGAGTGACGGTCGACCGACCGGGGTCCGGAGCGGTCGGCGGGAGCCCGGCGGTCACGGCGGGCGGCCGGGTCGCGACCGCCGTTCCGGCGGTCCGGGCCGTACCGAGAGGGCTCGACATCGGACGGCGGCGTTGTCTCTCCGACGCAAGTGTGCCGCCCGCGAGAGGGGGCGCTCGCCCACCGAGCCGAGGGCGGGCGCACCGCACCGCTCGGCGTAGATTTTTGCGACCGGAACGCCGATCCGCGAGTGATGACGAGAGAAACGGTCACACACCGCGACGGCCACGTGTACGAGTTCGGCCCCGAGATGGAGGCGGTGTACGAGGCCGCCGACGGCGAATCGGTGACGATAGCGACGAGAGACAGCCTGAACGGTGCGATCCAGCGCGACGACGACCTGCTCGAGGAGATCCCCGAGGAGGTCAACGCCGCGACGGGCCCGATCGCGGTGACCGGCGCGAGCCCGGGCGACGTGCTCGCGGTCGAGATCGAAGCCGTCCGCGTCGCGGAGGATCGGGGGCGGGTCGTCACCACGCCCGGGTTCGGCCTCCTCCGCGACGACCCCGAGATCGACCACCCGGCGACGCGGATCACCGAGGTCGACGGCGACGGCCCCGACGACGGCGCGGGCGAGCGGATCGACTTCGAGGGGATCGACGTGCCGATCGAGCCCGTGCTCGGAACGATCGGGGTCTGTCTCTTATACACATCT